>CAJXRQ010000006.1 GCA_913060505.1 uncultured Desulfovibrio sp.
CGGAAGTGCTGGAATATGTTTGGTGGCGTGTGGACAAACGACTGGACCGCGACATGATTGAAGCCAGTGCATTGGCTGCGGGCCTGCAAATGGCCCGACGCGGCGTCACCTTTTGCATCGACCACCACGCGTCTCCCTTTGCCGTAGAAGGCAGTCTGGAAACCGTTGCCCGTGCGTTTGAACGGGTTGGCATCGGTCACCTGCTCTGCCATGAATCCTCGAATCGTGACGGGCAGGAGATCGCGGAAAAGAGTCTTGCGGAACATGATGCCTATCTTTCCTCGGGTCGTCACGGGCTTGTCGGCCTGCACGCATCATTCACCGTGGACGACGATCTGCTCAGCGCATCCGTGGACCTTGCGCAAAAGCATGAAACCGGCATCCATATCCATGTGGCCGAGGACGTGGCCGACGAAAACCACTGTGAAGCGGCCTATGGCAAGCGTGTTGCCGAGCGCCTCCATGACTTCGGCGTACTGGAAAGCCCCAGGACCATTCTTGGTCACTGTGTGCATTTCACGGACAAGGAACGGTCCCTTGTGGCGAAATCTCCGGCATGGGTGGTTTCCAACGTGGAATCCAACCAGAACAACAATGTAGGGCTGACGGGCTACGACTGGCTGGAAAACATCATGCTCGGCACGGACGGCATGCACAACGACATGCTCCGCAGCGCCAAGGCACACCATCTCGTATGTACTGGCACCGAAGGCGTTGGGTATGATGAAGTCTACCGCCGGTTCCGCAATGTGCATCGGTACCTGGCCCAGTTCAAGGGCATCGGTGACGGTCCCAATAACCTCGTGATCCTTGATTACGATTCACCCACCGAAGTCACGGACGAAAACTTCCTCGGACACTTCATCTTCGGGCTGGAATCCGCCCATGTGAATACGGTCATCGCACAAGGCCGCGTCATTATGGAAGACCGTCGTTCCACGCTGGTGGATGAACAGGAAATACTGGCCTACGCCCACGAGCAGGGCTTCAGGCTATGGAAAGAACTGACAGAGAGTTAGGAATTACAATGGCAGGGAAAAACGTATGAACGCATTGGTCATCTCCGGCGGGACTGTGGTCACGGCCACGCAAACCATCCGGTCGGATGTGCGCGTTGAGGACGGTCGCATTACTCATGTCGGACCGGATTTGAGCACCGACAAGGCGACACAAATCGATGCCGCAGGATGCTTTGTGCTGCCCGGTGGCGTGGACGTGCACACCCACTTCGACCTGACCGTAAACGGACTCAAAGTTTCGGACGGATTCCGGGACGGAACCATGGCTGCCCTGTGCGGCGGGACAACCACCATCGTGGAGCATCCCGGTTTTCCCGAAGACGGTTCCCTGTTCACGCCGCTGGCCGACGCCCGGACCAACGCCCTGCACAACGCCGTAACGGATTACGGCGTCCATGGGGTTGTTTCTCAAGTAAACGGTAATACTCCCGAAGATCTTGCCACCCTTGCCCATGGCGGCGTGCCCAGCGTCAAAGTCTATACGACCTATGATGGCAGGCTGAACGATGACCAATTGACCACAGTGCTCTCGTCCATGGGCCGGGAAAACGGGCTGGTTACCGTTCATGCGGAAAATCATGCGGCCATTGCCGAACTGACGAAATCCTTGCGCGCCAGAAAGGAACTGTCGCCACGTTCCCATCCGGCAAGCCGTCCGGGCTGGTGCGAAGCCGAAGCGATTCAAGGCCTCATAACGCTGGCAAAAGCGGCAGGCAATGCCCCGCTCTACATTGTACACCTCTCCACCAGAGCAGGATTGGAACATATTCGCAAAGCCAGGTCCGAAGGGCTGCCCGTATACGCGGAAACATGCCCTCAATATCTTCTGCTCACCGACGAACGGTATGAACGCCCCACCAATGAAGCCTTGCAGTATGTCATGGCGCCGCCCCTGCGGACCGGCGAGGACTGCGAAGCCCTGTGGGAAGGACTGGCGGACGGTACCATCGACACGGTAGCCACAGACCATTGCTGCTTCAGCCTGCAACAAAAGCTCGATCGGGGGAGCCGGGACATTTTCGCCTGCCCCGGCGGTATTCCCGGAGCCGAAACACGCCTGCCCCTGCTCTGGTCCGAAGGCGTGCAAAAAAACCGCCTGACCATGAACCGTTTTGTGGAGCTGGTCAGCACGGCCCCGGCGCGCATCATGGGCCTATCCCCTCTCAAGGGCGACATCGCCCCCGGCGCGGACGCGGACCTCGTAATTTTCGATCCCCATGCAACACGCATCCTGTCGCCGGAAACACTGGCGCACCCCGCAGACTACACGCCCTTTGCAGGTATGGAAGTTTCAGGCTGGCCACGCACAGTTCTGCTTCGCGGCATGGTCGGCGCACAGGACGGCACCTTTGTCGGACAGCCGGGCATGGGACACTATGTGCCGCGCACATTGAACGCGCGCAATTCTCAAGGATAACAACGCATCACGGAGGGAACATGACTACTGACAGATTCCACTGCGCCTCGCTTGAACATATGCTTCAATGGATTTTGAACGACCTTGACCGAGACGAAGCACTGGGGATTCCCGTGGGCCTGTTCCTGACCCCGAATGCATCCGACCCGTTCCGCATGCAACGTTATGGCAAGTTGCTGGAGACGCCGCTGGGCGTGGCGGCTGGGCCACATACGCAGATGTCCCAGAACATTGTGGCAGCCTGGCTGTGCGGAGCGCGTTACATAGAGTTGAAAACCATTCAGGTTCTCGATGAACTGGACGTGACCAAGCCCTGCATCGACATGACCGATGAAGGCTACAACTGTGAATGGTCGCAGGAACTCAAGCTGGACCAATCCTTTGACGAATACCTGAACGCCCACATCCTGCTGCACGTGCTCAGCCACCGTTTGGGCCGCGACTATGACCCGAAAAATCCGGGTTGGATATTCAACATGAGTGCGGGATACAATCTTGAAGGTATCCTCAGTCCCGGTGTACAACGCTTCCTGAATCGCATGGAGGACTGTAGCGAAGAACTGGGACAAAAAATCGAAAGTATCGCAACCCTGTACCCTGCCGTTTGCGAACTGAACATTCCAGGCAAACTGTCCGATAACCTTACGGTATCCACCATGCACGGCTGTCCGCCGGACGAAGTGGAAAAAATCGGACGCTATTTCATTGAGGACCGCGGCTACCACACCACCATCAAGATGAACCCGACCCTGCTCGGTCCGGATCGGCTGCGGGGTATCCTCAACGATACCCTCGGCTTTGAAGTCACGGTGCCGGACGAAGCTTTCGGCCATGACCTGAAATACGATCAGGGCGTATCCATCATCCGCAACCTGACCGAAGCCGCTTGCGACAAAGGCGTACAATTCGGGCTCAAGCTGACCAATACGCTGGAGACCAGCAATGTTGAACAGAACCTGCCCAAAAATGAAGGCATGGTATACATGTCCGGCCGCGCCCTGCACCCCGTCAGCATCAATCTGGCCGCGCGCCTGCAAAAGGAATTCGACGGGCAACTGGACATATCCTTCTCGGCAGGCGTGGACACCCTGAACATTGCGGACACGTTGGCATGCGGACTGAAGCCGGTGACGGTCTGTTCCGACCTGCTCAAGCCCGGCGGGTATGGCCGCCTCTCCCAGTACGCGGAAACCATCCGCACGGCCTGCCGGGAACTGGGAGCCAAAAATCTGGACGAAATGGTTACAGGCAAGGCCGGTATCACGGACATGGCAAAAGCTCGCCTGAACAATCTGGAAGCCTACGCCGAAAGTGTGCTGGAATCCGGGCGTTACGCCAAGGAAGAGTTTCCGTACACTTCCATCAAGACAAAGCGGGAACTGCCGGAATTCGACTGCGCTGGCGCACCATGCGTTACGGCCTGTTCCGCCGGTCAGGACATCCCGCGTTATCTGGATTGCGTTGTCCGGGGGGATTACGAGGAAGCCTACCGCACCATCTTGTCCACCAATCCGTTCCCGCATGTGCAAGGCATGGTCTGCGACCATCTGTGCCAATTCAAATGTACGCGCATGAACTACGATTCCACTCTGCTCATCCGCGAGGTCAAACGCTTTGTAGCCCAAAAATGCCATGGGACCGTGAAAATGCAACCTGCCTCGTCCAACGGGAAAAAAGTGGCCGTAATCGGAGCTGGCCCTACCGGATTGTCCGCTGCATATTTTCTGACGTTGGAAGGTTTCGAAGTGTCCATATATGAGAGCAAGGATTTCCCGGGCGGTATGGCTGCCGACGGCATCCCTGCTTTCCGTCTGGATGACGGAAGCCTGCAAAAAGACATTGATTTCATTCTTTCGCTGGGTGCCACCCTGCACACGGGGCAGGCCATAGATGCCCAAAAATTCGAACAGCTCACAAGGGAAAACGATTTCGTATACGTTGCCGTGGGTGCGCAGACAGGCGCATGTCTCGACGTGCCTGGAGCGGACGCAGAAGGCGTGTTGGATCAACTCAGCTTCCTGAGCGACGTTCGCCGGGGCAAGCCCGTGAAGCTGGGCAGTAAGGTTGTGGTCATCGGCGCAGGCAATTCGGCCATGGACGCTGCGCGCACTGCCAAACGGCTTGTGGGGCAAGACGGCGAGGTCAGCATTGTGTACCGCCGCACTCGCGCGCAGATGCCTGCGGATGCCGCCGAAATAACCGAAGCCATGGAAGAAGGCGTAAATATTGTCGAACTGGCCGCGCCCGAACTCGTCGAAACCAAAGCCGGACGAGTCGCGGCGCTGGAAGTGATACAAATGAAACTGGGCGAGCCCGACGAGTCCGGCCGCCGCAGCCCACAGCCCGTACCCGGTTCCAATTACCGCATTAAGACCGACAGTATTATCGTGGCCATCGGCCAACGAGTGGAACTGGACTTCCTGCCTGGTGGAAGTCTGAACGTGGATATGGAAACCATGTGCACGGACATGGAGCACGTCTTCGCTGGTGGTGATGCCGCCCGGGGCGCATCGTCGCTCATCAAGGCCATCGGCGACGGACGCCGGACAGCCGAAAGCATCATGAAGGATTCCGGGCAGGAGCAACGCACCCGATTGGGAGCCTCGGCACCTCGCAACACGGACCTCGACGCCCTGCGCATCAGGCAGGCCCGCAAGCAGTTCGGCCCGGCCATGCCGGAAAAGGATGCCTGCGAACGCATGAACTTCGAACTCTTCGTGGGCACCCTGACCGAAAAGGATGCCCGAGCCGAGGCCAGCCGGTGCCTGCAATGTGATCTCATGTGCAACATCTGCACGACAGTCTGCCCCAACCGTGCCAACATGGCTGTTCCTACCATGCCCATGGAATACCCCATGCAACGCGTGGAAATGTGCGACGGCCAGATAGAAGTGCGTACATTGGGCATGGCTGACATGCGCCAAGCCTATCAGGTGATCAACATTGCGGACTACTGCAACGAGTGCGGCAACTGCGCCACATTCTGTCCCACCAGTGGCGCGCCATACAGGGACAAGCCCCGCCTGCACCTCTCGGCCACAAGCTTTGCCGAAGCGGAGCAGGGATACCATTTTGCTGATTCCGGGCTGTTCGTAGGCAAAAATGAACAAGGCCAGCGAACCCTGGAAGACAAGGGAAGCATATTCATTTACGAAGATGATACGGTCCGTGTGGAATTTGCCAAGGATTCGCTCACGGCCCGGAAGGTAGAACTCAAGAACGGAGCCACCGAAGCGGACCTTGAACCCGCATCGAAAATGATGGTGCTTCATACGTTGCTGGCAGACCGCATCCCGTTTGCGGTCCGGTCCTGAACAACACAACCGGAGAACCTGTCATGATCAGGGAATTTCATCGACCGGCAAGCATTGAACAGGCCGTGGAACTGTATCGGCAACATCAGGGCCGGGCACGATACATGGCCGGAGGCGCGGAAATCAACAACCCGGATTCCGGACTGAACTGCGAATGCGCAGTGTCTCTTGCCGACCTTGGGCTGGACTCCGTGGCCGCCGGACGAGATGATATTCTTGTGGGTGTCTGCACAACGCTTCAGACAGTCATGGACCATCCTGACATGCCGCCCAGTCTGTGCAGGGCCGCCGGTTTTCTTCATTCGCGCCACATGCGCAACCAATACACCATCGGCGGAGACATTGCCGCACGCCGAAACGACTCGTATACGGCGGCGGCGCTTATGGCCCTGAAGGCTATGCTCCATACCGCGGACCAAGGCGACATGAGCGTGGAAGAATATGTGCTCGGCACCAGCGATGCTCTCATCCTTTCCGTTAGCATTCCCTCGCGTACCACACGCTCCTGCGAACTCTTCCGGCAAAACCGCTCCCAACGCGGTCCTCTGCTCATGAACATGGCCGTGGGGCGCGATGCTGACGGAGGCGCACCGGTTGTTGCGGTTTCCGGTGCAGGAATATCCCTGACCAGACTGTCAAAAACCGAATCGCTGCTGGCATCTGGAGCCGATGTGAAACAGGCCGCAAAACAGGCGTCCGAAGAAGTTCCTCTGACCGGACATTGGTTGGGGTCTGATGAATATTTCCGTCACCTGTGCGGCGCGGCATTTGCCCACTGCGTCCGGTGACAGGCCTTTTGGAAAAGGTTCAGGAATTGGCTGGTAAGGAGGTTGCCATGCGCATCGAATTCACGCTCAACGGAATAGCCCGAAACGTCACGGTTGAACCGGGAATGAACGCCCAGAAGTTTCTCCAGGACGTCATGCACGTTCCTTCTGTGCGTTCCGGAGACGATGGGACCGGATATATCGGCAACGACGTCATTCTCGTGGACGATACGCCCATGTCCGCCCAGCGTCTTATCGTAGCGCAATTGCATGAACGAAACGTCCGTACCGTGGAATCCCTGAGCCCTGAACCGGGAAAACTTTCAGACTTGCAACAGGCGCTGGTGGAATCAGGGGCCGTACAGGACGGATACAATACTCCTGCCGCCGCCCTGTTACTGGATGACCTGCTCCATCGCATCCCGAAGCCGAATCGGCAGGAGATACAGGACGCCTTGTCCGGGCTTTTCGTCCGCGACTGCGGATACGAACCATTTTTCAAAGCCATGGACCTGTATCAGGCCCGAAAGAACGACCCCGATGCTGCCGCTGCGCCCACCTTCCGCCCGGAGTGGCGCGAGGTCGGCACGCCGCGCCCTCGTCTGGACGGCGTGAGTCTTGCCAGCGGCCAAAAGGCGTTCGTGGAAGACCGCGTTGTCCCGGAAGCTTTGGTGCTGCATATGTTGCGCAGCCCTCATGCCCATGCCTACATCACCAGCATTGATACCGCCGCGGCGGAAAACGTTCCGGGCGTACACATGGTCATCACGCATGAAAACTGCCCGGAGACCAATTATACGCAAGCCGGACAGGGATTCCCCGAGCCTTCTCCCCATGACCGGCGCATGTTCAACCGCAAGGTGAGGCATGTTGGCGACCGCGTTGCCGCCGTAGTGGCTGAAACGCATGAGGCGGCAAAGGCCGCATTGGAACTGCTCAAGGTTGAATATGAAGTACTGGAACCGGTACTGAGCATCGAACAGGCGGAACGCGAAGGTGCACCATTGGTCCATGGCGGTCCCCAGCAATACGTGGTGGGCGCTCCTGACGATCTGGAGGAAATCAACAAAAATGCGGAACCGCGTGATGGCACCATAACCTACCAGTTCCCCATCGGAGCGAACCCGCGCAAGAATATTGCCGCCTCCATTTCGGGAGGACTGGGCGACACGACCGCAGGGTTCGAACAGGCGGACGTGGTCATCGAGCGGACATACAAGACCGGACAGATATACTGCACGCCCCCGGAAACCCACGTGGTTTATTCGTATATGGACAACAACCGCGTTGTGGTCCATGCCAGCACACAGGTGCCGTGGCACGTGCGCAGGCTGGTGGCCACAGTGCTGGGCATGCCCCAAAACCGCGTGCGGGTAATCAAGGAACGTGTGGGCGGTGGCTACGGCTCCAAACAGGACATCCTGCTGGAAGACGTATGCGCCTGGGCCACGTACAAAACCAACCGCCCGGTTTATTCGCACTACACGAGAACCGAAGAATTTACGGCCTGCTCCAGCAGGCATCCCATGACCGTATCCGTCAAGCTGGGCGCATTGGACGATGGAACGCTCACGGCTGTGGAAATGAACTCCAAGGCGGACACCGGCCCGTATGGTAACCACTGCCTGACCGTGCCCATGAATGCCTGTTCCAAATCCCTGCCCCTGTTCCTATGCGACAATGTGGCTTTTTCCGTAACGGTTTTCTATTCGAACATCCTGCCGACAGGCGCGTATCAGGGCTATGGCGCACCGCAAGGATCATTTGCGTTGCAAACAGCCATGGCCGAACTGGCCAGTGAACTGGGCCTGTCCCACATGGATGTGATCGAAAAAAACCGGGTACGGGAAGGCAGCCGTCTGGAACTCATGCGGATTCTCGGCGAGGGACGCGAAGGCGTTGCTGCGGACGTGGAAAGTTGCGGTTTGGGCGAGGCTCTCAAATGCGGAGCCGAAAGCATTGAACTGAATTCACCCGTTACTTCGGACGACCCGGACATTCGCATCGGCAAAGGGTTCGCCATTATCCAGCAGGGATCGGGGCTGCCGGGCCTTGATCAGGCCAATGGTCGAGTATGCCTGTGCTCCGACGGTTCCCTGCTTGTGCAACAGGGCGGAGCCGACCTCGGGACCGGTCTGGACACCGTCATGGCTAAAATGGCTGCGGAAACCATGCAGGTGCCACTCGACAAAGTGGCCGTAATTTCCGGCGACACGGACGCCACCCCCTTTGACACCGGAGCCTATGCTTCCAGCGGTACGTTCTTCTCGGGCGGAGCAGCCATGCTGGCAGCGCGTGATCTGAACAAGAAAGTGCTGGAACGGGCCGCGCATATTTTGAAAACCGTGCCGGAAGAACTGCGCCTTGATTATCCCGGCGTGGTCACGGGAGGTTCCCGCAACCTGACACTGGCGGAAATCGCGCATGAAGCAGAAAGCGGGGAAGGCCTCGGTCCCATAGCGGGAGTCGGCAGCTTCACGACAGAGCATCATGCCATCCCGTACGGAGCGCACTTCGCACAAGTGGCGGTCAACGTCCGCACCGGCGAAGTCCGGCTGCAAAAATACCATGCATTGCAGGACTGCGGCACCCCCGTGAACCCGGAACTGGCCGCCGGACAAATTTACGGCGGAGCCCTCAAATCGTTGGGCCATGCCCTGTGGGAAGAAATGGTGCTGGACGAAACCGGCACTCCCATGAATCCGTCCATGCAAGGTTACTGCGCACCGGGCATACTGGATATACCGGAAGACTTCCGCGCCGAATTCGTGGTTACGGACGATCCGCACGGTCCCTTTGGTGCAAAATCCATTTCGGAAATCGCTACCAACGGAGCCGCTCCCGCAGTGGCAGAGGCAATTCACGACGCTGTGGGCGTATGGATTCGGGACTGGCCTTTTACCCCGGAAAAAATTCTCCGGGCAATGGGAACATTGTGACAATCAGCGATATCACCCTGTTCGGCATTGACGTTCGCGCCGAGCCGTGCTTGGTTGACCCGGACAAATAACACATGGAAGCACTGAATAACCTCATCTTCGCCATCCGCAGCGCCGGAGACATTGCTTCGGGAGTGATCATGCGGCTTCACAACGCCGGCTTTCGACGCATTGTCATGCTGGAAACGCCCGAGCCGCTCACCGTACGCCGAAAAGCCGCTTTTTCCGAGGCTGTCCGGCTCGGAAAAGTCACGGTGGAAGGAGTGACAGCCCGACTGGTGAAAACAGACGATGCCATAAACGGCATCCTGACCTGCTGGAATGCCGGAGAGCTGCCCGTATTGGCCGACCCTGAGGGAAGCTGTCTTGCCGAACTGAAACCGGACGTTATCGTGGACGCCCTTATCGCCAAACGCAACAAACTGGGAACCAGCACCAAGGATGCCCCATTGGTCATAGCTCTCGGACCGGGTTTCGAAGCCGGTACAGACGCCCATGCAGTAATTGAGACCCAACGTGGGCACAATATGGGGCGGGTTATCAGACAGGGACCGGCAGCTCCGAATTCGGGTATTCCCGGCAACATAGGCGGCAAGACCATTGAACGGCTGCTGCGTGCGCCGTGCGACGGAGAATTCATCACAAAAATGGACATTGGCCACCGCGTGAAAAAAGGCGAAACCGTCGCCACCGTGGGCGACACCCCGGTTCAGGCGAAAATAGATGGAGTATTGCGCGGTTTGCTTCGATCCCACACCCCGGTGCACACTGGCCTCAAACTCGGCGACATCGACCCTCGCGACAATCCTGAATTCTGCAGCACCGTGTCGGATAAGGCGCTCGCCATCGGCGGCGGTGTGCTGGAAACCGTGCTGAAAAAATTTCTTTGCCCTTCTTCTGACAATTCCACACAACAGGAAGACGTATCATGACAGTAGGCACGTCCCCGATCCGCAAGGACGCCGTGGCCAAGGTCACGGGCAAGGCCCGATATACCGATGATTTCACCATGCCGGGAATGTTGCATGCCGCCTATGTGCGCAGCACCATAGCCCATGGTACGGTCAGTCGCATCGATACGTCCGCAGCCCGGTCCATGGATGGCGTGGAAGCCGTATTCACCTTTGAGGACGTGCCGGATACCCTGTTTGCCACAGCCGGGCACCCCCACTCCCTGGACCCGGATCACGTGGACGTGGCCGACAGGCTGCTGCTCACCAAACACGTTCGCTACCACGGGGATGAAGTAGCCATAGTCGTGGCCTCCAGCAAACTGGCCGCCAAGGAAGCGGCCCGTGCCGTTGTTGTGGAATACGATGAACTTCCGGTCTGCGTTGACGCCGCGAGCGCACTGGCGGACGAAGCTCCATCCATCCATGCAGACGGCAACGTCATCAAGTCCCATGAATTCATTGCAGGGGGCGATCTCAACACGGCAGTGGATGGTGCGGACGCCGTAATTTCCGGCCAATACCACACGCCCGTGGTTCAGCACTGCCACATGGAAAACCACATCGCCTATGCCTACATGGATGACTTCGAGCATATTGTGGTGGTCACTTCCACACAAATCCCGCATATCTGCCGCCGTGTGGTCGGGCAGGCTCTCGACATGCCCTGGGGCAACGTGCGCGTGATCAAGCCATACATTGGCGGCGGTTTCGGCAACAAGCAGGACGTGGTGCTTGAACCCATGGTAGCCTTTCTGACCACACGGCTGGACGGGCGTCCCATCAAGCTGGAGCTGGACCGCGAGGAATGCATGACCAGCACACGCACACGCCACTCCGCCATTCTGGATTGCCGCGCGGCTGCGGATGAGGATGGCACACTCAAGGCTGTGGACGTGGCAATGACATCCAACACCGGGGCCTACGCATCCCACGGCCATTCCATCCCGTCTGCGGGAGGGGCCAAGTCCTGTAATCTGTATCCGCGCAGCGTGATCCGTTTTTCCGCCCTGACCCACTACAGCAATATTCCGGCAGCCGGAGCCATGCGCGCCTACGGTTCGCCACAGGTCATCTTCGGGCTGGAATGCGCGCTGGAAGACATTGCCCGCAAAATCGGCATGGACTCCGTCGATTTTCGCATCAAAAACGTGGCCCGGAAAATGGATATCAACCCGCTGAGCAACAAACCCATTCGCAGTGCCGGCATTGTGGAGTGTCTGGAAAAAGGCCGGGAACTCATTCAATGGGACGAGAAAAAACGCCGGTTCGCGAATCAGGAAGGACCGGTACGGCGCGGATTGGGCGTGGCCTGTTTCAGTTACGGCTCCGGGACATACCCCGTGTGTGTGGAAATCGCAGGCTGCCGATTGATACTCAATCAGGACGGCTCGGTGCACATGCAGGTTGGAGCCACGGAAATCGGCCAGGGTTCGGATACGGCCTTTGCGCAAATGGCTGCGGATACACTGGGAATTTCCTACGACAAGGTACACGTCGTCACCACGCAGGATACGGACGTATCGCCATTTGACACCGGCGCCTATGCCTCGCGCCAGACGTACGTCGTGGCTCCTGCCGTCAAAAAGGCCGCGCTGGAACTCAAGACGTCCGTTCTCGAATATGTCCGGGAGATGACAGGCAAGGAAACTGCCAGTCTGGATATCGTGGACAATAACGTGGTTGCCGCCAACCAGCCGGACTGCGTTATCGCCAGTCTTGCGGACGTGGCCATTGACGCTTATTACCACAAGCAACGCGGCGGGCAGCTCACGGCGGACGTCTCGCACAAGACCCGCACCAACGCACCTTCGTTCGGATGCACTTTCGTGGATCTTGAAGTTGACGTGCCCATGTGCAAGATACACATCCACCAGATTTTCAACGTGCACGATGCCGGGCAAATCATCCACCCCCTGCTCGCCGAAGGTCAGGTCCACGGCGGCATGGGCATGGCCGTCGGCATGGCACTCTTTGAGGAGTTGCTCGTCAATCCGGACAACGGACGCGTATTGAACAACAACCTGCTGGACTACAAGATACCCACATTCGTGGATATTCCGGATTTGGGATGCTCATTTGTGGAAACCATGGAACCCACGGCAGCCTATGGCAACAAATCGCTGGGCGAACCGCCGATCATCTCACCCGGCCCGGCCATCCGCAACGCCATCCTCGACGCCACGGGCGTGGCCGTAAACAGGATGCCCATGTCCCCCAAGGTGTTGTTTACCCATTTTCATGACGCAGGACTGCTCTGAGGAGATTCCCCATGTTTCCCATTGAAAAATATCATATGGCCGAGAGCGTACAGGACGCAGTGCGAGCTCTGGCCGAAGACGAAAACGCCCGGGTCATTGCCGGAGGCACGGACGTGCTCATCCGCTTGCATGAGGGCCACAAGGACTATCGAAACCTTGTGGACATAAACTCGCTGGATGCGTTGCGTCGCATCTGGCAAGAAGACGACGGTTCCGTATGCATCGGTGCGTTGGCTTCCTTCACCGAAATCATGGACCATCCGCTGGTGCAAAAATTCGTGCCGGTTATCGGCGAAGCCGTGGCCACGGTAGGCGGTCCGCAAGTCCGCAACCGTGGAACCATGGGCGGCAACATCTGTAATGGCGCAGTCAGCGCGGACAGCGCCTGTGCCGCGCTGGTCCACGAAGTGGATCTGGTCATCGAGAACGTCGATGGGGAACGGACGGAATCGGTCATCGGCTTTCACGCAGGTCCCGGAAGAGTCAACCTCAAGCATGGAGACCTGCTCAAATATTTCCGCATCCGCCCGGAAAACTACCTGAACATGGGCGCGGCCTATTACAAATACGCCATGCGTGAGGCCATGGACATCGCCACCATCGGCTGCGCCGCGGGATTGCACGTGACGGACGGCGCAATCAGCGAATTGCGGCTGGCCTACACAGTGTCCGCGCCCACGCCCATACGTTGCGCCGAAGCCGAACTCGCGGCCAAGGGACAACCGCTGAACAAAACCACGCTCGGCAACATTGCCCAAACCGTGGAGCAGGACGTGAAGCCCCGCACATCGTGGAGGGCCACAAAAGAATTCAGGATGCATGTCATCCGCACCCTGGCCGCGAAGGTCATCACCAATGCGGCTTGGAAAATCGGGGAGAAAATCGCATGAAACGCGCCATCACCATGACCGTAAACAACAGGAAACTTGCGCTTGATATCGATGTGCGTTCCTCTCTTCTGGATATCTTGCGAGAGCAGGGACTTACCAGCGTCAAACAGGGATGCGGCGTTGGGGAATGTGGCGCGTGCACGGTTCTGGTGGACGACATTCCCGTGGATTCCTGCATTTACCTGGCCGCATGGGCCGACGGCAAGAACGTTCGCACCGTGGAAGGCGAATGCAGGCACGGCAAACTGTCTCCGGTCCAGCAGGCATACGTGGAGGCCGGGGCCGTCCAATGTGGCTTCTGCACTCCCGGACTGGTTATGACCACTACATCATTTCTTGAACGCAACAAAGGCAAGAAACTCAGCCGTGAGGAAATTCGCGTAGGCCATGCAGGCAATCTCTGCCGCTGCACAGGCTATGAAACCATAGTCCGAGCCGTTGAATTGGCCGCCAAGAAACAGAACGAGGAATAAGTTTTTTCGAGGGATTTTGTCCGGCTCCCAAACGGGTTGCCGGATTTGCGAGGATGCCCTGTCGCGCACAGGGCAGGATACAGACCCCGAATCCGGGCTGGGGGGCCCGGGTCCCGGACGTGCGGTCGACTATTGCGGCCCGCCGGAAACCCAAACCAGCATGAGGAGAGGTACAATGTCTCGCATCAGCCAACCCGAACAGAAATTCGACCTGATTTACGGCCTTGAGGACCGTCCGCCCGTAGGCGCGTCCATCTATGCCGCGCTCCAACACTTCCTTGCCATGTTCATCGGCATCATGACGCCGCCCATCATCATCAGCCACGCTTTGAGCATGTCGCTGGAGATGAGCGCCTACATGATCAGCATGGCCCTGTTCGTGTCCGGTATTGCCACATTCATACAGGCCCGCAAGTTCGGTCCCCTTGGTTCGGGAATGTTGAGCATCCAGGGAACCAGCTTCGCATTCCTAAGCACCATCATTTCCATCGGCATGGGCGTTATTTCCAAGGGAGGCAGCCCGGAAGACGCCGTGGGAACGATCTGCGGCGTGGCTTTGGCCGGGTCCGTGTTTCAGATGACGTGCAGCCGCTTCCTGCCCCTGCTGCGCCGCATGTTCCCGCCGCTGGTAAGCGGCATCGTGGTAACCATGATCGGTCTCTCGCTGATTAAGGTCGGCATTGTCGACTTTGGCGGCGGTTTCGGTGCCATGAAAAACGGCACCTTCGGCAGCCTCCAGAATCTCGGTCTGGGTTTGCTCGTGCTGCTGACCATCATCGTGCTCAACAGAAGCAAACGCCCCTTCATCCGCATCGGTTCCGTGGCCATCGGCCTGTTGCTCGGCTATGTGGTGGCCGCGTTCATGGGACTGGTGGACTTTTCCCGGGTCTCCCAACTGAGCATAATGTCAGTGCCCATGCCCTTCAAATACGGCCTCGGCTTCGACTGGTCCGGATTCGTACTCATGGGCTTCCTGTACATCATCACCATTGTGGAATCCATCGGTGACCTTACGGCCACGGCCATGCTCTCCAATCAACCGGTCAAAGGTGAAAAATACATCAAGACCATTGCAGGCGGCGTGCTGGGCGACGGTTTCAACTCTGCGCTGGCCGCCGTGTTTAACACCTTCCCCAACACGACATTCAGCCAGAACAATGGCGTCATCCAACTCACAGGTGTAGCCAGCCGCTATGTGGGCTTCTACATTGCCGGAATTCTCGTGCTGGTGGGCATCTTCCCCATCGTGGGCGGCGTATTCTCGCTTATTCCCAAGCCCGTGCTCGGCGGAGCCACGCTGATCCTGTTCGGTTCCGTTGCCGCTGCGGGCATCAAGATCATCGCTTCGCAGATCATCACCCGGCGTGCCATGCTGATAATGGCCATGTCCTTCGGCACGGGCCTCGGCGTGGTCTTCGCGCCGGACCTGCTGAGCCAACTGCCGCCGTTTGTAAAAACCGTGTTTTCCTCGGCCATCACCACCGGCGGATTCACGGCCATCTTTGCCAACCTCATTCTTCCCCGCGACCCCGAGGAAGAAGAGGCACATGAAATGGAAACTGCGGCTGAAAACGCTTAGGCTTATATACCGGCAACTTCGGGCAAACGACCCCTCGCCCGGAGTTGCCATTGCCGACCGGAAAGAAATATGACACTTTCCGCCTCTTGGTGTGGAGAAATTTTTTAGAGGAGAAGCACAATGAGTGGGCAAGGATTCCTAGAAAAACAGTTCCAACTGACAAAGAACGGCACGACTCCCAAAACGGAAATCACAGCCGGTATAACCACCTTCATGACCATGGCCTATATCCTGGCCGTGAACCCCAACATCCTTTCTGCCGCAGGCATGGACGCAGCAGCGGTCTTCACGGCAACCGCGCTTTCGGCCTGCGTGGCTACGCTGGTCATGGCTTTTGCGGCCAACCTGCCCTTCGCACTCGCTCCGGGCATGGGACTCAATGCATTTTTCGCTTTCACCGTGGTTCTGACCATGGGCTATTCGTGGGAGTTCGCGCTTACTGCGGTTTTCCTCGAAGGGCTCATTTTCCTGTTGCTCACGGCAACCAACCTGCGCGAGGCCATCGTCAACTGCGTTCCCATGTCCATCAAGCATGCCATATCCGCAGGCATCGGGCTGTTCATAGCCTTTATCGGCTTCAAAAACGCCGGTGTCATCGTCGCCAACAAGGCAACACTGGTTTCGCTCGGGGACATACTGACCCCTGCACCGCTGGTATGTCTGCTTGGATTGCTGATTACGGGCATACTCATTACCAAACGGGTCAAGGGCGCCCTGCTGCTGGGTATTCTTGCCGCCACCGTGGTTGGTGCCTTCTGCGGCGTAACGGATATCCAACACTTCGATGCCGCTGGCCTGTTCTCGGTTCCTAGCATGTCCCCGCTCTTCTTCAAGATGGACTTTTCAAAAATCTTCTCCCACGACATGATCATCGTGCTGCTGACGTTCCTGTTCGTGGACATGTTCGACACCGTGGGCACACTTATCGGCGTTTGTTCCAAGGCAGAGCTGCTCAATGAGGACGGTTCCATTCCCCGGGCCAAGCAGGCATTGTTCGCAGACGCCATCGGCACCACCTTGGGTGCCATCTTCGGCACGTCCACGGTAACCACCTATGTGGAATCTGCCGCCGGCGTCACCGAGGGCGGGCGCACCGGGCTGACGGCCCTGACTGCCGCCGTGTTCTTTGCACTGGCCCTTCTGGTGGCTCCCGTGTTCCTGCTGGTTCCGAGTGCTGCCACGGCTCCGGCCCTGATCATCGTGGGCCTGTTCATGATGAGCCCCATCAAGAAGATTGATCTGGACGACTACACTGAATCCATTCCGGCCTTCCTGACGATCATCATGATGCCGTTCACCTTCTCCATTGCCGAGGGAATCGCATTCGGCATGCTGTCCTTCGTGCTGCTCAAGCTGTTGACAGGCAAGGTCAAGGACATTCCGCCTTTGGCGTATCTGCTCTTCGTTCTGTTTGCTTCCAAATTCTTCATGCATTAGAACAAAAAACAACATCGCAACACCTTCCGGCTCCGTTCCAACCGTGGGACGGAGCCAATTTCACGAGCAACAGGAAAATGCATGAGCTGCATATTGATACAAAACGGAACCGTGGTGACCATGAACCCGGACAGGGATATCCTGACCGGTGCAGACGTTCTGGTGCGGGATGGCCGTATTGAAAATGTCGGCAAAGACCTTGCTTCCGGCGTGGATTCACCAGCTTCCGAATTTGATGAAATCGTGGATGCTACGAACCGCATCGTCATCCCGGGGTTGATCCAGACACACCTGCATTTGACCCAGACCCTGTTCCGGGGGCTGGCCGACGACCTTGAACTCATGGACTGGCTGGGTAAACGCATCTGGCCCCTGGAAGCCGAACATTCTCACGAAACCAACGCCATTTCCGCGCGCCTCGGCATTGCAGAGCTGATCAGGAGCGGCACCACGTGCATTCTGGACATGGGAACGGTGAATTACACGGACGCCGTTGGTGAAACCGTTCGCGACACAGGATTCCGGGCAGTTATCGGCAAGTGCATGATGGACCATGGAGAAGGCGTGCCAGCCGGACTCATGGAAGATACGGATCAGTCTTTGAGTGAATCAGAAGCCACGCTCAAACGCTGGCACGATACGGCCGAAGGCCGCATCCGTTATGCCTTTGCACCGCGCTTTGTCGTATCCTGCACGGAAAAGCTGCTTACACGCGTGCGTGACATGGCCCGACATCATGGAGTCATGATCCATACCCATGCTTCGGAGAACCGGGGAGAAATCGCACTGGTGGAACAGGAACGCGGCATGCGCAACCTCGCCTACCTGCACAAGTTGGGACTGACGGGTCCCGATCTCACACTGGCCCACTGCATCTGGCTGGATCAGGAAGAACTGGACATCGCTGCCGACTCTGGCCTGCACGTGGTCCATTGCCCCACATGCAACATGAAACTGGCCTCGGGCATGGCACGAATCACCGATATGCTTGAAGCCGGGACCAGTGTTTCGCTCGGATGCGACGGCGGTCCCTGCAACAATAACCTTGACATGTTTTTGGAAATGCGCCACGCCGCATTGCTACAGAAGGTCCGTCTGCTTTCGCCCACGGCCCTGCCAGCTTCCACAGTGCTGGAAATGGCGACCATCAATGGGGCCAAAGCCTTGGGACTGGAACATGAATTGGGCAGCATCGAGCCGGGCAAGCGGGCTGACATCACTGTGGTTGATCCCGAAACACCCCATGCCGCTCCCACGGTTCACCGTGATCCGGCATCCCTGCTGGTCTATTCGGCCTCGGGCCGTGACGTGACTCACACCATGGTCAATGGCCGCCTGCTTTTGCGAGAGAAAAAACTGACAACCATCGACATGCAACAAACGGTTGCCGAAGCCAACGCCCTGTGCGCCAGGATGCTCGACAACAAGAATATCCGCCCGCTCTTCGGGCAACACTGAAACAGGAAAAACAAGCACGCAATGCGTATTCAAAATGTCTCGGAACTGATCAATCCCGGAGAACAACTCATTGCCCTAACCGGGGGAGGCGGCAAGACCTCCCTCATGTTTCTGCTGGCCCGGGAACTTTCCGAATCCGGCAAACGGGTGGTTTCCACGACCACGACCCGGATCTTCCCGCCTCACCGCAACGAAACGGGCGGACTTTCCCTTGAAATCCGCAAAAATGGATTCTCCACGGATCTCAAACGCCGCCTGGATAAAACCGGGCACATCACTGCGGCTTACCGTTATCTGCCCGGCGTGAGCAAGCTGGAAGGCGTGACTGCGGAAACAGCGCAAAACCTGCCCCGGGTAGCGGCTGCCGCCCATGTTATCATCGAGGCGGACGGTGCAGCACGCAAATCCCTCAAAGCTCCGAACGAACACGAGCCGGTCATCCCGGAAAAGACGGATGTCTGCATTGCGGTCATGGGGCTGGATGCCCTTGGCAAACCGCTGGAAAAGCGTTGGGTCTTCCGGCCGGAAATCGTTTCACAGCTGACAGGAATTGAACTCGGAACCACAGTGACGTCTACCTGCATGGCCCGGCTTGCGGTCATGCCCGGTGGCCTGTTCAAGGGATGCCCGGAATCTGCCCGTCGCATCGTGTTCCTGAACAAGCTGGACCTGCCCAATGCTGAACGAGGTGCCGTTGAAATCATCCGGGAAGCAAAAAAGCTGGACGGCACCCTGCCGGATCTGTGGTGCATCGCTTCCATCCATGAAGGGCGATACAAACTGGTTTACTAGATAAAAAAAGGGGCCCGTCCGGGCCCCGCACTATATCAAAGACTCCAAAGCGGCATACTCTTCGGGTGTGTCCACATCATGAATAACCCCGGGATCATCCACCTCAACGCGCAACAAACGCGCTTCTTTTTGCTGCAAATATTCCCTTGGGCCGGTATCACCGTGCAATTCCCGGATACGTTTAAACCACGCACACGGAGCAACGACAGGATTGCCCCGCCGTCCGTCATGTATGGGGGCAACCCACCGTTCCGGTTCCCGGGCAAAGGCATTTGCCAGCAGTCGGACGGTGTGGGCCCGCACCAAAGGCTGATCACCCAGTAGGAACATTGCGCCATCACAACTTTTCGGCACACTGTCCACGCCGACCCGCAGGGAAGTGGACTGACCGGAAGCAAATTCGGGATTGTCCACCACGATAACTTTCTGTTCCAGCCCATGAGCGCGGACAGCATCCAAAACCGGACCGGCTTCATTCCCCAACACCAGCAGGACAGGACTCAGCCCGCCGTGCAACGCGGCCTCCAGCACATGACAGAGCATGGGTTTTCCTGCAACGGACAGCAGCATCTTGTTCCGCCCCATGCGCGAGGAGCGACCGGCGGCCAGCACTATGCCGGCCACGCTAACCGTTGAAGTCCCGGCCGATGTCCTGCTCACGAAGCGCACACGGAAGTAAGCGAGAAGGAACGCACGTCAAACAACCCGGAGTCCGTAAGCTTGAGTTCAGGGATGACCGGAAGCGTCATGAAGCTCAGGGTCATGAACGGCTCAAGTTCGGGATTGACGGAAAAATCTTCGCGAGCAACGCGATTCATGCTTTCCAACTGTTCCGCAACATAAGCCGCATCCCGGTCAGACATGAGCCCGCACAGGGCAAGAGACAAATGCGCCACAACTTCCCCATCGCGCACAAGAGTGATGCCACCACCCATGGCCTCGATGTCCCGAATGGCCGCAAGCATGTCACTGTCATTATCGCCGCAAACTACGATATTATGGGAATCATGCGCCACGGAAGTCGCTACGGCTCCGTTCTTGAGACCGTAATTCTCAATGAGCCCCACGCCAACGTTTCCTGTAGCGTGATGCCGTTCAACCACGGCCAGCTTGAGCAGCTCAGGATTCTCCGAACAGGAGAACACACCTTTCGCTCCCACGTTCACATCGCGCACAAGGGCGCTGGTCACCAGACTTTGCGGCTGGATTCCAATGACATTGACCCGGGAGTGCTCAAGTTCAAGCACAAGATCTTTTTCCTCCACAGGGCGAATGTTCACGGTATCCAAAACAGGACTGTTGTCCGGTAACGGCATTTCCGCGAGCATGGTTCCCTTTTCGGCCACCAGACGGCCTGCAGCGTATACGGCTCTGGCCTCAAAATGTTCAAGGTCGTCCACCAGCAAAAAGTCTGCATCGCGCCCCGGAGCTAACGCGCCCTTGTCTCGCAGGCCATAGCACTGGGCCGCATTGAGCGTGGCCATGGTCAGGGCCATGACAGGGTCAAGCCCCATGGAGACGGCTATACGGATATTGTTGTCGATGCTGCCGTTGGCGATAAGATCCGCGGGTTGGCGATCGTCCGTGCAGAACACGCAACGGCCGCAATTGGCGTCGTTCACGCCCGGCACAAGATATTGCAGATCGCGAGCAGCTGAACCTTCCCGCAGCAAGACATACATGCCCCGGCTGATTCGGTCGTACATTTCTTCCAGAGAGGAGCACTCATGGTCGGTCGTAACCCCGGCCGCAGCATAGGCGTTCAGGTCAAGCCCTGCCAGCATGGGACTATGGCCGTCCACGACTTTGCCGCGCGAAAGGCCGAGAGCTATCTTGGCCAGCACTTCGGGATCACCGCCCACCGTCGCGGGGTAATCCATGACTTCAGCAAGGCCGCCAACAAAAGGATCATCAATGAGTTCAGCGAGATCCTTGGCATGCAGCACGGCCCCGGAATGTTCCCCGGATGTGGCGGGAACACATGAAGGCAACATCACGTATACGCACAGGGGGAGTTCCCGGGAGGTGTCCAGGATGTAGCGAATGCCATCCAGGCCGCGCACGTTGGCAACTTCGTGAGGATCGACAACAACAGTCGTCACACCATGCGGCATGACAGTCCGGGCAAATTCCGGCGGAGCCACCAACGAAGACTCAATGTGCACATGCGCATCCACAAGTCCGGGAACCACATAGGAACCGCCCGCATCCACTATTTCACGAGCTTCATAGTCTCCCATGCCCAGTATGCGTCCGCCCCCAACGGCCAGTGAACCTTCAACCACCTGACGGGAAAACACATCCACCACACGGGCGTTGGTTACCAGCATATCAGCCGGAATTCGACCTGCGGCCATATCCACAACGGACTTTTGTTCTTCGGGACTCATGCGAAAAGTATTCATCGACTCCAATCTCCTCAGAGCTTGTTTATTGATTGTGAAGTTTGCTCAACCTACCACAGGCCGGCGCGAAAGACAGCCAGGACAGGCATGAAAAAACCGGAAGCAGACACACGGGTATTGCCCGACCCTTGTGTATCTGCTTCCGGTGATAGGCCGAGGGGCCAACTCACGAGGTAGCCATCGCATGCTTTGATAAACGGAGGTTGCCATGGCTTTAACCGCCCATTTCCCGCCTCGGCGTGCCCACGCCGAAAACAAGGGCGGCTATTTAACGCCCCTCTGAACCCGGATGCCTATATGTGCGCCACACACTCGATTTCAACATTGGCTCCCAAAGGCAGTCTGGAAACTTCCACACAGGCCCGGGCCGGATAATCTCCGTCAAAGAAGGTGGCGTATACTTCGTTGACGGCAGTAAAATCATCAAGATTGGTCAAAAAAACACCGGCGCGAATAACCTTGTCCAGCCCGGAACCGGCTTCTTCAAGAATTGCCTTGAGATTGTTCAGGCATTGCCGGGCCTGCTCCGCAGGCGATTCCGGCATGATCTTGGTTTCCGGGTTCAACGGAATCTGGCCGGAAACGAAAAGCATGTCACCGTAGCGTACGGCTTGTGAATACGGGCCGACAGCTCCGGGTGCGTTTTTCGTGCTGATGATCTGTTTGGACATAGTTCACTCCTCCACGTCCTGCGATGCAGAACGCATGCAACATATTATTTCGGCCCCTAACAAGCAAGGGAAACCATAATTTTCTTATAAATGCATCAATACGGCAACAGGATCAGATGTCGTATTCCTTGATCTTTCGGTACAACGTGGCAATACCGATTTGCAGGGACTCCGCGGCCAATTTCTTGCCCCGGGTATCCGAACCGAAATGTTCCAGAGCCTCGCACACGGCGCGCCGTTCCAAAACCTTGAGCGGAAGCAGCTTCGCATTGACGGCCCCGGCACCGCCATTCACAGAGGCCCTACCATCCGAAACGCCTGAAGAAGCCCGGCCCAAAGAGTCCAGAAGCTTGCCCGGCAACAACCCCGGGTGCACGGAGCCCCCGTCCGGCATCATGTTGACCATGTATTCAATGGCGTTTTCAAACTCGCGTACATTCCCGGGCCATGAATATTCACGAAATGCGGTCAACACGGAATCATGCAGGGGAGCAGGCTGCTTCCCGAACCGCTCGCAATAACGATTCAGGAAAAATTCGCCCAGTACGGCCATGTCTTCGGGACGTTCTCGCAAAGGAGGCGTTTCCAGAGGAATAACGTTCAGGCGGTAGAAAAGGTCTTCGCGAAAACGACCTTGAGTGATGAGTTCCCCAAGGTTCTCGTTGGACGCGGCAATGACACGGATATCCACATGAATAAGCCTGTTGGAGCCAAGGCGGCAAAACTGCCGTTCCTGCAACACGCGCAACAGTTTGACTTGAAGATACAAAGGCAGGGTGCCAATCTCGTCCAGAAAAATGACTCCCCCGTGAGCCAGCTCGAACTTGCCGATCTTGCCTTTGGGGTTGGCGCCGGTAAATGCGCCGCGAGTATACCCGAACAACTCGCTTTCCAACAGGTTGTCCGGCAACGCACCGCAGTTGATGGCAATGAACGGTTGTTCGCAACGGTCGCTGGACGCATGAATGGCACGGGCTACCAATTCCTTGCCGGTACCGGATTCTCCAGTCACAAGGACCGTGGATGTGGATGCGGCCACTCGCCGAATCTTTTCCTTGAGAGCCTTGATGCTGCGGGAACGGCCCAGAATGGCATCCAGGCCGGTACGCTCCACGCCATCCGCAAACTGCGACATGCGACGGGCGACACGCGGCAGGGTCTCGAAAACGAGCACACGGGCGAATTCGGGCGTCCGGGGAGGAAGATCCTGCATCCGTCCCACCAGCGTACGCCGTGTGCCATGCACATTGACGATAAATTCCTCAAGGTCGGAAACATAGTCGCCGGTGCGCTCCACCACCAACTCCGGCAGTGTTTCATCCGGCTGTGGGTCAACAGGCATATCCAACTCACGGCGTGCCTGACGGTTGGTAAACGAAACACTGCCTCCGGCGTCGAAAACCACAATGCCACGATTGTTCACGTCCACAACCTGCATCATCATGTCCAGCAACTCTTCTGCCCGGGCATGCTCCCGGCGGTCCGCTATCTTGAGGGAAAGCATCTCCGCCATGCGTTCAATGAAATCAAGATATGTTTGGCGATTGTCGAGAATGCGTTTTCGTTCACGCTCGTCAAAGCAGACCAGCCCGATCACCCCGGCCACGTCGCCCCCGTCGATGATCGGAGTGCAAACGGAAAGAATCTCGCGACATTCGTCCCGGTTCGGGCACCCCATACACAAGGGATGTTCGCGAGGGTTGTCCATGATCAGCGGGGTGCGGGTCCGCATGACGTGCCGGTAGACCTCGCCCTCCTCGCTTATGCTGCTCCCCACGCCGGAGGCATAGACTCCGGTTCCCGCAAGGCGCACCATGCGGACGTCAACAACCTCCACGTCAATGCCCACGACCTGGGCAATCACCTGTGCAGTCCGTTTTACATATGACTGTATCTCATTCAGCATGTTCATGTATCTACAGGCAGAATCGCGCCGGGGCAACAGGCACGAAATGGCAATTCCCTTTTATCTGGCTCAGGCTGCAACTTCCTGCTTGCACACGGGCCGGGTTTCTGAAAGGATCGCCCGCATGATTTCGCAATTTTTTACACTCTACATAAAACTGTTCTTCCTGCTCACGCCGTTCTTCGTGCTCACGGTCTTTCTTTCCATGACCAAAGGCATGGAACTGCCCGAGCAACGGCGCATCGCCATCCGTGCTACCGTGGCCGCAATCATCATCGGGTTGATCCTCTATTCGGTGGGCAACCAGATATTCGCCACGTTGGGTATCACGCTGGATGCTTTCCGCATAGGAGCCGGAGCATTGCTGTTTCTTTCCGCTGTGCAACTTGTCAGCGGCAGGGTCGGCCCGGACACCCCGGAAGATGACAGTGATATCTCCGTGGTCCCACTGGCCATGCCCGTCACCATCGGACCGGCCACCATCGGTTCCCTGCTGATCCTCGGTGCGGAGCTGCACACGACGCCTGCCAAGCTGCTTGGCGGCGTGGCTCTGGTCGCGGCTGGCTGTTCGGTGGGAGTGTTGCTCCTGCTCGGCCCTACCGTCCGGCGCATTGTGGGCAAAATGGGATTATCCATGCTCCAGAAGATCACAGGACTGGTGCTCTCCGCCCTGTCGGCACAAATCATGTTCACCGGTATCCGCAACTTTCTCGGATAATCCATTGCCATGCTGCCGTTACGCGCTGCGATCCTCTTTCTGATTGTGATCCTGCCCGGCGCGGCCATGGCTTCGGAGCAGCCCCTGATCGTTAACTACGCCCTCAAGGCTGCACCGTTCAGTTTTGATCAAAACGGTACAATGCGTGGTGCGTTGCCGGAACTGATGCGAACCATCCTCACCAGAGGAATGGGGCTGAAAAGCCAACATCACGGCTACCCATGGCGGCGAGCGCAGCTTTTGGTGGCCGAAGGCAAAGCGGATGCGCTGTGTACGGTTCCGACTTCGCAGCGACGACAGTACATGGTTTTCTCCAAAGAGCCGGTAATGACCACCCGCATCGGCATTCTCTACAACCCGAAAAATCCACGCGCTCAAGAACTGGCAAAACTCACTACGCTGGAGGACTTGGCATCCTTTCGGATTGTAGACCATAATGGCAATCTCTGGCCGAAAGAACAACTTGCCCCGAAGCATGACGTCCACTGGGTCAAAACTATGGACGACGCCATTCTGCTTCTGAGCAAGAATCAGTATGACGTCATGGTCATTGCCCGGCCCGGAATAAACGATTTTTCCCCGACAACAGCGTCCCAATACGGACTGACCGGGAAATACCTCGGCAATCTCAAGGGGCCGACGTTTCACTTTGGGCTGCGCAAGGACTATCCGCAAGCCGAAGCGTTATTGAAAAATTTCGATCAAACCCTGCGCAGGCTGCACAAAAGCGGTTGTCTACGCGCCATCATGCTGCGCACCATGTTCTGAGCCAGAAAATATCCATCCATCAGGTTGCTCCGCACGCCCCCCCGGTGTATTGAAATCCCGAATCCTGATCGGAAAAACATACTCCCTTGAGGAACAATCACATGAACGAACTCATTTTCACGCAACCATACCGAATCCGCTCCTACGAAACGGGACATGACTGGAAAGCCACTCTGCCTCCCCTGTGCAACCAGCTTCAGGATATTGCTTCGATGCATGCGGCACGACTTGGGTTCGGCTATGCCGACCTGCACACCAAGGGATGCGCCTGGGTTCTGGTACGAGCTTTCCTGCGCATGGACCAGCTTCCCGGCTTTGGTGACACCGTCAACGTAACGACATGGCCCTCCGACTCAGGGCGCACAGCCGCCACACGCGACTATGAAATGTCTCTGGACGGACAAATCATAGGCCGGGGCACCAGCGCATGGGCTGTTATCGACATGCAATCCCGCAAGGCCGTAGATGCGAGCGAAGTCATTTCCAGAGGGCAGCTCCCGGACCGGAAACGTGCACTGGACTTTGAAACCCGGGCCGTCAAACGCATACGGGAAGGCGAATTCAGGACATCGGTATTGGCACGCCAGAGTGATGAAGACGTCAACCGCCATGTGAACAGTATCCGGCAGGTTGAATTCCTGTTGGAGTCCTGCCCGGTCAGGTGGCAGGACAAACAACGGTGCATTGGCGCGGACGTACAATTCCGGGCGGAATGCCATGCCGGGGATGAATTGGTATCCATGTGCCAGCCACAGGGGGACGGAACCGCGCAGCACTCGTTGCTCCGCACCGCGGATAATCGGGAAGTGGCGCGCATGAAAACGTGGTGGCAGGAAAAACAGGCATAAACACCATGGATACGGAAATTACACTGACATTTGATTGCAACGGGATCGACTGGAAACACGCCTGTACCATTTTTGAACGCGCCCCGTTGGGAACCCGCAAACCGGACAGGCTCCGCCGCACTTTTGAAAACAGCGATCTGGTCTGCTTCGCATGGCACAACCACAAAACCGTCGGACTTGCACGCGCCATCTCCGACCATGTTGTTCAATCCGTCATTTTTGACTTGTGCATGTTCCCGGAATACCAGGGTAAGGGCTTGGGTTCGCGTATAATGAGAGCCATGCTGGAACGGTTGGAAACACCCAACGTTCATCTGCAGGCCGTTCCGGGCAAGGAAGGATTCTACGAACGATTCGGTTTCCATGTCATGAAAACAGCCATGGTGCTTCCTTCCGATCCGGAAGAGATGCGCCGAAAAGAATATATCAGGTAGCCGGCTTCACACCACACCCGGCATATCCGCATTTGAGCAACTCCAACAACGCACGGGCCATGCCCTTGTCGTAACGGCTGTCCTGTTGCAGCAACTGGCGGGCAATCTCCAGGGCATCCCCGGCGGAATGATACGGCCGCTCGGCAATTCCTGCACTGAATGAATCCGCCAGTCCGCATAATCTTCCCGGCAGGCTCAGGGCGTCACCGCGCACCCCCTTGGGATAGCCGCTGCCATCGAGCCTTTCATGATGTTCCATCACGCACTGTTCGACGATACGATCCGTTACCTTGAGCCGGGTCAACATGCCCATGGCCAGATCAGGATGCCTGCGCACGGATTCTTTGTCCTTGTGCAGCAGGATGCCTTCCTTGTCGCGAATGAAACCCGGAACCATGCTCATGCCCATATCATGCACAGCCAACCCCAACGCCAGATGATTGAGGTTCGTACGCTCCAACCGGGTACGGAACCGCATGGCAAAAACGCCCAGCCCGACAAAAGTGCAATTCACGCCATGAGTCGCCGCATCGTAATGCTTGTCCAGTGTCTTGAGCAAAAATTCGGTTCGGCCGGGATCGATCCATATATATTCGCATAATATGCTCAAATCCCGCTGCAACTCCCGCAAACGCCCGGCAATGGGCTGTTCGAAAAAAACACTCAACATACGATGCAGGGCCAAATAGAAAATCTCGGCAACCTCGTCCTGATTCAAATCCTGCTCCACCAGCACCAGCCCGAGATTCTGGCTCAGGTGCACGGCGTATTCGCGGTAGTCCCTGCGGTCCAAATAGAGATTTCCCGCCCGGCAATGGCTGGAAACATCTTCCTGCCGTTTCTCACTGAGCCGCTTTCCGGCCTCGGCCAGCAAACGGACCGAACCAAGTTCTCCGTCCCAGACATGCAGATTCACGGGCGGTCGAAACCGGGGAAAACTCTCCAGTATGTTCGGACTGATTTGCAGAAAACGCTCTTCGAGCTGGACATCATCTTCCGGCTTCACGATCTCCTCCGGGCAAAAAACAGGTTTCCATGCCGTAACATAGCTGTTTTCGAGGTGCTGTTGCAAGACACGGCTGAACAGAACATGGCAAATCCTGCCAGCTCTGCCCTTGCCCCGCAAAAGGCGACACGCTACACTGGTCAGGAAATCGAACAGGAAATGCTGCAAAATGCAGGTCGAAAAAAACAATCGCCCCGTAACGGTGAGAAGTACAAACTTCGGGCCATACCGGTTCGCGAAAGTCTTGACCGCAGACATGCGCAACCCCAAAGTACTGAATATACTGCTGCCGGAGGAGTCTTAATGCAGATACGGACAATGCCCCTGGGACCATTGGAAACAAATTGCTACATCCTTTCTTCCGAAGGAAAAGCCGTGGTGATGGACCCGGGGGGCGACCCTGCCCAGATATTACAATATCTTGAAGAAAACGGCCTTGAGATAACGCACATCCTGAATACGCACCTGCATTTTGATCACATTTACGGCAATGCGGCTCTCGCCCGTGCCACCGGTGCCCCAATATTGGCCTGTGCCGATGACAAACCGCTGCTTGCAACCGAACTGGGCCAAGGCGGCATGATGGGTCTTCCCTTGGTGGAAACCTTCGAAATGCAGGAAATAGCAGCGGGCGAACACGAATTTGCCGGAATGCACTGTGTGGCGTTCCACACTCCAGGCCATTCCCAAGGCAGCCTGTCCTTCCACTTTCCGGACGCCGAAATGTGTTTTGTGGGCGACCTCATATTCTACCGCTCCATCGGCAGGACGGACTTTCCGGGCGGCAGCCTCGAAGTGCTCAAAAAATCCGTTGCCGACCACATCTTCACCCTGCCCGGAGCAACCAGACTTTTCCCCGGCCACGGACCGGACACAACCGTGGACGACGAGCGCAACCACAACCCGTTCTTTTCGGAATTCCGCACGGAGACAAAATGACCGAGCCAATGAGGGCCGACATCCGCGGCAAATGTTGAGGTGTGAGCATGGAGGTAAGTTGGTACCTCCGTTTTGCGAAGACTGACACGGTCGAAATCCTGGCATCGCCGGGCTCTGCGGATTCCGTGCGTTACGCCATGGACATGCACCCGGACTGGACCATAGAAAGCCGGGAACAGGGACCGGACCTGCTTTTCACCTTCCGGCGCAAGGAGCCGGTGTACGACAAGTAAGGAGCGCGATCATGCACGATACGGCAGTCATCTATGCCTGTAGCCACCGCAAGGGCAATTCCGACGCTGCGGCCCGAATTCTGGAACAGGGAGTGGTCGACGCCGGAGGCACAGCCCGGATCATGACGGTACGCGAACACACGGTGCGACACTGCCTTGCCTGCGGCCATTGTGACGGCAACACGGATGGAAGACTGCAGGATCGTTGCATACTCGGCACCAAAGATGACGCAGCCGCCCTTTTCGAACCGCTCTTTTCCGCACGGCTGGTATTCTTTGCCTCCCCCATCTATTTCTACCATCTGCCTTCACGGCTCAAGACATGGATGGATCGGGGGCAACAATTCTGGAAGGCTCGCATGGACAAGGAACCATGGGTTGCGGACCTGCCTCAACGCACAGCCCACAATGTGCTTGTGGCTGGCCGACCGACCGGGGAACGCCTGTTTGAGGGGGCACAACTGAGCCTCAAATACTTTTTGTGGAATTTCAACATTCGATCCGCCGAATCCTTATGCATGCGCGGAGTCGACACGCCGGGGGATCTCAATGAACAGGGAGATCAGGCGCGGGCAATTCGCGAGATGGCCACAAAAGCCTGGCTTCAGAGCGTCGGATGAATTTTCCGGGCCTGCTGACACTCAGAAGGTTGGCACAGCGTATCGATTTGAAAGCAACCCGATGCGTTGTCTGCGGCACTCTCTGTCATGAAGGCCCTCTCTGTCCTGAATGTCGCCAAGAATTGAAGCCGCGTACCGGAGGCTACTGTCCTCGTTGCGGCAGACATTTCGGAGAAGATGACGACACGCCACATCTATGTGCTTCGTGCCGCTCCATACCACCTCCATGGAACGCGCTTGGTTTCCACGGCGCACACGAAGGACTGCTTCGCGAACTGGTGCTGACTTTCAAGTTCCGCCAGGGCCTGCATCTCACGGCTCTGTTGCGAGACATGACCGAACAGGCTTTTTCCCGTATGGACGCCCCTCAGCCCGAACTTATCGTCCCGGTTCCGCTCCACCGCAGGCGACTCGTCTGGCGCGGCTACAATCAAAGCCTGGAACTGAGCCGGGGGATTACCAAACGACATCATATTCCATTGAGCACAAAGGCTCTTCTGCGAACGCGCAACACCATTCCCCAAACACAGCTGGAAGCCGAAGAGCGACGCAAGAATATCCGGGGAGCTTTCAAGGCTGACGAAGAGGTGCAGGGCAAATCCGTTCTGCTGGTAGACGACGTGCTCACGACAGGAGCTACATTGGAAGAATGCGCGAAGACCCTGCACAGGGCAGGGGCTTCGGCGGTTGCTGTTCTGGTTTTAAGTGTTGCGGAGAAATAGATAATATTGAGTCTAACTACTCATAATAGCGAACATACCAGTCAATACCGAACCGATCAAAGCCGCCGGGCAGTTCGAACTCCTTGTAGAGATCCATGGGCTTTGACGCTTCAACCCCGCGAGAGTGGAGGAGGACGTTGTCGACGATGGTATTATCTTTGATCAGTAGGAGGCGAAATTCGGTGGAAGCGATACGTGTTGCGGAAGCCCCACGATCAAGCATTCTCGCAGTCCCTTCAAAACGGTATTTGTCAGTTCCTTCCAGTTCTTCCAGGGTGTAATCGACAACCATCGAAGGAAGAAAATAAATTCTTTTCGAGCTTTTTGGTGGATAGAACCTGTACCCAATATCTTTGGATACCATTTCACCGACATATCGTTTCTTGCACCCCGGGAAAAGCAGCAGAATCAGGCTGAGTAGTAGGACACAGGGAAAAACTTTTTTCATCTAATACCCCTTTTGCAGTATCCGGCGAACGGTAATGAAGAAACGTCGACGCTGCAACGCACTTCTGTTCAATAAAAAAACACGAAAAACTTGGCCAAGAGGCTTGACTAAATATACCGATTGCGGCTAGCTTGCCACCTCTTACGAACGGAGGTTATTTATATGTTTGCAATCATCGAGGCTGGCGGAAAACAGTACCGCGTTGAAGAAGGCCTTGAATTTAATGTAGATCTCATGAAGGCCGAAGCTGGCGACACGCTGGCTCTCGACAAAGTCCTGCTGGTGGACGCCAAGGGCGACACCAAGATCGGCGCTCCTTATGTTGACGGAGCCAAGGTCGAATGCGAAGTGCTCGGACACATCCGCGGCAAGAAAGTCATCGTCTTTCACAAACTGCCCAAAAAGGATGCCCGCAAGACGCAGGGACACCGCCACGACTACACTCAACTGAAAGTCAAATCCATCACCGCCTAGCGCGTGAGGGGAGGATATCATGGCTCATAAAAAAGCTGCTGGTAGTTCCAGAAACGGTCGCGATAGCGCCGGACAACGGCGTGGCATCAAATGCTTCGGCGGTCAGTCCGTCGCAGCAGGCAACATTCTTGTCCGTCAGCTCGGCACCAAGGTTCATCCCGGTGACGGCGTGGGCATGGGCAAGGACTACACCCTGTTCGCTCTGGTGGACGGCGTGGTCAAGTACGAAAAGTACACCCGCAAGCGCGTGGTCAAGACCCGCGTGCACGTGCTCCCGGCCGAAGCCTAGGCTTACCGGACACATTTTTCGAGGGCAGGAGGCACATGCCTTCTGCCCTTTTCGTGCGCTCTGGACCATGAAGCGCAACTGGGGTATTACCCAAAAACAATTTCCATCTGGGCACGCAAACGCCGGAGGCATGCATGCGATTCGTTGACGAAGCAACCATCACGGTCCGTTCAGGCAAGGGCGGCAACGGCTGCGCTTCCTTGCGCCGCGAGGCCAACCGGCCAAAAGGCGGCCCGGACGGCGGTGACGGAGGCAAAGGCGGCGACGTTATCATGCGCGCCTCCAACCGGCTCCTGACCCTTTATGATTTCCGGCTGCGCAGACTCTATGAAGCGCGCAACGGGCAACCCGGCATGGGGCGGGACAAATACGGCAAGGCGGCCGACGACCTGTATATCGACCTGCCCGTCGGCACGCTTGTTTATGAAGTGACCGAGGACGACGAGGGGGAACGGCACGAAAAGCTGCTGACAGACCTCGTGGAAGACGGCGTTGAATTCATCATCTGCAAAGGCGGCGAAGGCGGACGGGGAAACATCCATTTCAAATCCTCGACCAACCGCACTCCCCGTTATGCCGAGGAAGGCAAATCCGGAGAAGAAAGACTACTTCGGCTGGAACTCAAAGTGCTTGCAGACGTAGGACTTCTCGGTCTGCCCAACGCTGGCAAATCCACGTTCATCTCCAATGTTTCCGCCGCACGCCCCAAAATTGCGGCCTATCCCTTCACCACGCTGGTCCCCAACCTTGGCGTTGTGGAGGATGAAAATTTCCACCGCATGGTTATCGCAGATATTCCGGGCCTTATTGAAGGCGCCAGCGAAGGCCAGGGACTTGGGCACACCTTCCTGAAGCATGTTGAACGGACCCGCTTTCTGGTTCATATCCTTGCAGCCGAAGACCTGAACAAGGAAAATCCCATTGAAGGGTACGGCATGCTCAATGAGGAGCTTGAACGCTTCAATCGGGAAATGTCCGAAAAGCAACAGATTCGCGTCATCAACAAGATCGACACCCTCACGCCTGAAGAGCTGGATCAGCTCAAACAGGCATGCGGCAGTGAACAGGTATTTTTCATCTCGGCTCTCACCGGAGAGGGCGTGGACGCACTGCTGGAAGAAATGTGGCGGCAGCTTCGCGCATTGGACTCACGGCAACAGGATTCCGAAGAAGATGAGCAACAGTAATGACACTCGTGCAAGCCTGCTGAAAAAAGCACGACGCATTGTCGTCAAGGTAGGCAGCGCCGTACTGACCTCCAAAGACGGCATTAACCGAAAGACCATTATCCGGCTGGCCGGGCAACTTGCCCGCTTGCATGACAAGGGCATAGGTATCGTATTGGTTTCATCCGGGGCAGTGGCCGCTGGAAGAACCCGCATTGCCGAGGCTCTCGGCAGTGGCATAGCCGAAGCCATCAGCGACCTTCCCGCAAGGCAGGCAGCTTCTGCCTTGGGCCAGGGCCGGCTCATGCACGACTATGACGAAGCGTTCGGATGGTTTGGCAAGGCTACGGCGCAAATTCTGCTGACCCGTGACGGATTGCGGGAACGCGGGCGTTTCCTGAACGCCCGCAACACGCTGGAACAACTGCTGTCGTGGAACGTCATTCCGGTCATCAATGAAAACGATACTGTTTCGGTCAAGGAACTTCAGTTCGGAGACAACGATACTCTGGGCGCCACGACCGTCGGCCTGATCGGTGCGGACCTGTACATAAATCTGACTTCTGCTGACGGCGTGTTCGACAAAAACCCGGACCAACATTCGGATGCAAGCTGCCTGCGCAGCATCGAAAACATTGCCGCGCTGGACATCAACTCCATGTGTGACGGAAAGACTGCTTCCGGCTCGGGGGGTATGTATTCCAAGCTGCGCGCAGCCCGTCGCGCTGCCCAACTCGGCGTGCCCACACTGATCGTTTCCGGCAAAGGACGCTTCTCCATTGAACAGGCGTTTACCGAAGAAGGCCCGGGAACGCTTGTGCTGCCTGAGGACCATGCGGTTTCCAGCAAAAAATTCTGGATGGCCTATCATGATGACCCTGCAGGGACCGTCACCGTTGACAGCGGTGCGGCCAAGGCTCTGACCACCAAAGGGAAAAGCCTGCTGCCTGCCGGGATAGTGCAGATTCAAGGCTGCTTCGAACGCGGAGCGCTCGTGCGCATCTGTTCTCCGGACAATACGACGATCGGCGTGGGTCTGACCAACTATTCATCTGACGAGCTCTCCCGCATCAAGGGATTGCGCACGTCGCAAATCGAAAAGGAACTCGGTCCGGTCCACTATACGGAAGCCGTGCACCGGGACAACCTGCTTTTGGACGCTGCCATCTGATCCGATCACCAGGGAACTTATTCCAATATACGGAGCTTTCAGCCATGAAAATACTGTTCATGGGCGACCTGCACGGTTCAGCCCCCCGCACCCGCCAACTGCTTGACGTTGCCGAAAAACACCATGTGGACATGATCGCCCTTCTCGGCGACATCCTGTATCACGGCCCACGCAACCCCATGACCGAGGGGTACGATCCCAAATCGACAGCACAAATGCTCAACCAGTGGAAGCATCGCATTGTGGCCGTGCGCGGCAACTGCGATGGAGAAGTAGACCAAACCCTGCTGGAATTCCCCATGCGTAGCGACTTCGCATGGCTGGTAGTGGAGGGGAAACGCATTTTCCTGACACACGGCCATCTGTGGAATCCCGAGTCGCTTCCCCCGTTGGTTCCCGGAGACGTATTTGCCTATGGACACGTACACTATCCTTCCGCGCGGATGGAAAATGGTATTCACATCTGGAACCCCGGCTGCCCCTGCCTGCCCAAGGACGGCTCGGTAGCAGGATACGGAATGTATGAAAACGGCCAATTCCGCGCAGTGGACATGGAGGGTGAAACCATTATGGAAGATTGCCTCTTCCCCAGCTCCATGAACGAACGCAAAAGCGCCTGATTCACCCGCCCGGCCTTTGCTTTCGACCGGAAGTGGCGTATGGTCCCCCCCAACGCAACAACAGGCGGAACACCATTGTCCAAGCTCTATCTGCACAAGAATCTCCAGTTCGTTTTCGGGGTCACGCTCATGGCCATCCTGGGCGTTTCCAGTATCATCCCCGCCCTTCCCGACATCATGCACGGCTTGCACATGACTCCGGCCACCATCGGCATGGTCGTGGCCACGTTCACGCTGCCCGGGGTACTGTTTTCCCCGTTGGTCGGGATTCTGGCAGACCGTACCGGCCGTAAGAAAATCCTTGTCCCGTCACTTTTTCTTTTCGGCATTGCAGGATTCAGTTGCTTCTTTGCCCGGGACATTCAAACCTTGCTTATCCTGCGATTTGTTCAGGGAACAGGAGCCGCGCCGTTGGGCGTATTGTACGGCACACTGATCGGCGATCTGTATTCCGGCCGGGAGCGCAGCACGGCCATGGGCTATAACGCCAGTGTTCTGGCTCTGGGAACAGCCATTTTTCCGGCCATCGGCGGTGGGCTGGCAATGCTGGGCTGGAACTGGCCCTTTTTGTTGCCGTTGCTGGCCATCCCTCTCGGGCTTGCCATCATGAACGGCATGCACACTCCGGAACCTCGCAACAATGGTGGATTCGGAGCCTACATGCGCGAAACCTTGCGGCAAATGGTCACCAAACGGGCGCTTGTACTTTTCGCGACCACATTCCTGACATTCGTGATTCTATACGGTCCCATTGTGACATACCTGCCGCTGTTCCTGAAACAGCGTTTCCATTCCTCTCCCGCCACAATAGGTTCGGTCTTTCTAATATCTTCCTTTGCCACGGCATTGGCCGCGTTTCGACTCGGACGGCTTTCGGAAACCCTCGGCAACAAGACTTTGCTGGCCAGCGGCGCATTCTTCTACGCCCTCTGTATGCTAGGCACCCCTCACATGCCAGGATTCTGGCTGACCATCCTGCCCGTCTCCTGCTTCGGCATAGCACAAGGCCTGAATATTCCCACGGTCATGACCATGCTCACCTCGCTTGCCCCCATGGAACAACGAGGCGCCTTCATGGCCGCAAACGGCATGATACTCCGGCTTTCCCAAACGGCAGCTCCGGTTATCATGGGCGGAATATACGCATGGAAAGGCATGGAAGCCGTATTCATCGCAGGCCTTCTCTGTGCAGCGACCATATTCCTGCTGGCCATTGTCGGCGTTGAGTAAGCCCCCCCTCTCGGCAAGACTGTTTTTCCGTCATGCCTGAACACCGGTCCCGACAAACAAACCGGTATTGTATTCGTTGTTCGGGCAGGACTATAGTCATGTCACATCCCGACCGATAAGAAAGCAAAGGGAAGGTAAACACCATGCGTTACATCAGGTCACAAATCCAACACCACTTCAATCCGCTGCACATATACTGTCGCCTGCGGGAATGGGGTGTATCCTGCGAAGCTGCCCGCACCGTATGCGGATGTTACGAACGCTTCGTGTACCGCCTGGTATCCCTCTAGCCCCACATTTCCTGTTTTCTAAAGCGTTCATATAAAAAAAAGAATTATTCCTGTTGCGCTACACCGAGCCTCTCCTCTATCATGAGGCATTTCAAACACGGCAGGGGTGAGAGAGCCTGCCGGAAGGCACAGTCCGAGGAGGCACGGTGCAGGAATTTCCACAGATTCTGGGCGTATTCTCAATGCAAAAAGAAGCCAATATCGGCACGGGGGGCACCAAGCAAACCCGTGACAACGTCACCTATTGGTATGTAAGAATACTTTCTCCCAACGATTTTGAAGTACAGCCCCTGAATCAATACCATGTCCCTTCGGGCATCAAGAGCATGGTCAAGAAATCGCAGTTCCTGACCACCTACACGCCCGAACCCGCCTACTACCGCATGAACACGGTCCCGGCATTGGAATCCCTGTCACGCAAAATCCGCAAGGGAGAAAATGCCTTTACCGAAGGCAACCTTAATGAAGCTGAACAACAGTTCATCAAGGCCCTGATGATCGACGACCATAATGTTGACGCCAACATGGGACTGGGCAAAGTCTATGCGGAGAAAAAGGAATTCGAAAAGCTGAAGCATGTTCTGGAAACGCTGCTTTCCATTGATGAAGTTTTTGTGGTGGAACAACGCAAACGCTTCAACGAATTCGGAATCAGCCTTCGCAAAAACGGTTTTTATGACGAATCCCTGCGCTATTACAACAAAGCGCTCGAATTCACTGACAAGGACGAAAACCTCTATTTCAACCTTGCCCGTGTCCACTACGAACGCGGGGACCGCGACGGCTGCATAAAATCCCTGAAAAGTGCGCTGGCCCTGAACCCCTCATTCGTTGAAGCGCAAAAATTCCTGACGCATTGCGAACGTCTTTCGGCATAGAATTCATGACCAGCGGTGCCTGTCCAAGGCCAACCACCCCGTAGCGCACAGCGCCCATATGACATTAAAGGCCAGAACAACGGGAATAGTATACCCAAGCATCAGCAGCCCGTTTCCTCCTGCCAGTAGCGCAGCCTCCAGCAACATGAATATGCTCGGAACCAGACTCAACAGCAGCCCCTTGCAAACCGGACGCCTCGACAAGACCGGCAGCAAAAACAACAATCCCCATAAAGACCAAACCACCATCCGGGGCACGGCCCAATCAAGGCAAAGACTCGCCCCGGCAAGACCGGACGGCAATATCAGCCCGGCGCCAAAGGCAAACTGCATGGCAAGGCATGCTAACAGGCTCCCCAAAGCCCCAGCCAAAAGGCAGCTGAAAACATGATGTAATGCCCTCACAGAAAGGACTCCCCCTTGTCTGGTATGAAAATACAAGACCAAACAAAACGGGGAATGATAATCACGCATTCATGAATGGAAAAGTGGGGTCACACTTCAACTTTTCCGCTTCGCAGCAGAAAAGCCACAACCAATCCCGCAACAAAAGCCCAGGCAAGATTCAATCCGAGGGCAATACCACACATGCCCAAGGCCACAAACATGCCACCACGTTGCTGAAGGTCCATGACGGCCAATCCCAGTTGAATTCCTGCAAAGATAAGCAACACTCCCAAAGCGGAAAGCGGTAACACATGCAAAACGGGGATTATCCCCTCGCCAAGGCCCAAGGCAAGAACGAGAAAAATGCCTCCGATGATCAGGTTGGACCCGGCCGTCCGCGCCCCGAAACGATAGTGGGCGGCCAATCCTCCCGCACCGTGACATAACGGCATGCCACCGATAAAAGCGGCGAACATGTTGGCCAGCCCCATGCTCACGCACAAGGCTCGCCCCGTTACCCGGTGACTGCGCCTGCCAAAGTATTCGTGGCTCAAATCCCTATTGGCAATCACGGCGTTTCCCAGAGTCATGGGAATCTGCGGAAGGGCCAGAGCGAGCAAGGCCCAGGAGAAATCCGGCCAGGCTGGCAGGCCGAACGGAAGCATATGAGGCAGAAAGAAACCGGGCTGCACGTCGCTCAACCCGGAAGCGCCACCCAACAGCAAGCCGCAAAAGGCCCCGGCCAGAACAACGACCAATCCGGCCGGAAAACGGCGATTGCCCAGAAGCAACAGTGTTGCGGCCCCAAGCACTATCCCGATGACCGCCCCCACGGAAACCGGTCCGAACGACTGCACGGCCAAAAAAGGTTCTCCCGCTCCCTGGACTTGCTGGTATGCAGAGGTGCCGGCAATAAAAGACGCGCCCTTGGCCATGAGCAATACACCGGTGGACAACTGAACGCCCCGGATAACGCAAGTAGGAATGGCCTTGGCCACCCGGTCCACCAACCCGCTCACCCCGAGCAGCAGCAACATGCCCGCCAAAAGCCAGCCGGACGCCGCGATCTGGGCCGGTGTTGCCGCCGTGGCAATGGCATAGGCGGAAACGACTTTCATAGGCTGCACGGCAATGGGCACCCCATAGTAGATTCCGCCCAGCACATACAAAAGCCCTACGCTGGCAAACATGCCAATGGGATCAAGACCGTTGATCATGACCAACCCCATGGACAACGGCAGCAAGGCCCCCAGATCGCCAAGGGAACCGGACAATTCCATACGATCGAAACGATAGTTGCTCACATTACTCTCCCGGTTCTTCGAATACACCTACAAGATTAGCGAAACTGGCAGGTTCTGTCATCCGCATGATGCATGTTTGCGGGTAGATTGACTTACGGCCGGGGTTGGGCAACTATCGCACAGCTTAAACGAAACGGAGAATCGATACGACGATGCAGAAACAACCCACTTCCGAACGCAACATGAAACGCTATCAGATGCAGGCTCGGGGTATCATGGAAACCCTCCCCTACATCAGCGAATTCTATAAAAAAACCGTTGTCATCAAATATGGCGGCAACGCAATGATCGATGAAGACCTGAAAAAGGCCTTCGCGCTGAACGTGATCCTGCTCAAGTACATCGGCGTCAATCCCGTCATCGTGCACGGGGGCGGCCCGCAAATTGGTCAGATGCTCAAAGCTCTGAACATCCCTTCCGAATTCCGGGAGGGCTACAGGGTCACGGACGACGCCACCATGGATGTGGTGGAAATGGTTCTGGTGGGCAAGGTCAACAAACAGATCGTCAACCTCATCAACATGAATGGGGGCAAGGCCGTGGGACTCTCCGGCAAGGACGGCATGCTCATCAAGGCCGAACCCAAGAAGCTTTCCATCAAAAAAGCCGATACGCCCCCGGAGATCATTGATCTGGGCAAGGTCGGCGAAGTGGCGGAAGTGGACGTGGATGTTATCCGTACCATGGAACAATCCGGTTTCATTCCGGTCATTGCGCCGGTCGGCGTGGACGACAACGGCGACACCTACAACATCAATGCGGATTCCGTCGCAGGGGCAGTGGCTTCGGCACTGGGAGCCAAACGCCTGCACCTGCTCACGGACGTCCCGGGCCTGCTGGACAAGAACGGGAAGCTCATCACCTCCATGAGCCGCGACGAGGCTCTTCAGGTCATTGAGGACGGGACCGCAACAGGCGGCATGATTCCAAAAATCAAATGCTGTATCGAAGCGCTCCCGGCCGTTGAAAAGGCACATATTATCGACGGACGTGTGGAAAACTGCGTATTGTTGGAGATGTTCACCCGCTCCGGCATCGGCACGGAAATAGTTCCATAGTATTTTAAATTTATCATTGACGGGCGGCGAATTATTTGCAGCCCCCTCCTTTAGAAAATAGAATTTTCTCTATCTTTTCAATATGTTCATTCACCATATTGCGTCAATTCGCTTTTTAGGACACAATACGCAAAAAAAGTATCCGGAGCATCACACGCATGTGGCTTGTAATTGTCCTGTCCGTATCAGTATTCATAACAGCCTATGTCGGCTGGCGTGTCATCCTGCCCATGTCCAAAAAAACAGGCGTACGTCTGGTTGCGTGGGTGCTTCTTGGCGCAATGCTGATAGGACCGCCGCTGGTCCGTATGCTCCGCAACAAGGGAGTTCCGCAATCCCTGTTGGATGTTATCGACTGGGCCGATTATGTAGGGCTTGGTTTCATCTCCTTTGTCGTGATGTTCCTGTTATTCAAGGACGGACTTCTGGTCACCCGCTGGCTGATTCGCAAATGCAAGCCCAAGGATCTGACCCAGCGCAAGATATTCTTCAAACGCCATGATGCGGAACGACGCAGACTGCTCATCAATACGGCCAATGCATTCATCGTTGCCGGAGCAGCTCCCCTGACGGCCTACTCCGTATTCGAAGCGCGCCGGCTGCCGGAAATCGTTCAGGTCAAACATCCGCTGGCCGGATTACCGCCGGACCTTGAGGGGCTGACCATCGCGCAACTTTCGGACACGCACATCGGCCCCACCATCAAAGGCGACTGGCTGGCAAGGTGTGTAGAACAGGTCAATGAACTCAAGCCGGACATCATTGTACACACGGGCGATCTGATTGACGGCCATACATCCTGGCTGCGGCCGGACGTGCTTCCACTTGCAGATCTCAAGGCACCGCTGGGCAAGTTCTTTTGCACGGGCAACCATGAATATTATTCCGGCGTTCGTTCCTGGCTACGCGAGGTGGAGCGAGTCGGTTTCCAACCTCTTGTCAACGAGCACCAGCTTGTAAAGCACGGCAACGGCAAACTGCTCATGGCAGGTGTTTCGGACCTGGGATCCAGCCGTCTGGAACCCTCGCACGTATCAAGCCCGGCCAAAGCCATGCACAACGCACCGGCACATCATGCTTCCATCATGCTTGCGCACCGGCCCCGGTCCGTATTCGAGGCTCGCAAGACCGGCGTGAACCTGCAGCTTTCCGGTCACACCCATGGAGGGCAGTTCTTTCCGTGGACCCATGTCATCCACTATTTCCAACCGTATGTACGAGGACTGCATATTGTGGACAACACCCGGCTTTACGTGAACGTGGGGACGGGGTACTGGGGCCCACCGCTGAGACTCGGCACGATTCCCGAAATCACCCTGCATACGCTGACAGGGGCCTGACCGCGAACCTCGTCTTTTCTCCGCAAATTCGCTTTTATTTCGGGCATTGATTAATCCCCGAATCTAGTGCATTTCTTCTTCAACAATCACATTGGAGGAATAATGCTCAATTCCGAAAGACTCTTGAACAGCTTTTTCGATATGGTAAAAATTGACAGCCCGTCCTTCAAGGAAGCGGCCATGGCCCGATTCCTGGTGGATTTTGCAGAACAGCAGGGCTGGGAAGTTCGCGTGGACAAGGCCGGGGAAAAATCCGGCGGTGATACCGGCAACGTAATTGTCCGCATCCCCGGAACCGGCGTGGGCGAACCTATTGCCTTCTCCTCTCACATGGACTGCGTTCCTCCTTGCCTTGGCATTGAGCCGGTGGTCAAGGACGGCATCGTTACCTCTGCGGGGGAAACCGTGCTGGGCGGTGATGACAAAGCCGGGATTGCAGCCATCCTCGAAGCGGCTCTCCATGTAACAGAAGAGAAGTTGCAACATCCCGATCTGTATCTGCTATTCACCATTGCCGAAGAATCCGGCATGCACGGAGCAAAAAACCTCGACCCCGCCGACCTGGAAGTCAAATCCATCGTGGTGACGGATTCGGGCGGTCCCATCGGTACTGTGACAGTCAAGGCCCCGGCCAAGGCTGCCATCAACATCATCTGCCACGGCAAGCCCGCCCATGCAGGCATGGAGCCGGAAAAAGGCGTTTCCGCCATCCAACTCGCCGCAGACGCCATTTCGCGCATGAACCTGCTGCGTGTGGATGAGGAAACCACTGCCAACCTCGGCTCCATCTCCGGCGGAACCGTTACCAACATTGTGGCCGAAACCTGTTCGTTCACTGCGGAAGCCCGCTCTCTGGACGACGCCAAGCTGCGCTGGCAACTGGATCACATGCACAGTTGCTGCGAAGAAGCCGCCGCAAAAATAGGTGGCTCCATCGATTTCAAATACGACATTTCCTATCCTGCGCTGGATGTTCCCGAAGAAGATCCCCTGTTGCAGCAAGCCCGCCAATGTTGCGAAGCGCTGGACCTGCCTTTTGCAGCGGTACCCTGCGGTGGCGGCAGTGACGCCAACATTCTGTACGGCAAGGGATATCATGTCATCAATATTTCCAACGGCATGGACAAGGTCCACACCGTCAAGGAACAAATCGCCGTACAGGATATCTACGACACGGCGCGCATGATTGCGGAATTCATGCAAAGTCCACAATAGAAATACAGGATTCGACTTTAACGAAAACGGGATATGAAGGACTTTTGCCTCCACAAGCAAGAAGCACGGCCCTTGCATCCCATCTCTCCACACCTTTCGGTTTGGAATAATTGCAGTAAAAACCTTTGCTCCCGATGTGTATATCCATCGGGAGCAAAATAACGCCGAGACTTCTTCCTTTTAAAATTCAGACAGCCTCCCCTCCATTTCTCAGAAAGAAGAATCAAGTGCGCAAGCGAATTGCGGAACCGACGTGTAGTCTTCATACGCGAGGGGGCGCAAGGAGCGAAGCAACACCGTGATCACGTGCTTCATCCCCCTTTCACCAGTTGGTTGCGACCACCCCGCTTGGCCCTGTAGAGAGCCTTGTCTGCTGCCAACAATAGATCATCCGCAGACTCATGGGCCTTGGTTTTGGTGATGCAACCGATGCTGATGGTAAAGGAGATGGCCCCGGCTTCGAGCAAAAGATTCAGTTCCTCCACAGCAAGCCGAATGCGTTCGCCCACACGAACGGCTGCCTCCGAGGTTGCCCCCGGCAGGATGGTGGCGAATTCCTCGCCGCCGATACGGGCAAGCACATCCTCTGTCCGCAAACAATCGGAACAGATGTTTACGAATTTTTTGAGAGCCATGTCTCCAACGCCGTGACCCCATATATCATTGATATGCTTGAATTTATCGAAGTCGATGAATAACAGGGATAGGTCCGCACCGGTTTCTTCGGCTCGCAACATGTGATGCTCCAACAGACGGTCAAAAGTCCGCCGGTTGGCAACGCCGGTCAACGGGTCCAGCCGGGCCTGTTGCGCAAGAAGAATCTCATCCCGCTTCCGGCGCCGGATGTCCAGAGCAATACCCGAAAGCAGCACCGGCGCTCCGGATTCATCCCGCTCCAGAGTTCCAATGACTTCCGTCCATATCCAGTCCTTGTTGCGACGAACGCGAATGTCATATCGAAACGTACCGCTTTCGTCTTTGATGTAGTCTTGAAGGGCCTGTAAAAAAGGACGACGATCATTGGGGTGAAACATTTGCAACAATGTCCGGACTGGGGAACGTTTCTTTCCGGTACTGGCAAATCCGGTATCCACGGAATGTCCTCCCAGCCAGATACGATTTCTGACCAGACTGTATTCCCAGGTAAGACTGTCAGTGATGCGTTGCAAAATGGCAAACTGACGGGCATGGGCATGCAGCCTGCTGCGCAATATGGCGTTGGAAAGGGGGCACACGGCAGTGCGTAGAATAGCTATTTCATCGTCAGACCAACGGTATTCGCGTTCACAGTCGTTGAAGCCGAGAACACCCCACCATTCGCCGTCCACGATAATGGGAACCGTCAGAAAAGATTTGACATCCTGTCCCTGCAAAAAAGAGCGCAGCCAACATTCCGGCATATCTCCGACGATTATGCTCTGATGTTCGCCCCGCTTGCGGCTTTCTATGAGGTTCCAGTATTCCCAATTCCCGGCGTCTACCCGGAACATGCGTAGCGAAGTCTTATCCTTCAACGAGTAACCGGGTGAAGATACCCATTCGGCTACGTAGTCATGGACCAATGAATCTTCATTGACCTCTACATTCTGAAGAATCCAGACACGGTTTATTCCCGTGGCCATGCCCAACTCGGCCAGTAACGCCTCCACGTTTTCCGGCCAGCCCGAACCATGGGCAAGAGCTTCCGATCCCTTGGCAATCGCCTGAAAAAGAACTCCGGAGTCCGACAGCCCTTTTACCATATGACTCACTCTCCCAAAGTGAAGCGCGAGTTAAACACAAATCGACGTGGCATTCAAGTTGGTCCCGAACTCCCCGGAAAGAGTAACACAATCGTAACGTCCTTCCGGGCCTTGTGCCGCTTCCCATGTCTGCGTACAACAGAATCATGTTCACCATACCCAAACGAAACGAATCTCTGCGCCGAGCAATAATCTGCCTTGTTCTTCTGGCGCTGGCAGGAGGCATCCACCTGTTTCCGGGTCTTGCTGGAAGATCCATGCCTATTGATACACGCGCAAAACAATACCTGAACGAAACACTCCTCAAAGCTTCGGCCGCCTTTGCCGCCGCCAAGGGACTGAACGCGGCAATATCGCTGGTGCAGGAATCCTCAATACAGCTGCAGCCCATGGGCATCGGCCTCAACCTTGCGGCCGGACAGGTACTCGATCCGATTAACGATATGGTGGAACGTGCATCATGGATATTTCTGGCATCCATGACGTCCGTGGGCATTCAGCAATTCCTGCTACGCATTACGCCGTGGCTCAGTGTGGAAATACTGCTTTGCGCGGGACTGATACTATATGCGCTCGCCCTGTGGAATCGCCGGAATATCGGCAGGAGTACACGCCTGCTGGCACTCAAGATTATCGTTGCCGCCGTTGTGCTCCGGCTCATGATTCCGGTCTCCGTACTGATATACGACCATTTGGACCGACATTTTCTGGCCAAGGATTACAAGGCGGACATGCTTACCGTACAGCAGGCAGAGTCCGGCATGCAGGCGTTGCAAAAAGACATGCTGCCGACAAAAGATGAGCAACCCGGCGCGAACACCGAGAGTTCGTGGACCGACAAATTGGATCCCCGGCAATACATTGATGCCTTGAGTGATTTCAGGAAGCGGGTAGAGGTTGCGGTGGACCGCATAACGGACATGGCTCAGGATACCGGCGACACGCTGGTCCGATTGGTGACACTTTTTGTCATCCAGACCATGCTCTTGCCGATAGCGACGATATGGTTGCTGGTCATTCTGCTCAAGGCAGTGGTGCGCAATGTCGCTCCGCGAAAAGACTGGAATACCTCCGGCGGCTCAGAATCCCTTTGAAAAAGGTTCCTGAAAACCTCCCAAATCTTTTGCTGTGCCCGGCCAGTAGGCCGGAGAATGGAGGGAGAGCAAGGCGCAAGAAAAAGGCAGAGACGACGCGTTTTTTTGCAACAACGCAGACTGTTGGCCCATTATTCGGCCCCGTTTCACAAAAGGGAATGCTGATCGTCGTCCAACCGCATCTTGAGATGCTTGTAGGCCTTGGGCGTAACCACCCGACCACGGGGAGTGCGCTTGAGAAAACCGCACTGGATGAGATACGGTTCGTAAATTTCCTCGATGGTGCGAACCTCTTCCGAACAGGCGGCAGCCAATGTCTTGACTCCCACCGGACCGCCCGCATAGTTTTCCACCATCACGGTCAGAATCTTGCGATCCATGTAATCCAATCCATAGGGATCCACATCCAGCCGGTCCAGAGCCATCTCGGCCAGGGCCGTATCAATGGAACCGTCGCCCTGTACATGGGCATAATCACGCACCCGGCGTAACAGGCGGTTGGCGATGCGGGGTGTACCTCGAGAACGTCTGCCAATGGTCACGGCTCCTGCTTCCGAAATTTCCACATCCATAATGCGGGCCGCACGCTGAACAATCAGCCCCAACTCATCCGGGGTGTAAAAATCAATGCGGAACACACAGCCGAAGCGGTCCCGCAAGGGAGAGGTCAACAGGCCGATGCGCGTGGTGGCTCCGACCAACGTGAACGGAGCAAGATCAATCTTCACCGTTCGGGCACCCGGTCCGGAACCAATGACCAGATCAATCTGAAAATCTTCCATGGCCGGATACAGAACCTCCTCCACGGTGGGAGGCATACGGTGAATCTCGTCGATAAAAAGAATATCGCCTTCCTCAAGGTTGGTGAGAATGGCGGCCAAATCGCCTGAACGTTCCAACACCGGACCGGAGGTGGAGACGAGATTCACGCCCAATTCGGACGACATGATACGGGCCAATGTGGTTTTGCCGAGGCCGGGGTTGCCGTAAAACAGAGTGTGATCAAGAGGACGGCCATTCTCCGTGGCCGCCTTGATGAAGACATCCAGATTGGAACGCAACGCATTCTGCCCAATAAAATCGGACAGGCGCTTGGGGCGTATGGTGTCGTCAACCGTGGTGCACTTGCTCATGTACGGGCCGTCGCTATTTTCTTGAGCGCCACGCGGATGGCCGCAGCAGCGTCAAGATCCGGTTCCTGTTCGTAAATTTCCTTCAACAAGGGGCGAGCCTCCTCTTCCGAGTACCCCAGGTTCTTGAGGCCCGCAAGAGCATCGAAATACTCGCCCTGCGGTCCCCGAACCTGCTCGGACTTGCCTGAGGAAGCTGCAATGGTACGGCCTGAGCCAAGTTTGTCTACCTTGTCCTTGAGATTCCAGAGAATCTGGCGTGCGGACTTGGGACCGATTCCCGGCACTGTGGCCAACGCGGAAGCATCTTCCCGAAAAGCAATCTCGCGCAGGTGGTCGGAATCGAAATGCGAGAGAATGGCCATGGCCTTTTTCGGGCCGAGCTTGTCTATGGAAATGAGCGTACGAAAAACATCACGATCCTCGTAGGAAACAAATCCGTAAAGATCTATCGCCTTTTCGGCCACAACGGTATGAATATAAAGTTGTGTTTCATTGCCCAAGGCCGGCAGCTTGGAAAGCACGGTAGTGGGAGCAGCTATGTCATAGCCCACGCCGCCGGGTGTAAGCAGAATGAGTCCCGTGTCCGAAACCTGCAAGACCCGGCCTTCGAGATACGCGATCATAAGCTCCCCGTGAGTTTCCTGAGCCTGCGCTCGTTGAGATGGCAAATGGCCACGGCCAGCGCGTCCGAAGCGTCCTCGGCCCATCCGGGATTACGAACGCCCAAGGTATGCGCCACCATGTATGCGACCTGCGACTTAGGCGCGTTGCCGACGCCGACGAGATTCTTTTTCACGTACGTTGGCTCATACTCGGCAACATCCAAACCGTGGCTGGAACATGCGCTCATGGCCGCGCCACGAGCCTGCCCCAGCTTGAGCGCGGACATGACGTTCTTGGACACAAAGACGTTTTCAATGGCGGCTTCGACCGGGGCATATTCTTCTATGAGCTTCGCCAGCTCCGTAAAAATCACGCCCAGTCGGATCGCCATGGATTTCTTGACCGGGGTACGAACGGTTCCCTCGGCAATGAGAGTAACCTGTCCTGAAACCTCACGGACAAAACCATAGCCTGTGATCCGGGACCCCGGATCGAGGCCAAGCACGACTATGCCGTTATCTTTGTCCGCCATGGTATTCCCTTACGCAAATGGCCGACTATTCGGCCATTTCCTCCAGCAGGTCGTCAGGGAAGTCCGCATTGACATAGACGTTCTGTACGTCTTCATTTTCCTCAATGGCGTCAATAAGCTTGAAGACCTTGGAACCGCTTTCCTTGTCCACAGGAACCAGATTCTCGGGAACCTGTGACATCTCGGACTCTTCGTAGGCCATTTCAGCATCATCAAAAGCTTGCTGCACAGCCATGTAGTCGGAGGGTTCACAGTGCACGGAGAAAACGTCGCCGTCGTCGATGATGTCCTCTGCACCGGCTTCCAGCCCCACTTCCATGAGCTGTTCTTCGTCAAATTTTTCCTTGGAGAAAGTCAGCACGCCTTTCTTGTTGAACATCCACGAAACCGAACCGGCCTCGCCCATGTTCCCGCCATGCTTGCCCAGGGTGTGACGAATTTCGGCAACAGTGCGATTCTTGTTGTCCGTGGCGGCTTCGATGAGTACAGCCACGCCGCCGGGCGCATAACCTTCGTAGACCACTTCGGCGATGTCGCCGCCTGCGATTTCACCGGTTCCCTTTTTGATGGCGTTTTCAATCTTGTCCTTGGGCAGGTTCACGGCCTTGGCTTTCTGGATGGCAAGGCGCAGGGTGGAGTTATCCTCGGGGTTACCGCCTCCAGCCTTGGCAGCAAGAATGATGTCTTTTGCCGCCTTGGTGAAAAATTTTGCCTTTTTGGCGTCCTGACGACCCTTGCGATGCTGGATGTTTGCCCATTTGCTATGTCCGGCCATTATTCCTCCTGAAAATGTATTGCCTGATTGAATCGGAATCAGTCTTTTACCCTCTGGCGTCCGCAAAGCCAAGTCCGACAATAAAGGTCTCTTTGCTCTCGGCACGAGAGCTTTTGGGCTTGAAGACCTTGACGGACGAAAAATAGGGACGCAGAGAATCGATATAGGACCGGGTGTCCGGCCCTTCAAAATTTTTGACCACAAAGTGGCCGCCTTTTTTCAAATGCTTCAACGCTATTTCAAACGCCTTCTCGCAAAGCTCCAAACTGTTTGCCTGATCCGCGAACTTGACTCCTGTTGTTTTGGGTGCCATGTCGCTGATAACGAGATCGAATGGAACAAACGGCTCCATGGCCGCCAACAATTCGGGCGCATCCGAAAACACGTCCGACTGCAAAAAAACGACGTTGTCCGCGAAAGCGGTCTCCGTATCTTGCAGGTCCACGCCGAGCACACGCCCCTTGGGACCGACCTTCTTTGAGGCCCATTGGGTCCACGAACCGGGGGCTGCGCCAAGATCAATAACGGTCTGGCCCTGCCGGAATATCTTGAAACGCTTGTCGATCTCCTGAAGCTTGTAGACCGACCGGGCCGCAAAATTATCCTTTTTGGCCCGCTTGAAATAGTGATCCTGATATTTTTTCATGATGCTGCTCCGTTGCCGATGTGGGCGGACAGTAGCCGAAACCGACGCATTAGCCAAGGCTGGACCAGTGACCCGACCTCGACACACACAAATTATAAATGAACTGGGCAAAAAGCAGTCCATACCCGCAACAGCGCAACAGTTCGAATGCCACGGGCTTGGCGTGGAAACCCTGTTCATGGGTCTCGGCCCGGAGCCGGAAACCCTGCCATCGCTGTTCCCCTCGTCCGGCCCTGTTCTGTATGTGGAACATCATGAGTTCAAAAAACAAATGGGGCCGGAGTGGAAGAAGCGAATCCCGGAGAATTACCAATGCCTTTCCCCGGATCAAGTGACACCGTCCCTGCTGCGCAAGGCGCGGGTATTGCGCTACGTCCCTGGCATGCGAGCTTTCCCCAACTTCTGGATGCCCCTCATGGCTCGTCTCTCCTCAGCGCACACCAAAAAAGGACCACGCAAAAGAAATGTTTGGATTCCTCACGGCGAAAACGACCTGCTGGGCAAGGAGTTACATCTGGCCTTCACAGAGGCGGGATTCTCGGTTCATGCTCCTGACCCTGATGAACTGGTCCGTTCTGCAGGCACATCCCTGCCTCCCCTTTTGGAGCAGGAAACCCCTGAGCTTTTCCTTTCCATAAATTTCAAGGGGCTGGACCCGTTCGGGCTTGGCTACAACCTGTTACGCGAGGCAGAATGCCACGTCTGCACATGGCTGGTAGACAACCCGTTCAGCATTCTCACAGGGCTCAAATCTTCCTATTGGAAAGAAATGCCCCTGTTCATGACCGACTCAAGTTACATGCTCCCCTTGCGCGAACTGGGGGCGAAAAGCGTTCATTACCTTCCTCTGGCCGCCAGCCCTGCACTTTTCCGGGGCACGGGACGATTACCGGCACACGCCCGAGGCATTGAAGAACGCATGGTCTTTGTAGGCCGCTCGGAATTCCCGGCCAAAGACCGTTACTATGCGGCCCAAAGACTGCCTGCTACCCATTTTGAACAAGCCAAAAGCATGCTGCGGCAGGGGCAACGTCCTGATTTCCACTGGTGGTGCGAACAAATGGACTTTCCAGAACTCTGGCCCGGCAATCAAAGCCGGGCCGTTGGGCATGCGGCCGAAGAGTGCGGCCGGGCATGGCGAACGATGTGCCTTTCGGCCACCCCGGAATTAACCGTATTCGGAGACGAAGGTTGGAACAACCTGCTTCCGGGAGAAGATGTCCGGACTCCTGTCGATTATTACGCCGGACTTCCCGCCGTATACCGCGAGGCGCTCATCTGCCTGAACATGACCAGTATGCAACTCCCAGCAGCGCTAACCCAACGACATTTCGACGTGTGGTGCGCAGGAGGTTTCCTGCTCACGGACAATACTCCTGGCATGAGCCTTTTCCCTGACGACATGGCACGGGCCGTAACCTTCGGCGCACCGGAAAACATTGCAACCAAACGGGAAGAATTCTACGAGAACCCGCGTCGTACGCGCGAACTGCGGGCATCATGGGAAGCACTTATTCTTATGAAGCACACTTTTAGCCAACGCATTGCCGAACTGCTGCAACTATTGGAGCTGGACTAAAAGCTCGCCGACAGGCTCGGCAGAGAAGGCAAGGTCGCCACCTGCAACAAAAACCCCTTGTCCTCCGTAACGAAAAGAAGTACAAAGCGAATCCTCAATGGGGACGTAGCTCAGCTGGGAGAGCACTGCCTTCGCAAGGCAGGGGTCGAGAGTTCAAATCTCTTCGTCTCCACCAAGAAAATAAAATGACTTCAAGTAGTTGCTTGAGGTCATTTTATATTTTTAGTTTTTTGTACAAGGATAGTACAAGTTTTTTTTACTATCGAGTCCACCCGACACACTCCATTTAGCCCCCGCCACAAGACTGAATGGAACGCCATTTCTCATGCCATCATTGCCATAATATTAATGATCATATAATAACGCATGAAAACACACTCATACTTTTAAAAAAGGGTTTTCACCGTGCAATATGAGTTAATACTGGCGAGTTGTAGCGTAGCAGGGATTTTCTTGGGAATTCTGGCAACTAGCCTGATTTTTAAAAAATGGCTTGCTTCGGAACGAGAAAAAAATGAGCAGTTGAATAATCTAATTGCTGAAGGGAAAAATCAGATTGAGCAATTGCAAATTCAACTCCAAGAAGAACTCCGAAAAATAGTCCGCTACGAGACTCAACTTGCCAGGCTTGCAGAAGTCGAACAATCATTGAAACAAGTTCACGCAGATTTTGACCGTCAAAATACATTGCTAGCAGACCTACGCCAAGAAAAAGGGGCAGCACTTTCAACGATTAAAGCCCATGAGGCCGAGGTCCAGCGTATGAGAGAAGAGGTTTCCAATCTCAGACAAGAACTTGCTGGCACAGCCCAAGAGTCAAAAGAACTAAAAACGAAGCTAGCCACAGCCACAACGGAACTGGAAGGCGAACGCAAACAGAGTAAAGAGAAGTTGGCCTTGTTAGAAGAGGCCAAAGAACAACTAGCTCTTCGTTTCAAGAATTTGGCTTCCGAAATTTTTGACGAAAAATCAAAGAATTTTACTGCAAAAAACCAAGAAAGTATGGACCAACTCCTTAACCCATTCAAAACTAAAATCGTTGATTTTCAAAAATTGATTACGGATTTTTACCACCGGGAAGGGGAAGGTCGAACAAGGCTAGAGGCTCAAGTCGAGCAGCTTATGAATCTTAATCAGCAACTTTCTAATGATGCGAACAACCTCACAAGTGCATTAACGGGCCAGTCAAAAACACGCGGAGATTGGGGAGAATTTTTACTTGAAAGAGTGCTTGAAGTGTCTGGCCTCCGGAAAGATCAGGAGTACACGCTTCAGGAGAGCCATACCCGTGATGACGGAAGCCGTCTTCAGCCTGATGTCGTAATACATCTCCCCGGCGATAAACATTTGGTCATAGATTCAAAAGTTTCCTTAAATGCCTATCTTGAATTTACAGAGTCAAAGGATGAAGAGCAGCGCATTAGAGCAACCAAAAGTCATTTACAGTCTATAAAGACTCACATCAAAGGGCTATCAGCTAAAAATTACCAAGATTTATACGGGATTAAGTCGCCAGACTTTGTGATTATGTTTGTCCCGATTGAACCAGCTTTCGCCTTGGCTATTTCAAGCGAAGTGGCCCTATGGCAAGAGGCTTGGAATAAAAACGTGCTCATTGTTAGCCCGAGTACATTGCTTTTCGTCATTAGGACTGTTGCCCACATTTGGCACCAAGAGAGACAGAGCCAAAACGCCCAAGAGATAGCAGATCGTGGCGGCCTGCTATACGATAAATTTAAGGGCTTTATTGAGGATATTGAGAAAATTGGGGAAAGAATTAAACAGACAAACGATTGTTATGAAAAAGCAAGAGGAAAGTTATACAAAGGGCGTGGCAGTCTTGTTAGGCAGGCCGAAATGCTCAAGGAATTGGGAATTAAACCAAAGCAGTCTATTAAAAAGGAACTCATCGAAGAGGCTATCGAAAACAGCGGCTCTTTAATGATTGAAAACGTTTCAGATGAAACCGAAGAAACTGAATTAGCGAATTAATATCGAAATCAATATGAGTAGAAAACGTCCCGAGTTTGTTCAGTGGTTTGGCCCTTTGTTGAATGCTTTAAGAGAGTTGGGAGATTCTGGCAAGCCGAGAGAGATTTCAGATCGAATAGCAAAGACTCTGAATTTGTCCGACGAACTCCTTGATGCTGTTAATGAAAAATCAGGCGGCAGTAAGTTCTATAATCAAGTCGCTTGGGCAAGACAATATTTGGTTTGGGAAGGTCTTCTTGATTCTTCCAAGTACGGCACTTGGAAATTGACCGACGAAGGCAAAAAGGCTCATTTATCTGAAGAGCAGGCTCATAAAATAGTAAGAAAATGGCAAAAGATTAAGCAGGGGCAAAGAAAGCAAAAAGCCGAAGTCGTTCAAAAACAAAATGATAATGGGGAAAGTGTAGTTCCTCCTGACGATAGTGGTGATTCTGATTTGCTTAATCTTGAATTGATAGACGTATTACGCTCCTTGTCTCCTGAAGGATTTGAAAAAGTCTGCAAAGAGCTTCTTCGAGAATCAAATTTTGAAAATGTCGAAGTGACTAAACGCGGTGGAGATGAAGGGATAGACGGGTTTGGCACTCTTGAAATCAACCCTTTCGTTTCTCTCAAAGTCATTTTCCAGTGCAAGCGTTACAAACAGGGAAATACTGTTAGTCGGGCACAGATTGGTGATTTTAGAAATGCGATGTTAGGGCGGGCTGAAAAAGGGATTATGATAACAACTTCAACCTTCAGTCAGCAGGCAATTAAGGAAGCCAATAGAGATGGAGCTGACAAAATCGAATTGGTCGATGGAGAAAAGTTAGTTGAAATGTTTGAAAAAGTCGAATTGGGATTAAAACGAAAAACGGTCTATGAAATAGATCATAATTTTTTTGACAAGTTTATGTAGAGACTCTTCAAGTGGCCGGTTTGAATATCATATCATGGAATTGCCAAATGGCCTTGAGAAAGAAAGTCAAGGCCGTGTTAGAACTTTCTCCAGATATTTTAATCGTTCCAGAAAGCGAACACCCCGAAAAAATCAATTTTCAGGGCGTTGAATCCAATTCAGTCTGGATTGGCGAAAATCCTAATAAAGGATTAGCCGTCTATGGGTTTAATGGCGTTTCACTTGAGCTGGATAGTTTATACACTGACCAGTTTAGACACATTGCGCCTATAAATGTCACATTTAATGATTTTGAATTCTCGATTCTTGCAGTCTGGACAATGCCTTGCTCTAAGCCACGCGAGCAAAGATATATCGGGCAGGTTTATTATTCGATAGATCACTACAAAGAGTTTATTGACCAGCATACATTGATCGTTGGTGATTTTAATTGGAATTTGGTTTTCGACACTGGAAAGAAAAAAGCCAATTTTAGCTCAGTGGTAGGTAGATTTTCTGAAATGGGGATCAAAAGTGCCTATCACCAACAAAACGATCAAGCGTTTGGCAAAGAATCACAAAATACTTTTTTCATGTATCGAAAGGAAGAAAGGCAATATCACATAGATTACTGCTTTCATGGGGAGTATTGGAAAGGCCGTTTAAATTCCGTCAAGATTGGACAATACAAAGACTGGAAAGAGTACAGTGATCACACTCCCCTTGTGGTTAGGTATGAATATTCCTGACTCCGATAAAATCGACAACAATACACGCCCCCAACCCCGCCACCTCTTCGGCGGTCATGGGCTTGCCGTCCATCGTGCGATAATCGCCGTTTTCATCCTTGCAAACAACCGCCAGAAAGCCGGGGCCGCACTGGGCGGCCCTCGACTTTTCGAGTATATGTAAACGCGACTTTAACGAACTCACCGCGAGGCCTCTTCTAGTATGGAAATCCGCTCTTCGAGTGACACGGTTTCCACCATTTTTCGGTGAGATTCCAAAAGAGCGGAAAGACTTTGCGCCTCTTGTGGCGTGAGCCTACCGGCAGCGACAGCCCGCAAAATGGCCGCGCTCACCTTGTCCAGATTATCCGCTGTCAGCTTCGGCAAACGAATAGCCCCGCCCTCAAGCGGCCTATCCTTTGGCACCGGGCAAACCCGTTCCAGACAGAGCCGAATAGCTGTCATATCGCCGCCCAGAGCCTTCTCAATCGCTACGCGTGACAATGCCTCGGCTTCGCCGTCCAAAAGGGCTTGTACGGCCAATGTGGTTCTATTCCGTGACCCTTTCGGCCTGCCAGCCGGATTGCCAGACTTACCGGGCTTAAACTTGGTTGATTCCTGTTTTCGGTCTGCTTTAACAGGTGCCATACAGCCCCCCTTGTGCCAGCTTGCGGGAGATATGCGAACAAGGCAGGTGACACCGCCCACAACAGGGCCAAAACGGACAATTAGGCTTGCCCCTATCCAAGTATTTCCGAAACTCAGCATTTTGACGAAGAGTAGTCAGCATGGGACAGTCGAAATCGTGCGCCGTGGGCATATTCATCACTTCAAGTATTTGTTCAGTAAGGTTTAACCCTTTCATATTATGTACCTATTGCCGCCATGCGGCCATTTTTATGATTTGATCGTGTAATTGCATTATTTGCACGCAAAAAGAGCCTGTACGCCCTCTCATGGTATCGACCGGCCAGAAAGTAAGCCGGTGGAGAGAGTGCAACTATTTTCAGTGACGTTTCAGGAAGATCATTCAAAAGCGAGTGCAATTCCTTAAATGCGGCTCGTAGGTCCATCGCCTCAATCGAGGCAACTTCGGCAGCCGACAATTTTTCAAATTGAACCTGCTCCCCTGCTAATTCTGCTAATGTTGCTAATCTGCCGTCAAAATTAGCAGGATTAGCAACTTTAGCAGCCCTAGCGCGTTGAATTGCGCCTTCGAGGTCGAACTTATACACGAGGGACGATCTCCCACGCCTCTTTGTAAGACTGACCGTCGAATTCTATATTTTTGAGGAAACGACACCAACCATGCTCTTCAAGTATTTTCATGGCGTTTCTGGCTGGCTTGGCCTCACGGATGGAACTGGGTCCGAACTGATAGGCCAGAGGCAAAGGAATAACTGAGCCGTGTTTTGGTTCCCATTCACTGTGCAACCATTCGAGCAGCAATTCAGCCTGTTCAATTTCAGATGAAACCAAGCTCGCTTGGCTAATTCTCAATGTTTCTTGAAGATAGTAGGTTGCTAAGGCGATACCGCCGCCCATTGCTGTAATATCAATTTCCTTGGCATGAGGATCGCCTACAAGGGCAAGAATCCCAGCTATACGAAGAGATTGTTCAGCCGCCTTACTCGCAAAAGCGACAATTCGACTCAATTCTTCACCCTCAGCCAATTTAGACTCAACATCATTATAGAAATCAACCCATATCCGTTTGGCATCATTAGCTAAATGTAAGTTAAACAATTCCAAATCATTTCGAGAGCCTTCCCTGTATGATTTTGGAATATTTAGCAGATTGCTAATAGTATTATTATAAGCAATCATGCGACTATCCGACGTTAAATCAGCCTCTTGATGAAAGCGATTTCCTGCCATGCTTTCGGGAAAGGAAATAAGGCATCGAGCAAAAATCCCCTGTTCCTGCAAAAGAGGGTCCGACAACCACTCCATAGCAACGCCCGGTTGCAGCATGAGGTGCATTGAAAGGCGTTTCCCTCTAATCGAAGAAGCTCCACTTCCACCGCGTACTTTTTTTATCTTGCTGCCATCCCATAAACTTGAGAGAGCAGCAGCCAGAGCCAATTTGTTTTCGGCTTTCATTCCATATCCACCAACCATACGAGCACCTTCGCTTGTAAATATTCCCATTGAGGCTTGGCCTTCCTGAAACAACCTGTATAGCCCTTCTAAGTTTGGTTCTTCACAAATGACACATGGTTTTAGTGGTGGGAGTGGTCGAGAGCCAAGGCCTTGAATTGCCTTCCGAATATCTTCTGGTGTGCCTTTCTTGTTATTCAGCTTGGCTTGATTTCGGGCGTATTCATATGCGTCTAGGTCGTCGTCATATTTTTGAAAGGCTCGGTTGTATTCATCTTCCAGCGAGTTCTCATACTCACAAATTGGTGGTGACGCTTTGTTATCCACTGTTGTTTTTCTTGAGCCACTGATTCCAAGCGTTACCATAAACAACGACAGAGGATGAACACGATCGCCAATAGCTACATTTGCCAAAGGCTGAGCGGCTAGACTGGCAATAGCCAAAACCGAAGCCCCGCACATTGCCAATGGGGCTTGCACGCCTTCATGAAGAGCATGAGCCGCCCCGCCGAGGACCGGGCCGAGAGCGTCAACAGGGAATTTCCCGGCTGGTTCCAGTTCACGGCGCAATGGTCGTGGTGACTCTGTTGTGACATCGTTGCTTTCTGACTGTGGATTTTCAGCCCAAACAGATTCCAGTAAACGTAAAGCATCATCTTCACTTAACGAGAAACCCCGACTATCAGCCCATTTAGGAATTTCCTCGACAATTTGAGTTGCGGGTTCACTAGCCTGAACCCTGAACCTAATCTCTTGCGTGGCATCAAGAATGTTTTCATGCATGTTCACTAGGCCACCTCCCCATATTTGGAGATAGCCGCTAACCACAAAAGATAATCTTCTCTTAAATAAAATACCTGATTACCAACGCGCCCGAGCTTCGGGCCAGTCTTCTCGCTGTCAAAGTTTTGCATTGTGCCACGACTGTATGGCAGGCCGAATTGATCACGGTACTGGTTCCACTTGTGCCTCCAAAGAAGTGAAGGCAAGTCTTTAGACAGAACGTCTATAAATGGATTGCGTTCAGACAGAACGTCCGAAACAGGTGGGGTGAGATTGCTCTCAGGCATGAATACGCTCCATGGTTTAAAAGTTTAACCAATATGAAGCGCATTTTACTATAGTGAGGGGATAAAGACTGGGAACGAAATTAAAGAATATTTAATTTCGCATCATTATTTAAACCCTTCCTCTACATGTTTTATAACATCAATAGCGTTTTCATATGAGATTACTTCGTCTCGGCAAATCTTTTCAATATTTTCATTGCTTCGCTCTTGGCAGTAAAGATCATATATCCGCTTACGATACTCGTTTTTAATCTTCTGAATTGTTCTATCAGTGTATCCAAAATATCTTTTAAAAATATGGTCAGCAAAAAATTTGTATTCATCGGAAAGACCAAATGTGACCTGCATAACAAAACGCTCTTTCAAAAGCCTACTTTCTTCATCAGATTGCGGTCGTCCCAGTTTTCCTTTTTTCTTTTCTGACAGGAGTTCAGCAATCTCTTTTAATTCATCACGCGTTAAATCTTGCGGAAAATCATTCATTAGCTGTATCAATTCATTCTGTGTTCCGGCCTCCCGTGCTTGCTCCATAAAAGTCGGGAATAATCTGTTATACGCCTCTACACGAAAAACCATGCCGCTCCTTTCGTCGTAACTCTCAGCTTTTTTTTCAATTTCCCGAAATTTTGCAAACACCTTTCCTTTCTCAGAACATGAAACTGCAATGTCAAAGCAGTTCTGGGCAAACTCTATGATCCATTCGTTCAGTTCATCTACGTTCATACCTAAACCTCATAAACTTTTGTAATTGGAATAACCTTACCTTCGCTCAATTCACTGGCGCGGTGCGCTTCCATTTGTTTGGAAGCGGCTACAAGATCGTCATTAACCAAATGTCCGTACCGCTCGGTTACGGTAATAGAGCTATGCCCCATCAACTTTGATAAAGCATACAGCGAACCGCCAGCCTTCAAGAAATTAGAGGCATACGAGTGCCTGAATGTATGAAAAACTACTTTCTTCTTCGAGTCGGTTATTCCGTTGTTCAACCCAAGCTCTGTAACCACTTTTTCAAATGTATTCGACAACGCGGCAAGCTGTTTCCCGAACCTATCAGTAAAAACAAACTCACCGGGTAAACCCGGATTGAGTCCCTTAAGTAGATACTTGGCCTTTTGGGTCAGCGGTACCCACCTACTCTTCGCGCTCTTGGTACGCATAAGATGGAGAGTTTCCGATTCAAAATCGACACAATCCCAAGTTAGCGAAAAAAGCTCTCCCCTCCGAAGGCCACACTCGACAGAAAGAACGGCCATATCATGTAACTGTTGGCTTCGTTTAACGAGAGCTTCAAGCAATTTTTGCTCTTCGTTTTGGGTCAAAAAACGTTCACGCCTGTTGTCCACTTTGGGCATATTCTTACGGAAGCTTCGCTTTTTCGCAGGACTTTCAACGTCAACAAATCCGTCTTCTTTTGCGGCCCCCCATATGGCATTAAAACTGATAAATACGTACTGTATGGTTCTAGCGCTTCGATTGACCTTATTCATGTTCGCTCGAATCTTTTTCACATGCTCTAAACCTATCTCCCGCATGGGGATTTCTTTGACGACCGGCTCAATCCAAACGTTTACATGCTGTTCGGTCTTCTTCACCGTTTCGGGCTTATTCGCCTGCTTAATCTCTGGCAGATAGTGGCGATTAAAATAGTCAGAAAAAGAAATACTTAACCGCTTTTGCCTTCGCTGTTTGGTCGCTTCGGCAATCCTTTCTTGCTCTGCTTCTTCTCGCAACTCAGCGAGAGTACAAGGCCCGTCACCGGATTTTTGATTTTGCCTAATTTTCGCGTAAAGGTCTGCCGCCTCTTGAGGAGAATGGCCTTCGGTATGCCATCCAACCCCCTCTGTAATCGTCCTTTTTTTTCTTGAGCCGTCTTTGCCTTCCTTCCACCACCAATAATTTAGGACGTAATAACGGTCTAAATGTATGGCATCCATTTTCCGACTGCCATGCTCACGGTACTTAACACCTAGATAGTACCCATCGCCGTCCCGTTTGGCCCGTTGAGCCTTGTGCCACTTAGCCATAAACCTTGCCTCGCTTTCTATTTTGTACAAGGATAGTACAAGGATTTTTGATTACCACAAGTTGAAAATCGTGAAAGAGAATGAAATTTTTATACCATTTTATACAATATAATTCAATAGATCGAAGACAACTTGGGCAAACAAATGAAAGCAGGTGAAACGATAACAAAGGGAGTTCAAATCTCTTCGTCTCCACCAAAAAGAACAACAAAAGCCCACGACATTTTTCCGTCATGGGCTTTTGTTGTTTCCACTCCACTTTCTTCTCCAAACAATAAGCACAAATTATATAATCCACCAGCCAAAAATGAATATCCATTGGCACATTACCTTCTCCGCTGCTTGAATTAATCCAGACAATTGAACCATGATATTTTCTCAACTCCCCTCTTTGGTAGATTGGGGACTGCAAATGAAATTTGAATAGCCTAATCTGTCTTTTTTTCACAATTTTCTGTCTTTTAAGTGATCTAATCTCCATCTTCCATTTTTCGCTAAGTAGCGGACTTTTTCCGCGGAACGCCTTGACACAACTACTAATCACAAACTAGTATCCTTAAAGTGTTACCATTCTTATTTTCGTGCGAATTAGGCTGAAATTGAACTGATTGGCCGTAAGTCAGGAATGGTATCCATTGTCAGGATACACACAAAGTCATACCGGCGGTGGCTCCGGTGGGCTTGTCTTCAATCCACCCCAAAAAGGAGGGAATCATGAAACAGATTGAAGGTGTGATGTACCAAACCAGCGCACCCAAAGGTAAAGACCCGGACAAATTGTTTTTCGTCCAGGTGGATGCCGACAAGTGCGAAGGCTGCGGCTCCTGTGAGGAGGTCTGTGCGACAGGGGCCATTCAGTCCATTAACGACGATGATATCCATCAGGTAGTTGATCCGGCTGCTTGCATGAACTGTGGTCAGTGTTTGGTAAACTGTCCGTATGGTGCCATCTACGAGGGAGTTTCCTACGTGGATGAAATTCTTGAAAAATTGAAAGATCCCAACACTATTGTCGTTTCCATGCCGGCACCGGCCGTACGCTACGGGCTGGGGGAATGTTTCGGAGCTCCCACCGGCACGTATGTTGGTGGAAAAATGCACACGGCACTGCGCAAGCTCGGTTTCGACTACATTTGGGACAACGAATTCTCGGCTGACGTGACTATTATGGAAGAGGGAACCGAACTCATCCAGCGCGTCAATGAACAGGGCAAGAAAGACGCTCGTCCGTTACCGCAATTCACTTCCTGCTGCCCGGGCTGGGTCAAATTCGCGGAAACGTTCTATCCGGACCTTATGCCCAACCTGTCGAGCTGCAAATCGCCCATCGGCATGCTTGGTCCCCTGACCAAGACTTACGGTGCGCAGGAAACCAAGATTCCGGGCAAAAAGATCTACAGCGTATCGATCATGCCTTGCATCGCCAAGAAGTACGAAGGCATGCGCCCCGAGTTGGACGATAGCGGCTTCCGCGATATCGACGCGACCATCAACACTCGCGAGCTGGCTTATATGATCAAGCAAGCCGGTATCAACTTCAACAGCCTGCCGGACCAGAGGCCTGACCCAGTGCTGGGCGATTCCACTGGTGCGGCAACGATCTTCGGCAACAGCGGTGGTGTCATGGAAGCGGCACTGCGGCTTGCTTACGAAGTGCTTTCCGGCCAGAGGCTCGACAATCCGGACATCAAGGTCGTCCGCACCCACGAAGGCATCAACACTGCCGACGTCAAGGTTCCCGGATTCGGAACGGTCAAGGTGGCTGTGGCCAGTGGTTTGGACAATGCGGCCAAGCTTTGCGACGAAGTTCGCGCAGGCAAATCGCCCTACCACTTCATCGAGGTCATGACTTGTCCCGGCGGTTGCGTAAACGGCGGCGGACAGCCCCTGGATCCGGAAATCAGGGCATCGCTGTTCAGAAGCACCGTTGCTCAGATCAACAAGCGTTTCCGGGCGCGCAAGGCCTCAGCGTAAGGAGGACCGAACCATGAAAATGAATAGACGCGGTTTCATGAAAGCCTGCGGTGTCATGGCCGGGTATGCCGTGCTCGGTGTCAACCTGACCAAGGAAGCTGTTGCCAGCGCCATGGATTTTGTCGCCATGCGCCAAAAATCCGTATATAACGCTGACGCCAAGCTCTACAAGTTCAGGAAGTCTCAGGACAACCCCATGATCAAAAAGATCTACGATCCGAAAAAGGGATTCCTGCACGACGGCCCCTGCGGACACAAGTCCCACCATCTGCTGCACACGCATTACATTGATCGCAGCGCACACTTGCAGGCTCTCAAGAAAAAAGGCCTCAAGTTCAAGATCTAACGCTTAACAGCATCGACCTGCGGTGAGGATTATTCTGATCCTAGGGCCGAATGCTTCTCCCCTTCTCCCATACAATTTCTCTCTGCATTCATCTTTGCGCAATATCAAGAATGAGTATTACTTTTATTTAAATATTATCTATTTTATGTAACTATTTCTTGATTCGTGCCATTTTTTCACGTAAAAATTGACGCATAGAACACCTCCCACCGGAGTAGTTCGCCTGCGGAAAGGGTCTCCCTGACTCCCAGGGTGGAACCACCCCGGTCCATCTATCAAATGGGCGAGGCCGGGAGGCGTGGTTTCCCTCCTTTTCCATCGCCAAAGAGTTCGATAGGGGCCGGGCTCTTTGTTTCCGGCATAAGCCACACAACGAGGAAATATCGATGCAGAAACGACTCGGTATCATTGGCATCATCATCAAGGATCGCAACAAGGCGGCTGCCACAGTCAACGCTATTCTCAGCGAATACGGAGAAATGATTGTCGGTCGCATGGGGCTTCCGTTCAGGGATCGAGGTCTGAGCATCATCGACCTGATTATTGAAGCCAACACCGACGAGGTGGGTGCATTGACCGGCAAACTCGGCATGCTCGAAGGAGTCCAGGTCAAATCGCTGTTGGTCTGATTTCGATCCCGAAACATTCATGCGATCCGAGGACGGATATGCAATCTGCAAAAGCAGCTGAAACCCGGCAGGAACATGACGGGCTGGGCACGCTTGACGTGCCTGCGGAAGCATACTGGGGCATCCACACCATGCGGGCCGTGCGGAATTTTCCCTTCTCAGGATACAGGTTGCACCCGGCGTTCATCAGAGCCTTCGCTCAGGTGAAACAGGCCTGTGCACGGACCAATGCATTTCTCGGTTTCATGCCCGAAGAACGCGCACAGGCCATCATGGATGCCTGCGCCGAAATAGCGGAAGGAAAACTTGCCGACCAAATCGTGGTCGATCCGTTTCAGGGTGGTGCCGGAACCTCGACCAACATGAATTTCAACGAGGTCATTGCCGGACGTGCCGCAGAACTCTTGAGCGGCGATAGGGGGGACCGTTTTCTGGTTCACCCTATCCGCGACGTCAACATGCATCAATCCACCAACGACGTATATCCTACGGCGTTGCGTGTAGCCGTTCTCTTTGAACTGGAGCAACTTGAACAGGCCATATCGCGCTTGCAGGAGGCTCTTCAGGAACGGGAACAGGCCTTCCGCGAAGTGGTCAAGGTGGCCCGCACCGAATTGACCGACGCCGTACCCATGACTCTTGATATGACTTTCGGCGCCTTTGCCGATGCCGTTGCCCGGGACAGATGGCGAATCTTCAAATGCCGGGAACGGCTCAAGCGGGTCAATCTCGGAGGTACGGCAATCGGAACCGGGCTGGGTGCTCCACGGGACTATGTCCTCTCCGTGGCCGGCAATTTGGCGGCCATCACGGGCTTGCCTGTCTCCCGAGCCGAAAATCTGGTTGAAGCCACCCAGAACATGGACGTTTTCGTGGAAGTCTCCGGCATGCTCAAGGCATGCGCGACCAACCTGATGAAAATAGCCTCGGACTTGCGGCTTCTCTCTTGCGGACCTGATACAGGACTTGGAGAAATCACCCTTCCGCCACTCCAGGCAGGTTCTTCCATCATGGCAGGAAAAATCAATCCGGTCATGCCGGAAGCGGTGACACAGGCGGCCATTCGCGTCATGTCCAACGATCAGGCGGTGACGCTTGCAGCCTCAATGGGGCAACTGGAACTCAACCACCTCCTGCCGCTCATAGCCCATGCCATGCCGGAATCACTGGATCTACTCACCGCGGCTTGCCGGGGATTGTCCGAACATTGTGTTCCCGGCATCAGGGCCAACAAAAAACGCTGTGCCGAGCATGTGGAGCAAAGCAAGGCATTGGCAACGGTGCTGGTTCCCGCTTTGGGCTATGATCACGTGGAAAATCTGGTTGTCGAAGCCAAAGCCTCGGGCCGGTCAATACGCCAACAGGCTGTCAGCATGGGGGTTGCCTCTCCCGAGGCTGTAGAGCGGATGCTTTCCCCTCGCCAGTTGTGCAAGCTGGGTTTTACGCCCGGAGAATTCAAGGAATTGCAAAAATGAGTATACAGACCCGATTCGCACGGAGGAAGCATGTCCGGTAAAGCACCACGCGGTATCAGGCTTGTCATTGCCCTTGCAGGACGGCGCAATGCCGGAAAATCTTCCCTGATCAACGCCATCACGGGACAGGAAACCGCCATTGTTTCGGACACACCCGGCACCACCACGGACCCGGTCGCCAAGCACTACGAATTGCTTCCGTTGGGGCCGGTAACATTTTACGACACGGCCGGGCTGGATGATGAAGGCGAGTTGGGGGAACTGCGCGTCAAGGCGACCCGCAAAATCCTCTATCGTTGCGATGTCGCAGTCATCGTTCTTGGCGAGGAAGGATTTACTGACCACGAGCGCGGGCTTCTTGAAACCGTCCGGGAATTGAAAGTCCCGTATATTCTCGTCTGGAACAAGTCGGATTTGCGCCCCTGCGGCAGGAACGAAACCTTTCAGATCGGCAACGAAACGATTTCCTGTCTGAATGTTTCTGCACAGAACGGAACTAACGTCAATGAACTGAAACAATCGATCATCAACTCGGCTCCACCCGAATATCGACAGGAGCGGCTGATCGTGGGCGACCTGATCAACGAAGGCGACTTCGTCGTCTGTGTTGTGCCCATAGACTTGGCTGCGCCCAAGGGGCGGCTTATTCTCCCTCAGGTTCAAGTGCTTCGGGAAATTCTGGACTGTGACGCTGTTGGGATCACAGTCAAGGAACGGGAAATTCAAGCCGTGTTGGAAGGATTCAACCGCAAACCGGCTCTCGTCGTCACGGATTCCCAAGTGGTCATGAGTGTGGCTGGCGATGTGCCCGACGAAATTCCCCTGACAACATTCTCCACGCTGTTCGCCCGATACAAGGGAGACCTGCCCCGGCTTGTTCGGGGAGCAGCAGCCATTGACGAACTGCAGGACGGCGACAACGTGCTCATCGGCGAAGCCTGTTCGCATCACAACGTGGCCGACGATATCGGTCGGGTCAAAATCCCGCGTTGGATGAGCAGATACACAGGCCGGGACCTGAACTTTGAGGTCTACTCCGGCCACGATTTCCCTGAGGACATGGAACGGTTCAATCTAGTGGTTCACTGCGGAGCCTGCATGCTCAATCGTACCGAAATGCTCAGGCGCATTGCCGAATGTGGACGGCGAGACATCCCGGTCACCAATTACGGCATCGCCATTTCCAAACTTCAGGGAGTTTTGCCGCGGGTTTTACGGCCTTTTGGTTTGGAACAGTCTTTGGCGATACACGGAGCCTTCTAAAAAGGTCCAAAATTTTTCTTTCAGAACAGTGCCCCTTACTGCATACGCAGGAAGGGGCACTGTTCTTAGCGTGACAAAACAAACGTGAGCATACGCTCTTTCAATGTATGGAAAAAAGAAAAGAACTGTTCCTTGCAAGCAAAAAAAGCTTTCCATTCCCCTAAGAAAACAATTCCCTTCAGAGGTTAACAAATCCTTGGCAACTGTTCGCCTTCCAACATGCCAAGCAGCCGCTTGCCGCCAAGCCGCGTAACCAACACAACCTTGCCCGGATTGGCATCAGTCATGGTCCCGATACGACAGGCATCCTTGCCCAGAGGGTCGGCGCGCATGATTTCAAGCGCCCGGTCAACATCCGCCGCAGGCAACACGCAGAGGAATTTCCCTTCATTGGCCAGATAGAGCGGGTCCAGACCAAGCAGGGAACACCCGCCGCGGACCTCGTCTTTTACCGGCAAGGCGTCTTCCTCCAACTCGCAACAAACATTGGAGCTGACGGTGATTTCATTAAGGGTCGTGGCCAGTCCTCCACGGGTGGGGTCCCGTAAAACATGCACGTCCGGCAGTTCCTGAACCAGCCTGACCAGTAGATGATTGAGCGCGGCCGAGTCCGACTCGACCCGAGCCTCGAAATCCAGCCCTTCACGAGTTCCCAAAACGGTCAGACCGTGATCGCCAATGGTCCCGGAAACAAGCACGGCATCCCCCGGCCGGGCCCTATCGCCACCGGGAGCAGGATCAACAAGCACTTCACCAACTCCGGTGGTATTGATGAAAATCTTATCCGCTGCACCTCTGGGAACCACCTTGGTGTCACCGGAAACAACATGAACCCCGGCATTTCGGGCAGCCTCGCCCATGGCAGCGACAATCCGCTCCAGATCGTCCATGGGCAAGCCTTCTTCAATAATATACCCACAGGTTATATAGCGGGGCATTGCACCCATCATGGCCACGTCATTGACTGTGCCATGCACGGCCAATGAACCGATGTTGCCGCCCGGAAAAAATATGGGATCCACGGTAAAGGAATCCGTGGACATGGCTGTTTTTCCGGACAGGGAGAACACGGCCGCGTCATTGAGCCGGTCGAGTTCATCATTGCCCAGGTATTTCAGAAACAGCTCGGAAACAAGACGCTGTGAAGCGCGTCCGCCACTACCGTAATCCAGAAGAACTTTTTCAGACATATGTTCAATCCAATTTGTATTTGTAATAGGCCGCGCAACTGCCTTCGGTGGAAACCATGCACGGGCCGACAGGATTTGCCGGCGTACAAGCCTTGCCGAAAAGCGGGCATTGATCGGGCTGCAAAACGCCCTTGAGGATATCCCCACACTTGCAGCCAGGAAGGGCCGGTCCCTCTTCAATGACAATGCCAAATTCTTTTTTGGCGTCGAACCCGGCCCACTCATCGCAAATTTCCAACCCAGAGCCGGGAATCAATCCCAAACCGCGCCATAAGGCGTCACAAGGTTCGAAAACTTCATACATGACGTCCATGGCTTTCCGATTGCCGGAATCACTGACAATGCGAGTGTAATCATTGCCCACCTGCGCCCCGCCATGGTTTCGCCATTCCACCATTTTCAGCAGAGACTGCAGGATATCCAGCGGCTCAAATCCCGTGACAACGGCAGACTTGCCATACGTTGCCGGAATGAATCGGTACGGTTCCACCCCGATGACGGCCGAGACATGCCCGGGCAACAAAAAGCCATCCAGGGTGATGGCCTGATCAGCCAGCAACGTATCCAACGCTGTCGGTACGGTTTTATGAAAACAGAGAATCCGCAAATTGCGGATGTCCTGCTCCCGGGCCATCTTCATGGTTCCAGCAATGGTTGGAGCTGTGGTCTCGAACCCCACTCCGATGAATACCACCAGATTGTCGGGATTCTCCCGGGCCAGCTTGAGTGTATCAAAGGGAGAATACACCACCTTGACTCGCGCCCCGTCAGCCACTGCCTTTTTCAGGTTACGCCCCTTCTCGCCGGGCACACGCATGAGATCGCCAAAAGTAGCGAGAATGACGCCATCCCTGCCTGCCAAGTCCAAAAAGGCGTTGACCTCGGACTCATGCGTCACACACACCGGGCATCCCGGTCCGCTCAGATGAATGATTTTCTCGGGCAGGAGTGAACGCAAACCGCTTTGAAAAATCGCCACGGTATGCGTTCCACAAACCTCCATGAAACGAAACTCACTGTCCAGCGAGGCATTCAGCTTGTCGAGCAGCTGCCTACACAATTTCGGATCGTGAAATCGATCCAGAAGTTCAAAGCTCATGCAATCAGCCCTCGACACCCGAGGGCACGCTACATTCAACAATTTCGCCGAGGCTTTTCAAGCTCTCTTCGGCCTGCTCGCGGTCCAGAACACGCAAGGCAAATCCGGCATGGATGATCAGGAAATCCCCCAGCTTCGGAGCTTCCGGCAAGAGCATGGTGGAAGCCTTTATTGTGGTTTGACCCCGGTCCACCCGGCAGGTGGCCATTTCTCCCTGAATATCAAGCACCTCTGCGGGAACGGCAAGACACATAATGAACTCCCTTGGTGCGGCGTATGGCCGCAAATGTTGATTACGAGGCAGAAGTGTTTCCAAGCAACTGCGAAGCCAGATACGCATGCCCCTTGTCCATCGAGTATTCATAGTCCATGTCCCAATGAATCCGGGCGCTCATGGCTATATGCGGCAATGGGACGAACTTCGCAGAGCCAGAAAGCAACGCACGGTAGCAGGGGTCCGCAATAACAAGATCCACGGAGGGATCGTTCATCAGCTTGCTGATTTCACCCTCATCGTCCGTATCGCGATCTGCCTTGCCGCGTTCCGCCAAAAGGCCGATGTTGCCTTCATTGCCCCGGAAAAGCGGATCGCTCGGCGTGACGGAAATCACATTGACCTGAGAAATGCCGAAGTCATGATTCAGGCAGTACTTCAATCCATACCCAAGAGTCGGCTCCCCGACGACCAACACATGCTCATAAGGTGCAGACTGGACAGGTTTTGCAGGTGAAAAGTCCTTTTCCCCCTGCAGCAGGGCCATATAGGCCTCGCGTCCTGCCAATCCAACGGGCATACCCGCCACAAAGGGAATGCCGTAATCGGCATACATGCGTTCGGCCAATTTCAATCCGCTGGTGGAGACCACGGCATTCATGGCCGCTCCGGGCGCCTGGCGTACTCCTTCAAGCGAATCGGCCTGGCCGGGAACAGGAGCCGATAAAACACCCACAGGCTCGAAACCGGTCGAGGCGATGGTCTCGAACAACGGGTCAAGATGGCTTTCCTTGCCTGTAGACAAATGAATGGCCCCAAGCACGTTGATGCCTTTCGGATGTTTGGGAGCATCCGGGTCCATGAATTTGTCGGCCAAAGCCAGCAATGCCTTGGAGGCGCCTTCGGGATACGGCTCGGAACCGGCTGTCGGCACCATGAACACGGGCATGTCCGTTCGGGACTCGATAGTACGGGCAAAGCCCTTGAGGTCCGTTCCGATGATCTCGGAAATAGGCGTTCCGGACAAAGCCACAAAGCGGCGGTTCAACCCCTTTGCCGTTTCAACAATATTATTGATGAATTTATCGTCGTTCCCAAGAATGACGTCCATCTCCAGCAGGCCGGCACCGACGACCGTGGCTGGCCCGCGATACCAGCGGGGCTCGTCCTCGACGTTGATGTGCCATGCTCCGCCCGCCGGTCCGTAGACGACGACAAGCCCCTCGAAATCGTACAGGGCCGAGCTGACACCAAAATAGCCCGTGGCCAGAGGAAGAAGGTGGTGATATTCTTTCATGACAGTCCTTTTATATTGCGATGCGCTACGCCTCAGATGAGAAAATCGTGACCGTAAATCCAATCGTGGTTGGAAATCGGATTAGCCATTGCTTCACGGGTCTGCTCCAGCATCCAGAGTGAGGCCTCGTAGCCATACTTTTGTTCCTGATAACGGGACAAGGGAACGTTGGCCGCATTGGTGCAATACATTCCGGCGTCGACCCCATAGGCGATTTCCACATGATCGAACGGCTGCGTCTGCCCGCAAAGTCCGGGATGCGAGGCGTTATAGACCATGATGTCCGGCGCCTGCTCGCGCAGCTGACCGATAAGTTCCCATTCATAGGGTTTGATGGTGCCCCGGGCGAAAAGCGTCTCCACGTTCAAGCCGTTTTCCAGCAGGAACAGGGCCAGCTCAAAGGGGCTGCCGTTGATGCTGCATCCAACGGCCACGGATTTGCCGCGAAGCTCTTCGAAAATGGGTTCAGCCGCTTGCCGGGCCTTTTGTTCGTGGTTGTCGATGTCCAGGGAACGGCCCACGGCCTCGCCGATCTTTCCATACTGTTGCCTGATGGTAGAGAAACCATACGAAGTGGGCGCAAAGCATGTTGGTATGCCCATTTCCTTGTCCATTTTCCCGCTCAATCCATTAGCCAGAGGATGCAGGACCACTGAGGCGCGTCCTTTCGCCATGCGGGCAAATTCCTTCAGATCATGGCACAGGGGAATCTGGACAACTTCGTCCATGCCGCCATCGGCCAGGACCTGATACAGTTCGCTCTGAGCGGACAAGGGCATGAATGTGCCGAGCAAATTAACCACGCCATCGTCAGGAACGCGAGGTTCGTGCTTCAGGAAGTCGAAAAACGAGGTATAGGCAGAAGTAAAAGGCGACTCCTTGAGACCGATGGTGATGGGAGCCATGGCCCCGAGAATGATCCGTTTGCCCGTGGATGCCTCCAGCCTGTTGATGACTCCCGTAAAATCGGTACCCAGAATGTAGTCCGGGCAGCCCACGATAAGAAAGATCACCTTTTCGTCGCGGCGGGCCGCAATATCCGCTATCCCTTTTTCCATTTTGTCCAAATGGTTGCCCATGGTCATGTCCAGTTCGGACAGGCAGAGCATGTAGAAACGTTCAGTAAAACCACGAGCATGAGCCATGAAAGCCGAGTGCCGTAAACAGGCCGACGGTCCGACCATGACAGCCACGGACTCCGGCAATAACAGACAGGTTTCAATGACTCCCCAGCCTGCGAGGTTTGGCCCCACTCCTTCCAGAGGGGCAAAGGGAAAATCCGGTTTTTCCTTCAGGTCTTCCACCCTGATTCGGGCGTGATCCAAGTCCATTATGATTCTCCTCCCTTATATGCGATCAGGCAGCGTTACGGCTTGCCGCGAAATTGACGATGGTCCGGCCCAAATCGAAAAAACGCTTTGACGTGGGCAACGAACGATCACCCTCGACAATGGTTTTTCCTTCTTCCTCAAAACGGTGGATGGCCGTATCGCGCGGAATCACGCCGATAACCGAGGTATCCATTTTATGCGCGAACTCCTCCACGCGCTCCACCTCGTCGTCCATATCCCGGCAGTTCAGAATCAGGCCGCCCAATTCCGCATAGTTGCGGTCCGCAAAGTTGCGCAAAGCCAAAATGATGTTCTTGGCGGCCAGCAAGGCCATCTTTTCACCCGAGGTGACGATACAGACCTTGTCTGCAAAGCCCTCACGCATGGGGACGGCAATACCACCGCACACGATATCCGCCATGATGTCGTACAGGACGACATCCGGCCGGTAGGTGTCATAGGCTCCCATTTCGTCCAGCAGATCGAACGCCGTGAGCATGCCCCGCCCAAAACAGCCGACACCGGGTGTGGGGCCGCCGACTTCCAGACAGGCAACATCGCCGAATCCGCGCCTGATGATGGCGTCCAGCGCTTCCGGCTGCCCCTGCTCCTGCAAATATTGAAGGATGGGCGGCGGAGGTGTTCCGCCGAGCAGGTTGATGGTGGAATCGGTTTTTGGGTCGCAACCAAGCTGCATGACGTTGTATCCGTCCAGCCCCAACGCTGCGGAAATGCAGGAAGTCACCGTAGACTTACCGATACCGCCCTTTCCGTAAATTGCTACCTTGATCAAAGCTGCTCTCCTTGCATTTTAAGTGAATGCCCCTTGTCCTTGCCTGCGGTCCTTCCGGCCCGTTTCAAAACATTTTTTGCCTCGTCAACCGAGACGTAGCGCTTGTGGGTGGTAATCTGAAATTCGTACTCGATCTTGTCCTTCCTGCTTTGCAGAAACGGATTGCAATTGGGCATGATCACGTTGGCCCCGCCCTGCGCCATGGCACGATACTGACCGTTGTCCGGATCCAGTGTCGCCACGGTGTTGGCCGCAGCCATATGCGTGTTCCCGGTGACTATCCTGGTCAGAGCAAAAACGCGCAGCATCAGTTCGATGTCCCCTGCGGCTTCATCCTTGAGCGGTGTTTGCGCATGGGGAATGAAGGGACCGATATTGATCATGTCCGGCTGAAATTCCTGAAAAAAAAGAATATCATCACAGAGATCTTCCAGCGTCTGGCCGGGTAATCCCACGATGTTGCCCACTCCGACCTGAAATCCGAGTTCACGCAACTCGTCGATGTTCCGCAAACGATCCTCAAGCCTGAATCCCGAGCGCATGCGCGTGTAAAGTTCGGGATTCATGGTTTCATGCTTCATGAGGTACCGCTCGGCCCCGGCATCCCTGAAGGCAATCAAGTCCTCACGACAACGCCGCCCCAGACTCAGGGTGATGGCCACGTCGGCTCCGTCCAGAATTCGCTCAATGATGGAGCAGACCTTGGCGCGGGTATAATGCGGATCTTCCCCCGATTGCAGAACAACAGTCTTGAGCCCGGCCTCCGCAACGGCCAAGGCCGTGTTCACGATGTCGTTCCCACTCATGCGAAACCGTTTGCATTGGTCATTATCCTTCAACAGGCCACAATACAGGTCGTTACATCGACAGTAGTTGGAAAAATGAACCACCCCCCGCAATTGGGCAGTGTCTCCGACCTGATCCCGCCGGACCCGGTCAGCTTCAGCGAACAGGGCATCCTGATTGCCCTGGTCTCGAAGCGCATCGACAATGGTTTCTCGGTTCATGACAGCCACTCGCAGATTGATTATTTTGCGTTCACGACGCTGGTACGTCCGGTATCCGTATCTTCGACAACCACAAGGCACGCGTTGCATGGGTCCAGCTCATGCACGGTACGGAAAATTTCCAGGGGGTGTTCGGGATCTGCAACCGCAGTCCCCACAAGAGCGCGTTCCAAAGGCCCTCGCACTCCACCTTCGTCACGCGGAGAAAAATTCCACAGGGAAGGGATAAGATAGTCGTGGCTTTCGACCCGGTTGTTTTCCAACCGTATGGTATGCACCAGCGCTCCGCGCGGAACTTCCACGCAACCGTGCCCCACTCCCGAAGCAGGCAGGTTCAATTCCGAGCAGAGAGCACCACTTTCGTGCGGCAAGGACGCTTCCAGTTCATCCAGCCATTGCAAGCAGGCATCGGACAAAACCATGGACTCTGTGCCTCGCGACACGACACGACCGATGGTGGAATTAAGGGCCGCCAGAGACAGGCCGCAACCTTCGAGAATATCGGACGTTATCCGGCCAACAGCATCCGTTCCATGGGCAAGACCACCCAAAACCCTGGCTAACGGTCCGGCCTCGCAGGCCTCGCCACAAAGCCGCGGAGCAGGCAACCAGAAGGCGTTTGCCAACTTGTTCCAATGAAATGCAGGATCAGATTCCCCCGGTTGCAGGCGATAATGGTTTCGGTCCGTTTCATTCCAGTCAGGATCAGACAATTCAGAAATGTCGTCCACATGGTATGTCCGCACCGCCCACGCTCCGGGAACTCCCGTTCCCTCAGACTCCGTAGAGATGAATCCGCCGGGCAAAAAGGCGTGTTCCTGCCGGGGATGGGCAAAATCCTCCCAAGCCAGAAAAGCAGATCCCCGCCCGATGTCCGACCAATGCCCGTAAACCCTTGCCAACCGTTGCAGGTCTTCCAAAAACACTGTCTGGATGAAATCCTTGCATTGGCAAAGTAATCCCCGCAGTTGTCCAAGGACTTCAGGACCGAGATCCATATTTTCCGGAAGCCCCCCTGGCCGATAGGCGGAAAAACCATCAGGACCGCATCCCAACAGGGACAAAGCTTGGGTGATAACACAGCCAGTTTTTAACGACTCGAAGCTGTGGGAGGCCACAAGCAGGTGGAATTCATCCGGACCATGATAGTCCGGGGCCCCCTGCGACGAGAGGGAATCCATACCTTCACGAACGTCAAAAAAAGTCCGCAGGCGTTCCTTGGTATTCAGAAAATATTCCCGATCACGGTCGGACTGTCCGGCCAATCCGGCAGGATCAGCCCGAAGCGCCGAGGCAGGACATATCCAGTCCGAAAGGTGAAATTGGTAAACATGGAGCAGATGCTCCTGAATACATCGCAGGGATTGAACAATGCTGCGGACCTGAATGGCGCAATGCGGAAGGACGACGCCTGCCAAATCCTCCAGAGCACGAATTGCGGCAAGGGCGTGCCCGTCGTTGCACAGGCAGTGAGCCTGTTGAACGAGTTGCGGACGGCCCTGCGCATCAAGCCCACCCCGCAAAAGCAGGTTCATATTGCGCATCATTCGACCGGTGCTCCAGGCATCAGCCACCCGGCCGTCAGTAAGCCGGACGCGAATCACAAAGGTATTTCCCGTACACTCGACAACTTTCCGAGTGCACGATCCATGTTCCGTAGCTTGTTCTACCGCAAGAGCGGCAGCGGTATTTTTCGTCATGGTCTCCCCGGTTGCCCGGGGAAGGGGTGGGAGCGAAAGGCGATGACGCATTCTCGGAAAGGGCGACACGTCAAGGCACGCTCGCCCTAAGGTCAGAAACCCCCTTCCCGCAGGATACGTTCACAACAAAAATCACAGATGGGTTACAATACAGGCGTACGTAACACGTGTCAATATACAGTAACACTTCTTGCCACTTATTATTAACAAGTAACACTAAAATGGCCATACAAAAAGGTTCAAAAGAAATATTCCCAAAGACTTCAGCCACAAAATAAAAGAGAATAAGAATCTTTTGCAGATTAATGCGAACTGTGTGAGTGTAAAAATATGGCAATAAGAATAGGACGAATTGACGAACTCAGCCTGACGCAGGAAACCAAACAGAACAGCCTGCTGGCAGCAATAGCGAAAAGTGCGGAAGAACTGACGAGTGGAAAAGGCTGGCCCAACGGAGTCATAGATCTGATGGCCGACCTTGGGCGCATAACCCGTGTCAGCCGCGTATGGATTTTTCAGGTCATCGAAATCAATGACGACTATATCATTCAGGACTACCCCTTTGAATGGGCAGACTCAGCCGGGCATGCCCAGCTTTCCATGCCCAAATTCAACACGTTTCGAAGAGAAGTGAAAAACGCTTCTCCCGAGTATAAACAAATGCTGGAGAGCCGAAAACGAGGCGAATGGCAGAGCGTTATCGTATCCCAGCTGGATGCGGGAGAATTCAGAGAGAACCTTGAAGGACAGGGAATTCTCTCCATGCTCACCATCCCCATCATCGTGGAAGGAAAATGGTGGGGCATTCTGGGCTTTGACGACTGCAAACGGGAGTACCATTGGAGCGAGGTGGAAATTGCCCTGTTGCGGACCGCCACATACCTTCTCTCCAACGCCATCCTGCGCGACAGGCTTTCCTCCAAGACCAAGCAGTTTGAAATTCTGAAGGGCATTACCGACGCCAGCACGTGGGAACTGGATCTCGTCAGCGGACATTTCTGGTGCAGCCCGGAAGTCTTCGCCTCCCAGAATGGGCTGACGGAAAACATCCATATGTCTCAGATCCGGGCACTCCGCCGCATTCATCCGCAGGATCGCAAAAACGTCTTTGCAAGCATCCGCGAGCACATCAGGGAGGGCAAAAACACCTTCCGCAAGGATTTGCGCGTTGCCCGCGACTGCGGCGAATATGTATGGATTGAAATCATTGCACAACTTTCCACAAACGAAAAACACGAACTGCGCAAGCTCTCGGGCATTGCCGTGGAAATACTGAAACGCAAACAGGAAGAGGAAAAATTACGCCAAAAGGCCAACAAGGATCCGCTCACCGGGGTGGATAACCGCAGAAGCTTTGACAGGCATTTCGCCAAACTGATGTATCGATACAAGGAGTCCCACGAAATTTTCACCCTCTTGCTGTTGGACCTCGACCACTTCAAGAATGTGAACGACACATGGGGCCATGCCATGGGCGACGAAGTTTTGCGCCACATTACGCGAATCTGCAAACGCAACTTGCGCGAGTCGGACCAACTGGCCCGCATTGGCGGCGAAGAATTCGCCATTTTGCTTTCCGGTATTGATGAAAATATGGCCCGAACCATTGGAGAACGCATTCGCATGGATGTCGAATCCCACCCCATGCAAACGAAAAACGGCCCCATCAGAATGACTTTGAGCCTTGGCGCCGCGGGCCTTGAACGGGATTCCGGAAGCAATTCCTGTGAGCAACTCTACCAACAGGCTGACAGCGCTCTGTACGCAGCAAAAAACAAAGGCCGGAACGCGCTGGTGGCTTGCCATGACATGGATGCAGCCGGTGAGAGATCCACATATGAATGGATTCAGCCGTCATGGTCCTAAAATCTGCCGCATAAGGCTGAACTTTCCAAAAAGAAAAAACACCCTCCTAATAGATTCTTCGTATTTTTTTCATTTTTTCACTTGACATTTGTTGGATATTCGCAAACTGTGCGTTGTTATACACCAGCGGCACCCGTGGAGGCGCGGTCTGAATGTTGGCCGGCGCTGGTTTTTTCGGAGAACAGGTATTTCAAGAAGCAGTGTGCGCATCTTGTCCACTGCTTCTTTTTTTTGACGCACGGGCGTCAATATGCATCATCACTTTATTTTCAGGAGAATTCTGAATGTCCAAGAACATCTATGTTGGCAACCTGCCCTGGTCCTGCACCGAAGACGAAGTCCGCGCGGCTTTCGAAGCTTACGGTGAAGTCACCTCCGTAAAACTGATTGAAGATCGTGAAACTGGTCGCCCTCGTGGTTTCGGTTTTGTGGAAATGGAAGACGCTGGCGCAGGCGAAGCCATCAAGAACCTGGACGGCACTGACTTCGGTGGCCGCAACATCAAGGTCAACGAAGCCAAGCCCCGCCCGGAGCGTCCGCGCTGGTAGCTTTTGCTTCCCGCTGACTGAACAGGCACATAGCGCCCGTTCCTTATCCGGGAACGGGCGTTTTCTTTTCCTTCAACAAGGGGTGAAAATTGGCAGTAAAACGCAATTACTCATTTGAAAAACGTCAAAAGGAATTGGCAAAAAAGAAAAAGAAAGAAGAAAAACGCAAGCGCAAGCAAGCCAGAAAAGCATCCGAAGATTTCGACGAATCTCCTCAGGAAAACGACTCGGACTTCGACGCTGCCGAATAGACGGGGCTCACCCATCAAAAAAGGCCGGACGCTTGCGCCCGACCTTTCTTTTTATTCTTCAATGCAATACTCAAATGGCAATGAAAAACTTCCCTCAACCGGCAGCCTCTACCTTGGGATTATGATGAAATATATCCCCACTGAACAAGGCGGGCATATGCATATTTAGCCTGAGTCCCTTTCCGCACGCTCTTCAGGAAGCGGGCATAGTCCTCAGCAGCTCCATGCTGATTACCCATTTTCTCTTTACATAGGCCTGTAAAAAATACCGTATGAGGATTGCCGGGAAGATATTTTTCATAGCCTGAAAACTCATTCAAGGCTTCGGGGTATTGACCAGTTGCAAGCAACGTCACGCCTGCTATCTGCATAGCCTGGGGTTCCTGCGGGTAAGCCTCGCGAGCCTTTTGGGCAAAACGGGCTGCCTTGTCGGTATGTTTCATGGATAACTGACATTTGGACATCATCAACAATCCGGCATAATCTCTCGGCTGATGCTTCAGGGCTGTCTGGAAATGTTCTTCCGCCTTGGCGTATTCCTTGGAGCCCATATTTTTTTCGCCTTTCTGCAACGCTTCAATGGCCGGAGCCTGCTTTCTTACTCTTGCAGTGTTGTCCAGATACCGTTCCCGCAGCATCCTGAACTCACGCGAATCCGGATACTTGGCAGCCGCACGGCGTGCCGTAGCCAAACGCTCGCTACTCATGGGGTGGGTAGCGAACATAACCTGCAAGGCCGAGGGGTGAGACTTGTGTTGCTCGTTGAGCATTTCCATAAGGCCGACCATACCGTCAGGGTCGTAATCGGCACGAGTCATATACTCCACGCCAAGGGAATCCGCCTGCCGTTCGTCATCCCGACTATAATGGGCCAGCAGTGCCCCCATACTGTACTGCCCCAGTCCCGAGGCCAGTGATCCGAAACCGGCGGAGTCGGCTGCGGTCGTTCCCAGCCCCACAATCAGGGATGTCAGCGTGGCAGAACTCATGCGAGACGCGGTATGCCGTGCGTTAACGTGCCCCAGCTCATGCCCCAGCAAGGCGGACAGCTCGGCTTCGTTGTCCAGATCAAGTAATATGGCCCGGGTTACGCCAATACTGCCGCCGGGAAAAGCATAGGCATTAACATAGGTAGCGTTGAGCGCGCGAAAGGAATAAGGCATGCCGGGTCGATGCGTCCGTTTGGCCATGTTCATGCCCACGGAGCTCAGATAGTTATTCAATCCGGAATCCTGAACCGGGCCGTAATCGCTGGAAAACTGATGCGGCGATTGCTGCTTGTCCAATGCGATTTCCTGTTCTTTGGAAACAAGCATGAACTGGGATTGTCCGGTAACGGGATTCTTGGCACATCCGGCGGCAGCGCCAAGGGCCGCACAGCCTGAAACCTTGAGAAAATCCCTGCGGCTCAACTGCCGCATACGATCATTTTTCATTGCATACTCCGTAGTTCAATACGCTGGCCGGGCGAGTCTCTTACCAAAAGCCCCCGCCCCAAAACAATGGGCTGACAAATTGCCTTGTAGCGGCTCATTTTCTTCAAGACAACCGCTTTAAAAATCGGATTCAACGGCAGAGATAACAGTGGGACACCCGGTCATGCAGGCATGTTTGCGAGTACCGGGATAGTCGCAACAGACTTCGGGCTTGAGGTCGTGAATGGAGCAGGTCCACAGGCCGTCTGTATCCGTTAACCACGGACAGACTTCTGCGAAAATTCCAGTACCGGGCCGTACCCAAATTCTATACGCGCCGTTTTTGCAGGGATGAACCCATTCAAGGATATCATCCCGACCGGCCTGCTGCCATCGCAGCACGTCTTCAGGCGAGCATTCGCGGTGGTAGTCCAGTGTCCGGCAGCACTTCCCGCAACGGATACAGTGAAAATCCCGCATTTGCGTGGCGATACGTATCTGCAATGGCTCGCCGGGAGGCTCCACAATCTTTGCATCTCCCCAGAATACGGCCTTGCATATGGTACACAGCTTCGCACGATCAGGAACATGCTCGACAAAAAGGGAACGCATACCACCATCTGCAAACTGGCTGTCAAAACAGGCTTGAGGTGCGCCGAGCATGGAAGCCACGGCTGTCCACAATCCGCCCTGTGGCCCATACTGTTCAAAATCAATGCATACGGCCTCAATGGCCTCGCCCGGGGTGAGGAAAATATAAGATTCACACTCTGCGTCGGAACAAATATTCATGATTCGATAGAAACATATTTCCGCAAAAAGAAAAAGCCGGAGGCAAAAACACCTCCGGCTTTCCGTTACAGTCGTTATTTAATCTCAATCATGCACCTCAAGCTCGCGTGGCAGCTCCACAAAAAACGAGATCATTCCATCGCGCTCTTCAAATCCGATGCGCCCATTGAGATAGCGTTCCACCGCAAGGACGGCACGGTACAATCCGAAGCCGCGTCCCGCGCCCTTGGTGCTATAAGCCCTCTTGAACATGCGTGCGCGCTGTACCGGCGAAAGTTCGCCGATATTGGTCACGCGAAACATGATACCACTCTCTGAGGGCACACACGCAACCGTGACCGTTCCGCTCTCAATGCTGGCTTCCATGGCATTTTCCACCAGTACGGAAAGCACCAGCCGGAGCAGGTCGGGATCAGTCCTGATCTCCCCGTCATAATTACAGTCCGTCACGCAACGACACTCGTGTCCCATGTCGATATCACCGCAATCTCCAAGCACCTGACCAAGAATCCTTGTTGGACGCATCTTTTCCGGTATGACTTTGATTCTTGCCTGCTCCACGGCCCGCCAGACCTGATAGTTGCGAATCTGCCCGACCAGGGCCTTGGATGCGGCCCGCATATGCCCGGTGTACTCGGACAAGGGTTCGCCAATCTCGTCTTCCAGAAGATTGCCGAGCATGACCAGCCCGGAAGCGCTGTTGAGCAGTTTATGGAACACCAAACGCTCCATCTCCATGGCACGCTTTTCATAGCCGATGTCCATGCCCGCAAACAGTGAATAGGAATTGCCCTCAAAGGAAAATCGTATTGTGAAAACCTGCAACACCAACGTATCCCGAAAACCGGGCCGCGCCCGCTGGAGCAGACATTCCTGAAGCCCGGTGGTCCCCCGAAAACTTTCAAGAATGGCTCGAGCTGCCCCGCAATGGCGACAAAAGAGGGTTGTCCCGCATCCGTTCTGGCTGTTTTGCGCATGGACGCAACCAAGAGCCTCGCCCGGGCGCATGCCCACAGGCTCGCTGTTGCCGACCTCTTCTGCCAGCGTTCTGAACGCATCGTTGCAGTATACGGCCTGCCTCGTGTCGTTGATAATGATCATCCCAATGGGCATAGGGCCGAGTAAATCGGGAATCAACGACTTTCTCAGACGCTTTGCCACGTCTTGCAACGCTTCCATGCCGGTCCGTTCGGCAGGAAGAAACTCTGTAGAAAGACTCTGCAAAACGACTCCTCCTATCATATCCACACTAGCATTGTGCGTTGCCTACCAAAGAGCAGTCAACAAATCACGTTAAAAATCATACTATCAGAAATCCCGGCATTACCGAAAACGGTCAACGCCCACACCAAGGCGTTTGATGATTTTTTGCAGGGCAACGCGAGAAAGGCCACTCAGCCGGGCGGCTTCGGAAACGTTACCGGAAGTGGCCGAGAGAAGATTCTCCACATACGAACGCATGAAATCATTCATGACGGCGGCTTTCGCATCCTTGTAGGGGGATACGGACGCAGTTCCATCGGAACTTGTATTTCCAGAGTTCACAGCCTGACTTTCCACCAACCGGACCAGAGGCATATCCACGACCGGTCCCGTGCAGAAAACGGACAGGCGGCGCACGAAGTTCTGCAACTCCCGCACATTACCGGGCCATGGTTTGGTGCTGAGATAGGCCAAAACCTCAGGCGTCAGCTCTCGGGGTTCACGGTTCATTTCCCCACAACTCTGGAAGGTGAAATGGTTTGCCAGCAAGGGAATGTCTCCGGGCCTCTCCCGCAGGGGAGGCACTTGTACGGAAAGCACGTTCAGGCGATAATACAGGTCTTCCCGAAAACTCTTGTCCCGGATACGGGCTTCCAGATCCTGATTGGTGCTGGCCATGATGCGTACATCAACCGAAACATTGCTGTTGGCGCCGACAGGACGTACCTCCTGTTCCTGCAGGCAGCGTAAAAGCTTTGTCTGCAAGGCATGAGGAATATCGCCAATCTCGTCCAGCAGCAGGCTGCCGCCTCGTGCGGCCACAAACAATCCGTCGCGATCCCGGTCCGCTCCGGTAAACGCACCGCGGACATGGCCAAAAAGTTCACTTTCCAGCAATTGTTCAGGGATGGCCGGGCAGTTCACGCTCAACAATTCATGCCCGGCCCGACTGCTCAGGGTATGAATCGTCCTTGCCACCAGTTCCTTGCCGGTGCCGGACTCCCCGCGAATAAGCACGGTGTAGTCGGACTCGGCAATGGCGGCCAGGGCCTCCTTGAGCCTGCGCATGGGAACGCTGTCGCCTACCAGGGCGTCGCACTGTTCATAACGTCCCACAAGACTGCGCAAACGCATGTTTTCCGCTAACAGGACATGATGTTCCAACGCCCGTGTCGTGACCCGAAAAAGATTCTCCGGCTCCACCGGCTTGGTCAGAAAATCGTGGGCACCACCTTTAACGGCCTGTACGGCGGTTTCGATAGTCCCATAGGCCGTCAGTAACACGGCCGTTGTCTGCGGACTGGCCTCGCGGGCCCTCTCCATAAGCTCCAGTCCATCCATCCCCGGCATGGACAGATCTGTAATCAGTACGCCGAAAGGCTCATTGCCCATGGCTTCCAGTGCATCTGCGCCGGAATGGGTAGCCACAATGCGATGTTCCGGAAACTGCCCCTGAAGAAGCCGGGTCACACCGTGGGCAAAATCCCGTTCATCATCAACTACCAGAATACTTGCGCTCTCGTTCATGCTACTCCCGTATCCTTTCCGTGCGCAGGAAAGGTCACTACAAATTCCGCTCCCGGTCCGGCATTCACGTCAATACTGCCGCCCATGTCCTTGATCAGGCCATAGACCACGGCCAGTCCCAGCCCTGTTCCCTTGCCCACGTCCTTGGTCGAAAAGAACGGGTCGAATATGTTTTCAAGCACGTCGGGAGGAATACCGGGACCATTGTCCCGTACGGAAAGCACGACTTCATAATCATCGGACAGGGTCACACTGACATCAATGCGTCCATCCGCCACGCCATCCAACGCGTCCAAAGCATTCCCCAACAGATTGGAAAGTATCTGGTCCGCGGCCTGGCGGGAAAGCTCCAGCGCGCCAGCCTTGGCGTCTATGTGAGCCTGCATGGCCACATTCCGGGCCTCGGCCTGTACACCATACGCGCGCACCGCGCTTTGGACCACATCCCCAAGGGCGGCATCCTCCACGGTCACCTTGGTTGGCCGCGCAAAATTCAAAAGATCCTGAAGCACGTTCTGCGCCTGCGTGGCATGCCGCATGATCACGTCCACATCGTTGCGTTCCTGCTCCGAAGACGCGGCATTGCGCAACAACTCCCCATAGCATTTGATCACACCCAACGGATTGTTCATCTCGTGCGCCAAACCGGACGCAAATTTTCCCACGGAGGCCAGTTTTTCACTCTGGCGCATGCGGGCCAGCATCCGCTTTTCATTGGTCACCTCGCGCACATAAACAACCAGACGCCGATCCGTATCACCTACAGGATACATGCTCACGGAAAACGAGCGGCCGTCCGAAAAACCGACTTCACGCAAGTCCGGCTGGTCCCGCTCCATGGTTTCTCGCAGTGGACAATCACTCCCTCCCTGTCCCGAGTATTCGGCAAAAAGCGATGGGATCAAATTTTCTGCGCCGATGTCATCACCGTTCTTCCTGTCAAGACCGGCCAGATTGCAACCCAATGAACGGGCCGCCTGATTGGCCAGCATCACCATGCAGTTGCCATCCATAAGCAATAAGGGGTCGGCGATTCCTTCCACAATGGATTGCAGCAAATCCTTCTGTTGTACCAGATTGTCCAACGCCCCGAGGTTCTCCATGCCGATGCCGATCTGCTGCCCCAACGCACGAAGCACGGTACGATCCTGTTGCTTGAGCACAAGATCATGATCCCACATGACGAATAAAAGACCTTCGTTCACTGCGTCGTCGGCACCGACGGGAATCACGGCAAGCCCCGGCTCGAACAACGGAACGCTTTCCGTGAGAATCTCGCGCCAGTTCTCCGGCAGTTCAGGTCGCCCAGTTCCTTGTGGCCAGGCATAATAATTCTGGGTAGCCAACATGCAGATGAACGCCGCGCTGGAAGCATTGAACCGACGGGCAATTTCCGGCAAGGCACTATACCACATCTCCCGGCGCGATCGGGATCGATTCAACTTGTCCAGCAGGAGTACGAAAAGGGCCACATCCGACTGACGTTCCGCAGCCTCCTCGCTCAATTCCTCAGTGCGCCGCTCCACCATGCGTTCCAGATTGGCGGCATAGTCGCGCAATTGGGTCTGGGCGCTTACCAAATGATCACCCAGTTCCTCCATACCCTGAACAATTTCCTCAATCTCGTCCTTCTGCTCCACCCTGTCCAGAACCCGAATCTCTTCCTGATTCTTGAAGCGTTCACGAAATATACGAGTCAGCCGGTGCAGGTTGTGCGTCACCAGGCGATTGAAAAAGAACTGAACCACGGTAAAAAAAATGAGCATACCGGATGCATAGATACCAACATAGCCCACAGTGGCGTCCCGAATCTGGGTCACGGCGAAATCCACGGGCAGGCCCACGAGATCTATGCCCCCGATTTCCCCCACGGAGCGCCCGAAACCACGTTTGTCACCATAACGCTCCAACAGCACCTTCGGAGCCTTGTCCGGGCTGCCGTGGCAATGCATGCATTTTTTTTGGAATACGACAGGACGAGCCGTTAAAAAATATTCAATGCCGTTGATATGCCGGTACCCCTCCCAAAGCACGAGTCCCTTGCTATCGCGAAATCCCTGCATGAGTTCGCGCTCCAGCTCATTTATTTCAAACTTCGGGTTGCGGGCGTTTTCCGACACGCGACGGTAAAGGTATTGGGATCTGGACATATTCAGCTGGTCCATGACCTTGCGCGAAATATAGGAAGAACTCATGGCCTCGATAACGAACTGGTCGCCGGAGACCATGGTGTACATCTTGGGGCGCAGGGTCTTGCGCACGTACTGTTGCACGGAATCAACCTGCGCAAGCACCAGTTCCGCCTTGTCCACCACCTGCGAATGCAACAGGGACTTGAGATGAAAATACATGCTCGCGGAAAAGAATATGCCCACAAGCAATACGATTGCACCAAGGCCGAGCAGAAAACGGGCTTGCAAAGTCTGGGGGCGCAAGGTCGTCATAACCGGAGTTCTCCGAAATCGTGTCCTGAATGTTCGTATGTTCGAGCCGTCCCTCACCTATGCCGGAAAGCATGGTCAGTGTAGCACACACGTACCATGAAGCAAGAGAAGCAAACCATTCCGGATTATTGCCAACACAAGACGACATCTGCAAACAAAAGTTAGCACCATCCATTTGCCCATTCTCATTTTTAAGCAATGAAAACAAGGCAATAACAAGTCTAATAACTTGGTACGACATTTGCCTATGCCACTACGACAAATGGCTTTTGTCCGGTTAATCATTCATAAGGAGAGGTAGTATGGCTAATTCCGATGTAGGACGTCCAAGCAACTCGCCGCTGATCATCATCAGTGGCCTGTTGCTTGTATTTGGTGTCCTGGTTGTTTCCGGGGTGCTCACTCCCATGTTCAAATCGCTGCACACGCATAAACAGATCGACCTCATGGAGGCATTGACCTTCATTGGAGCCGGAATCGGTTTCGTTACCGCGGTGCTCAGAATGGGACGCATGAACAAACCCATGGGCAAGTTCGATATTTTTGTGCTCGAAACCATTCCCGGCATCCTGTTCATCATGGTTCTGGCCATGGCTATCCGCTGGTTCCTCGAACCCGTGGTCGTGATCATGTCCAAACAGCTGGTGCCGGTTCTGGGCTTCAAGATTCACAAGGTGCTCAACCTGAACTACGTTGTTCTGGGTATCCTTGTGGGCATCGTCATCACCAACAGCTGGGGAATCCCCAAATTCGCGGCCAGTGGCGTCAAGACTGCGCGCTTCGTGCTCAAGATGGGTGTTATCCTTCTGGGTGCCCGCTACTCCTTTGCCGAACTCGCAAAGCTGGGCATGGTTTCCGTCTGGATGATCGGATTCTTCGTCCTGGGTACGGTATTTTTCGTGCTCTTCCTCGGCAACCTGTTCAAGCAACCCAAATCCATGACCGGCGTTCTTTCCGCAGGCATGGGTGTTTGCGGCGTTTCCGCCACCGTGGCATGCGCTCCGGTTGTACGCGCCCGTTGTTCGGAAATGGCATACACCATTGGTACCATCCTCGGCTTCGGTATCCTGTGCATGTTCGCTTTCCCCACCATCGGCAAAATCGTGGGCATGAACCCCACCCAGTTCGGCGCATGGGCCGGTACAGGCATCCTGAACTCCGCCCAGGTTGCTGCGGCCTGCCTGGCATTCAACGCCGTGGACATCAAAACACTCAAGGTGGGTGAAATCTTCAACATCACCCGCGTACTGTTCCTGCCGGTCATCGTTCTGGTTCTTGCCAGTTGGTACGGCAAGCAGTCCGGCCAGAAATTGAGCTTCAAGGAAGTCGTCATCGACAAATTCCCCATCTTCATTCTCGGCTTCCTGCTGCTCTTCCTCATGTCTTCCTTCGGGCTGTTCAGCCCTCCGGGCCACTACAAGGGCAAGTATCTCGACTTCAGCTACAACCAGCGCACGGAAATTACTCCCGAAGAGCTGACGGTGCTCCACAACGCGCAGAGCGCTGGCATCGTGGGCCTGAATGCAGAAGAAAAAGCGGCGTTCGACGACCTCGTGCACCAGCGCCAGATCGCGGGCAACTTTGCGGAACGCGACAACAAGGCAGCGTTTGACACCACGGCCCGCAAGCACATGGCCGGGCTGGAATCCATTCTGGCACGCGCCAAGGGCAAGGAAATCGTCATCGCCTCGGAAGTGAAAAGCGCAATCAAGCATGCGGTCAAGCAGGTGCACAAGAAGTCCAAGACCATTGTCACCCTGACTGACGCCATGATCTGGTTCTTTGCATACGGGCTTATCGGTCTGGGCATGCAGATCACACGCAAATCCCTGGCCCAGGCAGGTGGCTGGCCTCTGGTTATGGGAGCCATATCCGGCATAACCAAGGCGACGCTCTCCTTCATTGTCGTCATGTACTTCGTCAAAGACGTTGTCCTCAAGTAAGGAGTTAAATTATGGAAGAAAACATAAAGATGGAAAAAGAGAATTGCCCCACGGCAAATGATCAGGAACAGCAGGAAAACGAAGAACGCGCCCTTTCGGTGTTCGCATCGGAAAAAAACGAAGACCTTGTGGCCCTGTCACTGGTTATCGTGGTAACGTTCGTCGTACTCCTGTTCACCAAGTGGCTGGCCTAAACGCATACTGACACGGGAGGAGACTTCGGTCTCCTCCCGGTTTTCGGAGAATCATGTTCAAACGTATTCTTCTCGCAACACATGGAACCCCGGGCGCACGCAAGGCGGAAACCCTTGCCGAAAACTGGGCGCGGCAAAGCGGCGCCGAACTGGCCGTCATTTCCATTTTCAACGACGACTGGAAACACATGACCGGTGATGACTGGTTGAACACCTCCACGGCGCGCATGCAGTTCGCAAGCTACGTGGAAGACCAGGTCAACAGCGAAATGGACGCTCTGGAACAGCGCCTGCGGGAGCAGTTCGACGGATTGGAACTCCGCTTTCTCCGCCGCTCCGGCGTTATAGAGAACCAATTGTGCAAGGCTGCGGAAGAGATCGGCGCGGACATCGTCGTCATGGGAGCATACCAGAAAAAACAGGCTCCGGGATTCAAGGCACGCTTTGAAAACCGGCAATTGCACCCGCAACTGCCCTGCCCACTGCTGGTGGCCCCCTAACGGAATACACATGGAAAACGAAAAGCACACCACAGCATCGGACTGGATGCCCACGAACCTCCCATGGAAAGCGGAATTCTGGAGTGGGTTGGAAGCCATGACCGTCATGCGGCTCAATCCGCACTGGCACATTGATTCCGAAAACGGTGCATACAAGGTGGAAGACATCCTTTCCCATGCGACTTTCCCGACACAGGCCTTGGTCTCGGCACAGGACGGCCTGTGCACCATGGATTTTGCCGGAGCCGGGCTGAGCATTGCTGCACGCCGAAACGAACAGGGAAAGACCGATCTTTCCTACCGCTTCGAACCGGGAGCAACGCCGGGGCTTGATGCGCAAAAGGCCGAATCTGCCATGCGCTTCTGGTTGCCGAGCCTGCGGGAATATTATCGGCTCTTCACGGCGGACTCGCTGCAAAACAAATTCTGGCGGGTGTTCATGAATAAGGTCATGCTCAAGATGAACCCCACCCAACGCCGCATATGCGCCTTCATGTTCAAGTTGACCCTTCTTGAAATGCTGCTCATCGTCATTCTTGGCGTGGGCTTCTGGTTTTACGTAAACGCAGGATAAACAATGTCGAAAACACTACGCAATTTCATTCGCCATTTCTGGGTTTCCTTCGGAGCAACGGCTTACCTGTCCTTTGCCGGGCTGCTGCTCTATCAATATCTGGCCGTAGTCAACAATCTGCCGGGAGCTTTCCTCTCCGTGCTGTACGATGCCAACGGCGACTGGTGGCTCGACGCGGATTGGTCGCATCCGGTCTTTCTGGGATGGCTGGCCTGCGTACTGCTTTTTTCCACGGGCTACGGACTGGTCCGCAGGCATGACAATCGGGAATACCGGGAGCCGGACATCCAGAGCCAACCCGGCTTCTGATGCGCGAAAATCATTGTTCTTCCTCCCTCTTTGCCGTTAAATAAGAGTATGCGAGGGAGCAAATATGTGGGCGCGTATTCAGGAGATGGCCATTCGGCGGGAAACGCCGGATGAGCTTCACCCCGGAGACAAGGCCGGAGATGTTACCATCCGGCAGCGCATCCCCGGCATAGTCGGCAACCGACGATATCGGGGCTTCGCAGAGATGCGCCCATTCGAAGTCCGCCAGTTCTACGATGTGGACACCAGCGCATTTCTTCGCTGGCAACAGCAGGCCCGCTACGCCCACCTTCCCGAGCATCCATCCTATGTCCGCGCCTGCCGGGAATGGGATGGTGGAGTCATCCTGCCGGACCCCCGGCTGCCAACGCTTGCCCAAAGCACGGCCAGAGAACCGATGGAAAGCCAGACCGCACTCGACTTTGCCTATCGGCTGGCTGTGATCATCAACACCCTGCACAAACATTGTTCCGCACATCTCAACCTTTGCATGCATTCGGTGCTGCGCGATCCGGCAACCAACTCGCCTGCTCTTTCCCGTTTCGGCCAATCCCTGCGAAACGGTTGGCAAGACCTTTGGGCCAACACGCGACGACAGTCACTGGACTGGAGATTTGCTGCCCCGGAACTGATCCGTGGAGATACGCCTGATACTGCTGCCGACGTTTTTGCCTTCGGAACCCTGTTGCAGGAGATAACCACTCCATCTCCCGAACGTTTTTCACTGACGCACTGGCTTGTGTCCATGCCTCTGCTGTGGAAATTGTTGTCGTCGCCAACCCCGGACTACTCGCTACCGCAACAGGTGCGTGCACTGATTTCGGCCACACGCGAGTATTTTCCCCATAACCGTCCATGTATGGATGAAGTTATCCGTGTTCTCGCGGAAACAGCGTCCGAGCCGTATTCCATTCCGCCGGAAATCGAAGAACCACCGCGTCCAGGACCTCCTAGCCGCCGCCGGGTCATGCTCTTCATCAAACCGGATAAACATGCCGGAAAACTTTTTGACGAAGCCGTGATCAAAGCGCCTCAAAATGACGACGCACTCCTGTTCGTGAGCCTTATTCCCCTCAATCTGGCATACGGCGAACTGGAGATGTTCAAGGCAAGACTGTTCAAGACGCTGGGCAAAGGTCTTCGTGCCTGTCGCGACCATAATATCCTGTGGGGATTGCGGCTGTTGGAAAACGTGGATGCGGAACGGGCTGCGGAACGGATAGTCCGCCAGTTTTCACCCGACCTCGTCGTGTGTGGACGACCTTCGGACAAGGGAGTCCTGCGCCGCATGACGCAAGGCGTGGTCCGGCATATCGAAAAAGCGCAGGCAAACCTGATTCTGCTTGATAGCGAGGCCTGAAGCTGTACAGGCTTCAGCGTGGCCCCAAACACCGTTGAAGAAAGGCGTCCATTGTTTCCTGATCGGAGCGCCCCATGAGTCGGTCTACCTCGCCGCCTTTGTGGAACAAAAGATACGTGGGTGTTCCCGTGACCATATGCTGCCGCATGCCTGCATCAAGAAAACCATCCTGATACACGAGAAAACGGACTCGCCCACCATACTTGTCCTGCATGCGGTCCATCAGGGCCAACTGTTCGCCATACAATGGATCCCGCTTGAGGAACCCCACCAGAACCGCAATTTCTGAATCCGTTATCTTACGGTTCTCTTCATTGGGAATGATTGCTTCAATCATGCGCACTCCCGTACAAGCCGCGACTTTTCCCAAAAGCAATCCAATGTTCATTCCCATAACCTGTTAGTGTGTTTAGTTTTTTACACGCCAGCCATAAGCACCCGAATTTGTATACCTATGAAGGTCTTATTTTTTAAACACAGCCAGGCAGCGCGTCATGCAATATCATGAAAACAAGGGAAAACGACAAAATAGCAAATGATTACAGGGAATAAAAAAAACGACCCACTGTCGCATCAGAATCAAATGCGACAGTGGGAACAGAAAAAGCGACAATGCGACAAAATCAATCATGCATGTCGAACTGATCCATTTTACGATAAAGAGTAGCCCTGTGAATACCAAGCAGCTTGGCGGCCTTGGCCTTGTTGCCTCCGGTCTTCTTCAGTGCATCGGCGATGGCCGTGGCATCGGCGTTTGCAGGTCTGCGTTTCTCAACCAACGTTACCGTGCTGCTGTGCCGAAGACTTTGCATAATGTCCCGACGAATGTACTCAATGCCGATTTCCCCTTCCGGGGCCAAAATGCAGGCATGCTCCATGATATGCTTCAGTTCGCGAATGTTGCCGGGCCAGGAATATCGCATGAGCAAATCCAGCACTTCCTTGCTCACGCCTGTGTAGGTCTTTTTGAACGTGTCGGAAAACATCTCCAGAAAATGATTGACCAGCAAAGGCATGTCGCCATCGCGCTCCCGCAGGGGCGGCAGGTTTATGGGCATGACGTTGAGACGGTAGTAAAGATCTTCGCGGAACGCGCCTTCGCGCACTTTGGACAACAAATCCACGTTGGTAGCGGCAATAATGCGTACATCAGCCTTACGGGTTTTGGATTCCCCGACCTTCTCATACTCTTTCTGCTCCAGAAAGCGTAAAAGCTTTACCTGCAACAGCGGTGAGATGTCGCCGATCTCGTCCAGAAAAAGCGTTCCGCCCTGCGCGGCTTCGATACGGCCCACCTTGTCACGGACAGCACCGGTAAACGCACCGCGAACGTGGCCGAACAATTCGCTTTCCAAAAGGCTCTCGGAAAGTGCGGAGCAATTGACCTTGACGATGGCCCGGGACGAACGGGAACCACCGTAATGCAATGCATCCGCCACCAATTCCTTGCCTGTGCCAGACTCCCCGCGAATAAGCACCGTGGAGTCCAGTGGCGAGAGTTGTTCCAGCAGGTGATAGACTTCCTGCATGCATTCGCTCTTGCCCACCATGCCCCGGAAACCGAAACGCTCATGCAGCCTTTTTTCCAGATCGGCGATACGCGTGATATCCTTGATGACCAAAACGGCACCGGCAAACTGCATATTGGCATCCATGAGCGGGGAGCAATTCAACTCCAGCATGCGTTCCGGGCCGTCGTCATGACTGCACTCCACTTCGTATCCGAGTACAGGCCTTCGCGTCCGCAAGACCTGCTCCAGAACGCTCACACACGGGCTGTCTTCACAACGCAGGACTTCCTTGACCGGCTTGCCGGGAGCTTCGTCCCGCTTCACGGCGCACATGGGAGTAACCGCGCTGTTCGTGGAGATGATCCGCATGTCGCTGTCAACGGTGATAATGCCGTCCGGTATGCTGCGGAACGTGGCCTCCAGATTCAACCGTAACCGTTCCTTTTCCCTGTTTGCCATCTCCAGAGCCTCGTCGGAGGCTTTCCGATCGCTCACGTCGCGGCCAACGCACTGGAACTGCTTGAGGCGTCCCCGGTGGTCAAAAATGGCGCGGTTGATCCAACGCATCCAGCGAATGGCACCATCATGGCGCATGGTCCTTTGTTCCACAGCCATGACAGGGCGTTCAGGAGTGACCTTGCGCACCCAATTAATAAGATTGTCCCGTTCCTCGACAACCACCGTGGACAGGAAACTGACGCCCAAAAATTCATCTTCATCGCGGCCAAAGAACTTGGCGCAGGCCGGGTTTACGAAGGTAAGTGAAAAATCCGGGGCAAAACGGCAAATCAGCTCGGTCTGGTCCTCGACAACGGCACGATACAACCGGGCTCCCTCGCGTAACGCCTCTTCAACCACCTTCCTGTTGGAAATGTCCCGGATAAAGGCGGTAGTCACGCCCTGACCATCGTGTCCGAAATGGCTCATGGACGCTTCAACGGGAAATTCGGAGCCATCCTTGCGCACATGATACCGCAAAGGAGTTACTTCATGGCCCTGTTGCAAATCATGCATGCTTTTTTCCGGCTCAACGGAAACATCGCCTATACGCATATTCAGCATTTCACTGCGGGAATACCCATACAATCGCAAGGCGGCATCGTTGGTATCCAGAATCCGGCCATCCGAACGGTTGATCAGCAAAATCGCATCGCGTGCAGCCTGATAGACGCTCCGATACCGCAGTTCGCTCTGGGCAAGCACTGCCTCGGAACGTCTTCTGGCGGTGACATCCGTTTCCTTGAGCGTGAATCCCACCAGAATCCTGTCCCGATATACGGGCTTGAGCACAAGCTCGAACAAGGCGTCGCCACGTTCCCGCTCCAACTGGACGATTTCGGCCCCCTCGCGGACCTGCTGCATGGCGTCTTCGAACAGTCGGGCTGCGCTGTCCCCCACCAGGGCGCGGTATTCGCGTCCACACATGGCGTCCACGGAACGCCCCAAAATCGATGAGGCCGCATGGTTGGCGTCCACAATCAGCCCATTGGGATCGAGAACCCACGCGGGCATGGTGCAACTGTTCAGCACGCCCTGAAAAAGACTGCGGAGATTATTGTTTTCCCGCCCAAGAAGGTGGATGCGGTTCAGTAAACGGCAATGTTCCACGGCACGAAATGCCACGGCAGCGAGGCGCGTCCGCTCCACGGGAACCCGTACATAGCCGAACATGCCGTGTTTGAAGAGGGAAAAGGCGTGGTCCGTGTCGCCGTTTTCCACAAGGACAACGAATGGGGTATCCATTCGCATATCCAGATAACGGTCCACCAGCGACGAACCGTCTTCCAAAGGCAAATCGGCGGCCAAAGCCACATCGGGCCATCCTTCGGCCACACGAGCGAAAAAGTCGTCCGGGTCTTCCGTTTCAACAACGGTGTAGCCGCATTGCTTCAGAATGTCGGCAACCAAACGTCGAACCCGTTGATTCCTGTCGCATACAAGAAATCTGGCTCTCAAAACTTCCACCTTCCCATTACTGTTATCCCGTCAATGACCGTACACCATAGGTTGACGAATGAACAGCCCCGCGGCAAAGGCGCAGACAGAGCTTGACATATACATACATCTATTGTCCTCTTATGAAGAGGTAAAATTCAACCCAAAGGAGTGGGACTATGGCACAGTATACCGAAAACGATCTGCCGATCGAAGTCCAGCACGGCGAGCTGGTTACACTGAGCGATGGAACCTCGGTTCGTTTCGAATCAAACGGCGAAGCGAAAGACATCATGATCAATGACAGTTTTTCTCCGGCAACCACGCTCTTCCCGGGCAACGATTACAGCTTTGAGGCGCATGGCAACACATTCCGCATCACATGCACCTTCGAAGACTCCATGAAAATTGAAAAATGTTGATCAACATCGGGCGGTTCCGTGTGGAGCCGCCCCCCCCTTCAACCCCCCCAAGACATGAATATCATGGACTTTACCTCTTCTGACGGCGATGCTATTTTAAACGCTATCGGGGCATGTTCATAGCGAGGAACATACCTGCCCTGCGCCATTCGTAGTAACGTGAGAGGGGAGTGAAAGCATGGCGAAGGTTCTTATTGCCGAAGATGACAGAATTTCACAAAAACTGGCCGTCAAGATTGTGGAAGGCATGGGCCACCATGCCTATGTCAGTCCGCATGGAAAACATGCCTATGAAGCATTGATGGCATCCAACGACTTCGACATGCTGCTCACTGACATCATGATGCCGGAAATGGACGGACGTCAGCTTATCCAGACCCTGCGGGGCGACCAGCAATTCATGGATCTGCCCATCGTGATCATGTCTGCGGTCGTAGGTATCGGAGAAATCTCCAACCTGCTCAAATTGGGAGCGACTCTTTTTCTTGCAAAACCTTTGGATCGCAAGGAATTGCAGGAATACATCAGCCGTTGCATCCAAGAAGCCGACCAGAAAAAGAAAGAAAAGGCGGCTGCCAGAAAAAAAAAGAAGAGCTGACCCGCTTCCGCACGTCAACACTCTCCTTTGCAACGGGAATTCCTGTTGTTTCGTGCACAAGCATGCACACTCTTGCCAGCCTTTCTGCCTAAGGGTATTGTGCGCCCCGCTTTCCAAAAAAGATCAAACGGGCAACACAGCCCACGAGGTACACAATGAACAGCAAGCACCACTTTCTCATTCTGGCTTTGTCCATTCTCGTCTTCATGTTCGCAGCAACCGGCGCATGGGCCTCGGACAAGACTCCCGATCCGGAAAACACCCTGTATATGGACCTCAAGGACGGCCGTGTGGTCATCGAAATGTACCCGAACCTGGCACCACATCACGTTGCCCGTATCAAGGAACTTGTTCGCCAGGGATTTTATGACGGACTCACCTTCCACCGGGTAATCGAAGGATTCATGGCCCAGACAGGTTGCCCCCTGGGCAACGGAGCCGGCGGGTCGGGACAGACGCTCAAATCGGAATTCAGCAACCACCGCCACTACCGCGGCGTTTGCTCCATGGCCAGGATGGGCGGCGACATAAACAGCGCGGACAGCCAATTTTTCATCATGTTCGACAAAGCCCCGAGCCTGGACCACCAGTATACGGTCTGGGGCAAGGTTATCAAGGGTATGGAATACGTGGACATGATCAAAAAAGGCGATCCCAGCGCCAACGGCGCGGTCAAAAATCCGGACCACATCATCCGCATGCAGGTTGCTGTGGACGTCAAGGAATAACTCGGAGGATAGACCATGAAATGCTTCACAACCCGCATATTATTGACAGCGGCATGTCTGCTTGTTTTGACGACAGCGGCACAGGCTGCCGAACCCAATATGGACGCCATCCCCAAAGCTGATCCGAAAACCGTTGCGGCATTGAAGGATCTGTCTCATGAAATCACGCTGGGCAAGGGAAAGACCGACGTAGTCATGGTCTCGGACCCGTTCTGCGTCTTCTGCCGCATGGCTTACGATCACCTGGCCGGTGAACCGGATTCCGTGGGAAAACTCCTCATGGTCCACGTTCCTCTTGCAGGCCACCCCGGTTCAGACATGGCCGGGGCGCTGGCCGGATACCTTGCGACCAAAGGCAAGGGCCGGGAGGCGATTGATCTGGCCTACCATATGGACGAGCCGGAAACCAATAGCTATAGCGAGGCCGGGGCCATTGTTTACAAGGAATTCCAAAAAGCATTCCCCGACGAACTGAAGTCCCTCTCCATGAAACAATTCATAAAGATCCAATTTCCCATTCTTTTCGATACTTCCAAAGCAGTTCGAAAACTCGGCCTCAAGGGGACGCCACACATCATGGCCAATGGTCGACATCTCAATGGCTACAAGGCTTCGTGGCTGGACCTGATTCTCGCAGCAGGCAAGAACGGCTAAAGCCACCCACAAGACAGAACCCAATAAAACAGGGCCGGGATTCATGATGAATCCCGGCCCTGTTTTATTGGAACGATAAAAAAACGTTATTGATATTGCAGCGACCTGTTATCGAACAGTGTTTTCCTCTGCATCAATGTAGAGAAAACGTTTTATCTTGTGCGTAGGCGTCTTTTCAAAGGGTTCGACCTGTTCAATAATGCGAGCGAGCCGCGAGAACGTGGAAACCCTTCCATTAACCTTCTTGCGGATCCCCTCAATGATTTGGCGTACCTTGTCATAGGCCTTTGTCTCGGTCATCTTCCGGGTACTGAATTTCTCGTCGATACCCTCGGAATCAAGGAACACGCGAGCCACCAGCTTGCCTTCCTGACGAAATACCAACGACTCCAACACATGGTCGCATTCGTTGATGACGGCCTCGATCTCTTCCGGATAAATATTCTCCCCGCTGGGACCGATAATCACATTTTTGAGCCTGCCCCGCAAAAAGATGTAGCCGTCCTCATCCACATAACCGAGATCGCCGGTTCGGAAATAGCCTTCTTCGGTGAAAACTTCCTCCGTAACCAGAGGAGCCTTGTAATACCCCTGCATGACGTTGGGGCCTTTGACAAGCAATTCACCTTCTCCGGTTTCCGGGTCCGGATTATCCACGATGACATCCACTCCGGGCACCGGATATCCGGCGGAACGGAATTTGGTCGTCTCAGGCGTGGAGCCGGAAACCAAAGGCGAAGTCTCCGTCATGCCGTATCCCACGGCATATGGAATTTCCGCATTCCTGAGAAACAGTTCCACTTCCGGAGCCAAAAACGCACCGCCAATAGGGATACATTTAATATTGCCGCCAAAAGCTTCCATGAGCTTGCGCCCTGCCACCTGCTGCAATTTTTTCTTGGCAGCGCCGATCTTCATGAGATTGCGGCCAATGCCGGAGCCAGCCAGCTTCGGCAGAATTCTGTTCTTATATATTTTTTCAATGACCAAAGGCACGATGAGCAGATAGGTCGGCTTGACCTTGGCCAAGGCAGGCATGAGGGTCCGGGGAGTCGGCGGCTTGCCCAGATAATGCACGGATGCGCCGCGCAGAATCGGAATAACCAAGCCGAGCGTACATTCATAGGTATGGGCCAGAGGCAGTACGGACATCAACCGATCGGTTTCTACGATGTTGACGATGTTGGCAGTGGACTGGGCGTCAAAAATAATGTTGCGGTGCGTAAGCATGACACCCTTGGAATGACCTGTGGTGCCGGACGTATACAGGATGGCAGCCAGATCATCCGGCTGAACGCCTTCCGTATAGTTCCCACCCTTCTTGTCCATGAAACGCATGAGCCGTTCCTTGACCTGCTCATAGCGGCTGCGGGCCTGCGCCATGGCCTCCTTGAAGGATTGCTTCAGCCCATCGTTCGGGTCCACGGAAAAATCATCAAGCGTGATCTTGGTGTGCATATTGTCGAATTCGGCATAATCGACTTTGTGCATATACCGCCGGGAAGCAAACAAGGCCACGGATTCGGAATGACGCAAAATATGTTGAACCGCGGTATCGTGAAACTCCTGAAGAATGGGTACGGCCACGGCTCCCATGGTGGTAATGGCGAAATAGGCCACACCCCAGTTGGGCATATTCTCGCCCAGAATGGCTACACGGTCCCCCGGAACCACGCCCCGGTGTTGCAGCAACAAGGTTACATCCTGCACCAATTGGTGAAACCGGGAAAACGTCAGCATTTCCCCATCCACCAATCCAAGGGCGGGGCGATCCCCAAAACGTTCCGCGCTGCCATCCAACGCAGTCTTGAGCGTGGTTGCTTCCGTCGTGTTCAAACCATGCCTCCTCTCAAATGATATACGGCCCGAACCAGCCGTGGACAGCACCCTGTATCATCTGGTGCGAGGAGGTCAAGTATTACGCACGGACGGTCGGTTAGCCGAGAGCCGCTTCCACGGCGGCTTCAACATGAATGGCCGTAGTGTCAAAAAGAGGCAGATCCGTATCGCCCGGAGTCACCAGCAAGTCGATTTCCGTGCATCCAAGCACGACACCCTGAGCGCCCTGTTTTCTGAGATCCTCGATGATCCGCAAATATTCCTGGCGGGATGCATCGTTGACGACTCCTTTGACCAACTCATCAAAAATGATGGAATTTACCCGTGTACGATCTTCCTTTTCCGGCACCAGAGTATTGATGCCGAACTGAGCCAACCTGTCGCGCAGAAAATTATCTTCCATGGTAAAGCAGGTGCCCAATAGTCCCACGGTGGAAAGTCCCTCTTTCCTGATCGCCTGAGCCGTGACGTCCCCAATGTGAACAAGCGGAATATTGATGCTCTCCTGTACCGTGTCGGCCATTTTGTGCATGGTATTGGTACAAATAAGCAGCATATCGGCCCCGGCTGCCTCCACCCGGCGTGCGCTTTCAGCCAGCTTGCACCCGATTTGTTCCCATTGTCCGGCCTGCATGCAGTCTACGTATTCGTTAAAGTCCACACTGAACATGGAGATCTTGCCGCAATGCCAGTCCCCCAAACGCTCTCCGATTTGACGATTGATACATTGATAGTAAGTGACCGTGGATTCCCAACTCAAGCCGCCCAACAAGCCGATAGTTTTCATAATCTTTTCCTATTTAATCAATTTAAAAAAAATGAATACGGGTCAAAAGCAGATTAAATGGCCGCACGAGTTCATGGCAAACTCAAAAGGCAAAGATTCCGTTTGCCACAAACTCGGCGGGCCACATCAGGATGGCTTCTTATGTGAAAAAATATCTCGAACCGGCCACAATGGCCATGCCCAAAGCTACGGTACCAAAAAAGCTGCGGGTACACACGGCCAGCACAAAGGCGGGAATACCAGCCCAAAGAAACACGTTGCCAAGGCTCAGGTTCAGCGAGGCATCATGCACCAGCAACGACGGCAACAGCAATGCGGACAATACGGCCGTGGGAATAAAAGAAAGCCAGCGGATAGCAACGTCCGGAAGTGAACGCGATGCCAACGCGAGCATGGGCAACGCCCGGGGAATATACGTCACGGCACACATGCCGACTATGGTCAAAAACACTACCGTCTGGTCCATGTTTCCACTCCTGCTCCCAAAGTTGCGCCAAGTACGGTGGCCGCAATGACGCTCCACTGATCGAATCCGGCTTGCATAAGCGCCACGGACATCAGCCCGGAAAATCCGGCCACCAGCCAGTGCAGCCCGTTCTTTGCCTGCATGGCCAACAGGGCGATAAACATGGCAGGAAGGGCGAAATCCATGCCCAACGGCTTTACATCAGGAATACTGCTCCCTGCCATGGCCCCAATCCATGAGGCCAGCACCCAGATAGAGTGTGCCAAAAGATTGATTCGAAAACTCAAAGATTTACAAACATCATCGTCATTGAATCTCGTGGAATGCACGGCGAAAGTTTCATCCGTCATTTCCCCGCAAAACCAAGCCATCTCCCACAACTTCCAGGAACGCACATAGGGGGCAAGAGCCGCGGACATGAGCAAATGGCGGAGATTGACGACAAATGTTGTAATCACAATGCTTAGAGGCGGCATACCTGCTGCAAACATTCCCACAGCTATGAGCTGAGCCGACCCCGCATACACGAGCACGGACATGATCACAATATTCAATTCGGACAGGCCGGCTTTTTGAGCCAGCACGCCGAAGGCCACGCCCACAGGCAAGTACCCCATGCCCAATGGCGAAACCCGGCGCAAAGCCTCACTCCAGGAGGACTGTCTGCATTCCATAGATTGTTCCATCATCTACTCTCAAACAACGGCAGAAGTTTTCCGGGCTGCATTCCCGGCGTTGATGGTTGCAGTGAACACCAAATTCTGTCATCAGTACAGATACAGTTTAAACAAAATACGACCATAACAGATGACGCCATGAATGAACAAAACACCTTCCGCTACAAGGAAGTGGAACGCCGGCTATTGGACATGATCGACTCCGGTGTGCTGAACATGGGAGACAAACTCCCCTCACTGCGATCCCTGAGCCGCGATCTGGGCGTGAGCATCAGTACAGTGAATCAAGCATACGTGCAATTGGAGTCGAACGGCATCATCGAATCCCGTCCCCGTTCAGGATTTTTTGTCCGCCGTATGGCCTGCAAACTTCCCAGCCCGGAAACCGCCACGGCTACAACGGCGGAAGCCTGTCCCGTGACCCGCGGCGGCTTGATCCGCAAAGTTCTAGACGCCGTGGGCAACAAGGAAGCCGTACCGCTCAACGTTGTGGAGCCCACGCCGGACCTGTTGCCCGTGGCCGAGATGGGGCGGATCATGGCTCAAGTGCTTCGGAACCACCCCGATGATGCACTGGTGTATGACACCATTCTCGGCAATGCCCGGCTTCGCAAACAGATTGCCTTTCGCAGCATGGAAACCGGAACCCCCGCGGAACCGGACCAACTGATCATCACGGCAGGATGCCTCGAAGCACTATACATATCCCTGCGCGCCACAACCCGCCCGGGAGATATGGTGCTCATTCAGGCGCCCACATATTATTGCTTCCTGCATTTGCTGGAAAACCTCGGCCTCCGCGTGGTGGAAATTCCTTCGTACCCGGACAGGGGGGTTCTTCCTGAAGATATTGCTGCGGCCCTGCGAAAGTTCGACATCAGTGCATGCATCTTTTCGCCAAACTTCAACAACCCGGATGCCAGCACAACCCCGGACGAGGCCAAACTCGAAATAGTGGAGATGCTGGCAAAATTGAATATTCCCATTATCGAGGATGATGTTTCCACGGACCTGCACTTCGGCCCCAAGCGGCCCGGCACCATGAAACAGTTCGACAAAAAGGGATTGGTACTGCTCTGTTCGTCGTTTTCCAAGACAATCGCACCCGGATACCGTGTAGGCTGGATGCTGCCGGGACAATTCATGGAAAAGGCGCAGGAAGTGAAATATACCACCAATGTCTGCACTGCCACCCCCACACAGATGGCTGTTGCGGAATACATGTGCCGTGGCCGTTTTGAACGCCACGTTCGTCGTTTGCGCGTCCGGGTGGAACAACAGATGGACACCATGCTCCGCCATGTAGGCGAATATTTTCCGACAGGCACACGGGCCACGCACCCTGATGGCGGCGGCGTATTATGGCTGGAACTTCCGGGTGGGGCTGACGCCGTCGAATTATTTCTTGCTGCCCGCGCCAAAGGCATCAACATTGCGCCGGGCTCCATCTTTTCCACACAGGACAAATTCAACAGCCATATTCGCCTCAGTTGCACCGGAGTGTGGTCTGAACGAATACGGTGGGGTTTGAAAACCCTGGGGGCTTTGGCGAATGAAATGGCCCGAGGCTGATCCATTCCTCATAATGAGCCTTCCGGAAATATAAACAAAAAAACGGCCATCGCATAAGAATGGCCGTTTCTGTTTTATCGTTGTCCGCTCAGGTCCATCAGACCTTGAATTCAACCCATTTGTTCATGGCTTCAAGATAAATGAACGACTCCGTGGATGTAATCTCGCTGATCGAAGCCAGCTCTTCCACCAGAAAACGGTGCATATCCTTTCTGGATTGTACGAAAACTTCAAGAATAAGATCGTAGCGCCCGGTCACGTTGATGACAGACTGCACGGCGACGAGTGAAGATACGCGTTCCATAACCTCGCTGTTGGCGGGGATACTGAGGGTCAGGCCAATCAGGGCCGTAAGCGTATCGCCAAAAAACAGGGGATTCACCGATGCGGAAATACGCAGGTACCCCTCACGGACCATGCGCTCGGTGCGCAGACGGACAGTCCCGTCCGAAACGTTGAGCTTGCGGGCAATATTCTTGTAGGATTCACGTCCGTTGCGCTGCAATTCACGGATAATGCTGTAATCGATCACATCAAGGGTCAGTTGCTTTTTCTTCACCATGTATCCTCCTGCGCCCCGGACAAACGGCCCAGGCATTGCGTATTTTCTACAATATTCGTAAATAATAGCCAACATATTGCGCATTGGTCAATTGATTCCGAATCAGCAGAAAAGCAAACAGCAGACCAGTTGCGATTCCATGAAATTCATACTAGGTTTTTTACTTGTATAGAAAATAAGAACTACATTTTTTTTCGAAATTATTACAATGAGCTACGGAGATCAACCATGCGAAACGAGTTGTTTTCCTCCCTTGCCAAACAGACCGAGGCGCTCAAAGGCGACGGCCTGTTCAAGGAAGAACGGATCATAACCTCCCCGCAACAGGCGGCCGTCCGTGTTGGAGGCGAAAACGAGGTACTCAACTTCTGTGCGAACAACTACCTCGGCCTTTCCAATCATCCCGAACTTGTCCGCACCGCACAACAGTCTCTGGAAAAATACGGGTTCGGCATGTCATCGGTCCGCTTTATCTGCGGCACACAGGACATCCACAAACAACTGGAAAACAGGCTGAGCAATTTCCTCGGAACCGAGGATACCATTCTTTACAGCTCCTGTTTTGACGCCAACGGCGGCCTTTTCGAAGCCATTCTCGGCCCAGAAGACGCCATCATCAGCGACCAGCTCAACCACGCCTCCATTATCGACGGCGTTCGTTTGTGCAAGGCCAAACGCTTTCGCTATGCAAACAACGACATGGCCGATCTGGAAGCCCAGCTCAAGGCTTCGGCCGACTGCCGCCACAGGCTGATCGTCACGGACGGCGTATTTTCCATGGACGGCATTATTGCCAATCTGAAAGGCATTTGTGATCTGGCCGACAAATATGACGCACTGGTCATGGTGGACGATTCACATGCTGTCGGATTTGTGGGCGAAAACGGTCGCGGCACCCATGAATACTGCGGCGTCATGGGACGGGTCGACATCATCACCGGCACGCTGGGCAAGGCGCTTGGCGGCGCTTCGGGCGGATACACTTCCGGCCGCAAGGAAATCGTGGCGTGGCTCAGGCAGCGTTCACGGCCCTATCTTTTTTCCAACACGCTGGCTCCGGTCATCGCGGCCACGTCCATTGCCGTGCTGGACATGCTTTCCGGCTCCAGCGAGCTGCGAGACAGACTCAACCAAAACAGCCGCCACTTCCGATCCCGCATGGAAGAGGCGGGATTCGACCTCGTGCCGGGCGATCACCCCATCATTCCCGTCATGCTCGGCGATGCGGTACTGGCCTCGAAGATGGCCACACGCATGCTGGAACTGGGAGTTTACGTGGTAGGTTTCAGTTTTCCGGTGGTTCCGCGCGGGGCAGCTCGAATCCGTACTCAAATGTCCGCAGGACATACCCTTGAACAAGTAAACACGGCTGTGGACGCATTCATTACCGCAGGCCGTGAATTAAACATCATCAAATAGGAACCCCATGAACTCGCTCGACAATATCATCGAACTGACAAGCAAACTCATCCGCTTCAAATCCATGCACTCACAACCGGATGAAATCCACGCCTGCGCCGATTTCATCATGCAATGGTGCAAAGACAACGATATCGAGGCGTCCAGAATCGAGCAGGAAGGCGTGCCTTCCATTCTGGTCATGCCGGAAAACAACAGCGCAACGCTGGCGCTGATGTCACACATTGACGTGGTGGACGCCACGGACGACCTGTTTGAACCGCGCATTGAAAACGACCGTCTGTACGGGCGCGGTGCTGGTGACGACAAATACGCCGCAGCATTGTCCCTCGTCCTGTTCCGTGACCGCCTGCAAGCACTCCGCGCCAAGGGTCTGAACCAAAAGGACATGGCCTTCGGCGTGATCATTACCGGAGATGAGGAAATCGGCGGTGCCAACGGAGCCGGGCATGCCCTGACCAGGGTGGATTGCGAATACGTAATCGCTCTTGACGGCGGGACGCCAAAACGCATGGTGCTCAAGGAAAAAGGCATCATCAACCTGACCGTGACCACCCATGGCAAGGCCGCCCATGGCGCCCGGCCATGGTTGGGCCAAAACGCCATCGACGCACTCATTGACGACTACCAGGCCATCAAGAAACTTTTCACGGAATCAACAGAAGACCATTGGCACAGCACCGTGAACCTGGGAATCATACGGGCCGGGGAGTCCGTGAATCAGGTTCCCGCTACCGCGACAGGACAATTCAATATTCGCTATACCGACCACGACGATCCCAAGGCCATTGTCGAGGACATCAGGGCCACGGTTTCCGGGGATGTCCATGTTGAACGCATCGATCCGGTCTTTGCCTCACCAGAATCACGCTACACCGAACGGCTTCTGAAAATCTCCGGAGCCGAAGCCGTACAGGAACACGGAGCCAGTGATGCCCGGTATTTGAAAAAAAACGGCATGGCCGGTGTCGTGTGGGGAGCCGAAGTGTTCGGGTCCATCCATACGTCCGAAGAATGCGTATCCATCCCGAGCATCGGCACGCTGCTTGATGCGCTTCAGACGCTTGTCATGGAGTTGGAAAAATAAAATCCATCTTCTGCTGCCATAGTATGCTGCATAACGAGGCTCTTTTCTAAAGCGGCAAAATCGTATATGTAGTTAAGCGCATGTTTGATTCCGCACCCGGTCCCGTTTTCGTGGCCGGGTGCGGTTGACGAGAGGAACTGAACGACTGTTTCCATTCTGAAAAACGAACTCGATCCGTTGGAGGTTTGAATGTTCAAAAAAACTTTGCTGTTCGCATTGCTGGCCGTGTTCGCCCTGACGAGCGCCGCCTTTGCCGCACCGAAAAAGGGAGGAACTCTGGTCTTTGCCCGCGGAGCGGACAGCCCAGGTCTCGACCCCGCATACGAAACCGACGGCAACTCCTTCATGGTCTGCGACAACATCTACGACGCACTGGTCGGCTTCAAGCCGGAATCTACAGACCTGAAGCCCTGCCTTGCTGAATCCTGGGACATTTCCCCGGACGGCAAAACATACACTTTCCATCTGCGCAAAGGCGTCAAGTTCCATGACGGAACCGATTTCAACGCCGACGCCGTTGTTTTTTCTCACGGCCGCCAGATGAAAGACAAATCCCACATCAATTTTTTTGCAAAAAAATGGGCCTGGCCCAAAGAACAGCCGGCCGCAGAATATTGGCTGTCCATGGACATGGACAACCTGATTGATTCCATTACGGCCACTGATGACTACACTGTCGTCTACAAGCTGAAAAAGCCTGAAGCGCCGTTCATTGCCAACATGGCCATGGACTTTGCCGACATCGTCAGCCCCACCGCCGTGCTCAAGTACGGTCAGGACTACATCACCCACCCCGTGGGAACCGGTCCCTTCAAGTTCACCAAGTGGATGAAGAACGACCGCATCATCCTGGATCGCTTTGTCGGATACTGGAACGGCGACGCCTATCTGGACAGGGTCATCTTCCGCGTCATCCCGGACAACTCCGTCCGCTTCCTGGAACTCAAGTCCGGCAATGTTCACGTTTGCCAGTACCCCAACCCCGAAGACCTGGAAATGGCCGAGGCTGATCCCAACCTCAACGTCATCACCCAGCCGGGCATGAACATCGGCTATCTGAGCTTCAACCACACCAAGCCGCTGTGGCAGGACGCCAGAATCCGCCAGGCCATTGCCCACGTGGTCAACAAGAAAGCCATCGTGGACAACATCTACTACGGCATGGGTATTCCGGCCACGAATACCATTCCGCCGAACCTCTGGAGCTACAACAACGATATCGTCGACTACGACTACAACCTCGAAAAGGCCAAGCAGCTGCTCAAGGAAGCCCACTTCTTCGAAAAGCTGAAGGCCGCCGGACAGGACAAAATCAAATTGTGGTGCATGCCTGTCGCACGCCCGTACAACCCTTCAGGCATGAAAGTGGGTGAAGCCCTCCAGGCCGACCTCAAGAAGCTGGGCATCAACGTCGAGCTGGTAACCATGGAATGGGGAACCTATCTCAAGAAACAGCGCAAGCAGGATCCGGGCATGGACCTCTTCCAGCTTGGCTGGACCGGTGACAACGGCGACCCGGACAACTTCCTGGCAGTGCTGCTGGATGGTCTGGCCGACCCCAACGTTCGTACTCAATGGAAGAACGAAGAATACCACAAGCTGATGGTGCAGGGGCGCGTGACCACCGACAAGGCCAAGCGTACCGAAATCTACCGCAAGGCCCAGCAGCTGATCCATGACGAAGTGCCCATGATCAACATGGCCCACTCCATTGTGGCCCAGCCCCAGAGCAAACGCGTTCAGGGCTTCAAGCTGCACCCGACCACCAGCGTCTACCTGCACAAGACCTGGCTGAAGTAGTATTCCTTCCAGTCTAACGACTTAAGCAAACCATGCGGCAGGAGCGTTACGCGTTCCTGCCGCTTCAATGAAAGTAGAGTCGAACGTTGCTATATTTTATTCTCAAGAAATTGGCACAAGTCATTCCGACCCTGCTGGGACTCTCCGTGCTCATCTTTTTGATGATCCACATGGTTCCCGGCGACCCGGCCGAAATGATGCTGGGAGAACGTGCCAATGAAAATTCCCTCCGGGAACTGCGCCACCAGCTCGGACTGGACCAGCCCCTGTACGTGCAGTACGGAAAGTTCATGGGCCGCCTCGTTCAGGGAGACCTGGGACGCGCCCTGCGAACCAACGAAAAAATCACCAAGGAAATCAAGGAACACTTCCCGGCTACCCTTGAGCTTTCCATGGTCGCAATCATTATCGCCATCGTTCTGGGGATGCTGGCAGGCATAATTTCTGCCACAAAACAGTATTCCATCTTCGATTACGGGTCGATGTTATTATCACTCGTAGGAGTCTCAATGCCGATTTTCTGGCTGGGACTTGTGCTCATGATCATATTCTCGATCAAACTCGCATGGCTGCCGCTATCGGGCCGGCTGAGCTATGACATTGTCCTTGAACCCATTACCAACCTTTATCTGGTGGACTCCCTGCTTCAGGGTAATTGGGCCGCTTTCAAGGACGCCCTGTGGCACATCATCATGCCCGCGATCACTCTGAGTACGGTTCCCATGGCCATCATCGCCCGCATGACCCGTTCCAGTATGCTGGAAGTCCTGCGGCAGGACTACATTCGCACCGCCAAGGCCAAAGGTCTTGCTCCGCGCATCATCCATTACAAGCACGCCCTTCGCAACGCGCTCATTCCGGTGGTAACGATCATCGGCCTGCAATTCAGTATTCTGCTGGGAGGTGCGATCCTGACCGAAACCATATTTGCATGGCCCGGCATAGGCTCATGGCTTCTGAATGCCGTCTATGCGCGCGACTTCAACGCCGTGCAGGGCGGAACCATGCTCATAGCTCTGGTCTTCGTCCTCATCAACGTGCTGGTGGACATCACCTACGCATGGATCAACCCAAGGATTAAGGTGTAGTCATGTCCTGTACGCAAACAGCAAACACAACCACGGACGCCTCCTGCAAGTCGCGCTCGCCGCTTGCGGAAGCGTTGCTACGGCTCCACAAGAACCGCACGGCACTCGTCGGGTTGATCATCGTTGCGGTCTTCGCTTTTCTGGCCATCTTCGGTCACTGGATTGCACCGCACGATCCGCTGGAACAATCCCTGTATACCAAACTGAAGCCACCCTTCTGGATGCCCAAGGCCGCGGACGGCTTCCTGCTCGGAACCGACGACTTCGGCCGCGACCTGCTCTCGCGTATTATCTACGGCGCACGCATATCCATGCTCGTCGGGGTGGTCTCCGTTTCCATCTCCCTGGTAATCGGAACAATTTCCGGCGCCATCGCCGGTTTTTACAGGGGGTGGGTGGATATCCTGATCATGCGTGTCATGGACATCCTGCTGGCCATTCCGAGCATTCTGCTGGCCATCGTCATCGTGGCCTTTCTCGGCCCCAGCCTCCAGAACGCCATGATCGCCATTGGTGTGGTTTCCATCCCCCGCTATGCGCGTATCGTTCGCGGATCGGTTCTTGAAGAATACTCCAAGGACTACGTACAGGCGGCACGGGCGTTGGGAGCATCGGATACCCGGCTCATTTTCCTGCACATTCTGCCGAACTGTCTTGCCCCGCTCATCGTTCAGACAACATTGGGCTTCGCTTCCGCCATTCTGGAAGCAGCGGCACTCAGCTTTCTGGGTCTTGGCGCACAGCCGCCCACACCGGAATGGGGCGCCATGCTTGCAGGCGGACGCGCGCTGATTCTGCGCGCATGGTGGGTCGTAACCTTCCCCGGTATCATGATCCTGCTCGCGGTTCTCGGATTCAACCTGCTCGGCGACGGCCTGCGCGATGCGCTGGACCCGAGACTGAGGGATTAGGGGAAGACAGCAATGACACAACAACCACTATTGACCGTGGACGGCCTGTCCACATACTTCTATACGGATCGCGGCGTGGCCAAGGCTGTCTGCGATGTGAGCTACGACATCAATCCCGGGGAAACGCTTGGGGTCGTGGGCGAATCGGGATGCGGAAAATCCGTCACGTCCCTTTCCGTCATGCGCCTCATCCCCGAACCGCCGGGCAAGATCGTCAGCGGAAAGATAACCTTTGACGGTCAGGATCTGCTCAGTCTGAACGAACGCCAGATGCGCAAGATCAGGGGTAACAAGATATCCATGATCTTCCAGGAACCCATGACCTCTCTGAATCCGGTCTTCCGCGTGGGCGACCAGATTGCCGAGGCCATCATTCTGCACGAAGGCCTGAGCCACAAGGCTGCCCTTGAGCGGGCCGTGGACCTGCTCAAGCAGGTGGGTATCCCGTCACCGGAATCACGTGTTTACGATTACCCGCACCAAATGAGCGGCGGCATGCGCCAGCGCGTCATGATTGCCATGGCTCTGGCCTGCAAGCCCAAGCTCATCATCGCGGACGAGCCGACCACCGCTCTGGACGTGACAATACAGGCCCAGATTCTGGAACTCATGGACAAGCTGCGCGAGGAAACAGGGACGGCCATCCAGCTCATCACGCACGATTTGGGCGTCATTGCCGAGACCGCGCAAAAGGTGTTGGTTATGTATGCCGGGCGCGTTGTGGAACAGGCTGACGTAAAAGACCTGTTCACCAACCCCATGCACCCTTACACACGCGGTCTGATGCGCTCCATTCCGGGGCTTGGCGAGCAGGAGGAAAGGGAACGTCTGGAGACCATTCCCGGCGTGGTCCCCTCGCTGCTCAACCTGCCCAAGGGATGCCGGTTCCATGACCGTTGCCGCCACGCCATGGAGCGTTGTGCACTTGAGGAACCAGAACTCAAAATCGCCGACGGCAAGCACCCTGTCCGCTGCTGGCTGTATCAGGAGTAGTTCATGAGCGAATCAAACAAGGATATACTCGTCCGGCTCCGAGGTGTGCGAAAGCACTTCGAGGTCAAGGGCGACATGGGCCGCAAAAGCGGCGTGGTCAAAGCCGTGGACGGTGTGGACCTCGACATATACAAGGGCGAAACGCTCGGTCTGGTGGGAGAATCAGGATGTGGCAAATCCACGCTGGGCCGTTGCATCCTGCGTCTTGAACACCCAGAAGCCGGAGAAGTCCTCTACAAGGACACCAACGTGCTCACCCTGTCGCGCAAGGCCATGATCCCCATGCGCAGCAAGATGCAAATCATCTTCCAGGATCCCTATTCGTCCCTGAATCCGCGCCAGACCATCGGCCAGATCATCGGCGAAGGCCTGACCATCCACAACATCGGCCAAAAAAGTGGACGTATGAACACCGTACGTTCCCTGATGGACAAAGTGGGTCTGCGTCCCGACCAGATCATGCGCTACCCACACGAATTCTCGGGCGGTCAACGCCAGCGTATCGGCGTGGCCCGGGCACTGGCGCTGAACCCGGAGCTGATCATCTGTGACGAGCCGGTTTCAGCCCTGGACGTTTCCATTCAGGCACAGGTCATCAACCTGCTCATGGACCTGCAGGAAGAATACAAGCTGACCTACCTGTTTGTGTCGCACGACCTGAGCGTGGTCAAACATATCAGTGACCGTGTGGCGGTCATGTATCTGGGACGCATCGTGGAACTGGCCGATAAGAACGCGCTCTACGAAAATCCCAGCCATCCCTACACACAGGTGCTCCTCAAGGCCGCCCCTGTTGCGGAGGTAGGTTCCAAGCCCAAACGTGAGGGACTTTCCGGCGAACTGCCCAGTCCGCTCAATCCGCCTGCTGGCTGCCACTTCCATACCCGTTGTGACAGGGCCACGGACAAATGCCGCAAGCAGACTCCTGCCCTGACCGATCTGGGCGGTGGGCACATGGTGCGTTGTTTCCTGCATTCGGACAAGGTTGCCGAAGATCTGGATTAGACAGTTAACGGCCGCATATCAAAATGAGGAAGGACCGCGGCAGTTGTTGCGGTCCTTTTTTTAGCCTCTTTCGCCTCCGGCGGCCAAAGAACCTTCTGAAAAAAGTTCTTTGAAATCTCCCAAACTTTTATAACGCTGCGGCCCGCCCTGCTTTCGCAGGATGGGCCGCAGTTTTTTTATAAATATAAATTAATACCCCGCCGCGCATTCGCAGGATGCAGCGGCAAACAAGGGATGCAAGGGACGTGTCCCTTGCCCGCCGGAGGCATATCTTGTCGTCCAACACCGCCGACGGCGGCATCATATTCTGTATTTCACGCCTGACGGGTCCAGTCCAGAATGACCTTGCCGGACTGGCCGGAACGCATGATCTCAAATGCTTCGGCATATTCATCTATGGAGAAATGGTGTGTAATGGCGGGAGAAATATCCAGCCCACTTTGCAGCATGGAAGTCATTTTATACCATGTTTCAAACATTTCGCGCCCATAAATTCCCTTGACGAACAGCCCCTTGAATACCACGGTATTCCAATCAATGGTCGTTCCGGGAGGAAGAATACCCAACAGGGCGACTTTGCCACCGTGGTTCATTTTTTCCAGCATCTGGGTAAAGGCCGAAGGATTACCGGACAACTCCAGTCCCACGTCAAACCCTTCCACCATGCCGATATCTTCCATGACCGATTCAAGCGATTCCTTCATGACATTCACCGTTCGGGTGGCCCCCATACGCTTGGCCAATTCCAGCCGGTAGTCGTTCACGTCGGTAATGACCACATGCCGTGCGCCAACATGCCGACAAATTGCCACGGCCATCATACCGATGGGACCGGCTCCGGTAATGAGCACATCCTCACCTACAAGGTCAAAGGAAAGAACCGTATGTGCGGCATTGCCTAACGGATCCAACACGGAAGCCATGTCATCGGAAACATTGTCAGGAATACGAAAGGCGTTCACGGCCGGGATGCACAGATACTCGGCAAAGCAACCGGGCCTGTTCACCCCCACACCAACAGTGTTGCGGCACAGGTGGCGTTTTCCCGCCCGGCAGTTGCGGCAATACCCGCAAGTGATATGCCCTTCGCCGGACACACGATCACCGGGCTTTATGCCTTGCACTTCCCCGCCGATCTCCACGACTTCTCCCACGAATTCGTGCCCCACCACCATGGGGACGGGAATGGTTTGCTGTGCCCACTCGTCCCAATTGAATATATGGATGTCCGTGCCGCAAATGGCGGTTTTGGTAATGCGAATGAGCGCGTCATTGTGGCCGCAGGAAGGAAAAGGAACCTGTTCCATCCAGATCCCCTGTTCGGCTTTGCTTTTTACCAGTGCTTTCATGCTTGGCTGTATTTCCATAAAATCTCCCTGAGGCCAAAATCATTTGCTGTTGTAAACGCCGTATTTTCTTTGCGTCACTTCTCATAAGGAAGCAAGAATTTAGTGAAAAACATAAACAGACTACGCGGCTTTCGGATTGCGCAAGGCAGAACCAAAGCGTAGCATATCCGCCACGCTGCAGCCAACGGCAACCACATTGGACTGTTATCGTGCCCGGAAGTACCCGTTCTGCCACCTTTTGAGGCCGATGTAAGCGGTGTAAAACAATTTTCTTTGTCCGGCGAAGGGAAAAGGAGACAAGTCATGAGTACTGAAACGATCATCAACCAATCGCTATGGCCTCGAGCCAGCCACTACGAAATGTTCCGTTCCCTTGCTCAACCGCATTTCAGCACAACGGTCCGCGTCGATGCCACAGACTTGGTCTGCACGCTCAAACCGGCAGGGCACTCCATATTCGCAGCGTGCCTGTTTTGCATCATGCGCGCTGCAAATCATGTCCCTGAACTGCGCACGCATTTCAGGCCCGGGCCTGAAGGAGATACGGTGGTACGCCATCCGGTCATTCATCCGAGCGTGACTGTTCCCATTGAAAACGGCCTTTTCGGTTTCTGCTACTTTGAACACGCAAAGGACTGGGCCGAATTCGCGCCGCGTTGCAGGCAGGCAACCTCAGATGCAAAACAGCAAACACGGCTCACGGACAAAAGCAAAGGAAATGACTATTGGCTTTTTCTGACCTGTCTGCCGTGGTTGGACTTCACGAGTCTTACACAGCCAACAAACGGCCCGGAGGATTGTTTTGTGCGCATAGCCTGGGGCAAACTGACAACTGAAAACGGAAGAACCTCCATGCCGGTCAACATACAGGTCCACCATGCATTGGCGGACGGCATGCACGTGGCCTGTTTCATGGAGCGGCTTCAATGGCACCTGAGCCATATTGAAGAAACATTCGGGATCAAAATTCAATAAATATTTTTCACGATACAAAGAAAAAGGCCCGGCGCATGCGCCGGGCCTTTTTTCCTGCGGTCCCGATAAACAATTAACGGGGTCTGAATGTGATGCGACCGCGGGTCAGGTCATATGGGGAAAGTTCAACCGTAACGGTATCGCCGGGCATGACCCGAATGCGGAACTTGCGCATCTTGCCGGAAATATGGGCGAGCACTTCGTGCCCGTTTTCAAGCTGTACACGAAACATGGCGTTGGGCAGGGCTTCTTCTACCGTGCCCTGAACCTGAATGCCTTCTTCCTTGGCCATTTAAACTCCTTGGTTCTTGAACTCTATTCGTAAAAAGGCCCTGCCGTGAGGCAGGGCCTAAACCATACGAAATTAAACGACTACCAGCGGGGTGCGCGCTCGGCACGGGGACGAGCTTCGTTCACCTTGAGATTGCGGCCACCGAAATCGGTGCCGTCCAAGGCGTCGATGGCAGCCAAAGCGCCCTCGTCTTCCATTTCCACAAAACCGAATCCGCGCGGGCGGCCGGTTTCACGGTCTTCGATCAACTTCACGGACAGAACTTCACCGTAAGAGGCAAAGGCGGAACGTACTTCGTCCTCAGTAGAACTCCAGGGCAGGTTGCCAACATAAATGCTTTTGGCCATTGAAAAAAACTCCAAATAAAAAAGTAAACATCCGGCCGGAGCTCATTGGTCACCCCATGAACAAGAGCACGAGAACGAAAACATCGCCTGCATTGCGACCGGCATCGAGCATGTACCAGCACGGCCCTACAATACGGCCACGTCCCCGTGGACGCTGCTGGTTTGTGCATGAAGCCCTACCCCACGCCAATGCTGGCGTCAAGGATTCCAGTACCCTTTTTGCACGGAAGTCCTTTTGCGACTGCAAAAAAAAAGGCCGGTCCCGAAGGACCGGCCAAAAACCGTTGCAATAGCAATTGATTACTTTTGGGAATTAATGGCCTTGCGAATGCACAGGGATGCACCACCCCAGGTGATGCCAAGTCCGATGACCATCATGATGACAGCTCCGGTAGTCATGACTATCTCCTCCTCAGGAAGTTTCCGTTAACGCCGGTGTGCCCGGCAAAAGCCATTTCCTTGCTGGACACGACAAAAGCCAACACAAGGCAGACTCCGAGAATCGCCCAGCCGAAGGACATGATGGCAGCATCCGGATAGTCGCCGTAGTTCTTGTTCAAGTCAGTGTAGAAGTTCATGACAACCATGTAGGTCATCATGATGGGAGCAACAAAACGCAGGCAGAATTGCCAAATTGCGCCCACGGAAAACTCGGAAGTCGCATTGGCATGTCCCTGCAACTCATCCAGCTTGCAGAACCAGCTGATCATGATAATTTCCAGCAGACCGCAGCTCAACACTCCGAAGTTGTTAATGAAGTGGTCAACGATATCCAGGAGGAGCAGGCCGCCTCCCATGGTAAACGCTATGCTGACGAGAAAGCCGAGACCACAAACCACGCTGGCCGCGCCCTTTCTGCTCATGGCCAGCTTGTCCACAATGGTGGAAACAACAGCTTCGGTAAGCGAGACATGCGAGGACATACCGGCCACAGTCAGTGCCAGAAAGAACAGAACCCCGAAGAACACCGGCATGGGCATCAGGTTGATGGCCGTCGGCAAGGTGATGAAGGCCAGTCCCACACCGGAGCTGACGACTTCACTCACGGCAACGCCTTTTTGGACAGCCATGTAACCAAGCACACCGAAGATCATGAGACCGCCCAACATGGAAAAACCACAGTTGATGAAGACGGTCATGGTGGCGTTGTTGTTGATGTCCGATTTTTTGGGCAGATAGCTGGAATACGCCAGCATGATGGAGAATCCGATGGACAGGCTGTAGAAAATCTGACCGTAGGCGTCAGCCCAAACCTGATGGTTCATGATGGCAGAGAAGTCCGGACGGAACAGCCACTGCAATCCTTCGGCAGCACCGGGAAGCATGAGAGTACGGCCGATAAACGCCAGCACCAGCAAAAACAGGAGCGGCATGAATACCTTGTTCAAACGCTCGACACCGCCGCGTACGCCGGAGAATACGGCAATGAAGGATACTACCCAGGCCAGGGCGGTGGCACCTAAAATCGGCCAGTTGAAACCGCCCATATCAAGCGGAGAACCGGTCAGATGCAGATAGTCCTTGAAGAAGAAGTCTGAAGGTGAAGTACCCCAGGCCTGTGTGAAGGAGAAAATGAAATAGCAGATAGCCCAGCCCACAACGACGACATAGTAGGTGGAAATGACGAAAGCCACCAGCATCTGGAACCAGCCCAGCCATTCCCAACGGCGGGAGATGGAAGAAAAAATTCTGGGAGCCGAGCCGCGGAATTTGTGGCCGAGACCGAATTCCATAATCATGAACGGAATGCCCACGGTCAGCATGGCGATGATATAGGGAATCAGAAATGCGCCGCCACCATTATCATACGCCATGTAGGGAAAGCGCCAGATGTTGCCGAGGCCGATAGCGGAACCGACGGCGGCCAAAATAAAGCCTGTGCGTGAACTCCACGTTTCACGTTTTTGCATGAGTTTTCCTCTCTTTGCGAACAAAAACCTTGTTCGCCCCTTATAAATCCAAAAAAAACGACAACGGTTTACTCAAAACGGAATCTCGACTCACATAATGACCTTTTGAATGATTGTCTACGTCAAAAAACACCTCTTTCTTCCGTAAAAAAGCAAAAATTCTTTTGCTTATTAGGCAAAAAAAGCCAAACGGCGCATTTTTCCAGCCACTTTTCCCTAAAAAAACGAATCCCGCATTTCTTAAAAAATGCGGGATCAGAGACAAAACATATGGGAAAATGATAGACTTAAAGCAAACCCTTTAGCCATGCTTCAAACTCCACGGCTTGTTTCTTGAGGTGAAACCGCTCACCGCAGGCAATACGGGCTTGCTCCTTGTATTTTTGCAACGAGTCGTCGGAAAGTTCCACGACCTTTTTCAATGCGGCATGGAATTCGGCAGGTCCGGCATCGCGGGGCAGAAGAAATTCATTGAGCGCTTCCGGCCAGACTTCGCGAACACCACCCACATCGCGACACACAGGCAGCACACCGCAGGCCATGGCTTCCAGCAAGGTGTTGGGCAAACCTTCGCTCGTGCTGGCCAAAACAAATACGTCCGAACCGGCAAGTATGGAATTTACATCGGTACTGAATCCGCTGAAGTGAACATGATCGTCAACACCGAGCTGTTGGCTCAGGGCGGCCAGTTCATCGTCACGGTCACCGGTTCCCACGATATTCAGGCGGCAATTTTTCAATCCCTTCATGGCCTCCAGCACGACCTCATGCCGCTTGGTCTTGATGAGTTGTGCGGTCATGACCAATTCACGGGGTTTGCCGGGCGGCGGACACGCTTCGGCAGGGATTTTCCCATTGAGCACGACATGCACGTCTTCCGGGTGGACATACGGCAGATTGCGTTGAAATCCATCGGCAATAAATTGGCAAGGACAAAGAAAATGAGGACGAATCCATTCGTGCACGCGGCGAGTGCGCGGTTTGAAAGCAATGTCACCGGGCAAACCGATACGTTGCACCACGGGAATCCCCAGCAAGCGGGCCGCAATCCCGGCCGTGGTCAAATCCTTGCCGACGTTGATGATCAAAACGTCAATACGCGCACGGGTAAATGCAGCCATGAACCGGGCAACGGAAAGCGGGTTGAAATCCGGGCCAAAAGAAACGGCTTTTCCATGTCCCAACTCCTCGCGGCAGCGGTCCAGAAAAACGCCGGGCCGGGCCCACACAAAATTCTTGTGTCCCAGTTCCCGCATTTCACGGGCAAAAGTCAAAAACCACGTTTTGACTCCGCCCCACTTCTTCGTTGCATTAACCCAGGCTATCCGCACCAATGTCCTCCGGTTCTGCGAGCCGGACACCATGCCACGGCACCACGGACATCTGCCACAAAAACGCACCGCGAGTCCAGCTCGGCACGCGCTTGGAAATCGTTGCTGGAAATAAGGACTCTAGCCGGCAACAGCCCCGGAGGATGTTTTGATATCATTGACGTGCACGCAGTTCCGACCTGCCTTTTTGCTCAGGTAGAGTTGCTTGTCGGCCCGGTCCAAAACGTCTTGGGCACTTTCGCCATTCTTGACAACGCCTCCCCCAAAAGAAGCTGTCACCCGTATTGGCTGTCCTTCATGATCAACCCAGGACTGCTCCACAAGCATACGAACACGGCCAGCCAGCTTCACAAGCCCCTCTTCCCGGACATTGGAAATCAAAACCAAGAACTCCTCGCCGCCCCAGCGACAGATGCTGTCCAAAGGACGCAAGCCCCCGGACAAGGTCCGGGCCGTCATGGTCAACACCTGATCCCCCACAAGGTGTCCCCATCTGTCATTGATACATTTGAAGCGGTCAATATCCACGAACAGAACACCATACGGAACACCCTGTTTTTGAAACCCATTATGCAGACGTTCCAACATGATATCCGCATAACGCCGGTTGCCCACATTGGTAAGCGGATCACGAAAGACTTCTGTCCGCAATTCCTCCATTTCTTCAATGAGACAGGCGTGCTTGCTGTCATCCGCAAAGACCTCCACTGCGCCGATGATTTCACCTTTTTCATCATACATGGGTGAGGAGCGAACAAAAACGGGGATTCTATGCCCGAGTTTGTGGTGCATGAACAGGTTGGCTTCCCTTCTCAGGCCGTCTTCCATGGTCGCGGCCAGGGGGCATCCATTTATGCAAAGTTCGGTTCCTTCCCCATCAATGTGGCGCAAAGGGTTGTCCGGGCAACGTTTGCCGATCACCTCTTCGGGGGGATAACCGCTGATCCGCTCGGCACCCTTGTTCCAATAGGTCACCTGCATATTCCGATTCACGAAATAAACTCCGTCTGTCAGGGATTCGAGCACATTCCTATAAAAATCGTGATCCATTCACATCCTCTTTGAGGCTTGGCCGCGCAAATGATATTTTCGGGAGCAGAGTTCTTATACTATATCATTTCTCCTAAACAGGATCAATTACTACTTAGCGCAAAGCTATATTATCCTGGTGTAGTACAAAAAAGAAATGAACCGGCAGAGAATGGTAGACAGAAGCAGCACTTCACATTTTCATCTTAAGCTTGCAGGACACGCAAAAAGGGAAAACCGTAAACCGGCTTTCCCTCCCCAGAAATGACAAACAGGCGCGCCGTTAGTCCTTGACTACCATTACGCTGGAAGCCTTGACCATGGCTTTGACCTTGGCGCCTGCCTGCAAACCCATCTTTTCGACCGAGCCTTTCGTGATCACGGAAACAACTTCGACACCGGGAGCGATTTCGATGACCACTTCGGCATTTACCATACCCACATTCACTTCTTTTACGGTGCCGGGAATCAAATTTCTGGCGCTTACTTGCATAAGGAGTCCTCCTTTTACTGATTTGAACTATTTCCTCTCTTCCAGCTGATTCCGTCAAGATATTAAAAAGAAAATAATGAATACTCATCTCGTAAAAAAATGCCAATGCTCCGCTCACGCGAAGCAAAATTTCATTGGGCAAAAGTTACTCTCCCCTCTAAAAATCAGGCAATAAAAAAGCCCACTCATTCGCCGTGAGTGGGCCGATTTCAATAGTCATGTCTTCAAAAGAAACAGAACTATTCCAAAGGGATTTGTACTTCGGTAACGTAATTCTCCGGGTTCCCGGCCAGGATCATGCCAGGCCCTTTGATGTAACGCTCCCGAAAGGGCAATGCAGGCGTCAGACCGTGCTCCTTGGCAAAGTCAAAAAGCGCTTCGTAGGATTTGCCCAATTGATCGTAAGGGCCTTGATGCACGGTGGAAAGGCAACGGATACCAGGGAGACATTTTACCTTGAAATTCCCTCCATCGATTTCGCGTTTGAGCGGCACGCAGGACTCTATGTCTGCCTGTTCACGATACTCTGCATCATGATATAGACTCATGGCACATCCGGTGGAGTATCGTCCTGCCTTGCGGTAGAGTTTGCCAAAGGCCTTGCCCGAATCCTTGTATGCTCCTGTCCAACGCAAGGATATGACCCAAAGGGGTTCAAGCAACTTTTCCGCCACAACACCGACCTCAATTGATTTCATGTCCGGTACCCTCTTTTCTCGTTTGAGAATGGTCGTAATGGATGCGGATATTTTTTGCAGCCTTCCGACTTCCTTTTGAATCTCCGTCTGCCGTTGCCGCAGAACCTCTACAAGGTCGGCCTCGTCGTTACAGCGTTGGAGAATGTTCTGGATCTCGGAAAGAGAAAACCGCATCGATCTCAAAAGCACGATGGTCCGAGCCGTTCCCGCGTCCGACTTTGAGTAGTAGCGATACGACGTATCCGGATCCACATAGCTGGGAACCAGCACGTTCTTTTCATGATACAGCCGAAGCGCCTTCACGGACAGACAAGTGATTTTCGAGAACTCGCCAATTTTGTACATGCGACCAATCTACGGTCTCCCCCAGGGGGAGACTCAAGCTAAAAGTATCGGAAAAACAATTTTCAAAAATTTCTGGAAAAAGTTCTACGCGCATAGCATCGCAAATACTACGCCCGGAAGAGTCCACGGACCTGCTCTGCATAGTTCATTACCTTGAGCAAACACAAGCTCACATCTACAGCGACAATCCACACACCCGCTACAAAAATGCAGTGTTGTTTCCTACACTTTTGTATGTCTCGCCAGGAGAAAGCGGGAATATCCGTGGCATTTTGATCAGGCGCATTTTTTGCAAAATCAAGGCAAAATCAGGAGATCGAAATGCCTACACTTGAAACACCGTTAGGTTCCATTACGGCTATGGAAGGTGCCGAGTTTTACGGAACAGGCGCGTTGCGATCCTGTATTGCCATCGACGAAAGCCCGCTCTTGACGGGATACGGGACATTGATTCCCCAGTTCTCTTCAAATTCCGTTCGCAAGCGACAGTTGCCCAGCCTCAGTTTTCATGAAAACGGCATGCCGCGCACTCTGCCCCTTGAAGAGCAGGTTACCATCACCACCCCGCTCGGCGTGTTACCGGCAGAGAAAGTGACCTTTTACCCGGATGGAGCCGTGAAACGGATTTTTCCACTCAACGGTTGCCTGTCCGGTTATTGGGAATTGAAGGATGAAATCAGGCTCGCCAGCCCTTTGAACATTGATACGCCATGCGGCCCCATGAAAAAACGTCTGATCAGCCTGTACTTTGGCCCTCATGGGAACTTGAAAAGCCTGACATTCTGGCCCGGCGAAAGGATCAAGGTGAAAGCTCCGCTTGGCCCGATTTCTGTCAGGGTCGGTCTTGCCTTTTACGATTCCGGTCAAATCAAGTCCCTTGAGCCAGCCGTACCTGTGGCAATAAAAACACCCATAGGTGAAGTCGTGGCCTTTGATCCGGACGCCCTCGGCATAACTGGCGACCAAAATTCCTTGCGCTTTGATGAAGCCGGAAACATCATGTCACTGGTGACCGTTTCCAGCTCCTTCAACATAACGACTCCCGATAAAACCATACGCAAAATCGAATCACCAACAAGACTGAACCCGGTGGATGGAGAGACAAGGGAACCGACGCCCATGACAGTGACTTTCAAAGAAGGAAAAACTTTTTTCTCTGCCAGCGGAATGGCGGAATTCTCGGCTCCCTACGCAGCAATTCAGACAAAGGGACTGCTTCCGTTGTTCGGGTAACGCCATAAACGCATCGCGCTCAAAAGTCCTTGACGGACCAATGCTGTCGAGGGCTTTTTCGCATTCTCGAAAATCCACAAGTTCATTTGGATTTAATTCAGAAACAATGCGTTTGCCGGGACAGGAACTCCGCGCTTAATGGGATATAACCTGATAGGCACAATTCGGGCGCATCCCGAAATCATGAGAGAACCAAATGATTGAGCATGCTGTCATCCCTTGTACTTTTGAACGTCATTCCAAAGCGATATTGGATATATTCAACGAAGTGATACGTAATTCGACAGCCCTCTATGATTACCAACAGCGCGACCTCGACAGCATGCGCGGCTGGTTCGAAGGGAAAGAGAAAAACGAATTTCCCGTAATAGGGATTGAAAACAGTGATGATGAATTGCTCGGATTCGGTAGCTACGGGACATTTCGAGCATGGCCAGCGTATAAATATACTGTGGAGCACTCCATATATATCCATAAAGACTATCGAGGCCATGGACTGGGCCGGGTGCTCATGCAGGAATTGATAGCGACGGCCCGGCAAAAGGAGCTGCACTCGATGATTGGAGGGATAGACGCCTCAAACACGGGTAGCATCGCCCTTCACGAAAAGCTGGGGTTCAAACACGCTGGCACGCTCTACCAAGTCGGGTTCAAGTTCGGCCGCTGGCTTGATCTTGCGTTCTATCAACTTTTGCTGGATACGCCGGAGTATCCCGTTGAGGAGTAAACTTTACTGCAGTTTTTCTTCTTCGCTCCTGATATGCAAACAAACAAGGGACTAGCTCAAATTCTGAGTTAGCCCCTTGTTCTTCATAAAAAACTGGTGACCCCGGCAGGAATCGAACCTGCGACACCAGGATTAGGAATCCTGTGCTCTATCCTACTGAGCTACGGGGCCAAATAATGAGAAGCCTAGATATACGGGCTTCCTGTCAAGGTCAAGGCAAAACCGGCCAGGGCGGATGCTCTTGTCTGGTGGGTCGTCTTACCACATTCTCCAACCGTAACCTGACATCGGCCTCAAAAAAACATTCGGAACACTCTCCGAGAGTTGAATACTTTACAGCGCAATATACCCGCGATATCGATTCTGTTATACTTGAGAAAGCTAACGTTCAGGAAAGAGCCACATATGTCAGACCTTCAACACTGAGAACAGCCATGAAAGAACGCAATACAGACGAACTCATTGAGGAAATAACGCTTCACATCATGACAGCGAGCCATGAAAGACTCCAGCAGATGACACGCTACTCCATTGCTGAATGTTTCAACATTAATGAATGCCGTCTTTCCACTGTGTTTCACGAAGTCACCAACATGAAGCTCTCCGACTATATGGAAAGGGAAAGAATGATCCGCGCACGGGCCATGCTCATGAATGAACAATTTTCTTCCACTGATGAACTTTCCTTGAACATGGGCATCGCAAAAAAAAACCTCTTCAAAAGAAAATTCCGCAAAACATTTGGTGCCTCATTGGAGAAATACATGGAGCGCCTCCGGGCACATACGTCAGACTGAAGCTTCGGTACGCTCGGAGATACAATCGAGCCCCCCCTACGGCCTCAGCCAGCTTTCTGTCGAGGAGTCTTTTCATGTTGGCAAACCTCAGAACATTCAACATTTGACAGTCGAAACAAGGGCTTTCCTTGCCCCCTCCGGGTTTGCTTCTTTCAAAAGTAAACTGCACCTTTTATTTCCAACCTGTTTCAAAGGCGCATGCAGCATCCGTACGCTACAGCGTTATCAAGGCTCCTCCGTCCTCCCTCCATCATCTCCGGTAGAAAATTCCCAGCATTGAACAAAAGGACCACTTTTGTTTACCGCCCCACTACGCTCATGCCGTATACGCATAAGCTCTGCTCATGTATAGCAATAACGATATAAAATAAAAATTACCACACTACAAAGGAGTAAAATACAAAATTCCAAACCATCGAAACCCATGCAGTAAAAGCTCACCATCAAACAACAAGCTGGGACTACCGCCACATATCGCACAAGCTATACTACCACCAACAACGGCATGCGAAGTTCCACTCCCCGTCGCGCCGCAACACTGTGAGCAGCTATGAAAAAATGTAATGTGAACGGGCTTGTCGAGGAAATAGCTCTCTACATCATGACTGCGAGCCACGAAAGGCTCCAGCAGATGACACGCTACTCCATTGCCGAATGTTTCAACATTAATGAATGCCGTCTTTCCACTGTGTTTCGCGAAGTCACCAACACAAAGCTTTCCGAGTACATGGAAAGGGAAAAAATGTTTCGCGCGCGGGTCATGCTCCTGAATGAACAGTTCCCCACCATCGAGGAACTCTCCACGGGCATGGGCATAGCCAAAGTCAATCATTTCAGAAAAAAGTTTCGCAGGACGTTCAGCGTCCCGCCCGGGAAATACAAAAAGCACGTCCGGACGCACCCAACAGGCCGGATACTGACGAACTGGGAAACGGACAACAGAGGAAATCAACCGTAACTTCAACGGCAAGGAGAACAACAATGGAAAAGTATTACGTCAACTTCCAGAACGATTCCGACCGCACGTGGACCATGGCCGTATACCAGAAACTCCCCGGTTCCGTAGGGCTGGACACCGTAGCATGGAAAAAAACCGCGGTTCCTCCGAGCGGATACAGCGGCGTGACCTGGAACCTTATCTACAACGTGGCCATTGCGGACTACCGCCAGCTCGCTCCGTTGGGCGTATACACGGCTTCGCAGGTTCTCGAAACCTCGCTGGGAACCGAATGGGACATTGTCTTCGATCAGGGCGTGCAGCAGCTTGTGCCCGTCGGCACTCTGGATGGAGAACTGGGCGACCATATCCTTATCAACAACAGATCCGGCCTGACCGCCAATCCCGGCATAGGCATGTCCGGCCGTGGCGCAGCTTTCAAGCGCGACGTGCTCAGCAATGCCAGTGCGCAGTTCAAGGTCACCCCGGTTTACTACGCTGCATTGTTCCGCAACGTGGAGCTGGGCGAAGTCATCAGCAGCAACGTCGAAGTCGGCCCCATCAAGCTGACTTTCAACGCCGGTGCCAACGTGGCCAACATTTGCGCCACGCGCCATGGTGACGCCATCGAGCTGGAAAGCAGCTACTCCCGCACATAGCGGCGTACTGTTCCCGCCGGAAAGCTCTCGGGCCGGACCGTGTGTTCGGCCCGTTCGGCTCCGTATGCGGTGCCGGGACCAAGCGGACACTTTGCCCTCCTCCTCCCCATGTCTGCCCCGGCACCGTTCCTTGTGAAAAAGAACACACACTTGCAAATTGCACACCTTCCTATTTACAAGCCGTAAAAAAGAACTATACTTTCCACCGGGTCAAGAAATGACCCTAAATTCCTGCTTTTCACAGCCTTCCGGAGGTAACATGCATCGTAAACACATAATGCTGGCAGTAATCCTCACCACCTGTTTTATCCTGCCCTTGCAGGCCCAGGCGAAATCAAACCTGCCAGTCTTTACCGACCTTGCCGAACAGGCTGGGCGCGCAGTCGTCAACATCAGCACGGTCAAGGTTATTGAACAACAGCAAAATCCGCTCATCCGTCAAAACCCCATTCCGGAGGGACACCCCTTCCGCGAGTTTTTTGACCAGTTCGACAAGTTCTTCGGCCAGCAGCCCAACAGGCCGCACAAGGAACGCTCCCTCGGTTCCGGCTTCATCATTTCCGAGGACGGCTACATCGTCACCAACAACCACGTCATTCAGGATGCGGACAAGGTGACCGTGCGCCTGCGCGAGAACGGCCCGTCCCACGAGGCGAAAGTTATTGGTCGCGATCCGGAAACCGACCTCGCCCTGATCAAGATCGACGTTGACCATAAACTCCCCGTGCTTGAATTCGGCAACTCCGATGAAGCCAAAGTTGGTGAGTGGGTCGTTGCCATCGGCAATCCCTTCGGCCTCGGCCACTCTGTTACTGCCGGTATCATCAGCGCCAAAGGCCGCATCATCGGCGCAGGCCCGTTCGACAACTTCATCCAGACCGACGCCAGCATCAACCCCGGCAACTCCGGCGGTCCGCTTATCGATATGGACGGCAAGGTCATCGGCATCAACACTGCCATCATCCCTTCGGGGGAAGGACTGGGCTTCGCCATTC
>CAJXRQ010000007.1 GCA_913060505.1 uncultured Desulfovibrio sp.
CCGATCTCACCCACAGGATCCTGCGCGTATACATGTCGTCCGGGTCAACAGGCACGGATTCGATCTTCCAGCAATCATGCCCCATGGCGGCCTCTTCCCCGATCAACTTGTGGACATCCTCATCCACGTTGCGGTCTCCCATGTCGTCATAAGTAAAATCCGTACCCATGAAATACTCATTCCGCGAAGCCCCGCTGATACGGCGCGTCTTGCGCATGGCGGGCATGTAAAGCCATTTGTCGTCTTCCCTGTCCGCATCATCGTAGTCCCAGGACAAAAAGGCTGTCTTGCGCACATCGGCCGGTTCGCAAAAAACCATGATGGATTTCTTGTCCTTGCCGTAGTCCTTGGAATAGCTCCGAACCTGGCGCACACGCTCGCGCCCCCGCTTGTTAATCAATGTCATGGTCATCATGGACAAACGGTCATCCCCATCAGGACGGTCATCCACAAGGACCATGACGTCTCTGCCGGTCAGCTCCGCAGCCCACACAGGCGAAAAGCCCAGGAAGCTCCCAAAAGCCAACACGGCGACTGCCAGTTTCAACATTCCGACATCCTCTCCCTATTTTCAAAAATAAAGGTTTTGACGAAAGAAGCGCCCGGAGCCGGCAAGACTCCGGGCGCGAATCCGTTATTTGACGGTAAACGTCAGGCTCGCGGCATGGTAGACCTGTTCGGCCTTGCCATAGAGGTTCTTGAGCGGGCCGTCCTTGGTCACATCTTCCTTGTGGTTGACGCTGACCATCCACTGCCCCGCATTCTTGACGCGGAACTGGGCTTTGCCCTTCATCACGTACGATTGCAGGAAATAGCCGTCGCTCTGGCCAAATCCGGGGCTGCTGGCCGAGATGTAGTCGATGCTCTTGGCCGTGGCGCTCAACGGTTTACCGTAAAAGAGCACCTCAACCTCAACCAGATCGCCAACATGCACGTTGCTCAGATCGGTAAGAGGAGTGATTTCAAGCCCATGGCCCAACCGCTTGGGTTGCTTCCACTCGCCCACGGTCATGTACGACTTGGCAAAAGCCTGGAACTTGACGGACATAAGCACCTTGGCAACGTCTTTGACCTCGTTCTTGGGCTTGAGTTTGAGACGCTGGCGCCCCTTTTTGTCTATGTACTGGGTATAAAAGGAAGGCCGGGAAACAGCGCTGAACTGGTAGATGCCCGGCTTGGTGTTCTTGTTCAGGGAAACCTTCTGCACCGCCAAATCTCCGGGGAACACCTCGAAATCTGCCGTGGTCATGGATGGTTTGACATCTTCGGACGAAGGGATTCTCAATGCATGGCTGTGCATGGACGGATCGATCAACTCGAATTTTTCCAGTATGATCTTACCGTTGGGCGAATTGGGAATATCGTCCATGGGCATGGCATGCCCCCATCCGATGGACACCATGCTGTGCGGCGGGAAGTGGGCATGAGACTCGAAATTGTTGATCCACACGGAATGGGCATGCCCCACGGCAGCCGTACCCAGCAGTGCGCAAAGCAGAATGAACAGTAATCGTTTCATGATCTCTCCTATGGTTGATCCTTATTTTTCAAACATCCAACTGATAATGAACTCAATAATCAAAATCAATTAAAGGGTAAAAAAAAACACCGGTTAGAAATAATACATGACCCCGGCACCAATGGTGCGCGGATCTCCCACTCCGGCAATGGTCACCAACGTATTGGACCGGAAGGCGGTCACATACTCTTCGTCGGTAATATTGTTGACGTAGGCGTATACATCGAAATCATCAAAGCGATAGCCGACCTTGGTATCCACAACAGTATAGGCGTCCGCCTTGGTAAAGCCCTTGTTGTAGTCGTCGTAGTATGACCGGGAGCCAAAGTGCCTGGCGTCCACACGGGCGTAGAAGCCGCACGGGGCGTGGTAGGCGGCGCTCAACCGGATGATATGGGAAGGCGTCTGGTCGATATCCTCACCGTCATACTGCTTCACATCGGCGTCATAGTCGTCGTACTTGGCCTTGATCAGACTAACCGAACCGCTCAGTTCAAGCGATTTCACGGGCAGATATGTCGCTTCGAACTCAGCACCGTAGGAATGGGCCTTTTTGGCGTTGCTCGTATAATACATACCCGTACCACCCGCAGTCTTGTATACGTGAATATCCTTGATATCCATATAGAACAGGGCCGTCCCCAGACGCAGGTCTCCGTAATCGGCCTTGAGCCCCCATTCGTAATTCTTGGATCTTTGCGGCTTGAAGGCGTTGCTGTCGGCGGAACCGCTCATGGCAAAGAAGTTGTAGCCGCCGGGCATGTAGCCGTGCGAATAGGATATATAGGTATTCCAATTATCGTTGATGGCGTACGAAAGCGCGGCCTTGGGCAAAAACGCATTCCAGGTTTTGGTTCCGTGCATGGAATAATACAAATTTTTCGCAGCACCTACGGCCTGGTAATACATATCCAGATCCATCTCCTTGCGGATGCGCTGCAAGCGGGCACCAAGTGTCAATTCGAAGCCGGAGCCCAAGGGGGCCATAACCTGACCAAAAGCGGCCATGGTCGTGGTGTCCTGATCGGAATGGGCGTCCTGTTCATAGGCCGTTCCGCCTTGAACGAACTGCTGACCATAAGGCCCCTGTTTCCGATTTCCGATATCACCGTATACGCCGCAGGTCCAACGGAACTCCTTGGGAGCTCCCCCGGAAAGGCGCAATTCCTGAGACCAGGTTTCCTCCTCGTTTTCATCAAACATCTCGAGCCCTTTATATGCGGCAGCATCGCTATGGTCCGAATCGTAAAGGGCATCAACTTCGAGTTGTTTGTGCGTAGTGATGGAATTGAGCTTGAAGCCATCGAAGTTGTATTCCACAGTGAGGCTCTGGGAATTGTCGTCCGTTGTGGAGTCATTCGCCACATCGTAGCTCACATGCTTGGCATCGTCGGCGTTGAAATCATCGAGATTCGTCCCGTGTGCCAGAACATATTCATTACCCCAATAAGTCTTTTTGTGTGAATGGTGGGCGGCCAGGCGCACACGCAAATCATCGTTCGGCGTCATCAACAAATAGCCGTTGACCTTTCGATCCCGCTCCCGGTTGGCATCCTCTTCCATGCCTTCGTAATCGTTCTTGATCCAGCCGTTATCCTGGTCATACTGGGCGCTCAAACCGAGAAACAGCTTGTCCTTGATAAGAGGGCCGTTCATGGCGGCAAGGCCTTTCACGTAGTCCCAGCTGCCGTACTCGGCTCCGACTTTTCCGTGCCATTCGTTGGTGGGATCCTTGGTCACGACATTGATCACCGCACCCATGGCATTCTTGCCGTAGAGGGTGGACTGGGCTCCGCGCAAGACCTCGATGCGCTCCACATTGACCAGGGACGTATCGAATCCGGTCTTGCCGCTGTGGGCAATGCCGTCCACATACATGGTCACGGGGTTGTTCATGGTGAACATGGAAGAGTTCAAACCACGAAAGTTGATGCCCACTCCATGGTCATCCGAATAGGCCATGCCGGGAATATTATCGATGACATCTGTCATGCTTTCAATGCCCTTTTCCTCAATCTCCACTTCATCGATCACGGTAATGCTCTGGGGCACATCCTTGAGCGACTCCTCCATCTTGTTGGCCGTAACCTTGACCGCTTCGAGTTTCACGGTTTTGTCCGACGACTCCTCTTCGTCTGCCGCGTCCTCGGCCAAAGCGACTCCACCCGCCAGGACGAGGACCATTGCGGCAAGCAGAAACGCTCCCGCCGCAAGGGCAAAACCGGACCCTCTCCCCCGCAGGGGAATGATGCAATTCTCCATTTTTACAATCCTCCACAATAGATTTGATCCATTTGTTTGGGGCAATTTCCGTGCCCAGGTCCACCCGAATCGGGAAAAAACCTGTACTCCGATCAGGAAACCGCCCCATATATCAGATCAATCCGTGGCGGATGAAAAATGCCAATTCTTTGCGCCCTGTTGCGCTTCCCACATGGAGCGGTACCTTCCCTCACGCTCCAGAAGCTCGGCGTGGCTACCGCTTTGGGCAACGGCTCCGTCCTCGATCACGAGAATGGTATCCGCACCGGCTATGGTGGAAAGACGATGTGCAATAACAATGACCGTGCGATCACGAACCAGCGTGTCGATGGCCTTTTGCACGGCCACTTCGCTTTCCGTATCCAAAGCGGCTGTGGGCTCATCGAGAATGACGATGGGCGCGTCCTTGAGGATGGCGCGGGCAATGCTTATGCGCTGCCTCTCTCCACAGGAAAGGCAACCGCCGATATCGCCCACCCGGGTCCGGTATCCCTCGGGCAGGCGGCTGATAAATTCATGGCAGTGTGCGGCTCTGGCCGCAGCCTCCACCTCGGAATCGGAGGCGTCGGGACGGCCCATGCGGATATTGGCCAGAATAGAGTCATCGAACAGGTAGACATCCTGAAACACCACCGAGATATGACGCATCAATCTTTTGGGACTCATATCACGCACATCCACGCCACCGATCGTTATCCTGCCGCCCCGCGGGTCAGCATAACGCATGATAAGGCGGGTCACGGTGGTCTTGCCCGAGCCGGACGGTCCCACCAGGGCTGTTAACGACCGCTCCGGGAGACAAAAACTCACATCTTGCAACACATCCTCATTCGTGTCGGCGTAACGGAAACTTACATTTTCAAAGCGCACTTCAAAGTTGTCGGGAGTTTTTGCTGTATCGGCCACAGGAAGGGGGGGGACAGACAAAAGCCGCTCCACCCGTTCCAGCCCGGCTTCCATGTAATCGAACACCGGACTTATGCCGAACAGGAGCGACAGCGGCTCACTGAATCGTACGACAACCACCAGCAGTGCCACCAACGCAGCCACGTTGAGCGAACCGGCGATAATGAACCAGACGCCGAGGGACAACACCACAAGCAGCCCGATCTGCACTGCCGACGAAAACAGAATCCCTGGCCATACCAAATACAATTGCTCCCGCTTTTGCGCATCACGCAAATCCTCCAGCGCCCCCTGGAGGCGGACGGCCCGACTGCCCACCTGATTGGTGGCCCGCAACACGGGAAGTCCCTGGGCATATTCCACCAATTCCGCCGAGGTCCGGGCATGGGCCACGGCAAGATTCCGGAATGAACGTCCTGCAGCACGCCTGCGCCAATAGTACAGAGGAAGCGTAATCGGGAACAAACAGGCCATGGAGAGAGCCAGTCGCCAATCCACAAACGCCGTGGCGATCATGGCGACCACCGGAGTCACAATAATGCCGAGGAAAGTGGACGACAGCATGCCCATGGGAGTGACGACCTCGTCCACGTTTCCGGCAAGCACCGCAGACAACTCCCCGGCCCTCCTGCGATAAAGCTTCTCGAGAGGCATGCGGCGAAGCTGCCGCCCGAGCGACACCCGCAACTGGTGCGTGACCTCGGCAATAGGTCCGGCATAGTCAAAGTTGCGGGCCTGCCAGATAAAAAACGTGTCCAGCACCGCGCAGCCCGCCAACACGCCCAGCCAGAAAAAGGCCCTGTGCCAGTCCGCTGGCGCGGCAAGAACCGCATCCAACAGGGGATAAAAGCAGGCGAAAGCCAACCCCTGAACCACAGCGGACAAAATGGATACCACCATGCAGAGGCGAAGTTTCGAGACCTGATCGCCGCTGGCTTCCTGCATTCTCCGCCAGGTCTGGGCCAGCGAGGGAGCGGGACGAACTGTTTCCGTTTGCGTTGTCATTACCGTTTTTCCTCCTGCGCTTGATCCGGCGACCTATCGCCCAGTGTCCAGTCCCGGGCTTGTTCATGGCTGCGCCAAAGGCGTGCATATACGCCGTTGGCAGTCACAAGTTCATCATGCTTCCCGCTTTCGGCCACCTGGCCGTTGTCCATCACCACGATCTGGTCGGCATCGCGAATCGTGGACAACCGGTGCGCGATGATAATGACGGTGCGCCCCTTCATGAGATTGGCCAGCGCTGTGATAATCAGGGCTTCGTTTTCGGGATCGGCAAAGGCCGTGGCCTCATCCAGCACTGCCACCGGACTGTTCTGCAATATGGCGCGGGCAATGGTTATGCGTTGCCGTTGCCCTCCGGAGAGCCTTGCTCCGCGTTCCCCGGCCATGGTTTCGTACCCGTCCGGCAGCTCCAGAATAAACTCGTGGGCCTGTGCTGCCCGTGCTGCCGCTTCCACTTCCTCCATGGACGCGTCGGGACGCCCCATGCGGATATTGGCGGCAATGGTATCATGAAAAAGAAAAGTATCCTGAAAGACGAAGGACACACTTTGCATGAGCTGCTCGTAACGCATGTCCCGAATATTGACACCGCCGACCCGTATGCAGCCCCGGCGCACATCCCAGAATCGCGGAATCATGCGTGCGGCAGTGGTCTTGCCAGCGCCCGACGGCCCGACCAGCGCGGTAACCGTGCCTGAAGGCACGCGAAAACTCACGTCTTGCAGGGCGTCCTCCCTTCCCTCATAAGCAAAGCTCACGCCGTCGAACTCCACGGAGGCGTCCATGGGAACCATGCCGGTTTCAGCCTCCGGCATGGCCGGGATAGCCATAAGTTCCTGTATGCGCAAAGCGCTGGCATTGGCTTTGCGGATAAAGAAATTGAGCCACATGAGCGGGGCAAGCGACTCGGCCATGCCGGTACCCAGCAGCAGGATCGCCGCCCAGTTAGGAAAGTCCAGAAGACCTCCGCGCAGGAGAACCAGTCCCGCCGCCGTCAAAGCAGTCAGGGTGGGTAACGGGGCAAGCATGGATATGCCGATCTTGCCACTGGTGCCGGAAACCCGCAGCCATTTGACCATTACGGCCTTGAAACTATCGAGGGCCGCCTGATAACGCCCGAAGGAATCCGCACCATCATCAAAGGTCCGTACTACGGGCATGGCCTGTACGAACTCCACCACGACGCTGTTGATTCGTTCCTTTTCCTCATCGTAGCGACGCTGCATGTCGCCATGATTCCGCATGGCCAGCCAAACGCACACCGCGCCTGCGACAAGCACGGCCAAGGCCACCAGCGCAAGACGCCAATCAATCAAGAGCAACAGCGCCAGGGTCACCACGGGGGTAGCCACGCTACGCCCGATAAGAGGTGTTGTATCCGCCACAAAAGCGTGGAGGTTCTTGACGTCATCCTGCATAACCTTGGCGATGCTGCCGGCCCCGTTCACCAACAGGTGCCCCAGCGGTATGCGGGCCAGATGTTCGCTCAATCCCGTGCGCAGAATTATTTCCAGCCGAAACGCAGACAGATGCGAAATCGTGAACGCATAGATTCGCAGAAAAATACCGGCCAGGGTCAGCCCCGCAGCCAAAAGCATCCAGAGCCAAAGCCGGGAACCATCACCAAGAAGGGCCATGATGACCAACGCGAGAGCCGCGATGCCGGCCAGGGAAGCAATGGCGCCAACCCCAGACATGACCATGGCCGACCGGATGCCGAAATTCACCGGCCGCATGAGTTCCCATATGCCCCGCTTCTGTTCGGATACCGGGCGGGGACTATCCTGCGGAGCGCTTCCTGCGCATGTGCAACTGGCTTGAGAGTCCATCGGAAAACCTCGTTCAACGGAAGGGGCTCTCCTTCTGGAGCAGCTTGACCTACCGGATAATTGCAAGTGGATACAATATCTTTTCAGCCTTCATTCAAAAGGCAAAAAAAGACCTGCCTCCTACTGGAGACAGGAATGAGAATGCCGGAATGGAATCGCCGACTCTACCCCGATCGGTAAAACATGTCTCGCGACCGGGAAAACTCGACGGTTTTCAGATTGGTATGAATCTTTATCTTTTACCTTCCGGACATATACGCCGAAGGGAGGCGGCCATGGAAACGCTTGAACGCCTCACTGAAATGGCTGGGATTGGAATAGCCCACAAACGTGGCGGCCTGAAGGATGGAACAACGGCCGGACTCTATGAGGCTCAAGGCATTTTCCATGCGAAGCTTGCGGACATATTCTCCTATGGTAAAGCCGGTCCGGGTCCGAAAATCCGTTTTGAGGTAGCATTCATTAATGCCCACCCGCCGGGCCAGGGAACATATGGTGGGCGGCGTCGCCCATTCATCATTCAAAATACCCATGGCCTCATCCACAGCCCGCTGCCGATGCGTCTGGTTTCCAGAGGAGACCTTGAACGGCTGTCCGAGAGACAAAACCCGGCTCAAAAAATCGAGCGCAAGGGACTCGAACTGCAATTTGCCGCACACCGTATCACGCCGCGTGGCATACAGGGCGCGAGCCGCTTCGGTCAAAGGATGGTTCCCGGGAACATGGTGCGCACCGGACCGGGGATGCCCCACAGCCACTCCTATACTGGAGGGGCATCGGCGCATGTATTTTTCCAGGGCACGGCTGAGATCGCACGAAGCCTCGTTGAGCCACGCCTCCATCATGCAATGGGAAACCTCAACGGACAGGCCGCTGATGAAGCTGTTGGAAGGCTGTACATACCGCATATTCTCGCGAGCACCACGGCAAAAAAACAGTTGTCCACTGCGCACGTTGCCCAGCGAGCCTCCGCTCCCCAACCCGAATTCAAAACTCCCGGACAGAAGCATGCAGAACTGCAATGTGGACTTTGACTCATGAAAGCAGGTGTCCAGACCATCCGAGAGCCGATAACCGCACAATCCGACATTGAGTCCGCTGTTCAGATGAATCAGTTCGGAAAAGCCTTCTCCAGCTTGGGCGGCGATTTCCCAACGGATATGGTCACTCCTTTCCCCCTCGGAATGTCCTGTTTCGACAAAGACATGGTCAATATCCTTGTAGCAAGCCCTGTAATGCTCCACCATTGATGAAAGTCTGGCGGCAGGCGTGCAATCGTGCGCTTCCATATACATGAGACTAGCCCCGCAACCCTTGTGAAAAGGAATCTCGTGAATAAAACACCCTGAGAAAGCAAGTCGGGCACAAATGTCGGCCGCCACTCATACCGTTTTGCGATTCGTGGCACCCGTCTCCATAAATGATCTTGATTCTCACTATCGATAAAACCATTCCTTGTCAACAAAGGGGGAATACGCCACCAGCGTCTCATTATTACGCCCGCTCCATATACGGCCTTCTCCTGTACAAACGGATCAAAAGATATGGCTGTACCAGAGCAGTCACGATGGAAAGCCCCGCAACCGTCCCCATTCCGACCAGCGCCCCGTTGGCCATGGAAGTCAAAACCATTGAGGAGATGACACCTCCAAGACCGTTTCCTGCCTGTTGGACGGCGGAAAGAACAGACATGAAGGCCGCACGTTCATGTTGGCGGGGAACCTTGGCAGCCTCGGAAGTGGCAGAAACATTACGCATGCAAGCCATGGCCATGAACATGACGAATATGACCATGAGAGGGCTGGCACTTTCATGCATGAATCCATCGGCCGTAAAAATGATCAACAGCACCGTGCCCACGAAATTTATGGACAGCGGTCCAAAGCGATCCGAAAGCCAGCCGCCAAGTTGAACCAGAATAAGGCTCACTACCCCGCCCACCATGTACAAAAGGCTCAAATCAGCTCTGGGGAATCCCCTGTTGTACATGAAAAACGCCGCAATTCCGGGGATGATCAGAAAAGAGGAAAGCATGGAGGACCCCATCATCAACAAGGCATTCCGCTTCCGCTTCTCACGAAACATGGACAAAACCATTTTGAAGGTGGATTCCTGAACAACCGGCTTTTTTTGGGATGCAAGATGTTCCTTCAACGGCGGCACAAACAGGATGATACCGAGAGTAACAACCATTGCCAGACCAAAAATCGCATAAAATGGCGACTTCCAGTTCCCAAAGCGGGCAAGCTCCAGCCCAAAAGGCACGGCCACCACGGAAGAAACCGAAAAAGCTCCCATGACCGCTGCGACGGCCTTGCCCCTGTGCTCCTGAGGAACGGCCTCCGTGGCCATTGTCAGGGCAATACCCGCAGCCGGGCCACCACACAGGCCAGCCAGCACACGTGTTCCGATCAAACCATAAAACCCGGTGCTGAATGTGGTCGCAAGCGTTGAAATGCCCAATCCTGCAACCGCTGCCATAGCCACATGCCTGCGGTCAAACCTGTCGAGCACCCCGGCCAGAACAAGACCGGAAAAGGCGACCGCGAGAGTGTAACACCCGCAGATCGTACCCACATCAGAATTGAGAACAGGCAATGCCTTGGCGAGATCCGGGCCAAGCGGCACCACCATCATGTAATCCATCATGTTGACGAACTGCACCAATGAGGCAAAGGCAATAATGGTCTTATATTTTGTCATGTTAACTCCTTTCAAAATGTACAACAGCCGACCCTTGATTCTGGGAAGACTAAAAACTCACGGTATCGCCATTGCCCACATACAATGTGCCGTCAGCCTCATCAGCCAACACAGGCACCTTGTTGAACTCCCGGTATTTGTCTGTGCCCCGGACCACCGGCAACCCGGCTCGCAGGGCACGTCTGCCCCACTCCCGCCCGGTGCAATGGTTGCAGGCGATCTTTTGCAGTCCGGCCTTCCGCATCAGTTCTATGCTTTCCTGCATATGCGGCTCCCATTGTTCCATGGGCGCAATGTGCAGGCCGCCATAACAGCCAAACAGTTTCTCTCCACCCGCAAAATTCGTGGAGGGGCAGGAAAGAATGGCGGAAAGACCGGGATGCCCACATCCTGTGATCACAACAATGCCTTTGTCCTTCACCTTGACGTAAACGACGTTTTCTCCGCGCACACCAAGGGGGATTGTCACATCAAAAGGAACCACCGCCATTCCGGACTGGGGGTAATATCTATTTCCAAATCGCGTGGGAATGCGTTTTCCCGTATGCGGGAACATGTTTTTGGGGCAGCCGGGAATCGCGGAAAAATCTTTCCCGTCGAGAAGCTGCAAACTTTTTTCTCCCAGGGATTCCGGGTAGTACATCGTAATATCCGGCGCCCGCTTCAGGGTACTTTCAAGGCCGAAAAAATGATCATTGTGGTCGTGCGAAACGATCAGCGTATTCACTTCACCGTCCTGCAACAACGAATCCACGCCCGTCATGGCAAAGGCATGATCCATCCATTCCGTGCTCCAGCCGCTGTCCAAAAGGTAAAGAGAATGCCTGCCGTCAAGCGCCTCCACGTCGAGAAGCGCGCAAAACCCGGCAAGATTGCTTTCCGTATAGGCGATGTCATATTGATTGGTTTGAGGCCCACCAGCTCGCTGAACATCATCCCAAAGGATTCCTGAATCAAACCATCCTGTTTCCGAAACGCATGTAATGCTGACGCCCAGCACTTCTCCCATGTCCAGCAAATCACTGGTCATCCCGTCATTTTCCCGCAATCTCTTTGCTTTTTTTCCCGTCGATTGTGCACTCATCTCGCGCTCCATTTTTCAAATAGGTGAATGCGCCGCATCCTGCCGAATCCCAACAACGGTTGAGGACCGGTCAGACCTCAAAAAGGCGCAAGAGAAAAATGCGTTCGGAGGAAAATTCCCGCTAGCACTTCCCGTGCTTTTTTTTGCACATGCCGATCAGATACGTATGGGAGAGGAGACATTACCCCTGTGAAGGGAAAGGAAGGAAAAATTCTATTGCTGTGGACGATTAGCTCGGCGGTATGCGCCGGGATTGACGCCGAACTGTTTGTTGAAAAGCCGGGTGAGGTGACTCGGACCGGAAAAGCCAACGGAATAGGCAACTTCGGTCACGCTCATCTCGGTGGATTCCAGCAACACACGGGCTTTTTCCAGCCGCCTGTCCCGAAGGAACTGAAAAACAGGCATACCGAAGGTCTTCCTGACCCCGCGGGTCAGGCTCGCCTGGCTCAGGCCCACCAGATTGCCCAACTCGGCCAGGGAAGGTGGCTGCACCATGAGGTCCATCAAAATTCGTTGCGCATGTTGAATGCGATCATCTTCCGGTGCTCCCTTATAAAGTCCGGCATCATGATCGGGTTCCAAAAGACTGGCCATAAAATGGGAAACAAGCTCCAGCGCCTTGCCCTCCAAAAACAACGTTTCCGCCGTTCCCTCGTACGGACACGTAAAGAACTGCTGCGCAACCTCCTGCATCTGATCGCTCATGGCTGAAATATCATGGTAAAAACCGTTTTCACGATTTTCAATAAGCCCGCGAACCAACGGCGGCAATCTGCCTATGTCGGCCTGGATGGTCTCCGCCAGCAAGGACCTGTGCATATGCACGCACACAAATCGAATATCTTCATCCGCCCCACATTCATGAATACCGAACAACTGCGGGACCAATAACAGGGCGGCATGTCCCGAAGGAATGACCACGTTTTTCCCCAGATCGGCAAAATGGTGCATCACCGATCCGGACAACACGAATACGAACGCGCAGGCATTTCCATTGTTCTTGAAGTGAAACTGACGACTCTCGCGCAGACGGAAGTCGCCATACACCACTTCCAGGCCCGGCCGTATTTCGACGGTCCGATCCTTTTCTCCAAACATGCTTGAAGACAACTGCGTCATGAGGGCTCGACTTCTCCCGAAATATTCATTTCAAGGTGGGTGGTTCAAACAATATCCACAACGAAGAAACGGTACGACCGTTTTTTCAAAGCTGTCAATGGAGATAGTCAAAACGATTTTGAACGCGGCTCCCCACGCCCATCTCCCAACATAAAAACCCCACACAAAAGTGCGGGGCCTGTTTTTTTCATAGTTCTACGACGAAGAGACCTAGTGCAAACGTCGAAGCACCTCCAGAGCATCCGCCGGGGGTTGGGTCTCGATCCGCTTGTACTGGCTGCCGTCAGGCGCTCGTCCATTTCAAGCTCGGACAACGCCGTTCTGGCAGGCAAGCGCGACCACAACACCCAAAGGCTTGCAGTATATGTACTGTAACCTCGAGTGCTTCACTGACGATGTGATCCGTGACGCTTCCGAACAGATCGTTCAGGGAATAAAGGGCAAGTTCCCTGCCAATGCCAAGCCCCCGGCAATTTTCATCGACAACAAACCGGCCCATTGGGAAAAAACCATTGATATACAAGGACTTTTCAACTGGCTGACAATGCCAAAAGGCAACGGGAAAGCGAATTATCAAGCCAGCCCGGAAACCGCCTCGGCCAGATGATCGTGCCAGATGGACCGAAAGCCGTCATGCTCCAACGATCCGGTATGGACCGGCACCACCTCAAGTCCCAGAGAAGCGAGTATCGTTTTCCAGGCATGGTCATGCTCACCAAACAGATCGACCTGAACGTGATGGCCGGGCACACACATGAAAGGTACCAGAAAAACGCGTTTTATGCCCTTGTCGAGGAATCGCCGTCCAAGGTCGGCAGGAGCCTCGCGGCTCATCAGCGTTCCCATGGCAACATTGGAGGAAGCGCGCATGAGAAGGCTCTCCAAAGCCAGATACAGGGCATGACCTTCATGGTAGGTTCCATGCCCCACAAGAATCACGGCATCGGTTTGTGTTTCCAGCGGCAAGAGGTTTCGGGCAATGACCTCCGCCGCCCGCTCCATGTCCTGCACGGACCGCAAGAGCGGCGCGCCGATCGTAACCTCAACCAGCCCTTTACGGGGATGCCGCATGGCTTCTGCCTGTTGGACGGTCCAATCGTATTCCACTCCCGGCAATGTATGCAGGGACTGCACTGCAACATGGCTGATGCCGTCATCCACCATTTGGGACAGGGCCTCGGCCACGGACAACGGCTGCATGCCACGGGAACGAAGCTTGGTGCGTATGCGATTGGCCGTGAACGCCCAACGAACATCCATGTCCGGATACTTGTTGCGGACTTCCTTTTCAAAGAGGTCGTAATACTTGTGGGCCTCCGTGTGCGCACAGCCAAATGCAGACAAAAGAATACCCCGCGTTCCGATACGGGGTTCGGGGACACCCCCATGGTGATGATGATGGTTGTGATCGTGATGATGGTGATCGTGGCAGCAATGCCCGTTCTCTCCGCTGTGGGTGTGGTCATGATGGCCATGACAGTTCAGGGAATCGCGTGAATCAGGGTGCATGACACCTCCATGAAACAGAGTGCAAGAATACCGCAGGACACTAGGTGCCCGACGGGGGAAATATGAAAAACATGTCTGTTAACGAATGAACGCACGCTCCCGTGGAGCATGCAGTTAACTCCTCCGACAAAGCCGTCCCGCTTTGCGTGAGGATGAGGTTTTGTTGGCAGGTCTCCTGGCTTGCGAGTCATGGACGATTTCCGGGCCTTCCCGATTGCTCGGTGGCCAATGAGGGGGAAAATCGTCTCTTCGCTTACAGTTGCGGGGGCAGCGCTGGTTTCCCACCAGCTTCCCTATTCACCCGATAACGGGACCAACGACTGTATTATTGCTATATGGAGGGAGAAATGAAGTCAAATCCGGTACGGTTCAAAGGAACTTCCCGAAGCAGTCTATACGGAGCAGAAGAATCACGGATCAGAATTTATATACCTGCAACAGCAGATCCACCTGTGAGACAACGCCCACCAGTTCTTCGGCGTCCACTACGGCAATAATACCTTCACTCGCTTCAGCCATCAGGCACATGGCCTCACGATAGCTGGCACTCGGCATCAGCTTCGGAATCTGGCGCTTGGCATATCCTTTGACAGGTACGCCCAATCGGCCATCTTTTCCCGCTTTGGCGCACACTTGTGCAGAAAGTCCGCCAAGCAGTTCATTTCCTTCGCAAACCATGAGACCGGAAACATTGTTGTCGGCAAGAATTTGTGCAGCCGTTTCCATGGTGGCACCTGCATCGACCCTGTATTTGTCCGGGGAGGACATGATGGTTTCCACAGCCACGGGCTTATGGCAACCCTGAGCCAAAAGGGCGCGTACCTGTTGTGCAGCCACTTGCGGACATTCCCCGCGAATAATGGCTGATCCTGCGCCGGTATGACCGCCTCCGCCCAAAACTCGCATTATCTGCCCGACATCCACAAGGCCGGGCCTGCTCCGGCCAATGACCATGCTCTTTTGCGAGTCTGCCTGAAAAACACCAAAAGCGGCATCAACGCCTTTAAACTCCCGATATTTCGATACCACCCGGGCCAACGACGTCAGGCCGTTGTTGATATACAGGGCACACAGGCCTATACGGACCGTATCGACATCCAAAATTTCCGACTCTTCCAGCATTTTGCGGAAGACCTCGGCATGGGCATCATCAACGCTATCGTCCAGATATGCGGAAACCATGTTCAGGTCCGCACCATTTTCAATCAGAAAACTGACCATGGCCGCGTCCCGTGCCGTAACGGAAGGATACCGCAGACAGCCGGTATCCGAATAGATACCGAGCAAAAAAAGAGTCGCATGGATAGGGGAAAACGGGGTATCCCGCCGCTGCATCTCTTCCAACAAAAGCGTCACGGCCGCGCCGACTTCTTCCCTATGGGTTTCTCCGCTTTGGATAGTGACGCCTTCCATGTGATGATCCCAACAAACAACGTCCAAATCGTCTTTTTTCGACAGGACATCCATACGGTCCAACCGTTGCCAATTGTTGGCGTCCACCACGATGAGCGATGTCACGCCGTCCAGATCAAAATCCTTTCTGGGCCGAATGCGCAGTATGTGGGCATGGACAGACATGAACCGCTTAACTTCCGGGTTGACCCTGGAAGGAAGCACTCCAACGGACTCCGGATAAAGAAACGTACAGGCCACCATGGAGGCCAAGGCGTCAAAATCGGTTCCCGTATGTGTGGTGACTATCTGCATGTCAGGCAATTCTCCCGCTGCTCATCATGAGCCAAGCTAAAGTACCTGCCTATCGTAGACATGGCATGGTTTGCAAACAAACGGACGGAATTCAGGAAACAAATAACGTTTGAGAAAAATAGAGAGAGACATTCTGCATAAAAAAAAAAGAAAAGGACACCAATCAATGATTGATGTCCTTTTTTCATTCAGTGACAGAGTCGAAGGGACTCGAACCCTCGGCCTCCGGCATGGCAGGGAACTATGCTTACAACACAAGAACCAAGCGAAGCATGTCCCTGAGTTGAATGCCTGATTCAAAGATCGGTTCATCATAATTATCGACAAAATGATTTTTGATCACTGCTTCCACCCGGAACCCTGCACGCTGGTAGAACGCAAGTTGATAGCCAAACGTTCCAGTCCCCAACTCAATTCGACCGACGCCCTCGGCTCTTGCTTCCCCAATAACATGATGCAACAACTGCGTGCCAATCCCATGCTTCTGAACACTCGGACTAACGGCAATATTGTACAATTCCATGGTCGCATCTTCAATATGGCCGAGCACACATACGCCAACCGGCACGCCTGACTTTTGGGCAAGATAGCATAGTGACGTATCAAGGTAGCTATTGATACTGTCTACAGACGGGTCGGCCTCAAGCAAAAGGTACATCGGCATTTTCTCTTGAGAGACGGTAACAATATTCAACACAATACATTCTCCTCATAACAAATGACGACAACATGCTGTCAGGCATTCCAACCTGTTAATACACATAATGCAACCGACGCCAAAAAGAAAAAGCCCTTACAACTTAATGTAAGGGCTTGAACTTTCAGTGGCGGAGCCGAAGGGACTCGAACCCTCGGCCTCCGGCGTGACAGGCCGGCGTTATAACCAACTTAACTACGGCTCCGCGAGGTACTGCACGGGTTACCCCATCCAGCGTCGAGAAGGCAATATGCCCACCGGCGCACGGATTGTCAACAGAATTTTGTAAAATTTTAGCCACACGATAACACTTTGAAATAATTTAACTTGCCATCGATTTTTCCGGCCAGAGCAAGCGTTTTCCTTTTCGACTGAGCCACCCCAACGGCAATCCGTCAAAATAGAATGCAGCTGGTCCCTTGGCTTTCTCATCCGGTGCGGAGAGCGATCGTCCCTGCAGCAGCGCTTCCAGTGAAGCGGCATCATCAACATCCACACGCCGGCTGCGCCCGTTTGTATCCGACAGCGGCATAAGTGCCCGGGCTGTTGCGTCTACCTGAAAACGCCCTTTTGCGTCTGAACGGCCGATCTTGCGATGACCTTCCTTTTTGTCGATCCGTTTCTTGGAACGCTTCCCGGCAGGTTTCCCCGCATGCGCTTCCAACGATTTGTATCGACCCAAGGGAAAACCGCGAACATGCATGGACTGTGCGGCACAGTCCACAAGCCCCTGATGCAGGAAAAAGAGTGTGCCACGTGATTCATGCACCACGCCGGGAGGTAACAGATCCCACTGCATCTGTTCTCCGCCTTGCATGGAATGCAGGTCATCGACCTTGAAAGAAATGCCCATTTTCGAACTGAGCGCAGAATTTGCTCCCATACGCGCTGTTTTCTGCGCACTCAGGCTCTCCTGCGCAAGGCTTTCTGCGCCTCCGGGCTTGCGCAAACGGGCCAGAAAAAAACCTTGTCCCAACGAATCATCCGCAACACGCAACACACCATCCTGCCCGGGCAGCAGAGGCGACTCAAACGTGAAACCTGGCGGTGGCACCAAGGATTCCAGCTCAAGATCGAAATTATCCAAGGCCCAACGCACCTGTTCCTCATTTTCCTGCACGTTGGTGGTGCAGGTGGAATAGACGACAACACCACCGGGAGCCAACAGCTCGGCCGCTTTGGCGAGGAGCGTTTTTTGCAGTGCGACCAGTGGAGGAATCCTGTCGCCGGACCAGAGTTCACGAGCCTTGGGATTGCGATCCAAAGTCCCCCAGCCGCTGCACGGAGGGTCCAGCTGGATGTGACTCCAGCCGGCCTCAGGCAAAGGGAGATCCTGAGCAGGCAAACGCACGGAACCGGCATTGAAGGCGTTGAAACGCCGCAAATTCATGCGCAGGATGCCCACCCGCTCCGCCGAAGGCTCACAGGCCAGCACGTAACCGCCCACCCCCACCATGCGCGAAAGCATGCCGGTTTTGCTGCCGGGCGCCGAGCACATGTCCAGAACGCCTGCACCGAGGGGCGGAGCAAGAGCCAGAGGCGGCAGCATGGAAGAGCGATCCTGAATATATATACGCCCGAAACGTTGGGCAAAGGAGGAGCCGAGGGGAAATGGTTCATGGAGCAATTCACGGGCAAAAGGATCAAACGGCAGGGGGCGAAACTCGTACCCCTGCACACGAAGCAGTTTTTCCACGGCGGGGATTTCCCGATCTTCACAAACAAGCCGGAACGTCCGGTTCTCAAACCCCATCGAATGCTCCCTTGCAAAAAAGTGGGCCGGATCGCAGAACGCATGAAACTATCACCCCTGCGCAAAATCCGTGCAGCTTCATTACAGGCATCAAACGAGGTTTACAAGGCCACAGCCCCTTTGCAAGCCGGGCTGTAACCTGTTATTACTGGCTCCCGCCTGTAATTCAGGCGTATCAAACAAAAAAGACCGGGCGCCCCGCCCATTTTCATTCGGAGGAATACATGGTTCGACTTTCCGCATTTTCACGGTATGCAATGCTGGCCTTTCTCGGCCTGTTGCTCATGGCCGTACCCGCACAGGCGCAACGTGCCAAAACCTATCTGGTGTTGCCGTTCAAGTATGATGGCCCGGCAAAATTCAAATACTACTCCCCTGCCCTGCAGGCTGACTTGAGCAGCAAACTGGAATGGAGCGGCCACTTCCAGCCGGCGGACCAAATCGACACCACCAATGTAAAGCGCCCCTCTTCCGAAGCTGAAGCGATCCAACTGGCCAAGGCATTGGGTGTGGACTACATCGCTTGGGGTTCAACCTCCATCCTGAACAAAACCGCCACCATGCAGGTGTCCGTTCAGGGAGTGGCCGGGGACAAATGGAGCAACAAGGGGCAAATGCCCACTGCTAAAATAACTGATTGGATGCGCAAATCCGCAGATTCCATCATGGGCGACCTGTACCACCGTCCCGGCTATGGACAATCAGCAGGAGAAAAAGCTGAAGCGCAAAAGGAACAGCAACAGAAATCATCCGGTCCCAAAGGGGCGAATTTTCTTTCCGCCACAGGCTCCAACCCGAGCAACAACTACGGGGTCAAAACCCTGAACCCGCAATTCCGCTATGAAGGCGGCGTGGAAACGCCGGGCCGCTGGCGCAGCCAAACCCTGCGTTACCCCTCCTACAACATGGTGGTCTGTGACGGAGACGGCGACGGCAAAAACGAAGTGTTCATCATGGCCGAACACAAGATCCATGCGTTCCGCTTTGACAAAGGCAAACTTGAACCTCTGGAAACCTTCCAGCTGGTCCGCCGCTTCAAGCTCCTGCGCGTTTCCTGCATGGACGTGAACGGCGATGGGACTCAGGATCTTATTGTCGCGGGGTATCAGGACGACCGGCCTGTTTCCCACGTGATCTCGTTCAAGGGCGGGAAATATGAATATCTGGTCAAGAACTTCACCAAATTCCTTGGCGCATTGAAAACGCCTCCTACCTACCGCCCCATGCTCGTGGCACAGAAGAAGGGACGCCGTGAATTCTTTGATACATACATGTTCGAAGCCTATTACAAGGACGGCGAAATCCGGTTGGCAAACAAAATCGCCACGCCGGCATTCGGCAACATCTTCAATACCTGCTACGTTCCGGAAGGCGATTCCTACAAAATCTGCGTGATCAACGATTTCCGCAAGCTGCTTGTATACACTCCCTCACTGGAACGACAGTCTGAAACCGAAGAATCCTACAACACTTCTCCCATCATGGTGGAATATGAAGATGTTCCATATGGCTTGGGAGGATCGCCCACTGAGGGCATGGATTCCTACCTGTACATTCCCATTCGCATGACTGCGGCCAACCTGACCCAAAAGGATAAATTCGAACTGTTGGTGAATAAGGACATCACCCTCGCGGGTGTGGTTTTTGACAGGTTCCACCAGTTTGCGCAGGGCGAAATCCATGCCATGGTATGGGACGGCGTGGGCATGAACCTGGCGTGGAAGACACGTCGCATCAAGGGTACGGTCATCGACTACCAAATCGTGGACCTGAACAACGACGGCAAAAAGCAACTGGCCGTGCTGGTCAACACGTATCCCGGCAACCTCGGAGTCAAGGCCCGCAAAACAATTGTGGTTACCTACGAATTGGACATGTAAATAACCAAGGCCCGGCTGGAGACTTGTCCGGCCGGGCATTTTTTATTCTCTGGAGAACATGCCATGAAAAGGATTCTTGCCGTTCTTGCATTGGTCTTTTTCGCATTTGTCCTCTCGGCCTGTTCGGACGCGAACAAGCCGGCTGAACAAAAAGCGGAAGCCATCACACTGAGCTACGCCAACTTCCCGCCCAAGATAACCTTTCCGTGCGTGCAAATGGAACGGTGGGCCAAGGAAGTTCACGCCCGCACCAACGGTGCTGTCACCATCAATACTTTTCCCGGCTCCACCCTGTTGGGCGCCAAGAACATGTTGCGTGGCGTACAGGAAGGCCAGGCGGACATCGGCTGCCTGAGTCTGGCATACTACCCCGGAGTTTTTCCCTGCACCATCGCCACCAACCTCCCGGTTGGTTTTTCCTCGGCCACGGTAGCCAGCCTGACACTCTGGGATATCTTTCAGAAATACAAACCAGCGGAGTTCAAAAATCTCAAGGTGCTGACCATGTTCACCTCGGCACCATCCAACGTCATGAGCAAGAAGCCGCTCAAGAGCCTCGCAGACATGCGCGGCGTGGAGCTGCGCGGCAGCGGTTCCCTGTTGCGCATGATCGAAATCATGGGCGCCCAACCCGTGGGCATGCCCATGTCCCAAACCCCGGAAGCCTTGCAAAAGGGTGTGGTCAAGGGACTGGCTTCCTCGCTGGAAGTGCTCAAGGATTTCAACTTCGCGGAAATCTGCCGCTATGAGACCATCACCAACCTGCCGGTCTATCCTTTTGCCGTGGTCATGAATCTGGACAAATGGAACGCCCTGCCCGACAGCACCAAGAAAGTGCTGAACGAACTTGGCCGCGAGCAGGCGCTCTGGACCGGACAATACATGGACGCCCACATCCGCGAAGCCGTTGCGTGGTCCAAGGAAAAATACGGCATCGAAATCTTCAGGCTCACGGAAGCCGAACAGTCTGAAATCCGCAGTAAAGGGCAAGGCATCATTGCGGACTGGAAAGCAGAGGCCACCAAGGCCGGACTTGATGCCAACGCCATTTTGAGCGACGTCATGGAACTCAAGGCGAAATACGAAACGGAATACCCCGCCACCAAATAGAGTATACCAGCCGCTCCGGCTTCCGGCCGGGGCGGCTTTGAATACTTCCATGATAGACACACTGGACCGCATAAGCCGGACGTTAGCCAAAGCCCTGACCCTCTTTGCAGGACTCATGCTCGTGTCCATGATGTTGTTGGCCTGCGCAAACATGGTTTCCCGCGCCGTATGGCTGCCCATCCAGGGAACATTCGAACTCATGGGCTTTTTCGGTGCAGTGACTACCGCCTTTGCCCTGGCCTTTGCCCAACTGAACAAAAGCCACATTTCAGTCGGGATTCTCATGAAATACCTGCCCAAGGCAGTTCGCCGAATTCTGGACGCACTGACCAGCCTCGCCTCCTGTGCGTTTTTCGCGCTCATTGGCACGGAAACCTCGAAATGGGCCAACTATCTGGTTTCCACCGGGGAACTTTCCGAAACCCTGCGCATAGCCTACCACCCCTTCGTGTTCGCCACGGCCACGGGATGCCTGCTCATGGCTTTTGTCCTGTTTGTGGACACACTGAAAACCATAACCGGAAGGACCGAACACTGATGGACCCGTCCGTAGCCGGGTTGGCCGGAATCATCATCCTGCTGGCAGCAATTTTTCTGCTTCGCGTCCCCGTGGGGTTTGCCATGGGCATTATCGGTTTTGCCGGATTCGCACATATCCTCGGCTGGAAGGCAGCCACGGGCATGCTTGGCACTGAAGTATGGGGAGTATTCTCTTCCTATGGTCTCACGGTCATTCCCCTGTTCATTCTCATGGGGCAAATATGTTTTTATTCCGGGGTCAATGAACGACTCTACAAGGCCGCCTATGCATGGATGGGGCACATCCGCGGAGGCCTCGCCATGGCCACGGTATTGGCCTGCGGCGGCTTTGCGGCCATCTGCGGTTCCAACTCTGCAACCGCTGCCACCATGAGCACGGTGGCACTGCCCCAAATGAAAAAATACGGATACAGCCCCATCCTTTCCACCGGTTCCGTAGCGGCCGGCGCAACGCTGGGTGTGGTTATCCCGCCTTCCGTGGTGCTGATCATCATCGGTCTGCAAACCAGCCAGTCCATTGCGGCGCTTTTTGTGGGCAGTATTGTTCCGGGAATCCTGCTCACATCACTCTTTCTGGGAACCGTCTATTGGCTTTGCCGCAAGAACCCGACATGGGGACCGGCGGGAAAGGGCATGACTCTGCACCAAAAAATCGCCACCCTGCCCGGCTCCGTGGAAATGCTGGTACTCTTCGCCCTTGTCATGGGCGGATTGTTCATGGGCCTGTTCACGCCAACGGAGGCCGGAGCAGCCGGAGCAGCGTTGTCTCTGCTCATCAGCCTTGCCACCCGCACCATGACCCTGAAAAAATTCCGCACAGCCTGCACGGATACACTCAAAGTTTCCAGCATGATCATGGTCATCGTCATGGGAGCGGTCATTTTCGGACGCTTTCTGGCTGTTACCCGTTTGCCGTTTGAAACAGCCAGTGCCGTGGCTTCGCTGAACATCCCCCCCATGGTAATCATCATGCTCATCTGCCTCATCTACGTAGTAGGCGGAATGGTCATGGATGCGCTGGCCATGTTGCTGGTAACCATCCCCATCTTCTTTCCCGTTGTGCAAGCCATGGGGTTCGATCCGCTTTGGTTCGGCGTGCTCATTACGGTCGTCACGACATTGGGCGCCATCACCCCACCGGTAGGGGTCAACATTTTCATCGTGGCCTCCATGGCCCCGGACGTACCCATGGGCAACGTTTTCAAGGGCGTGCTCCATTTCATGGGAGCTTATTTGATCCTCACAGCACTTTTGCTGGCATTTCCCGCATTGGTTACATTCCTGCCCTCCATGATGTGATGACGGCCGGCTTGCGGCCAGTATCCAAAAAATCTATTTTCACGGGCAATAAACCAACAACGGGAAAATCAAAAAAACATGCCCAAAGCTGTCATCGTCGAAGTCACCCACGCCGAATCCGGCCAGAAACTTTTACAGTTTCTCGAACGCCGCCTGCAGGGCGACGTTCCGCGTTCAGCCATCATGCGCTGGATACGCAAGGGGCAGGTGCGCGTGGACAAGGGACGGAAAAAACCTTTTGACAGAATTCAGGAAGGCCAAAACGTCCGTATCCCGCCCTACCATGCGGACGAACCCGACACTGCCAAAACAACACACGCCGACAAACCGCACCTCCAGATTGTCCATCATGAAAACGGCCTGCTGGTTGTAAACAAACCCGCTGGCTTGGCTGTGCATGGCGGAGATGGACAGGTCGATTCCCTTGTCGCCCGGTTGCGAAACATGTTCCTGAATGCGGATTTTGCGCCGACCCTGTGCCACCGACTGGACCGGGATACTTCGGGCCTGCTGCTGGCGGCTACGTCCTATGGCACTTTGCGGACCATGAACGGGCTCTTTGCCTCGGGAGGAGTTCATAAACTCTATCTGGCTTGGGTTTCCGGACGTTGGGAAAACCCCGGAACCATGTTGTTGGAAGACCGTATGGAAAAAAAAGGTCGCCCCGGCAGCGAAAAGATGGCAACAGGAAAAGGAAAAACAGCCAGGGCCGAAATTCACCCCCTGCTTTCAGATACAAAAGCCAGCCTCCTGGCCATACGCCTAATAACAGGCCGCACACACCAGATACGCGTACAACTTGCCTCCCGGAACCATCCAGTGATAGGAGACAATAAATACGGGACAACAACACGCACACAACTCAAGCTGCATTGTTTCTGCATGCAACTGCCGAAACTGACATTTTGCCAGCCTCCGCCCTGGAGTGGAGGATGGGCCGTTTCCGAAAGTCTGCAAAAGGAAGCACAAATGCTGTTGCCTGACCTATTTTCCGAATAAAAACGAACGCACACGCTACAGCAAAAGCACAAACGCCGTCCCGATCGGCATGAGGATCGAAAGACATGGAGGACCCCATGAAACGACTGCTTGCTCCCGTTCTGATGCTTGCGGTGCTGCTCGGTGCCAACCTGCTTCAGGGTTGTGCCGTATACAAGGCAGCCGTGGACGAACGCAATGTAAGCACCATTGCCAGCGACGAAAAAATCACCCTGCTCATCAAAAAGGAATTCCTCAATGACGACAGTGTGAAATACCTTGATTATGACGTTGCCAGTTATCAGGGGCACGTTTACATCATGGGCGAATATGAAAGCAGGACACAGGCTGACCGTGCCGTAACTCTGGCCCGCAAGGTGGAAGGGGTACACAAGGTAACAACCTATCTTCTTCCCAAAAAGAAAAATGATACCTGTGGAACGCTGGACAGCCTCGAATTGGAGGCCAGCATCAAAAAACGGCTTATTGAAGACAAGGACGTCTGGTCCACCAACGTAGATGTATATATGGTGCAGTGCAACGCCGTGCTTGTGGGAATGGTCGGTTCGTCTGCGGAGCGCAACCGCGCCATCGCCCACGCAAAGAGCGTTCCGGGCGTACGCAGCGTACAATCATTCCTCACCATTCTCTAGTGTGCCATGAATAAAACAGGGACCACATACGCCAGCCGGCTTCCGGCCCGTAGAGTGGTCCCTGCTTTCCTTTTACTCACGGCACTCTGCCTGACCGGCTGCGCCAATCTCAACCCTTTTGCAAGTAAACCGTCCGGCCAAGCCGGATTTCGCAGCCTCCCCGCTCCATCAAAAAAGGCTGCAGCAGTCATCAGGACAGCCCGCTCTATTTTGGGCGCACCTTACGCATGGGGCGGCAACTCCCCGGCAAAGGGGTTCGACTGCTCCGGTCTCGTCTGGTGGGTATATGCCAAAAACGGCGTCCGGGTTCCCCGGGTCTCATGGGAACAGTACGGGGCAGGAAAGTTTGTTGAAAAACGTGATATCAGTCCCGGCGATCTGGTCTTTTACCGGGTATTGACCGGCAAAAGCATGCATGTCGGCATCGTCACGGAAAAACATACATTCATACACAGTCCCCGGTCGGGGAAGCGTGTCATGGAATCGGACATGACCAACCCTTTCTGGCGGGAGCATTATGTCGGAGCCAGACGGCTCCTGTAGCGCCCCTGGCAATATTTATGAATCAGGTATAAAGAAAGACGCATGGATATTCATTATCTCGTTCACGAATGTCATGATCCCGAAACGTTGCAGCGCCTCTTTTATTATGAGCGCTATTCATGGCTGGCCCTTTCACAGGACATGGCTGCCGTCATTTCCACGGACGGCATGTTTGAGGATGTAAACACCCATTGGGAAATGGCGACCGGACACAGCCGGGAAACCATGCAGCACTCCTACCTGACCGAGTACATCCATTTCGACGACCGGGAGCAGGCCCTTGCGGCATTGCAGGCGCTTATCACTGCGGACATTGCATCCACTTCATTCTCTTTCCGGTTTCTGCAAGAAAACGGGGATTACTGCCGTACCAACTGGAACGTTGTCTATTCACCGGATCACGAATCATACTTTTGTGTGGTTCGCTGCCTGAGCAGTCAGGTCAAACCAGAGCAACTGGCTTACCGCGATGCGTTGACGGGCCTGAAGAACCGTCTGGCCCTCGACGAACAGCTGCCCAAAGACCTGAGCAGGGCGCGAGACATCGGAACAGGCGCTGCCGTCATTTTTCTTGATCTGGACGGATTCAAACAGGTCAACGATTCGCTTGGACACAAAGCCGGAGACAGTCTGCTCATGCGGACAGCCAAGCGTTTGACCGACTGTATCGGGAACAGGGGGAGTGTCTACAGGCTGGCCGGAGACGAATTCATCGTCGTTCTGGCGAGAAATCAGGATAAGGACACGGCCAAGGCCGTAGCAACGGAAATTGTCGAAACCCTTGCCCATCCATACAACCTTGAGGAGGCAAGCGTACGAACCAGCGCCAGCCTCGGACTGGCTCTCTTTCCGGACGATGCCAATCACCCGGTGGATCTTTTGGACAAGGCGGACAAGGCCATGTATCACGTCAAGCGCAACGGCAAAAACGGGCTGGCCTTTTACGCCGAGCTTCCGCAATTGGGCTGAACCAACCGGCTCCTGACCAATCAGGCCGTATCCTTGGTTCCGGAATAGGTAAACGCGCCCTTGTTCATCTTGACAAAACCGCCCTTGTCGATGCCCACGGCATTACCGCACGAGCAAAACACCTTGCCGTTTCTTTCTTCCATGCACCACACCTTGCGAATACGGCTCCGGTGGCAACGCAGAACCTCCCCTGGACCTATCTTGTAGTATTTCCAGAGCTTTGCACGGCATTTCGAACATTTGAGAGTCAGCATCAGTCAAGCATAGTGCATGCAGACATGGAACAAAAGCAAACGGCTCAACACTTTTCGAACTGCACGGTTTCCACAGACGGAAAGTCTTCGAGATTTTTGGAGAAACTTGCCTGCAAAAAGGAATCGACCCACCAAAAAATATTATACGACCGAACATGGTCCCGAAGAGCGGTCATCATACGCTTCCGTTCGCCCTTGTCCCAATGGAAGGCCTGATTCACGGCACGCGCCACACCCTCAAGATCATACGGATTCACAAGATAGGCAAATTCCTGCATCTGAGCGGCAGCCCCTGCAAATTCACTCAGAATGAGAACACCGGTTTCGGACGTGTTGCAGGCGCAGTATTCCTTGGCCACGAGATTCATTCCGTCTCTCAGGGGCGTAACCAAAGCGATATCAGCGGCGGCGTAATAGGCCACCAGATCCTCGCGATTCAAATTGCGGTAATGGTAATGGATGGGTACCCATCCCGGAAAGGAGAACTCCCCATTGACCCGCCCCACCAAAAGGTCGATCTCGTCCCGCAGTTCCTTGTACTCTTCCACGTCTTCACGGCTGGGGACGGCGACCTGCACGAAATTCACGCGCCCGGTCAGCTCCGGGAAGCGCCGGAGAAGCGCCCGGATGGCCAGAATCCGCTCGGGAATGCCCTTGGTATAGTCCAGACGGTCAACTCCGAGAATGATCTTGCGATGCTTGAGGGCCTCACGCAGCTTGAATGTTTTCTGAACCACGTCCTCCCGCTGGGCAAGATTCGCAAACTGGTTGAAGTCGATGCTGATGGGAAACGCTCCGGCCCGGAATTCATGGCCGTCCATGTGAATGGTAACGACAGCCCCCTCCCCGTCAACCGAGCATTCGGGAATGAAATGGCTCACGCAACGCACGAAATTGTCCCGGTCCTGCGTGGTTTGAAATCCCACCATATCGAACTCCGTCAGGGCCTGAATAATCTTCCAACGCCACGGCAATTTCATGAAAATATCCGGCGTGGGGAAAGGAATATGCAGAAAAAAACCGGTACTGCGTTTGACGCCCATGCTTTTGAGAAAAAACGCCTGATGCATGAGGTGATAATCATGCACCCATACGTAATCCTCCGGTGCCGTATGGCGGGCCACCTGCTCGGCAAACCTGAAATTCACATCCAGATAGGTCTGCCAGTATGCGGGATCAAAATGGCAACGCGTCTGCAAATCATGAAAAAGAGGCCAAACGACTTCGTTGGAAAAGCCGAAATAATATTCCCGGACTTCTTTTTCGGTCAATTGCACGGTGCGCAACTCATACCCGGCCCTGGCCGAAAAGCCTTCCAGCAATTCTTCCACATTCAGGGAAGGATCAGACGCACCGGACCAGCCTATCCACACGCCGCCACGGTCCCGCAGCACCGGAGCCAGTGCGGAAACCAATCCTCCCGCACCGGGTTTGACAACCCATTCACCGCCCTCGTTCTTCAGGGCCACGGGAAGCCTGTTGGAAACAACAACCAGCCGTTTCAGTCCGGGTTCCATGCGTCATTTCTCCTTGGAGCTCTTGAATAACCTTTGTTTGCCAGCATATATGTTTTAGCTGCCTTTGCGGCCAAGTGCAAGGCGACACCCGTTACCAACTGGTGAAAAAATTGTTCTCCCCGGTTGACAAGCAACAATCACTGGTTATCTATCACCAACCGCATGACGTCCATGCGCTCCATGCGCATTATTCAAATACTTTCTCAAGGAGTTACCGACATGGGACTGAAACCGCTGCATGACCGTGTTATCGTGAAACGGACCGAAGAACAGGAAACCACTGCCGGGGGCATCATCATCCCGGATTCCGCCAAGGAAAAGCCGCAGGGCGGCGAGATTCTGGCCGCCGGCCCCGAGTGCAAAACGCTCAAGGCCGGTAATTCCGTTCTCTTTGCCAAATATGCCGGAACCGAATTCGCCATGGACGGCGAAGACCTGCTGATCATGCGCGAAGACGACATTCTGGGCGTTTTCGAATAACCACTAAAGCAATAGCATCAAGGAATGAATGATGTCTGCCAAATCTCTTGATTTTCAGGAAATCGCGCGCGAAGGACTCAAGCGCGGCGTCAATGCGCTGGCCGATGCTGTCAAAGTGACCCTCGGCCCCAAAGGCCGCAATGTCCTTATTGAAAAAACCTGGGGTGCTCCTCAGGTAACCAAGGACGGTGTCACCGTCGCTGAAAAAATCGACCTTGACGACAGGCTCGAGAACATGGGCGCACAGATGGTCAAGGAAGTCGCTTCCAAGACCAACGAAACCGCAGGCGACGGAACCACCACCGCCACGGTTCTGGCGCAAGCCATTTTCAATGAAGGCGTCAAGTTGCTGGCCGCCGGGCGCAACCCCATGTCCATCAAGCGCGGCATGGACGCCGCCGTGGAAACCGTCGTGAACGAACTGGCCAACATTGCCAAGCCCGTTAAAAAGAACGAGGAAATCGCCCAGATCGGCACCATTTCCGCCAACAACGACGAATCCATCGGCGCAATTCTGGCCGAGGCCGTAGACCGGATCGGCACGGAAGGCGTCATTACCATTGACGAAGCCAAAGGCATTGAAACCGTTCTGGACGTTGTCGAAGGCATGGAATTCGACAACGGCTGGCTCTCCACCTACTTCGTCAACAATCAGGACAAGCAGCTCTGCGAATTTGAAGAACCGCTCATCCTGCTCTCCGAAAAGAAAATCAGTAGCATGCGCACCCTGCTGCCTGTGCTGGAAAAAGTAGTCAAGGCGCAAAAGCCCCTGCTGATCATCACCGAAGACCTTGAAGGCGAAGCCCTTTCCACACTGGTCATCAACGCCATGCGCGGCACTCTCAAGGTCTGCGCAGTAAAGGCTCCGGGATTCGGCGAACGCCGCAAGGACATGATCCGCGACATCGCCATCCTCACCGGCGCCAACGTGGCTTCGGACGATACCAACGTCAGCATCGAAAACATGGAGCTGAACGATCTGGGTACCTGCAAAAACATCGTGGTCGGCAAAAAGCACACCACCATTGTTGACGGCGCAGGCAACAAGGAAAACATCTCCCGCCGTTGCTCGGAAATCGAAGGCCAGATGAACGCCGCATCCAGCGACTACGACCGCGAAAAGCTTCAGGAACGCCTGGCCAAGCTCATGGGCGGTATTGCCGTCATCAATGTGGGCGCAGCCACCGAAGTGGAAATGAAGGAAAAACGCGACCGCGTTGAAGACGCCATGCACGCCACCCGCGCAGCTGTGGACGAAGGCATCGTCCCCGGCGGCGGAACGGCCCTGATCCGTGCAGGAAAAGCACTGGAAGGACTCAAGCTCAACAACGACGATGAAAACGCCGGCGTAAACGTCATCCGCAAAGCCATTGAGGCCCCGCTGTTCCACATTGCTGCGAACTCGGGAATGGAAGGCGCCGTGGTTGTCGAAAAAGTTCGGGAACTGACAGGTTCCAAGGGACTCAACGCCCGAACCGGCCAATACGAAGACCTGCTCAAAAGCGGTGTCATCGATCCCAAACGAGTTGTACGCCAAGCCCTGCAAAACGCTTCTTCCGTAGCCGGGCTGCTGCTGACCACGGAATGCGCCGTGGCCGACATGCCGGTGGAAAAAGACGAAGTATAGTCGTCAACCGATACGTCATAAAAAAGGGAGGCCTGTTTTCAGGTCTCCCTTTTCTTGTTATAGACTGGCCTTTTTGTCTTTTTCCTCATTATCATGGCAGGAAAAGGTGAAGCTCTCTAAACTGGGGATCCCGCATCATAACAACTGATAAACGGCAAAAACGTCCATGAAGCTCAGCGAACTGATTGACATACAAAAACTGCATGAGCTGGCGGCCAATTTCCAGGACATGTTCGACGTGCCCTGCAGGATCCTTGACGCCGACACGCCGTTTCCCTCTCCCGGTTCACGAAAGACGATCTGCGCCAAGCATCAACGCATGGATTCCGGCAAAAAATGCCAGGCACGCTGGGAAGGGATAGGGATGTCGCTGACCAAGGGGAAACCCATCACCTCCCGCTGCCCCATGGGCCTGCATGACATGGCGCTTCCTGTTATGATCGACGGCTTGCTGGCCGGCTCCATCATCGTCGGACCGTTCCGAATCGAGGAACCGGACCGGGATCAGGTGGCCAAAATGGCCAACGCGCTGGGCATGGACGAAGAAACGCTTTTCAGGGAACACGAAGCCGCACCGTATATCCGTCCGGAAAAAATTCCGGCGCTTGAAAAATATTTGATAGGTATTGCGGGCCTCATCATGGAACTGGGCAAGGATAACAAACAACTGGCCGCAGCGGAAAAGGAACTGCGCAGGGCCGGGACCGACCTGGAAAAGAAAATCACCGAACGTACGGCCGAACTGAAAGAAACGGAGCGTCGTCTCAACGATGCCCAGCACATCGCCAAAACGGGCAGTTTCCAGCAGAACCTTGAAACCGGAATATGCTGGTGGTCTGACGAAATGTACCGTCAGCTCGGCTATGAGATTAATGAACAGTTCTGTTCGCTCGAAAATTTTCTGGAACGGTTGCACCCGGAAGAAAAGCCCGGTTTTCAGGAGCTCATGCAAACCAGCATAGCCGAGTGCAGGAATTTTGACATGGAACTGCGCATCATCACGCCACAATCCAGAGAGCGCTGGTTCTTTGCCCAGTTTTATGTGGACTGCCGGACACCGGGTGAGGCGTTCAGGATACGTGGTGCCCTGCGCAACATCACTTTCCGCAAAAAAATCGAGATGGAGCTGCTTCGCGTCAACCGTTTGCAACAACGTATTCTGGATAACAGTATCCTCGGCATAGCCCTGCTCAGAAATCGCCGTTTTGTTTGGCTCAACCAACGCGCTGCGGACATTGCCCGGCACCCGTTGGAAGAAATGATCGGTTCCTCGACCCGCATGGTTCATATGGACGAGAAACAATATACGATCACAAAAAATGCTTCACTCAGCCTGTTCGCCAGCGGACAACCCTATGACGCCGTGAACCAGTTCAAGGGCGCAGACGGTTCATCGTTCTGGTGCCGAACAGTAGCCTCGCCTCTGGACTGGGACAATCCCGAAGAAGGGTCCATCTGGCTTATTGAAGACGTGACTGCACGTCAGAACGCCCAGCGGGAACTCGTGCGCTCCCGTCAGGAGCTTCAATCCATCTTCAACAATTCCCAAGTGGGCATCGTGATGCTGCAAAACGGCCGCGTCATTGCCCGCGCCAACAGGCGGCTGGCCGAAATCCTCGGATACGATTCCGCCGAGTCCATGCTGGGAAAGGACATTCGTGAAATTCATATTTCGGAAGAGGCCTACCGGGAATTTGGTGAAACCTATTATCCCAAACTCACTGAAGGAGAATTGAGCCAGATCGAGTACCAATTGCGCCGCAAAGACGGCAGCGTCGTATGGTGCGCCCTGTCCGGAAAGGCCATGGACCTGGCCTCACCCCCGGATCTGGACAAAGGCGTCATCTGGATTCTGGAGGACATCAGCAAGCGCAAACGGGCAGAAAAAGCCCTGTATGCCAGTGAACGCCGATTCCGTGCCATCTTCAACCATGCGGGCGTAGGCATCTGCACCCTGAACAAAGACGGCCTTATCCAACGCATCAATAACCGCATGTCCATGCTGGTGGGCTATTCGGATTACGATCTGGTAGGAATGAACATCAGTGAAGTTACGCATGAGGACGACCGCAAGGCGGACAAAGACCTCAATAGCCGCCTCTGGATACGCGACATTCCCATGTACGTGCGAGAAAAACGGTATGTCCGCCGGGACGGGACAGAAGTATGGGGTCGTGTGACGACCACTATTGTCCATGACGATGAGAACAGCCCCCAATACATTCTTCAGGTCACGGAGAACATTCACGAACGCAAACGGCTGGAAGCCGAACTCCTGCGCATGGCCAAGACTGACGCCCTGACAGGGGTGAACAACCGTTACTCGTTCCTTGAACACAGCATCAAGGAATTTGAACGCTTCAAGCGTTACGGAACCCCGTGCAGCGTGCTGCTGCTCGACGTAGACCATTTCAAGGACATTAATGACACCTATGGGCACATGGCTGGCGACACCGTGCTCAAGGCATTGGCCACAACATGCGTTTCCATTCTTCGCAGCACGGATATCTTTGGACGCATGGGCGGAGAGGAATTTGCCGCACTGCTCGTGGAAACCTCGCTGGAACAGGCATACGCCGTAGCCGAACGCATGCGGGGAGCCATTGAAGAGCTTGTCGTCCCGTCCGATGGCGAGGATATCCGGTTCACGGTAAGCATCGGAGTCACGGAATTACAGCCTGACGACAAAACCCTTGAGAGAACACAGCACCGTGCCGACGAGCTTATGTACGAAGCCAAGGCGCAAGGAAGAAACCGGGTGATCAGGGGATAGTGATGGGCTTTCTGGACAGGCTGGCTCCACTGGACGCCCGGGGAGAAAAAAATTTCAACAGGGCCATGCAAGCGGAACTGCGCCGGGACTTTTCCGAGGCTGAATCCCGTTTCACCAAATGCGCGGACGCCCTGACAACACTGCTGGATAAAAAGCGGGAAAAGGGCAAACAACCTCTTGTTCGCCATCTGGTCATGGCAGGCATCGCCTGTGTTCGCATTGGCCGGGACGAACAGGCTCTCGCTTTTCTCGAACAAGCCATATCATTGCGCGACGATATCCCCGATGCATGGTTACATGCAGGCTATGCCTGCGCAAAACTGGGGCAAACCAAACGCGCCGTCGACTACTGGCAATCCTACCCCAAATGGTCCGAAGACCGTATTGTGTCCAGCGCCCTGCAAAAGATACTGCAAACGTGGCAGGGCAAGGAAACCCCGGACGCAGCAAGCGCATGTGAAGCAATAGCCCAGGCCTATTTCTCACAAATGCGGCACAACCACGCCCTGCCCCCGGCTCGCAAAGATGCCATGCTCGGCAAACGTGGCTACTGATAACGTCCACTAATACTTTTCAAAATCATCACTTTCATCCGGCACGCGCCCCGGAGGCAACGGGGGCGGCGTCAAGGATTGCGCCCTGACTAGCGTTTTGCCCTTCATGCTTGAAGGTTCATGCCCGTTGACACGGAAAAACGACATGGTGGCCTGCAATCCTTCGGCCTGGCTGGCAAATTCCTCGGCAGTGGAAGCCATTTCCTCGGCGGCCGTAGCGTTTTGCTGGATGACCGTATCCAATTGATGCACGGCTGTTTCCACCTGCTCCACCCCGTAGCTCTGCTCATCGCAAGCCTTGGAAATCTGGCTTACCAATTGGGCTGTCTTGCGGATTTCCGGCACAATCTGTTCAAATAATTCTCCCACCTTTCCCGCCATCTCAACACTTTGGCTGGAAAGCTCCGAGACTTCTCCCGCAATTTTCCCGCTTCGTTCCGCAAGCGTGCGCACTTCGGCAGCGACCACGGCAAAGCCTTTGCCCTGCTCCCCGGCACGGGCAGCTTCAATAGCCGCATTCAAGGCCAGCAGGTTGGTCTGTCGGGCGATCTCCTCTATGGAAGAAACCTTTTCCGCAATCTCCTGCATCACGTCCACGCTTTGCTGAACCGCTTTACCGCCCTTTTCGGTTTCCCCGGCCGCATGCCCTGCTATTTCATCGGTTTTCCGGGCGTTTTCAGCGTTATCACGAATACTCCCGGCCATCTGCACGATGGAAGCGTTAACCTCTTCCACGGATGCGGCCTGTTCCGTGCTGCCCTGTGATAACGCCTCCGAGGACGAAGACAGCTCCTGACTGCCGGCGGAAACGTTCTCCGTGGCCTGCTGAACCTCGGAAACCAGATTGCTGAGCTTGCCGGTCATGCCCCACATGGCCTTGTATATACCCATTGCACCACGCTTGGGTTCAACAAAATTCACCATGAGATCCCCGCCGGCAACACGACCAGCAATGTGAGCTATATCCTCCGGTTCCCCGCCGATTGTATCCGTTATCCTGCGCGCAAACAGCATGCTCACAACCGCCGCCAGCAAGGCGAGTCCCAGCGCAATAAACAGCAATACAGTCAACATGGAGGTAACAGTATTCCCCAAAGCGGTCTGCTTTTCCGCAATTCGATCATCAATATCGTCCACATACGCACCCATCCCCACGACCCAGCCCCATGGCTTGAAAAGCTTCACAAAGGTGAGTTTGGGAACGGCCCCTTCCTTGCCGGGGCGTGTCCACCAATAGGTCACAAAGCCCTGACCTTCCTTTTGGGCGACATCCAGCATGTTTGCGAACAGACGGTTGCCACGTTTATCCTGCAACTGCATGAGATTTTTACCCACGATGTCAGGATTGGTGGGGTGCATAACGCTTTTGCCATCCACACCGTTGATGAAGAAATAGTTACCATCGGCAAGGCGCATGGCCGCAACCCTTTCCAGGGCTTCGGCTTTCATTTGTGCGGAAATTTCGTCAATCCAGGCTCCGGTTCCCACAACCCAGCCAAGCTCTGGCAACAGACGCACATAGGAAACCTTGAGGCGGGGCTGCGTTTCACCGGGACGCGGCCACCAGTATGATGTCATCCCTTCCCCACTGGCTCGGGCAAGGGTCGAGATATCACGAATAAAATAGCTGCCCTTGGAATCTTTGAGAGCACTCAGATCCTTGCCCTGCAACTCGGGATTGGGATGAACCACCATCCGGTTTTCCAGATCATTGATCCAGACGTAGTTATCGCCATCGTAGCGGGCGGCAAGCACTGTTTTGCGGATCTCTTCCTCCAATTCCTCGGGGGTAAGCACCTTGCCCAGCCGTTCCACCAAATCCACGATCTGATTATATACCGCATCAACCACGCGCTTGAGCACATCCGCCTTTTCCTGCTTGAGTGCCTCCACGTCCTGAGAACGCTGGAAATAGCTTTCCACAGTCGTGCTGGCTATGCCGACCAGATCCTCAAGCTCCCGCTTTTGATTCGCCATGGCCTCATTTCGATAGCTTTCCAGCTCATGGGCAGAATAACTTCTGATGTCCATCACGAAAACAACGCACAAGACCACTATGGTCACGGCAATAGTCACGACCTGAAACAAGGTCATCCTGGTTTGCAATCTCATGGAGACTCCCTTGCTAATCCTGCTCTCGTTACCCTACAATGTTTGAAAAAGGATCCTGATGCACGTTACCATAAACGCTGTTTCGTGCAACAGGCAGGGACAAACAATAACCCTCTGTTTGTTACAAATACGAAACAGATCGGTAAAAGCAGATAACGCCGGAAAAAAGATAGAGGCAAAACAGGTGACTGATTACCAAACGCAAAAGTACGGATTCATGATTTCCGTTACGTTCATATTCATATTTATAATGCTCACCCCGAACATCGCGCAGGCAAGAAGTCAATGTACGATTGTCGGTACCAATGATCCGGCGCAAGATGTAAGGAATGTGCAGACAGCCTTAGACAAAGGCTGTGACGTATTACTTCAGGGCCATTTCGACTTTGGGGAAAAAGGAAGAATCCACATCCGCAAGGACACAAATATCAAAGGTGAAATAGACTCGCTGGGTTTGCCCACCACGACCATAACAGGCGGATTCTGGCCTTTTCACAGTCCATTGCCGGTTCCCGGAGCACCTCCGGGCAAAAAAGGACCGCTCATAGATATCCGCAACCTTCATTTCAAAGGCCCGAAAGGCGCGGCCATACATATTGTTTATGCCTCGGGCGTCACCATTCGCAATATTGACGTGGAAGCCGTGCGCCCACAGGAACTGGCCAAACCGTGGAGGGAATCAGAAACGTTACGCTTTGCCGCCGGGATCGTGGTGGGCACGCGCCTCGCACACCCGGACTCGCCAATCCGCATGGCCGTAACCGGCGTGGTTTCCATTGAGGACAACCGGCTTTACATGCTCTGTGACAGGCCGAGCATGACTTCGGGGCATGGCATCATGGCAGACCGCACGTGGGGAACGATCATAACCATAAAAAACAACATGGTCACAAGGGCGTCAAGAAACGGCATCGAGGCTCTGGACAATGATCGGGGTGGCAATCATGACGCAGCAATCACCATTACCGACAACAAGGTCATCACGGACAACGAGGGCATTTCACATCCCAATATGTTCACGCCGAACGGCATTGTTGCGGGATGGTTCATGGATACTGCCGGCGGCGTCAACACGCAAAAGAACATTCCCATAGCCGTAACCGGCAATCGTGTGGAAATGCGGGGCGAATCCTCCACCGGAATACTGCTCTTCAGCGATGGTGTTATCGTGGCGGGAAACGATATTATTGCCGGAGGCGGCGAAAAATCACTGGGCATTGTCCAAACCGGGTCGCGTGGCCTGATTCTGAACAACCGGATACGCGGCAAGGCCCAATACGCCATATTCAACGTGCCGTTTGAACGCCTGACGGCGTCGGCAAACAACATCGCCTGGAATGACTTGTCGAATTTTACGGGATTCAAGGGACAAATTCTACTTCATGGAGCCGTGAACATGGTCATTGGCAAAGCCCTGACCAACGACAAGGGCAAAGCCAATATGCAACGCGAAATCCCTCGTCAGGATCTGCCGGACAGTTCTCTGGAAAATGAAGATTGGGAACCTGTGGACTCCCTGCCCTGAAGCCGGAACATTTCCTAACCCCGCAGGATAAAAAGCGGACCAGCCCTGAAATTTCCGCAAACAATTTTCATGAACAAAACGCAAGAAGTGGTTGACAGCCTTGCTCCTTCTATGTAGATGATAACGAAATTCAATTTCAAAAAAGGAGCTCATCATGTGCGCGGCACTCATCGGTGGTATGGACAGGCTGAAACGGGACTACATTGACGAAGCCAAGCGACATGGCGTGAAACTCAAATGCTTCACGGGCAAGGAGCGCTCCATCGGCAATACCATGGGGAATGTTGATTTCGTGGTGATGTTCACCAACAAGGTTTCGCACAAGGCGAAGCGGGATATCGTCAAGGCCCTCAAAAGCAAAGAGACGCCCATCTACATGCACCACTCCTGTGGCGTCAGCACGCTTCGCAAGTGCCTTAACGGCGTCAACGCTTAAACGTCACCGGCTGTTCGGCCCCCCTCCCCGGTTCAGGAACGGGGCCAGCTTTCGATCAACTTGATAACTCGTCCGGTAAGGGTGTTGAACTCGGGCTTAGTCACTTGATCGTCGGCTTTTACGGCTTCTCCCTTGTGCATAATCCCTTTCGAGATCAAGGAAGAAAACAGGCAGACTGGAAGTTTGCTGAGAATCGGGTCTTCCTTGATCTTGCGTGTCAACGTATAACCGTCCATCTGCGGCATCTCAACGTCCGAAACAACCACATCAAGATATTCAAGTGGGCTCTTGCCTTCCGCCTGGGCTCTTTCCCTGATCTTTTCAAGAAAGTTCCAGGCTTCCTGCCCGTCTCCCACCAGTGTGGGTAGAAAATTGGCCTTTTCAAAATTCTGTTGCAAGACGTTGCGGACCGAAGTGGAGTCGTCGGCAACCAAAGCCCGGTACTGCCTGTCCGCACGAACATCGTCGGCCTGCTCGGTTTCAACTGTTCCGCCAAGTTCGGAAAGCACCAGCTCCAAATCCAGCATGAGAGTAATGTGGTCGCCGATGTCCACGGTGCCGGTTATGCAGTTGGTCTCAAAATTTTGGACAAAGGAATTGGGAGACTGCACGTCGCGCCAATTGATTCGGTGAATCATGGTCACGCCGGAAACAAGAAAACCCGTAACCGCGCTGTTGAACTCAGTCACGATGATGGGTTCGTTCTCTTCCCTTTCCCTGTCCATTTCCAGCCAGACGCTCAAATCCACGACCGGCAAAATCAGGTCACGCAAAGGAATGGTTCCCAAAAAACTCGAATGTTCAGCCGCTTCGGACCCGTCCAGCCCTTCAGGGGCTTCCACCACCTCAAGCACTTTTGCCACGTTGACGCCGAAATAGTGGGTCTCTACTTTTCCGTCAACCTGTTCTCGGATAAAGAACTCAATGATTTCAAGCTCATTGGTCCCTGTTTCCAAAAGAATATCCTGCTTGCTCATGGAGTGCTCCTTCGGGTCAAAAGACAGTTTATGCACCTTTGTACCTGATTACCGATCAGGATTGTATTAGTTATTTCAATCAGCACAAATTCATAACAACACAGACCGGCGGAACACTTGTCCACCGGTCTGTCAATCATTCTTGCGAAAAGCGAAGATCAGGATGTCGCCGCGTCCACACAATCATTCTTCGCTGCAACAAGATAATCCCATTGCACGGGTTCCTCATGCTGCACGGCACGATTCAATGTCGCTCCGACAACCTCACTCCAATGCACAGGTGTCACGCCAACACGCGGACATCTTGTGGTCAGGTCCGACTCCTTGAGCACATGACCGGCCGGAAGATCCCGTGAAAATACAATGCATTTGCGCAATTTCTTTGCGGCAGCCTGCTCCTCGGGGAAAACCTTCTTGCCGCAGACCTGCATGGATCGTTCGACCTCGCGGATCATGGTGACCATGTCCCGAAGCTGTTCAGGCTCCAATGAAGCCTGATGGTCGGTTCCCTTCATGGTTTTATCCATGGTAAAATGGCGCTCCACGACGCACGCCTTGAACGCTACCGAGGCCACGCTTGGAGCAAGGCCGCGTTCATGTCCGGAATAGCCCACCGGAAGGGCATACCGTTCCCGAAGACTTTCTATGACCGGAAGGCCGATCTGCTCCTCCGGGCAAGGATAGGTAGAGTTGCAATGCAACAGAATGAGGTCGTCATGCACAGCGCGAATGGTCTCCACGGCCGCGTCGATCTCTTCCAGCGAGCTCATGCCTGTTGACAATATGATGGGAATTTTGGCCAAGGCATATTTGCGCACCAACGGCAGGTTCACCAACTCGGCCGAACTAATCTTCAAAAGCTCTACGTCCAGGCTGAGAATCTGTTCGAGGCTTGGCTCATCCCACGCGGAGGCAAAAAAGACGAGTCCAAGGGATTCGGCGTACGCCTTGAGCCCGGCGATCGCGTCAATATCCAACTCAAGGGCGTCTCGGTGTTCGCCGTAGGTTGGGCCAAAACTGTTGCAGCCCGTGTAAGGCGCCGCCTGGCCTTCCTTGGTAAGCAGGGCTTCGGTGCACCGTTTCTGGAACTTCACCCCCTGAGCACCGGCTTCGGCGACCCGGTCAATCATCGTACGGGCCCGTTCAACGTCGCCCTGATGGTTGTTGCCGATTTCGGCCACCACAAAGCAAGATCGATTCTTTCCGATTTCCACCCCGGAACGCAGCGTGATATGCGTTTTTTCTTTCATAATCAAAATCTCACAATCTCGAATCCCCGATGTTTTGCAACAGGTTCGAGCTGTTCGTAGATTTCGTCCTGCCTGCCGAATGACGTAATGACGACAGCATCGCAGTCCACCTGGTCCAGCAAATGAGGAGCCGAAACTACATGTCCCAAAAACATGGTTCCCTGTTTGTCCTTGTCGTTGTCCATGACAAGAACAACATGAAAAGACGATTCCTTGAGCGCGGAAAGCACGACCTCGCAGGTTTCGGAAGCGCCGAAAAGCGCCAGTCGGGATAACCCCCGCTGTTCCAATTCCCTGAGGCGATCGAGCACGAAATCCTTGATGGACGTATACAGGCAGATTGTCTCCGAAGAATAATCCGAAAACATCTTGCGCCGCTGACGTTCACCTTCAGCCGTCAATTCATAATGATAGCTTTTGCCGTTCACCGGCAAAAATTTCACCAGACCGTCCGCCTGAAGCTGTTTCAGGTACTGGTTGATCATTGCGCCAGAAAGGTTCAACCGTTTTCCCAGTTCAAATTGGGAAATGCCGGAATCCCGCGCCAGCGAATCCAAAATAGCCAACACTCGAGTGTATTTACTCGGTTTGAGATAGACCCCTTCGGAAATCAACCGCTGGATGACCCTGTTGCTTGTATGATCCATTTGTGTATTTAACATTCACTTGGTCAATGATTTATCGAGGCATCCAAGGATGCTGCCCACAGTGATACTTACAGTAGACGTGCCCACAATCCCTGTCAAACTCTTGGTTCATTCAGGATTCTCCGCTTATTCATGAAAAGAAGGTGCCCTGCACCGGACAAACGAAAAATCTTTTGTCCATTGAACAATCGGCCTCTTAAAGAATTTTCTTTAGGACCACGAACAAAAATACCGCAACTACCGGGATACAATAATCGTTCCTGAAATTTTTTCCCGGTATGAAGCACAAAAAAAAGCGCCCGGTGTCCCAAAAAGGAACCAGACGCCTTGTTGAACTGCCATGGGCAACAAAATCATTTTTTCTTTTTACGCTGGCGCCGCTTCTCAGCCTTCTCTACTTCCTCATCCCGCAAGGCGCGACGCAAAACCTTGCCCACCATGGTTTTGGGCAGGTCTTTGCGAAATTCCACCTTGCGCGGGACTTTGTAATTGGCAAGTTTTTCCCGACAGTAGCCGATGACATCCGAGCGGGACAATTCCCGCCCGTCCTCAAGCACGATATAGGCCTTGACGATTTCACCACGCCCCTCATGAGGAATACCAACGGAAACGGCTTCTTTCACATCAGGGTGGGCGTGAAGCACCTCATCGATTTCACGGGGATAAATGTTGTAGCCGCCGGAAATGATCAGATCCTTTTTCCGGTCCACAATAAAAAAATAACCGTCTTCGTCCATGCAGGCGATATCACCGGTATAGAGCCAGCCGTTACGCAGCACATCTGCCGTGGCGTCAGGCCGATTGTAATAGCCTTTCATGACCTGAGGACCACGAATGACCAGCTCTCCCATCTTTCCGGCAGGAAGAGCCTCCCCCCCCACAACCATATCCACGACTTTGGCGTCCGTATCCGGAAAAGGCAGGCCTATGGAACCGAATTTGCGTTTGCCGCGTATGGGATTCAGATGGGTTACGGGAGAAGCTTCTGTCAGCCCGAAGCCTTCCAACAGGGTCGCACCGGTCACCGATTTGAATTTCTCGATGTATTCCAACGGCATGGGTGCAGAACCGGACACACAGTAGTTGATGGAATTCAGGTCGAATTTTTCAAGGTTCTTCTGCTGCAACAGGGAAATGTATACCGAAGGCGCACCGGGAAAGACAGTCGGCTTGTGCTTGTGGATTCCCTTGAGCACGTCCTGCGGCACGTAGCGCGGAAACGGTATCAGCGTTGAGCCGATGGAGGTCGGCCAGTTCACACAGGTTGTCAGCCCGTATATATGAAAATAGGGCAACACACCCAAAAATGTCTGGGGGTCACGCTCCATTTCGTGGAGCATGGCCTTGCATTGCTGCACGTTGGCCGCAAGGTTGAAATGCGTCAGCATACATCCCTTGGCAACGCCTGTGGTCCCTCCCGTGTATTGCAGAAGGGCCAGATCATCGGGAGAAAGGGATTCGCACGTGTACGTATCGCTCCCCTTCATCAGCGGCTTGAAGGGTAATATGGTCTTGCCGTCAAAAGGAATGGCGGAACGACTGCCTTCGCGCCACGTTTTCAGGCGGTAAAGAAGGTTCAGAGGGAACGCCAGCCCGTCCGCAATGGAGGTGAAAAAATATTTTTCAACGGGGAGATCGGCACGCAGCTTTTCCAACCGTGGCCACAGCAGATCAATGGCGATGACAAATCGTGCTTCACAGTCGTTGAAGTGATGGAGAATCTCTGTTTCCATATACAGGGGATTTGTCCAGACCACCACGGCTCCGGCCCGCAGGCACCCCCAATAGGCAATCAGCCCTTGGGGCGTGTTGGGCAACATGAGCGCGACCCGATCCCCCTTGCGCAGACCGGCCTTTTTGAGATTGGCCGCAAACACCTCGGTCAGGTGCTTGAGCTTGGCATAATTGACCGACCAATTCTGAAAAATCACGGCCTTCCGCTTGGGCCATTTCTTGGCAGCACGGTCCAGAAAGCGGTGCATGGGCACACGCTCATAATCAATGGATGTGCTGACCTCGGAATCGTAAGACTTCAACCAAGGGCGATCAAGATTCTCCATTCCTCATTCCTTGCATGATTTGGATCGCGAAACGCGATCCCGCGCACGGTATATTACACACGACCAGGGGTCAATATCTCCAGAAATCCCGGTCTACATCTGTTTACTGGCTTTATTCAGCAATCTTCGAACAATGCAATCCATTGGCAGGCGGCAAAGGGTCAAAGCGGGCATATGCAAAAGGATATTCTTTCCCGTTCGTGCTCTCACAACAAAAAAAGGACCGCCAAAGGCGGTCCTGAATACCTGTGAATAACGCCAGGCTAGATAACGGTAGCCTTGGTGATAAGGATCGGTTCAACGGGGACATTTTCATGGAAACCTGCATTGGCGGTTTCCACGGCCTTGATTTTATCCACCACCTCAAAACCCTCGGTGACCTTGCCGAATACAGCATAGCCCCAACCCTGGGAAGTCTCGGAGGAGAAATTAAGGAAGGCATTGTCCTGAACATTGATAAAGAACTGCGCGGTAGCGGAGTGCGGGTCCATAGTCCGAGCCATGGCAACGGTGTACTTGTCGTTCTTGAGTCCGTTGTTGGCCTCGTTCTCAATGGGTTCACGGGTGGGTTTCTGGCTCATGTCGCTTTCCATGCCGCCGCCCTGAATCATGAATCCATTGATGACCCGGTGAAAAATAGTGCCATCATAAAAACCGTCTTCAACATATTGCAGGAAGTTGGCTGCGGATTTGGGAGCCTTTTCCTCGTCCAGTTCCAGGACGATTTCGCCCATGCTGGTTTCAAGCTTGATCATGTGATTCTCCTTATGCGTGTATTTGCCTCAACAGAACTTCAAGCCTCTATCAGACGTTGCTTCGTGTGGCAACAAGAGCACCGGCCGCCAAAGATCAACGAGCCTTGTACTCTTGCGCAGTCCGCACAAAAGCAGGAGCCCACCACGGAGCGGCAAAGGCGTGAATATGGTTGTATCCGGCAAACGTGTTCCTGAAGACCAACCCGTCACGGCCTTCATGCATGCCCTTGCCGCGCTCCATACGCATGGCGAATTCGAGAGAAGCACCTTCATCGCCCGCAACACAGCGGGAATAGTGAAACTCATGGCCGCGTAACGTCTTGCCGAGAGGATGAAACGGGTTGGGAAGGTCGGCTGTCGCGATCGTATAGCCCAAGCCTTGTGGACGCCGGCAAAACGTCGTTACCACAGGGAATACCCCTGCCATGGGATACATGTCCCCTTCGAATTCCAGCTCCCGGCAGAGATACATGAATCCGCCGCATTCCGCATAGACAGGCATGCCGGAACGGCAGAGTGCGGCAACATGTTCACGTCGGCCTGCATTTGCAGCCAATTGCGGCGCCAGCGTTTCCGGGAAACCACCGCCCAGATACAGCCCGTCAATTTCAGGCCACGGCTTGTCATCCATGAGACTCAATCGGACCAGCTCGGCTCCGGCCTGTTCAAGAGCTTCAAGGTTTTCCCGATAATAGAACCACAAGGCCTGATCATGAACATACCCGATGCGGACGGTCTTGTCCTGCGCGGGTTCGGCCCAGACCGGTGCGGCAGCCTGCATTCCAGGAGCCTGCCCGGCCACGGCAAAAATCTTCTCTACATCAAGCCACTCTTCGGCCATATCCGCCACTGCGTCGAGAGCGTGCGCCTGCCCGTCATACTGGCCAGCTTCATATTCCTGATCCGAAACCAGCCCCATATGCCGTTCGGGAATCGGATTGGCCAAAAGCTTGGGCAACATGCCCAATACCGGCACATCCGTATGCGCTTCGATACTGCGACGAAGGATACTCCGATGCCGTTCACCTGCGGTTCTGTTGCAAATGACACCGGCCAGATGAAGCCCCGGCTCAAAGGAAACACACCCCTGCACAATGGCGGCAATGGTTCGGGTCATCTTGGTGCAGTCCACGGCCAGAACAACAGGCGCGCCCAGTTGGCGGGCCAATTCGGAAGTGGAACAGGTTCCAGCCTCGTCCATGCCGTCGAAGAGGCCCCGATTCCCTTCCACGAGGCTTATCCGGGCATCCCCGGCACGATGCTGAAAAAGGGAACGGATGCGGTCCGCATCCAGAAAGAAAGGATCAAGATTTGTGCAACTGCGCCCTGCGGCAAGGCTTAACCAGTTGGCGTCTATGTAATCCGGTCCCTTCTTGAATGGCTGGACCGTAAGGCCACGCCGTGCCCATGCTCTGGCAAGCCCCAGCGAAACAATGGTCTTGCCGGTGCCGCCGGAAAGCCCGGCAACCACAATTCGGGAAAATTTCGACACAGCGCGCCCACTCCTGAATAAGAAAAGCCTTGCCCACAAAGCGGGACAAGGCTCTTGACGTCATGCGTCGGACAAAATGCTATTCGCCCTCTGCAGCAGCCTGCTTGCCGGCACCGGCCAGGCCGTACATGGTCGTGCTTCCGGAAGACCAGAACACGATTTTTTCTTCGTTGACCAGAGCGGTCAGGATTTTTTTCACTTCGCGGGCCTTCGCTTCCGGGAAAAGCTTGGTGAAGTCGTTGAAGTAGAATTTGGACTTGGATTTGGATTTGCTTTCGCAAAAATCCAAAATAGTTTTTTTTGCTTCTTCTACATCGAGAGGCATATCTGACTCCTTCTCGTTGAAAATGGGGTGCGGCACAAGCGCCGCACCCCAGAGTTTACTAGGCTTCTACCACTTGAACTGAGTGGTCTGACGCCAGGTGTAGTAGGCAGGATCGCGGAAGTCGTCGATCAGGTGTTCGGTGAACTCGAGATCGCATACTTCAAAGAAGCGTTCCCAACCAATGCGGGTAGCCCAGTCGCCCAGACGTTCGTACTTGTTGGCGCCTTCAGAGTACGCATTCAGGATGCGGGTGATGACATCAGTCATCTCGGGCCAACGGGGCGGGTTGTTCGGGATGAACGGAACCACGACCTTGGAGAAAGCGGGCTTGGACATACGGTTGGAGACCTTACCACCGACCATCAGGGCGATACCGTCACCTTCCTTGTCTGCCAAGGGCAGAGAAGGACACATGGTGTAGCAGTTACCGCAGAACATGCAGCGTTCTTCCTTAATGGCAACGGTCTTGTAGGTCTCGCCATCGACTTCGACCTTGGACGGGCGAACTGCGCCGGTGGGGCATGCAGCCACGGCCAGCGGGATTTCACACAGGTTGTCCAGGTACTTGTGGTCGATGATGGGCGGCTTACGGTGAATACCCAGGATAGCGATGTCGGAGCAGTGAACCGCGCCGCACATGTTCAGGCAGCAAGCCATGGAGATGCGCACCGGAGCGGGCAGCTTCATGTCGGTGAACTGGTCAAACACGGCGTCCATGGTAGCCTTAACGGTACCGGAAGCGTCGGTTGCCGGAGTGTGGCAGTGCACCCAACCCTGAGTGTGGACGATGTTGGTAACACCGGCACCAGTACCACCGACCGGGAACTTCAGGGAACCGGCGGGGAACTTCTGGGAGTTGAGGAACTTCTTCAGGTCTTTGGCTTTGCCCTCGTCCTCGAGCATGAACTCGATGTTGTTACGAGTGGTGAAGCGCAGGTAGCCGTCACACCATTCGTCTGCGATGTCGCAGATTTCACGGATGTGCGAAACGGTCATCAGGCGTGCGGTACCGCAACGGACGGTGTACACGGCGTCGCCGGACTCGGCAACATGCTTGAGAATGCCGGGCTCCAGGATTTCGTGATAAAGCCATTTGCCGAAGTTCTTTTTGATAACCGGCTGGAGGAACTCAGTGAAATGCTGAGGCCCGATGTCCGTGATCCGGTTTTCCATCGGTTTTTCGGGATTGTATCCAGAAGAAATAAAAGCCATATCAGTTTCCCCCTTTTAGCGCTGGTGGCGTTTACGGAAGTCGTCGATGCTGCGTTCCCAACCACCTTCAACCTCTTCTGCTTTCCAGAAGATGTACGGGTTGTGACGCGGTTCCTGAACCTGACGTGCGTCGATGGGCACGCCGGCGGCCTTTGCCAGGGCGGCAAAGCCGAGACGCTTCATGGTTTCACCAATGCGCTCACGGTTTTTGCCTTCTTCCATCCACCAGTCCCAGACGCCTTCGACAACGTCCTTGATGGCCTGATAGTCGTCGTCCTTGTTCACTTCAATGAACGGAACGAGCAGGGAACCCATCTGCGGGCCGTCGAGGATCGGGGCCTTTGCGCCACAGAGGATGGAACAACCGGTGTCTTCACCGATGCGCAGAGCGCGCGGCATGGTGTTGATGCAGTGCATGCAACGGACGCATTCCTTGTCGTTGATGGCAAGTTTGCCATCTTCATAGGAAATCGCCTTGGACGGGCACAGGTCGACAACTTCCTTGACGATGTCGAACTTACCCCAGTCACGACCGGCGTGGGCGCCGGCGTTAGGAGCGATTTCACCGCCGACGTAGGCGGCAACGGCTTCCTGGTCGACACGGATGTTGTCGCGCCAGGTGCCGAGGAAGGAAAGGTCGGAACGTGCGATAGCAGCAACACAACCGTTCGGACAGGCATCGAACTTGAACTTGAACTTGTACGGGAAAGCCGGACGGTGCAGTTCGTCCTGATATTCCTGAGTCAGGTTGTAACACAGTTCCTGAGAGTCGTAACAGGCGTATTCGCAGCGGGATTTACCCATGCAAGCGGCCGGAGTACGCAGGTTGGAACCGGAACCACCGAGGTCGTTGTTCAGGTTATGAGTCAGTTCGAAGAAGATTTCTTCAAGCTGCGGGGTCTGGGTACCAAGCAAAACGATGTCGCCGGTAGCGCCATGCATGTTGGTCAGACCAGAACCGCGGAGTTCCCACAAATCGCAGATGTCGCGAAGGAACTTGGTTGTGTAAAACTTACCAGCGGGCTGGGCCACACGAATGGTGTGGAAGTGAGCCACGCCGGGGAACTGTTCAGGCTGGTCACAGTAACGACCGATAACGCCGCCGCCGTAACCGAACACGCCGACGATGCCGCCGTGCTTCCAGTGAGTTTCACCGTCGGAGAAGGACAGTTCCAGCACGCCGAGAAGATCTTCCGGGCAGTCAGCGGGAATCTGGTAGTCCAGACCTTTCTCGTTCTTGGCGCGAGATTCGGCCTCCTGTTTGATGTCGGACACAAAGCTGGGCCACGGGCCGCTTTCCAGCTGGTCCAACAGAGGAGTTTTGTGTTTCGCCATTCCCTTAACCTCCATTGTTTGATTAAGATGTTGCCATCAACCGGTATCCGCCCGGCGAAATCAGAACCCCATACAGGGCCTGCCTTTCCCGGACGCCTTTCCTCCAAACGTAAATAAATCACGAATATGGGAAATTACCCCTCATATTCGTTAGTTACGCAGGGTGCCCAATGTATGGGCATTACTCAAGCATGTCAACCCCAAACGCCTTGCAAAGCCCTTGGGGAGCAAGGATGAATCCGCCTTGGCCCCACCCCTGCGAAAGGGTTGCTTTTGCCCCTCATGCAGAGTATTCCAGCCCTGTTCTTTTATGGACCCCGGACATTTGTCCGATACCCCAAAACAGATACCCTATCAAGCCCACATGAATAAAACGACACCGGAAACGACACAAGAGTGCACCCGCTGCGGAGATTGCTGCCGTAACGGCGGCCCCTCCCTCCACATGGAGGATCTGGAAGCGATCCGTTCCGGCCTCGGGCCGGGGCTGGAAAACATGGTAACCATTCGGACCGGCGAATACGCTTTTGACCAGCTTCGCAACCGTTTTGCTCCCATTGACAATGAATTCGTCAAGCTCAAGGGTTCCGGCGGTTCGTGGACTTGCATCTTTTTCAGCGAGCAGGCCGGGCACTGTACCATATATGACCACCGCCCCGCGGAATGTCGTGCCCTGGACTGCCACGATCTCTCGGCCCTGGAAGAGATCCACACCCATGAGCACATCACCCGCAGACACCTGATCCCCGAGGGGCATCCACTTCTGGAGCTGATCGACGAGCACGACAGGCATTGTCCCCCCGTCCGGCTGGCCGAGCTGGCCACTCCGGCCGCAACCGGCGATGAGCAGGCTTCCGCCGAACTCGAAACCATGATCCGCTATGACGACGAGATGCGCAAACTGATCCCCGAACGCGCAGGCCTTGACGCAGACGCCATGGATTTTCTCCTCGGCCGCCCTGCCCGAGCCCTGTTGCGCCAATTCGCCACGGCTGTGACCATTGAAAAAAACGGGCGCATGGCGTTCCGGAAAATACCCAAGAGAGGATAAGACATGCAGGACGAACGAGGCATATATTACACCCCGTCCCTACAGGACCCGGAAACCCGCATGTACGTGCGCAACAACAACGGAACCATCGAATTCAGGCTCTGGAACCCCATCCACCCGGAGACATGGGAAAAGCACCAATGGCTCCCGTATGAAGTTGTGGAAATGGCCGCAGCCAAATACCGCGAACGGGGAACGGACCGTAATCCGCTGGCCCTCTACGATCTGGAAGTCGCCAAAAAGCTGCTTTCGGACGCCTAGTTCTCAATTATCTCAGTCTTTTTCACGGGCCGGCGCTTTTGGCGTCGGCCCTTTTGTCTTCGCGCCCATTGACACTTCGTTCAGTTTTTCTGTACGAAACATTTATGCTCACCGAACTTTTCACGTCCAAGACACGCATCAAGCTGCTCATGAAACTGTTCCTGAATCCGCAGGTATCATGTTATCTGCGGGAACTGGCTTCGGAATTTCAAGTCTCCCCCAACGCCATCAAGGGAGAATTGGACAGCCTGAGCAGCGCCGGATATCTCGAAAGGGAACAAAACGGGCGCTCCATTTATTTTCGGGCCAACACCAATCACCCCTTTTTCCCGGAAATCAGCTCCATCGTCCGCAAGACGTTGGGAATAGACAAGCTGGTGGATGAAATCATGGTTTCGCTCGGCCGGGTGGAAGCCGTCTACATTCTGGACGACTACGCCCAAGGCAAGGATTCCGGCATCATCGACCTGCTGGTGGTGGGCAACATTGACCGCGACCGATTGGAAAATCTGCGCCGCATCACGGAAAAGAAAATCAACCGGAAAATTCGCACCATGAATCTGAGTGCAAAGGAATTCGAGCAGGATAAAGAAATTTTTGACCGCCGCCCCACATGGAAGGTGGTGTAAAATGGCCCCACGCAACGAAATCGTCATTCAGGCAGGACAGAAAGCACGCCATTACTGGCAGGACATGTTCCGGTACCGGGAACTGTTTGTATTTCTGGCCTGGCGAGACCTGTTGGTGCGCTACAAGCAAACCGCCATCGGTGTTGCGTGGGCCGTGCTCCGGCCCGTGCTGGCCATGATCGTTTTCAGCCTTGTTTTCGGCAAGCTGGCCGGGCTGCCCAGCGAAGGCGACGCGCCCTATCCGGTCATGGTATTTGCAGCCATGCTCCCATGGCAATTCTTTGCCTCCGGCCTTTCCGACGCCAGCAACAGTCTCACCAACAACGCGCCCATGGTTTCCAAAATATGGTTTCCGCGCATGCTGTTGCCCGCATCGTCCATTCTGGTCGACGCGGCGGACATGATCCTTTCATTGGCCGTTTTGGCCCTGCTCATGCTCATATATGGTTTTGCTCCAACCTGGCGCATGCTGCTGCTCCCTATCCTTGTGCTGCCCGCGGCAGTGACCACACTGGGCGCCGGACTATTGTTCTGCGCTCTGAACGTGACCTACCGGGACTTCCGGTACATCGTCCCCTTCATCATCCAGCTGGGCATGTATATTTCTCCGGTGGGCTTTTCCAGCTCCGTTGTCCCGCAGACATGGCGTGCCCTCTATTATCTTAACCCCGTAGCCGGGGTCATCGACGGATTCCGTTGGGCCATTCTGGGTACGGCCCTGCCCTACACGCCGGGGTTGATCATCTCCGCGGCTGTGGCACTTGTGTTACTCGGCGTGGGGCTGCGCATCTTCCGACGCATGGAAGCAACCTTTGCGGACACCATTTGATATGACAGCCATCCTGAAAACCGAGAACCTCGGCAAACAATACCGCATTGCCCGGCACAGGAGCCAGAGCGCACACAGCTATGTGGCGCTTCGGGACGAGCTGACACAAATGGTCCGCACAGGGTTCGGCCTGTGGGGAAAAAAACAACCCAAAACCGAACCGTTCTGGGCGTTGCAAAACATCAGTCTTCGTATAGAGCCGGGCCAGCGGGTTGGTATCATCGGCCGAAACGGAGCCGGAAAATCCACCCTGCTCAAACTCATATCACGCATTACCGCCCCTACAACCGGCTCCATCCGGCTGCGCGGGCGTGTTTCCAGCCTGCTTGAGGTGGGAACAGGGTTTCACCCGGAACTCACGGGACGGGAAAACATTTTTCTCAATGGCGCGGTATTGGGCATGAGCCGGGCTGAAATCCGCTACAAATTCGATGAAATCGTGGACTTTGCAGAAGTCGAAACCTTTTTGGACACGCCGGTCAAACGGTATTCCTCCGGTATGCGCGTTCGACTGGCGTTTGCCGTGGCCGCGCATCTGGAGCCGGAAATTCTGGTGGTGGACGAAGTCCTGGCCGTAGGCGACTTACGCTTCCAGAAAAAATGCCTCGGCAAGATGGAACAGGTGGGCGGGGAAGGCCGTACCGTGCTGATCGTGTCGCACAACATGGGCATCATTGACCGCCTCTGCAACCGTGGCATTGTGCTGGACAAAGGAGAAATGGCTCTGGATGCCAGCGCAACCGATGCCGTGGCCGCGTATCATGCCATGGGGGGAAGCTGCGCCGGAGAAATACTGCGCCTGTCGGACAACCCTGCACACCCTGTCATCACAGGAGTAAGATTCATGGGCGAAAAGCAGGACTCGCCAGTGCAATGCGGTTCTCCCATGAATGTCTTGCTGAATTACGAAGTGCAATCGTCCCAACATCTTTCTGCGGGATTACCACACTTGCAGGTCAGCATGTCGATCAAATCCGCTTCAGGAGAACTCAAGACAGCCTGCTGCTCCATGCAGCAACCGCATTTCGGACCGGCCCCGGCCAAGGGAACACTCTGTTGTCATGTGGATAAAAGCCCGATCATGCCCGGCGAATATACAGTGCAAATCAACCTGAACCACAACGGACAGGCCTGCTCCCGACTCGTCAACCACCCCCTGCACGTACACGGCGGTGATTATTTCGGCTATGGCACCGAACCTGTCGAGCATCGTGACGGCATCTACATGGCCCACAGGTGGGAACTGTATGACAGCCTCACAGACAAAAAACGCGAGACAAAAGCATGACCGCTCGCGTCGCCGTGCTCCTGCCGGTATACAATGCCGGGGAATATCTCAATCAGGCTGTTGACTCTGTTCTCGGACAATCGTTCACGGACTTCACACTGATTCTGGCGGATGATGGTTCCACGGACGCCGAAACACTACGAATCCTGAATGGATATGAACAGAATTCCCAAGTGCGCATGCTTCGCAACAAAACCAACAAGGGGCTTGCCGCCACCCTGAATGTTGCGCTGGAAACAGCACTCGCCGATCCGGCCTGTAAATACGTTGCACGCATGGATGCGGACGACATCTGCCACCCCGACCGCCTTGCCCGGCAAGTGGCCTACATGGATACGCATCGGGATATCGGTATTTCAGGAACGGCATACGTCCAATTTGAGGACGGCCGGGAACACATGCACGAACGTGTGCACCAGCCAACCTCCCATGAACAACTCATGGCCAGACTGTTGTTCCAGCCTCCGTTCGCCCACCCCACGGTGATGATCCGCTCCAAGGCGTTGCACCATACGCAGGCCCGCTACGATGAAAACCTGCCCTGCACCGAAGATTACGAACTCTGGGCACGGTTACTGCTGGAACACAATCTGCGCGGCGGCAATATTGATGAACCGTTGCTGCGTTACCGAAGGCATCCGAAAAGCATGGGGCAACGGCTTCAAAAACAGGAAAACCAAATTGCAGACAATGTGCGCGCCCGCGTACTCACAGCCTTTGGCTTTTCTGTTTCGTGCGATGAATTGCACCGACACAACGCGCTGGCCCGAGGCGATCTACCCAAAAAACGGGAGAGTGTTCATAAGGCAGTTTTGTGGCTGGACAACATCCGAAAAAATGCAGCCGCGAGTAATACTCAGAATTTTCATCGCCTGAACAGACAGGCATTGGACATGGAACTGGACTCCCGGCTGTTGCATACCTGCGACCACGCCACAACACTCGGACCGATGGTGTGGCGCTTGTGGCGGCAATACTCAGTTACTACAAAAAAAGATGGCGCCCGTTTATTGGTAAAAAGCATGCTGCATTGGGACAATGACCGCAGCCGGGAACATGGCCTGCGCAAACGCCTCAAGGAGGCCATACGCCGTTTGGCCGCCGGGAGCGATGCATAATGCGCATGGCGCTTGTCATATCCACCCTCGGACCGGGCGGAGCCGAGCACATCATGACCATGTTGGCCAACCACCTTGCAGGGCGAGGGCACCATGTGGACATGATCACACTGGACTCCCCGGACAACAGTCCGCATTACAGGCTGCACCAAAACGTGCGCCTGCACCCATTGGGTCGCATGGGAACAAGCTCTGGGCCAATCAGCGCCCTGTTCGCCAATATGGGCAGGATCCGTGCCCTGCGCAAGGCGTTCCTGAAGCTTCACCCGGATGTCATCCTTTCATTTCTGACCGCCACCAACATCCTTTCACTGTTGGCTGCCAGCGGCACGGAATATCCGGTGGTTGTTGCGGAACGGGCCTCACTACAACAACGACTCTCCGGAACTCCATGGATTTTATTAAGATACATTACCTATCCTCGTGCAAAAGCCGTGGTGGTACAAACGCAAGGCGAGCAGAAAATCCTGCATGAACTGATACCGTGCACCAACAAGAATAGCGTGGTTATCCCCAATCCCGTGGCACGCCCGACACGTACGACGACTGGCCATGGAATAATTTTCGTTGGCCGATTTTCCGAAGAAAAACGTCCCATGGATGTATTGGAAGCCTTTGCACTTGCCCGCAAACAACTCAAAGGGCGCACACTGACCATGGTCGGAGACGGTCCACTACGCCAAGCCGTTGAATCCCGGGTACAAGCCCTTGGCCTGTCCCAGGCGGTATGCTTTACGGGCGTGATCAACAGTGTGGACGAACAACTCATTCAAAACGACATTTTTGCGCTATCCTCAGCCCATGAGGGATTCCCCAACGCCTTGTGCGAGGCCATGGCCCATGGGTTGGCCTGTATTGCCACGAACAGTCCGGGTGGATGCACAGACATCATGCAGCACGAACACAACGGTTTGCTGGTCCCGGCAGGAGAGATCCGCCACATGGCAGATGCCATGACACGGCTGGCTACGGACGACCAATTACGGACCGGCGTTGCCGCCAATGCAATGAGCATCTGCGAAAAATTCGATAACGACCATATCCTGTGCAAGTGGATGCAGTTGCTGGTTGAAACGGGAGCTTCAGCATGTGCGGTATAGCCGGATTCGTCCCCCTGCACCCGAAGGCCCCCGGCCATGAAATTCGGGACATTAAGTCCGTATGCCGGGCCATGATCGATACATTATACCATCGAGGACCGGACGGGTCCGGCGTCTGGACAGACGAACACGCTGGCGTGGCCTTGGGGCATCGACGCCTCGCCATCCTTGATCTCTCCCCGCACGGTGCGCAGCCGATGCAATCCGCCTGCAACCGGTTCGTGCTGACCTACAATGGCGAAGTATACAACCACCTCTCGCTGCGCCGGGAGTTGGAAAAACGGGGGCACAAATTTCGCGGCACATCTGATACGGAAACGCTGCTGGCCGCCATTGCCGAATGGGGACTTGAGGCAACGCTCAAACGCTGCATCGGCATGTTCGCGCTGGCCCTCTGGGACCGGGACAAGCGCACCCTGCAACTGGCGCGGGACCGCATGGGCATCAAGCCTCTGTATTACGCCAGAACGGGCAACCACGTACTGTTCAGCTCCGAGACGAAAGCGCTGCGCCGGCATCCGGAGTTTTCTCCGCAAATAGATCGCGATGCGTTGGCATTATTCTTCCGGCACAATTACATTCCCTCACCTCACTGCATCTATCGAAACGCCTACAAACTGGAACCCGGCCATATTCTCACGCTTGATCAATCGGGGCTCAGCACCCGCTGCTGGTGGAGCGCAACAACGGCGTGGGAAGCTGGCCTGACCGAACCTTTTCCCGGCAGTTTGGACGAGGCCTCCGACCACCTGCACGACCTGCTCACAGATTCGGTACGGTTGCGCATGCTTTCGGACGTTCCTTTGGGCGCATTCCTTTCCGGGGGAATTGATTCCTCTACGGTGGCCGCGCTCATGCAGGCACAAAGCTCCCGCCCGGTGCGCACTTTTTCCATCGGATTCGCGGATCAAAAATACGATGAATCTCCCATGGCCCGCGCCATTGCAAACCATCTGGGAACAAACCATACGGAACTGAGAGTTACCCCCCGGGAGATGGCTGAAGTCATTCCCTCACTGCCCCGGTTCTGGGATGAACCGTTTGCAGACTCTTCCCAGGTTCCAAGCCTGTGCCTTGCGCGGTTGACACGGCAACACGTCACGGTAGCTCTCTCCGGTGACGGCGGGGACGAGCTTTTCATGGGCTACGCCCGGTATCCCATGGCTGTGCGCACATGGAATCTGTTGGGGAACCTGCCCCTTCCGATTCGCAAAACCATTTCCCGCATGGGCAAGGCCGTACCCAACCGCCTCATGAGTCTTTTGGGACCGCTCGCTTCGAAAATCCACTGGCGGCTGGATGCTCTGGCTCTGCCTGATTTCCAATCCCTCTATCGCTATGCACTCTCCCACCAGAAGCTGCCCGAAGAATTTGTCCCGGGAGCCATCGAGCCGAAGACCGCCTTTACCGCCAGCTATGGAAAACCGGCATGTGACAAGGCCGCGCTCATGACGCTCATGGACGCTCGTGCCTATTTGCCGGATGACATCCTGACCAAAGTGGACCGTGCAACCATGGCTGCCAGCCTTGAAGCGCGTGTGCCGCTGTTGGATCACAGGGTGGTTGAATTCGCCGCCAGCCTGCCGACCAGCATGAAACTCGGACCAGACGGCAAGGGGAAATTGCCAGTACGCGCTGTATTGTCGCGTTATGTTCCCCCCAATCTCTTCGAAAGACCCAAAATGGGCTTCAGCATCCCACTGGAGCAGTGGTTGCGTTCGGACTTGCGCGATTGGTGTGAAGAATTACTCAATCCTGAAATCCTTCATGGACAAGGATACATGGACGCGGATATGGTCGCGCGCATGTGGCGCGAATATGTGAACGGACAAGGCAACTGGAGCACCTATATATGGGATGTACTCATGTTTCAGGCCTGGCTTGCCCACAATGAGGAAGAGCATTCATGAACGCGCCCATGCGCATATTGTTTCTGGTACGTTCCCTTGAGCCTGGAGGCGCAGAAGCCCAACTTGTAACGCTTGCAAACGGTCTTGCCGCGCGGGGGCATGCCGTGGCCGTGGCAGTATTTTACGGCAAGGGGGCGCTGGAAGACCGGTTGCAGGGCGTACATTATGTGGACCTTGGCAAAAAGGGCCGCATGGATATGGCCGGATTCACCATTCGCCTCTTGCGCTGCATCCGCAAATTCCGTCCCGACATTCTTCACGGTTATCTCGGTACCGCCAATCTCTTTACGTCCCTGATGCGCCCCATGTTTCCGAGCCTGAAAACCGTATGGGGATTGCGCACCTCGGATATGCAGCAAACAGGACGGGGATTGCTGCCTGCGCTGCATGCACGATTGGAGCACCGTCTTTCGCGTACGCCACACATGATCATCGCCAACTCGCACGCAGGCATGAAGCACGCGTTTTCCCTCGGCTACCCTGAAGACAAACTGCGCGTGATCCCCAACGGCATCGACATGCGTCAATTCCGGCCAGACCCGGAAGCCGGTGCCCAGGCACGAAAGCGGTGGGGACTATCCAATCATTCCGGGCCCATTATCGGCCTTGCCGCCCGAATCGTGCCGGTAAAAGACCATTCCACTTTCCTGCGCGCCGCATCCCTGCTGCTTCGTACCCACCCGGACTGTATTTTCGTTTGTATGGGCCGGGGATCGCTGAACGCCCGCCAACCTCTGCTGAACATGACACGCCAACTCGGACTGGAAAAACACGTGATCTGGCGGGATCACGAAACCATGAATGAAGCATACAACGCGCTGGATCTGTTTTGCCTTTGCTCGCGTCCGGGCGAAGGCTTTCCCAATGTGCTGGGTGAGGCCATGGCTTGCAACGTGCCTTGCGTGGCCACGGATTCCGGGGACAGCGCCCGCGTACTCGGCCCCACAGGTACGGTCATACAACCGGGCTACTGCCATGATCTGGTCAATATCATCATCAAGACCTTAAACGCGCCTCCATCCGGCATGCGCGAGCACATTCTCAAGCACTTCAGTGCCCAACGCATGGTGCAGCGCAGCGAAAAAACGCTGGCAAGCCTATTGGAATAATTTCCCGGATTCGACAATGCGCACGCTGATGCGCTCAAGGTCGGAACAATCCTTGTCCGTGATGCCGGCAATGCAATCCCGAACGGCAGCCACCCGGTAATCCAGTGCGGCCGCATCATAAATGGTGGCATGTATACAATTGGGATACCATGTCCCGGCCACAGCCACACTGTTCACGCCCAAATCCTGCAACAGATTGTGCAACCGGGTCTCAAAAAACGCGCTCCAGCGCGGCTTGTATATGACAAACTCCTGCTCTCCCAGAGGCTGGGGACGTCCTTCCAACAACAAAGCTTCGTCCAATTGAGCTCCCTTCGGGAGCAATCCCTGAGCAATCCGAGCGCCCTTGGTGCCGGGTATCACAAGTTGTTCGCCGGTCGCCAACCGCTCTCGACGGCACAAATCTGCGTTGCCTCCTCCCGGTTCATAAAGCCGGACCACATGGATTACAGGCTGTCGCTTATCCCGAAAACGTTCGGTCAAACGGGTCAGGGCTGGCACAAATTCCGCAGCTCCCGGCGTTGTCATGCTTCCTTCCGGCAACACGAAATCATTTTGCATATCAACTATCACAAGGGCACAGGCCCCCATGTCCGGCATTGTCATGGAATCCATGGTTATCCTCCGTTCTTTTACCTGTAGCAAGAGGTAAAACCCTAAAAGCCCCCTCAAAATATCTGGGGGTTTCCCCTGACTTTTCGCTACAAAAAGAGGGGGGTTCCCCATTGCGTTTTTTGCTTCAAACGATAACTTCTACCTACAAGTATACAACTGCTTGCTTGCGGGAAGCCCACATGACTCGCTCCCCTTCCATGTAGGCTTTCTGCTCAAACAAGGCTCCGTTTCGGGGCCTTTTTTGTTTTGCAAGCAGTGTATTTTGTTACTGTCTGGCGCCTATGACCGCTCCTGTGGCATATTGCGGTTCATGAAGGGGCAGGAGTGTGTCGGCCATGGTCTTGGCGCGGACAAGAATATCATAGGCTTCATTGGCATTCATATGGGTTCCGGGCGGGATCACCTCCATCTCCATGGCCGTGACGTCCTTGGGTGGGTACAGATTTTCCAGAATGGTACAGAACCCGCAAATCATGACCACACCGGACGGGGTGTCCACCAGGACGGACATGCCGCCTTCCGTATGCGCAGGAGTGTGGACCATGCGGATGCCCGGCACCACTTCCGTATCGCCCGTGATCACTTCGATCTGGCCGTTGTCTTCAACATCCTCGATGTAATCTTCCAGATAGCGAAAATCCAACGGATGCGGATCATGCGCGTGTTCCAGCTCCTTTTCATGAACATAGAAACGGGCATTGGTACATTTGTAGTCATTCTCGCAATGGTCGTTGTGCAAATGCGTATGGATGACGATGTCCACATCTTCCGGCTTGAGTTCGTGCAGAGCCAGCCCTTCTTCAAACGTATGAATGGGACCGCCGATAGCCTTTTCCCGGTCTTCGGAAATCACGGGATGCATTTCTCCGGTGTCCACGAGAATGGTTTTGTCGCCGCCTTCGAGATACCAGCTGTAGATGGGAATTGTGTAGGGCGTACCGTACCCGTGCTGGTAGGTCATCATGCCCTTGTCGAAAACCTTGGACCCCATGACCATGGGATGAATCAGGTATTCACTCATATATTCCTCCGGCTGCATTTGTTTCCGCCAGTATGGGCCATCGGAGCGTCAAGTCAAGGAGGAGACAATTTAGAAAGCAGGAGACGAGAGATTGCACATGAGAAAGGCGGCCCCCCTCAATCGAGGCTGTAAAAAGCACTTATCATACCAAAACTTAATCACAATATTGTCTTCGTAGCCTTCTGCGCCATTGTTTAATAGGGACCAATGAAATTACACACTTTAAAATCCTTAAAGACAACTTTTTATTATGCCTATTGATTTTAAAAGAGCTGGTGTTATTTATAAAATTTTCATATCTATCAAAAAAAAGATCTTCGACATGAATTTTTTGGCGGTAGAGGACATAAGGCAAACTTATTTGGTCGCGCCCGCTGTGTTTTTTCAACTCCTGCCACCACATCTCCATTGCTTTTGAAATACAAGACTCATTATGCCTTCTGAAAATAATACCACCGCAATAAAGACCATAATGAAGAGGCATATGGAATTTATGATATTCTTTTATTTGTTTTATTATTTTTTTTTTATTGCCCTTTGATAAACGCATGCATGCCGCAGCTTCATCGAAGAGACAATCTCGCAGCGGATGTGGAGCCAAAGCCATAGATGAATTAAAATCAATATGTCTCCTCACAACATGCTCAAGCTTATCATCAAGAACATCTATGTTTGCATCAATATATACACTAGTTTCATATTGAGATAAAAATTTATGTGGCAAGAGTTTTATTAAACGGGACTTACGACCATTATCCAATTTGCTTCTTTCCATTAAAACCAAACGCCACGGAGAGGGCACGTCAATTTTTGCATCTGAAAAACAGATGTAATCCCATTCTCTACAAATATATTTATGCCTAAAAACACTATCATAACAACCTGTTACGACAGTATAGACTGCGTTTTTATTTTTCATGATTTTTTAAACTTGGTATGTATAAAATTACCAAAAAAAATAAAATTTTACTTTATTTTTTATAGAAACAGGAAACAGCCCTAGAAATCTCTATTATCAATGTATTATATGCTTTGTTTATTAATACTGCCGATAATTTTACTTTTTTTCAACCAGCAATTAAAAGAATTATTTTATATTATGAGCATAAAGACGCCAGAGGATTGGCCTAAAAAAACTAAACCACAGTTTAAGAGGACGCAAGAAGCCCAAATGAGGCTTTTGATGTCCAGGAGAAGGAAAAGATTTACTGCTGAATTTGAGCTCCGTAGGTCATCGACGCCCTGATCGGTGGACACACACTTTCTGAGCTGGTCAGCAGGTACAGCGTCCACGCCAATCAGATATCCAAATGGAAGAAGCAAGCTAAAAGCAGATCACTGTTGGCTTTGCAGGCAAGCCCAAGAAGACCCAACAAGATGATGAGGATTTGACGCCAAAATCGGAAGCTCACCGTGGAGAAGACTTTTTTGCAACAAACCCTCGTCAAAATCTGAGCTGCGAACGAAGGCGTGAGATTACCGACAAGGAGCATCCTGTGCTCAATGTTCGACGGATGCATATCATCCTACGAAATGGAGGTCTGTGGGTCGGCCGAGAACGCCCCCCCTCGTTTAATGTGTAAGACGGGATTGATTGTGATTTATCAGAAACCAAAGACAAGCCACCCGCATCCGCAACTAGGACTTATCCGTATTTGCTGAGGCATCAGACAATCACAAAGCCAAATCAGGTTTGATGCGCCGACATCAAGTATATCCCGATGAAACGAGAATTTCTGTATCTTGTAGCAATTATGGACTGGCGTAGCCGTGCTATACTGTCCTGGCGCTTGTCGTACAAGATGAACGCAGACTTCTGCACCTCGGCCCTGGAGGATGCAATCGCTCGCTATGGTGTGCTTGAAAATATTTAACGCGGATCAAGGCAACCAGTTTTCCAGCTATAAATTCATCAAGACTTTGCGTGCCGTTGATATTCGGATCTCAATGGGTCGCCGTGGGTGCTAGGTGAAAATGTTATGATAGAGCGGCTCTGGAAGTCGCTAAAATATGAATGTGTTTATCTGAGGGAGTCGGAGACTGGCTTTAACTCGCGAAAAGCTTTGTGGCATGGTGCTTTGATTTCTACAATAACCACTGTACTCATAAGACCTTTGACGGCAAGAAGCCGATGAAAAAATATCAAACGCAACCCAAAGGGGTACCTCTAGCTTGGCCCCGCCAAGCAGCGTAGCTCGTTAATCTGTCCACCTCAAAAACGCTGTTCAGTGGTTCAACAAAGTGGCCCCACTTCTGCCCCCCCAACGAGAGAAAAAACTTGGTCTCAAAAATTATGGGATAAAAAAATGGGGACCGAAAAACGGCCCCCATTTTTGTTTAACAGAATTCCCCTGCTCCCTTTGTCTACTTCATTATTTCAATGGCTCCAAGGGATCTATGGCTGGATTCATTTTTAGTAAGAACGACCCCAGAAGCAACTTCTTTACCGGTTTGAGGGAATCTATTCTGCCACTTATCGGGGCTTCTACTTGCAACAACAAAGTAATACACAGGATAAACAGGATTGTGATTTCCATCGATGTACATAACCTCAAATCCCTGCTCATCAAAAAGCTCCCGCAGAGCAAATTCTGTAAATCTGAAATAGTCCAGATAAGAACCATAAGACCAATGCTCAACTTGTATAAAAGGGACTACAAGTATAACTGTATCACTCGTCAGCTTGCATAAATTCTTAATTGCTAGTCGCACATCAGAAACATGCTCCAGTGTTGTATGATTAAACACGACCTCATAGCGACCAGCCAGCTGATCATCTACTTCAGATTGAAGATCTATGTGAATCTCATTCGGTAGGCCATTTTTCCCCCTGCATCCATCAATATTACTTACATGGTAATCTTTTGCATTGACAAAATAATCCTGATAGCGACCACCCTGCTTGTCCATATCCTTCCATCCGCTCACATTTATCACGCTGCCCTGATACATGTGCGCAAACTTCTTTAATTCTGAATTTGACCACACGCGCGGTTGCCATTCAGGATTGGCAGCTCTAACCAATTGTGAGTTCAACGCAAAAAGTTTATTCACGACAGGTTTAAATATTTTTAAAAGGCGAAGACCAATTTTTTTCATATAAAACACCTTTCCACTGTCACAGCTAATATTTCCAGCGTTTCGCGTAGCCTTAAAAAGATAAAACTACAATATTTCCTTTTGCTTCCTTCATCCCAAAAAATATCCGTACGTCAAGTCACGACCAAAGACTTGTATAGTTCAGAAGAGTAAATTGCACCTTTCTACAGCGTTTTGCCAAGTGCGATTCCTATATACGCTCCGATTTACTCATGCAGCTCCAAGTCGCGTGCTTCTTCTTCCGAAAACTCTGGTTGAAATTGCAAACGATGCAAAGTCTGGTAAAGCGAACACGTCTTTATAAGCTCTTCATGCCGACCAATGGCATTGATCTCTCCCTTGCTCATGACAACGATTTTGTCGGCATTCAAGACAGTGGAAAGCCTGTGCGCGATAACAATACTTGTGCGGCTTTTGATAAGATTGTCCAAAGCTTTTTGAACAATCCGTTCAGCCTGTGTATCCAATGCGCTGGTCGCTTCATCCAGAATCAGTAAGGCCGGATTTTTCAGCAGGGCGCGGGCAATGGTAATCCGTTGTTTTTGGCCACCAGAAAGTTTGACGCCACGCACACCGCAAACGGAATCATACCCATCCGGCAACTTCTCGATAAATTCATGCGCGTACGCAGCCCTTGCGGCTTCTTGTATTTCTCCGTCAGTCACGCCTTCCTGACCATATGCAATATTGGCGCGTATGGTTGTGTTGAACAACATAGGGTCTTGCGAGACTATGCCGATACAGCGCCGCAAAGAACCAAGATCATAATCCGCTATGTCCATTCCATTCATATGAATGGAGCCTTTGTCTGCATCATAAAAACGAGGCAGTAAATTAACGAGAGTTGTCTTTCCCGAACCGCTGGGGCCAACAATGGCAACACGCTCTCCACCCTGTACTGTCAGGTTTAAATCACGGATAGCTGGTTCTGAAGCAGTCGGGTATGAAAAGCTAATATTTTTGATTTCCAGACTTTTCAAAGGGGATTCAAATAGCGACTCTCCCCCTTCCTCAGGCAAAATCCTTTCTGAATCAAGAAGCCCAAAAACCCTTTCTGCACTTGCAAGAGAGCGCTGAATGGTTTTATTTGCCTCATTCATTTTCTTAATGGGCTCATAAAGCATAATCAACGCAGCCACAAAAGAGAAAAAAGTTCCAGGAGTCGCTTCGCCACTTAAAACCCGTGTACCGCCATACCAAAGGACAAAGCTGACGGCGATCCCTCCAACGATCTCCATTATGCGTGAAGATAGTTCACTTGCAAGTACCTGTTTCTTGGAAAGCCCAAGAATTCCTCGGCTTTCTTTAGTGAAGGATTTAATTTCATCTTCTTCGGCGTGGAAAGCCTTAATCAGTCTGATATTACTTAAACATTCCTCGGCAACGGAATTTATGTCAGCGCCTTGTACTTGCAGTTTTCGCCCAATTTTCCGAAGTCGCTTTCCAAAAAGGATCACAGGGTAACAAAGGACAGGAAGAACCAACAGGGCGATAATGGCCATTTTCCAGTCTTGATAAAGAACAACTCCAATGAGTCCTATGCAGGTAAAAAATTCTCGAACGACCATAATCATGGACGGTACACTTTCACGTATACCATTAACATCACCAAGAACACGGGACATGAGCATCCCCACCCTACTTTCCTCAAAGAAACGGATGGAAAGCACCAGTATCTTTGAAAACAACTCACTACGAAGCTGGTGGAGAATCTTGAGGCCCGTAATGTTCATAATGTACGTTTGCGCAAAACGGGCAATGTTTTTGAGTATGATAACACCGAAATAAGCTAGGGGGATCAGAATCAAAGCATCTTTGTCACCGTTGATAAAGATGCCGTCCATGGCTGGTTTCACGAGATAGGCGGTTGCACCTGTTGTGCTGGAAACAACAATGGCCGAAAGAAATGCGATCAAAATCTGCCAGTGATATGGCCAAAAATATGCGACACACCGTCTGAGCAGGTGTCTATTTCCCAAATTTTCTATATTTTTAAGGTCATATTGTGACAAAAGAGACTCCTCATTTGTGATAGGCATATAGGGCACGAATCCAGATACCAAGTCAGAACGGTTGCGAAGCTATCCCATCAAATTCTACGGGGCAACTTCTTTATGACGGCAAGAATTATTCTGGTGAGGTCTTGGTAAACGGCCTTCTCCGTTATTGCTAAGGAACGGAAAAATCATCCATAAAGAACGTAAAATGGTAGCACCCCGCACGCCGGCAGCTATCCAAGAACAGGCTCCGCATACAGGACGGTATCACCGAAGAAATACGTGTAGTGCCGCAAGTAAAACCGATACTCTGTGCGCATTTCATTTATTATTTCTGGAATTCGCACCATATCATCAGCCAAATGGTAGATCGAAATCGCCAGTTTTGGATTATATTTCTCTATTACATTACGGCAGCCAATCAATGCATTTTGTTCAGCGCCCTCTATATCCATCTTGATAAAATCTATCTTTTGAACATTATTCTCTTCAACAAATTGATCCAAGGTAATGGTTTCAATGCTCTGGCTCACATCATTTACGTTCGGGGTGTGGAGAGTTGAACGCCCCGAGCACACAGAAATATTGGCGTTTCCCCTTTCATCCCACAACCCGTAAGGAACCGGGGTCACATTTGACCATCCCAGTTCCTGGCACTTCAATTCAATAGTTTTTTTCTGGGATGCCACAGGCTCAAACACAAAAATCTGCCCATCAGCCCCAACATACTTACGAAACATCCAAGCGGTGTCTCCTAGGCCGCCTCCGGCATCGATGACAACATCACCATCCTGCGCACAGACACCTCTTTCCGGAAGACAATACTGACCCAACCCAAGCATTGCCAGATTGAACAGGGAGAAACCTGTTTGTCTGGCGTCTTCTTTCTGATTTGATCTCATTCGCATAAATTCTTCCTTACTTACAGGAGCAGGAAAAATAGAATTTGCAAACCCATGAAGATAGGCCGAAGCAAATCTATGCTTTACATACCAATCAAAAACACTGCGCGATTCATCGTCTGCCAAAAGACTATAGGTTTTATCAAAGCTTTCAGGAGAACGAAGGAGGTTGGTATGGGTCTCTAAAAGCATCGGGCGAGCCCATAAAAACGAAAGCATTTCCTCATGAACTCTTGCTGTATGGGCCCTATCTCTGACGGTGAAGCCTCTTTTTTTCAGCCAACGATTTGCAAAACGGGCAAAATAGCTTGCCAGCCTATCGGGATGATCAAGTCCGGCGTCTTCCCAATTAAAGCGAAGACAAACCTCCAAGGCTTCGTCAATAAGTTTTTTGGTATGCGAATTTTGATTCATGAGCACTTCTTTTCCATTCGACAATACAATTCAACAAAAGGAGCACGAAATACACGCAACACATTCTTTGGACGGAACAAAATCATTCCCCCCACAGACGGTGAAATTTTCATTACAGCCCAAACAAAGAGGAAGTAATCAGACAGAGAACGCCTATCTTTAAGCAGCTCGCGCACCTTTGGTTTTACGCGGTTGGCCAAATGTTTTCTGATCCATGGTGTCAGAAATTCGGGGCAAACCTTTGACAACGGATGATCCAAAAGATCCTTGGGAGCCTCAAGCGCCCTCAAATTGTCAATCATTTCCCGAACAGACTGATTACAGCTGGCGTTGCTAGCATGCTTGCGCCATACAGCGGCCCACACCGGAACAACCCCAACACTTCCACACCCCATGAGGCGCAAAAAAGAGTCGTCATCGGTAGCTGTCATCCCATAACGATAAAAATCTAGACCTGTGGCTATCTTGCGCTGATACAGGGTCGTGGCATGCCAATAATAATATTTTTCGTCCAAAAGAGCTTGGTAAGCCTGCTCAGAACTCATCACCCTTTCTGGCCCTTGATTTCTGTCATTTTCAATGAATTCCTGGTTCTCTTCTACCCGTTGCAACCGCCGTCCCGTCACCATTACAACGTCTGGATTCCCAGCAACCAAAGCCATTGCTCTTTCGATAAACCCTGAATCATAAAAAAAATCATCACCGTCCAAATTGATCACCCAGCTTCCTGAAGCCCGCTCGTATAACGTTGTTCGATAATTCTTCGCACGACCAAGGTTCTCACGATTTATATATACAGAGATGCGAGGATCGTTTTTATAGCGGTCCAAAATAGTGATGACATCTGGATTTGGCGAAGCGTCATCGGAAATGACTATCTCAAGAGGAGTATACGTTTGGTCAAGTGCACTCTCAATGGCCTCCCCCAAATACTCCACCTGATTGTAAGTAGGAATCATAATGCTCACAAGAGGACGCGGCATGCTACATTTTCCTTTGTTTCACTTGAAATTATTACTATCCGGGGCCAAGGAATCAGCCCTTCGGACAGCACGAAAAAAAGCGGAAATGGTGTATACCCTTTTTGCCAAGCTACGTAACAACTTAAATCTCCACTTATTTTTGCATACCTCATGTGCTTGAGCATGTGCCATGATCAATGAATACCAATACATGCAATAACGTTTTGAAAAATCCTTATATTTTTTTGCCATATGTAGATGGGACTGAAGACCACGGGAATAATTCTTGTCGGCAGTATCCGTTACATATTGGTGAAGAAGCGGACGATCGACGCTAACAAAATGGCATCCGAGAAAGCTAGCCTGAACCGCGTACTCAATATCTTGCGCCCGCAACATCTTTTCATCACAAAAACCAACTTTACGAATGGCATCCCTGTGGGCCATGAAGCAGCCAAAACCGGCCGCTCCCCATGAAAACTGAGGCTCAGAAAGGTTCAACAGCCAATGCTTGGCCACAGCTTCACCGAAGGGTTCCGGACTTTTCCAGCCAATTCCCTTGGTCACCTTATCTTTCTCAATACCGTCAGCAGTAATTGTCTTCCGGTTACAATAGCAAAAAGCAAAAGGATCTTTGAACTCATTTAACCGCTTAAATTGTTCCTTGATTCGATCCGGGGCACTTACGTCATCATCATCAAAAAAAGCGAGATAGTCACCTTTGAAGTTTGAAAAAACAGTATTGCGGGCTATGGATGTTCCCTGATTTGTATCATGTTTTATTACGAGAATTTGAGGATATTTCTCTTTATACTCTTCGAGTATTGACAAAGAATTATCTGTTGAAGCATCGTCTACGACAATAATCTCTTTATTACTCCATTCCTGACTCAAAGCACAATCTAAAGCACGGCCAACCGTAGCCTCTGCATTATAGCATAGTACACCGATAGTAATAAGAGGTTTTTGCATTTCTACCATATCATTATTCAGCTTAGCGATCAAAAATTACAACTTTATGAAGACATATTATCATTAATAAATTCTACGCATGCAGCGGCACGATCTTTCCATGTTTGTCCTTGTGACTTGAGCTGCATACCAGCTTGTAGAGAATGGGCTAAATCGACATTATCGGCGACGCGAAGGATGGCTTTGGCTATCTCTTCAGCCCCTTTTCCTTCGGCAACATAGACTTCCTTTCCGTGAGTAACTCGGCTCGTCAATGGAAACAGCGGAGTTACCACGGTAGGCAGTCCCGCTCCCATGGCTTCACTCAATTTGATGGGAGAAAAAAATTCATCACTTGATTGAGGTATGACAATCATCTGGCTTTTCTCCAAATATTTCCCAATGTTACTTGGCGAAACAGCCCCTACAAATTCAACACGCCCCTGCTCGTGTTCGTACTGATCTTTCAAACGGGATACCCTTTCAATAGGGCTCCCCCCAAGGAGCGTCAAAGTAAATTTTTCTGGCAAAAAAGACATAGCTTCCAGCAAGGCGTGTACACCCTTGCCGGGATGAAAACTCCCAAAATAAAGCAAGGAAATTTTCCCAGAGAGGTCGACTGCTGGTTGAGGGCGAAAAATATCTTCATTATAACCATTGGGGGCGACAAGTACTGGAACTTTTGGATTAAAAAGCTCATTGACACGCCTGGCCAAAGGTTTGGTTGTGGCGATAATACCATCTGAAATATTGATAATCTGTTGTTCTAACCGCCTGTAATCATCTGCCTTGCCTGTGCCTTCCCGCGCGTGTTCATCGGCAAGCACTTCATGCATTTCCATAAAGAAAGGACGATTGATGCGTTTTTTCAATCTCAAAATCGTCAACCATTCTTTTATATCGCGAGCAAAAAAGACAGTTCCTTCACTGGCTGATAGCCATCGATACGCGAGATTGAGCCTAAAACGAAGTCCATACAATCCCTTATGACGTCCCGACAAAAAGTGAAAATGCAAATTTTTCTCGGGGAAAAGACCATACTTTTTCTCCAGCTCTGCCTGTAGATTTTTCTGTCCGGTTCGATTACCCGGAGAAAAATATGTTTCTACCCCCTGAGCGGCAAAGGAATACACCATATTCAACGATTGCAAAGCATTAGCCATCGGGGTGGGAAAAATAACCTTTTTCGCGTATATAAGGCTGTTAACTGGTTTTCTTTGATGCAAAGGAACCCCATTCTCCGAAAAAATGTTTGCAACCAAGCCAAAGACACTGATCTAAAAAAACAGTCAATTGGCAATTTTTTTATTTTCCAGCCAAACCAATTAACTGTTTTCTATTCACCTTCACTCCAGCGATATATTGTCACCCTTCACGAAAGAAAAACTCTTTGAACCGTTCATACACTATTTCGGGAGTTATCCCATACAAACACTCTAATGTCCCTTGGCGACAATCAGATCTGTTGCAGGCCACGCAGGCACCAGGGGCGCTGTTCCGAATGAAACCGTGATCCTCAGAAGGGAAAGTCCATCCTTTGGGCTTATTGGAACCATGAATAATCAAAGAACGAGTTCCAACGGCTGCGGCAAAATGCCGCGGAGCTGAACAGTTGCCAAAATGCCCGTCCGCTCTGTCCAAAAGAGCTATCATTTGGCGCAACGACGTCTGTTTTTCAGAAACAATACACCGGAATGACTTTTCAGTCTTACCAACAATATCTTCCACGGTCTTCTTTTCTCCGGGACCGTAAAGCATTAAAAATTTAACATGGGGATGCTTTTCGCTCACTAAGCGTATTAAACGAGCGTAATATTCTGCCGGCCATTTTCTTGTGATACGACGATGAGTAGCATCAACAGTTACCAAAAAATCATCATCACATAGGCCTCGCTCTGCAAGGTATCTCTTTGCCCACTCTTTCTCTTTGCTCGTGATATAAACCTCAGGAGCCAGCCCATCCCACTCGACACCCAAAGGACTCAAAACTCCTGCTTTGGCTTTGGCTGCATACCCTACGGCTTCTTGTCCACAAAGATTATAAAAAATTCGGTTATACCACTTGGGAACGTATGAAAGCCGAACAGGAGCGCCGCACAACACCACAGCGAGCTTGAGTCTCATGAGCTGCTGAAAATCGACGACAAGATCAAACTTTTGCTTTCTTATGCCGGAGTACAAGGAAAACATGCCCGCAAGGCCTTTCTCCTTATCGATTACCCAGACTTTATCAACATACGGGTTGTTTTCCAAAACAGGAGTACATTTTTTTTCTGTCAAAAAATGAATCACTGCCCTTGGAAAACGATTATGCAGTATACGTACACATGGAGTTGACAGCACCACATCACCGATCTGGTGCTGCTGGCATACAAGAATTTTGCGAGGAGAAAACTCTGATAAAAGTTGCATTATTGGATGCGAACGGCAGCAAACCGCGCGGCTTGTCATAATAACAAATCACATCAACACGCTGTAAACATTTACGTTTTTTTTCAACGGGAAAAATTTTATATACTGATAAAATATCATCGTCAAATTTCGTAAAATGACAACATGACCATTCAATCTATTGTAACGAAAGCGGACTATATTTTTGTTAAATCCGCTTCGAAAAAACATCTAATAGCCGCTTGAGCTTTGTCAAACCACGGCATTTTGACGATTCGTTCCACCAAACGGCCAACTCGCATTGGTTCTCCTTGAAATAATGCCGCGCACTTTGCATGGCACGGCTTTCAGCCCTCTTTACCGCAAGCGGCGAAAAAGCACAAAAAAACAGCCCCGCTCAAAAAAAAGTGGGCTGCACCAGGTCAAAAAACCACCTTAAACCAACTAAAGTCATTTTATTTCAAAATATTATAGTACAATAAAATTAATAGACACCCTGTTTTTCAAGGTGCAATTCCTTCGCGACTTCACTCATAAGTTGTGCCAATTCGCTATCCGCATTTTCAGGCAAATCCAACATGCCATGCGTGTAGGCTTTGATCAAAAAGCAGGCAACGAGTTCCCTGGCGAATTCGCGGGGCATACCGCCTTTTTTGGTATCTCTTTCATAAAATGGCGTCAGGTAATTAAGCAAGGCGTCCTTGGGGAGGGGCACAGATTGAGCCGACTCCATCTGCGCTCCCAAGTGAAGAAACCACAGCATTTGCAACGCTTCCCAAAAATCGCACGGGGCATGGGCAGGAACCCGTCGGCATACGTCCGCCATGTGGCGCAGTTGGGCCACGCGATCAAGATCATCCTGCTCCTGTTCCATGGCATCAGCCATTGAATCGGCCAGCTCGGCATGCCGTACAGCGAAAATCATGATTCCGTTGCAGGCGGTATCCATGGCGCGTAGTTGCCGATCCTGATCCGGTCCTTCCGCCCCCATATTCTTTGCAATCACTGCCTTGCGAGCCAGAATCCCCTTGCGGCACAGCATGTCGAAATCATCACCAAACGAAATCCGGTCATGATTGCTTCTCACAGCAAATCCATCCTGCGACAAAACATCACGCCAATACGGAATCACCTGCTGTTCAAAAGCGTCCGGTTCACCGGCATCCGTTTCAAAAACATTGTCCGGGATAGAGGCGAAATTCCCTTCAGAATCAGCCTGTTCCGGAAACAGGGGAACGACACCGGGGGCTGGCCCCCGCTCGCCCACAATCAATTCGTTTTCGCCCACATGGACGCGCCTGACCATGCACAAATGGCGAAACAACTCGGAACGCGCTTCATCTTCCAACGCCCGTGTTTCATGCTCACGACAATATTCCGTGGCCAATATGGCCCGCTCAAGGGAAACCATATGGCGTCCGCCCTGCAATTCTTCCCGCAACTTCCCGATTCTCGGATTCATGGCAATGCCCCGGGCCTCACGACAGGCCCATGCCTTGGATAAGATTATATTTCAAAACAGACTTTGAACTCGTTCATGCCGTTCCTGCGCTCGTAAGCACAGGTATCGGCCATCTCCAACACCAAATGAAGCCCCAATCCGCCGATGTTACGCCGGTGCAGATCGATTTCCATGTCCGGTCGCGGACTCTGTAGCGGATTAAAAGCAACTCCCCAGTCGCAGAAACAAAGGCAAAAAAGACTGTCCGGCTTGCCGTTCTGCGCCGCACTCGCGGTTTCACGCAGGCACCGGATTTCCACTTTCCCCGCTTCCTCCGGGTAGGCATAGGAAGCGATGTTGATCACCAACTCTTCTATCACAAGGTCAAGCTTCTGAAGCAGGGATTCGGGCGCGCCACATTCCGCCGCACAGGAACGCACGAACGTACAGGCTTCACGGAATCGTTCAGCCTCGGCGGGTATGATCAGGGAAGACTCCATGGCTTTTGCTAGGACGCCACGGCCTCGTCAACAGAGGAATAAAACTCGAACATGGCCGTAAAGCCGGAAACACGAAAGACTTCCTCCACCATGCCGGCCAAGCCTGCAAACACGATCTTCCCACTGGAGGCATGTGCCTTCTTTCCGGCAGCGAGAATGGAACGCAAACCGGCGGAACTGATGTACTCCAATCCAGCCAAATCCAACGCAACCTTCAGGGGAACAACATCCTGAATGGTCTGAAAGGATTTGTCGAAATCAGGCGCGGTCGCAGCATCAAGACGCCCATGGACCGTCATTATCTGCCAGTCTCCGCGCTGCTCGTTGGTGATATCCATAAATCATGACTCCTTATTCGTGCCGAGCGGCCCATGGAATTGCATGGCCAGCATGGTTATGTCGTCCGACTGTTCAGCCCCGCCGGTAAAAGCCTTGATGGAGACATCCACTGCCGTCACCAACTCCTGCGCAGGGACAGCCCCCAAAGTACCCAGCAACTCCAGCAAACGGGGGTCGGAATACATGTTCCTGTCCCCGTCCATGGCTTCGGTAACGCCGTCCGTATAAATAAACAGGCTGTCGCCGGGCTCCATGCGCATTGTTTTGGTTGAGTATTCCATATCTTCCATAACGCCCGCAACAGGTTCGTTCAGCGGCGGCACCCATTCCGGCTCACTCCCTTTTCTCAAAAATACGGGCGGATTGTGGCCTGCATTGGCGTAGCGGGTCTCTCCCGTTTCAATATCAACGATAGCCAGAAACAGGGTCACGAACATGCAGGATTCGTTTTCCGCGGCAAGATCCGCGTTGACCTTGGAAAGGATCGGCCCCGGATCAAGGCCGCGTTCGGCCACAACCTTGAGCAATGTCTTGGTCACAGCCATGAAAAAGGCTGCCGGAACGCCTTTGCCCGAAACATCGCCCACCAGAAAGCAGAAATGCCGGTCATCCACAAAAAAGAAATCGTACAGGTCGCCCCCGACCTCCTTGGCAGGTTCGATGGAGGCATACACGTCAAACTCGCTTCGTTCCGGGAAAGGAGGAAACAACTTGGGCAAAATGCCCATCTGGATTTCCCGGGCAATGCGCAGTTCGGATTCTATACGCTCCCGTTCCGCCGTGGCCGTCGTCAGATTGGCAATGTATTCCTTGAGGGACGTCTTCATGGTCTTGAACGATGTGGCCAGTTCGCCCACCTCGTCCCGGGTGCGGATTTCGGGAACCTTCTGGTCAAGATCGCCCGAGGCCACACGGTTGGCCACCACGGTCAACTTCCGCAACGGCCGGGTAATGCCGCCGGAAATAAAAATGACCAGTGCAGCCAAAGCCAGAAAACCGGCAAGACCTATGATGGCCACTGTATGCGATAAATGCGTCACTCCCGCCAACATTTCATCCTTGGGGAACACGATGGCCAGAGACCAATTTTCCGCAGGCAATGGCATGTAATAGAGAAAGACATCTCCCACGCCCGGAAGATCCTTCAACTCCCGATACCCGGACTTGCCTTGCACCATGGCGCGTCCGACGTCACGAAGTTCCGGGACACCACGCTCTTCGGCCCACGTAAAAATGGTCTCGTTCATTATTAGATCGGGATTCGGGCTGGATATGAACGTACCGTACCGCGAAAGAAGAAAAACGTGCCCCGAGTCGTAAACATCGACTTCGCTGATCATGGACTGCAACCATGTCAGGTCGATATCCGCCGTGACTACACCGGCAAACGTCCGCTTACCGTCAACTTGCCGGTAAAACGGTACGGAATAGGTACACATGAGCGCATGACCGCCGCCTTCGTCGTAATACGGTTCGGTCCAGATTGCCTTGTCCAACTCCTTGGCCAACTGATACCAGTCCATATGAAAATAGCGATAATCCCTGCTCCCCAGATTGGTGGAAGCAATGCGGTTTTGCGAGCGGTAATGATAGGGAGCGAAATAAAGCCTTGCTGGATCAAAAGAGTAAGGTTCAAAAGCTATGGCCGTACCGAATATCTCGGGATTGCCCGCCAGCACCCTGCGGCCCAAGTCATCAATGAGTTTCGGTGAAATTTCCGCGTCCTCAAGCGTATAGGCTATGCTGTCCGCCACTTTCTGGACGGCATAAAGCACCTTGCTGATGCGGGCGCTGGTCGCCTGGGCCAGCCCGGCTCCGGTATGCTCGTCCTGGCTGATGATAATGTTGCGGGAAACAACGTAATTGTACCAGACGATGCCAGTAAGAATGACAAGGGAGCAGGCCAGAATCAGTACGGCCAGCCGGACGGCTATTCCGGTTCGTTTCATTGCGTCGGCCCCTTGTAAAATTGCTTGTATTCCGGCGCGGCCCAAATGAAACCGTTGCTGAGGAGTGTGGCTTTGGTGCGCTCAAAATCCCCACGGCGAAGCACACCGATCGGCTGTGGCGCCCCGTCGAGAATAATATCTTTCATCCGGGCGAGCATCCAGCGCTGATGGGAGCGGTTTGCCCGTACCTTCTGTTTTCTCATGCGCTTGAGAACAATCTCCAACGCCTCGTCAGGATGGGCGAAGGCATACCGCCAGCCTTCAAGCGATCCTTCAAGCACGGCGCGGCACATGGCGGGATCGTTCTGCCATGTTTTTTCCAGGCAATATATGCCGTCTTCCGGGAAATCGAGATCAAGCTCGCTGAAAAAGAAAGTGACCATTTCATCCGGGTCCAGCCCGTAGGACATGAGCGTGTGGTATTCGTTGTACCACATGGCGGAAACAGCATCCAAACCGCCGCGCATGAACAGGTCGAACGAAGGCGACTGCTGCACCACATCCACCTTGATGCCCAGCCGCTTGAACAAGGCACGTGGCTGCACCTGAAACTGGCGGCCCCACATGCCGATTCGTGCGCCTTCAAGATCAGGCAATCCCGTAATGCCACTGCTCTTGCGAGCCACGAGCATAAGCGCGGATTGCTGAACTATCTGGCCAATGTTAACCAATTTGACGCCCGCGCCCCGCTTCTCAATGGCCGCGGACAAAAACATGGTGCCAAACTCCGCTTTTCCCGAATCGATATAGTCAGAGGGCAACACGTCCGCCCCGCCGGGCACAATTCTGAGATCCACACCGCGCTTGGTATAAAAGCCCTTTTCCTGCGCCACAAAATACCCGGCGAACTGGGCCTGCGCGTACCACTGCAAGACAAGCCGCGCACGCCGGGGTGGCTCGGACCTCGCCGAAACAGGGCAAACAAGCACCGCAAACACGATCCACAACATTCCCCAGCGAAACACCGCATCCTCCCGCAAATAGTTCATACTGCATATGCCACGCAGTATGGGCATGCATAGCAGGTCTTGGCCAGAGATGGAATCGGCTTATACCAAACGAAAAACAAAAAAAGAGCGGAACCATTACACGCTGGCCGTAGAGGTTCCGCTCTTTTCAATAACGATGTCAGGCAGCTACAATCTGCCTTCATGCACGCATGGCAACACTTAGCTGCTCATGGAATCCAGCACCTTGTACAGGGCCTGCGTTCCAAGTTCCTCATAGCCCTGCCCCATGGCGGCAATATAGAACTGGTTCACCAGAGCAAGACCGGGAAGTCCCAGATTCATGGCCCGGGCTTCGGCCAGAGCTATGCCCATGTCCTTGACGAAATGCTTGATGAAAAATCCCGGATCAAAATCACCCTTGGCAATGCGCGGCCCGAGGTTGTTGATGGACCACGAACCGGCCGCTCCGGTGCCGATCACGCTGATGACCTCTTCCATATCCATGCCTGCACGATGCGCATACAGCAACGATTCCACCGTACCGATCATGGTTCCGGCAATGAGAATCTGGTTGCTCATCTTGGTATGCTGCCCGGCTCCGGGACCGCCCATGAGCCGAATGTTGTTGCCCATGGCCTCAAACAGGTCATGCACGGCGTCAAATGTCTTTTTGTCGCCTCCGGTCATGATGGCCAGCGTGCCGTTGCGTGCGCCAAGGTCGCCGCCGGAAACCGGAGCGTCCAGCGCGGCCACACCTTTCTTGGCGCAGGCCTCGTGGATACGTTTGGCCAGCGAAGGCTCGGAAGTGGTCATATCCACAATAATAGTGCCGGGCTTGGCGTTTTCCAGCACACCGTTTTCACCCAGAATGGTCTGTTCCACATCATGAGGAAAGCCCACGATAGTGAAAACAACGTCCGCCTGCCTGGCAACTTCCGCAGGAGAGTCGCACCAAACGGCCCCGGCCTGCACCAGTTCGTCAGCCTTGGATTTTGTGCGGTTGAACACGAACGCCTCGTGTCCGGCCTTGATCAAGTGCATGCACATGGATTTGCCCATGACGCCTGTGCCGATCCATCCTATCTTGCGTGACATGTCGACTTTCCTTTTCTTTTCAAAATTATCATTCAAAACCGCCCCGGAACGTCCCTCTCACAGTGCACTCCGGCGGCAAGCATCCTATAAAAATGTTACAACTCAAAAGGAGTCAGGCTTTCAAAACCGTCCTCGGTAATGACGATGGTTTGCTCAAACTGTGCGGAAAGGGAGCCGTCCCGCGTTACGGCGGTCCAGCCGTCTTCGAGCACGCGCACTTCCTTGCCGCCGAGGTTGATCATCGGTTCCACCGTAAAGGTCATACCCGGCACAAGCGGCACGTTGCCCCAGTTTGACCGGTAGTGGGGAACATTGGGAGCCTCATGGAAATCAAGACCCACGCCGTGGCCCATGTATTCGCGCACCACGGAGCAGCCCTGTCCCTCGGCGTATTTCTGGATGGCCGTGGAAATATCGTTAATGATGTTGCCGGGCTTGGCCTGTTCCAGCCCGATCCGCAGGCTCTCACGGGTGACGTCCACAATTTTGCAGGCATCCTTTGACGGGGTTCCCACAAAAAACGTCTGGTTGCAGTCCGCATAATAGCCGTCGAGGATGGAAGTTATGTCCACGTTGACGATATCGCCGTCCTTGAGCGTGTATTCTCCGGGAATACCGTGGCAGATAACTTCGTTGGGAGAAACGCAAACGCTCTTGGGGAAGCCATGGTAATTCAGCGGCGCGCAAATGGCGTTGTTCTTCACGGTGAATTCATGCACGACCCGATCAATTCCCTCGGTCTGCACGCCCGGCCGGATCAATTCCTTCACAATGTCGAAAGTTTGCATGACCAGCTTGCCGCAACGGCGGATACCCTCGATCTGTTCCGGCGTTTTCAAACGTACCTTGTACTGCCTGTAAAATTCCTCGGCAGGAGTCACATGGCTCGCCTTTTCCGAACCGAGGCAGCATTTCTTGTATTTCTTGCCACTGCCGCAGGGGCAGGGATCGTTGCGTCCGACCTTCAAATGCATCAAGAATCTCCTGAATAAACATTGCGGCGAGCCTGTACCCGTCGAAGGGGGCCATGTTTACAAAAACCCCCGCGATTGAAAAGTGTTGAAATGAAAAAAAGAAATGAGAATTAAATATCAATGTATTACATGACGATATGCAGCGTTCTCGTTCAAATTTCATCGGTGAATATACTTTCCGCCCTCCTGATGCCCTCCTGCACACTTTTATAATTTGATTTATAAAATACAATCGATAAACCTCCTATACGCGGAAAATCCCGCTTCAACGAACATCATGGAGGCTTATGATGTCGCACAAAAAATTACCATTCGCTCTTGGATTCCTGCTGTTCATTTTGCTGGCAAGCTGGTCGTTTCCCGTCATGGCCGAGCAGTCAGCACAGGACGAAAAAGATGAAATTTTCATGCTGACGGCCTATTCGGTGGTACTGAACGACTGGCAGCAATCCAGTCCGCACAAACGGGGCCATAACATCGGATCGATCCTTGTGGACGACAAAGGCCAGATTGTCTGGTGGGCAAGAAACTGCAACGCCATCTTGAACAATGGTACCCAGCATGGAGAAATACGCCTGATCGTTGGCTACCTGAATCACACTCCGAACCGATCCACTTTGGACGGATATACGATCTATACGTCGCTGGAACCCTGCGCCCAGTGCAGCGGAATGATGGCGCTCACCAAAACGGCCAGAACCGTATACGGCCAGACAGACCCCGCATACGGCAAAGCCATTGAACGGCTCGCCCTCGACAGCAAAAAATGGAACAAGGCCGGCTATACGCCATATCCTCGGGCGGACAAGCTCATCTCCGACCGCAGCAAAACCGAATTCTGCACCCAGCTGGAAGAAGCTTACGAAAAGGCACATATGCCCATCACGGCGTTCCTGCTCACGGATGAAGCCAAGAACATTTATCAGGCCGCCGCAAGCAAGCTCCAGAACTACAAAATCAAATACCTTGAAAACAAAAAAGTTCTGGATAGCGCAAAGGAATTCCTCAAGACTCGTGTTTATCCGGGCGTCCCGCCGATCATTATCAAAGCGGAAGCAAAACCCGGCATGAGCATCCCCAAGGAAATGAAAGCCCCGCAGTCTTCCATGGGGAAAGCGGCAAACAATTAGTCTGACAACAACGCACAATCATCCAACACAGAAAATCGGCTTGCGATATTTCCGCAAGCCGATTTTTTCTAATTAGGCGTATAATAACTTTCAAGGAACACATCTGAGTTATTCGCACTCACCATTCACCTCGGAATAAATCTTATTCAGTATTTTTGCATCTTCTGCTGAAAAAATTGATATTATCGTATTTTCACTTGTATGGATTGCTTGAAAAGTGCTGTTTATCGGAAGAAAATCAATTTTTAAAGGACCAATAAATGGATCCTTTATATCCTTTGAAATCTTGATCATTTTCGTTTTCCAACACCACTTCAGGCTTGATACATATACACATCTTGATGATGATAATATTATCACGTCAAAAGCAATTGATATTAAATAACAAATGGTCCCTATCGATAGTATCGACAGCCCAATAAAAACAAAAAACAATGCCAAAATATTAATATTTTCAAAATCTTTGATACATATATAAAATAACACAGCTATTAAAACGGATAATGCTGGGAGCGCTAAAGGAAATGAACCACGCTTTGCAATATAAGCAACGGCTTTACCCCCTTCTTCAACATCCTGTTTGAGTTTTTTTATGTGTGCTTCGCGAGAAAAAGTGTCACTTTTAAAAAAAAGGAGCATCACGGTAACAGGAAGAAACAACAGGGAAAGCCAAAACAAACCGAACTCTAAATACGACATTATATTTTCAGTATTTCTAAAATTATGAAGTTGAGATTCAATCGATCAATGTTACCTTAGGAAGGTAAATATACTCCTGCTTATGCTTTTTCTTGTCAATACAACACTATAATGAAGATATATATGGTGCGAATGACGTCTACATTTATTCGACATAAAAAAGCGGCCTGCGATATTCTCGCAAGCCGCTAATTTCATTCGTGGTACCGGGAGAGAGACTCGAACTCTCAAGGGCGTGAACCCGGCGGATTTTGAATCCGCTGCGTCTACCAATTCCGCCATCCCGGCACGAAGGAATCTTACATAAGGGTTACAATCCACTCCTGTCAACGATTCTGTGCACCTAAAACGCATTTTTCCGCTTTGCTTGACGCAAAACCGCGCTGCGCCTACCTTCAAAGCCACCAAACCAACGACCAATCAGGAACGAGCATGATCCCATTCGGTTCCCTTGCCAACGCAGCCACCATCATTCTCGGCAGCCTTGCCGGATGTCTGTTACACAGCCGTTTCCCGGACCGTATCCGGGTCATCGTCTTTCAGGGTCTCGGCCTGTGCACATTGCTCATCGGCCTGCAAATGGCCTTCAAGATGCAGGGGATACTGGTGGTTATCTTCAGTATTCTGGTGGGTGGTATTCTGGGAGAACTGCTACGGCTGGACACCCTGCTGGAACGGTTGGGCAACCGATTCAAATGCATGCTGGGTTCGGCCAACCCGAAATTCACCGAGGGACTGGTCACGGCCTCGCTCATCTATTGCATCGGCGCCATGGCCATTGTGGGGTCGCTGGAAGAAGGCGTGAATAACAACCCCACAGTGCTCTACACCAAAGCCATCCTGGATGGGTTCGCATCCGTGGCACTGGCTTCTTCCTTTGGTTCGGGAGTGCTGTTCTCCTTCATTCCGGTACTCATATACCAAGGCGCCATGACCTTGTTTGCCGGCTATTTGCAACAATATATTTCGCCGGAACTCATCGCCCAGCTTTCCGCCACCGGCGGCCTGCTTATCGTGGGCATCAGCATCAATCTCATGGAAATCAAGGAAATCCGTTTATCCAACCTGTTACCGGCCCTGCCATTGGTGCTGGTATTCACCCCGCTTTCCCACTGGATTTCAACCCTGTTCGCCTGATAATCCATCTTTTTTCGGCAACAAAAAAACCCGTCCAAACAAGACGGGCCTCTTCAAAAACAATCTGAAACGAGCGGCTATTTCTTGGCAGCACACCCGCCACAGCCTTTGCGGATGGAACGGATGGGCTTGTTCGGGTCCACCAGAACCGGTTCTTCATCCGGCTCCATTTGCCCCTTTTCCCGAGCATACTCGATAATATCCTCAAAAATGGTCTGCACCACGTCCACAGGCACACAGTCCTTGGTCATGTCCTTGCGGTAGTCCGGCCTGTCGAATCCCTCGGCCCAATCCCTGGAACGCAACTCGCTCCACGCGCCGATGCCCGGAGCATCGATAGGCTTGCTGACCTGACGGACAGTAACGTCGAAACTCTTGTATTCATGCACATCGTCGAGCGTTTCCGCCGGTTCGCACCCATGCATGTTGCTGGCCTGAATGGACATGACCAGCTTGAAACCGATGGCGATTTCCTTGAAATAGCGTCCAAATTCATCGTCTCTGGACACTTCCTCCAACATTTCCCTGAAATCACGAGCCATGTGTCAAAACTCCTTGTTATTGAAACCCCACAGGCTTTTGTTCCAGATATTAGGGATAAAGACAAGCCGTTCCCGGCACTTGCGCCGTCCTATTTCTGCTGGTCCGCCTTGAGCTGGCCGCAGGCGGCCATGATATCCGCGCCCATGGAACGCCGGATAAAAGCCGTAACCCCATGCTTCCAGAGCCGCTTTTCAAAGGCCTCCACCTGTTCCCGATCCGGGGCGTCATACGGCATGCCTTCCGTGGCGTTATAGGCGATGAGGTTCACCTTCATACGTTTGGGGTCCACCAACTTGGCAAGCTGGTCCGCATATTCCAGTGAGTCGTTTACGCCCTTGAGCAGCAGATATTCAAAGGTAATGCGTTCGCGTGGGCGCAAGGGAAATTCGTTCAGGCAGCGCATGAGTTCATCCAGATGTACCCGTGCGGCCTTGGGCATAATTTTTTCGCGCAATTCCTGCGTGGGCGCGTGCAGGGAAATGGCGGGCAAGGCCAGTTCCGTTTCACCGAGTTTACGCAACTGTTCGGGAAAGCCCACGGTCGAGACCATGGAACGCCGCCACGAAATATTCAGGCCTTTGGTGGACGGCAAAGTTTCCAGTGCTCGCAACAGGTTATCCAGGTTCAATAAGGGTTCGCCCATGCCCATGAACACGAGATTGCGCAGCGGGTCCAGATCGTTGTCCGCAAGGTATTTGCGCCCAACCAGAACCTGCCCCAAAATTTCGCCCATGGTCAGATTGCGCTCAAATCCCAGCTTGCCCGTGTTGCAAAACGTGCAGGCCATGGCGCAGCCAACCTGCGTGGAAAGGCATTGGGAATACCGGTCGTTGAACGGAATGAGCACAGTCTCAACGAGTTTGTCGTCATGCAGACGCAGCAGCAGCTTGACCGTGCCGTCGCGGCTGACCTGTGCACGATCAATGGAGGGATGGAAGATGGTGGCGCGCTCGGCCAACAGGGAACGAAGCCCCTTGCCCATGTTGGTCATTTCCTCGAAATCGGCGCACCCTTTCTGCCATATCCATTGCCAGATCTGGTCGGTACGAAAACGCGCCTGTTTGAGATCGTCCACAACAAAGGACTGCAACTCGTCGTATGTCAAATCAAGAAGGTTGATCATGGTTCCTCACTGAGGGGGAAAAGAAAAATTTGGTCCGGCGCAGCAAAAATCAGCCGACACGCGGCTCTGGAGCTTCATGCAACACGGCCACGGGAACAACGCCTTCCAGACTACGCAAAAATGAACGCATTTCCCGTTCCTGATTCGGGGAATAGCGCAACATGAGTATACCCTGAAAACGATCCGTCACGGTAAATATGCCAAGATTATCATGTGCTTCAAGCAGAAAGCGGAACATGGCGATATGGGAAGGCTGCACGCGCACGTACAGACGGCTGGACCGACCGGGCGGAGGCGGACACGGCCTGTGGCGAAGCTTGCGGCGTGTTGGCTTGTTGTTTTTCACGCGCCAAGGGGTAACGCGGACCGGGCACAATGGCAAGAAAGGAAACGACTGCTGCCGCGCATGCCCTCCGCAAAAGGCAATACACCGGGTAAAAAAAGTGTGTTCACAAGCACCCTATCTGGCCAGTGACCGCTTCCGGCGCACCCTGAGATTGAGGAACTCCACAAACAGGGAAAAACCCATGGCAAAATAGACATAGCCCCGATCAATGTGCCTGCCAAGGCCCTCGGCCACCAGAAGCACGCCTACCAGCAGCAGAAACGAAAAAGCCAGCATCTGGATAGTGGGATGATTGCTCACGAACCGGCTGACCGCATCGGCAAAAACAAGCATGACCAGAACCGCGGCCACGATAGCCGCCACCATGACCGCCATATGCCGGGCCATGCCCACGGCAGTAATGACCGAATCCAGCGAAAAAACGACATCCAGCAGCATGATCTGCACGATGGCTCCGACAAGCGAGTGCGGATGGCTGGTCATGTGCCGCTCATGATCCGGGGCTTCCAGCTTTTCGTGAATCTCCATGGTGGCCTTGGCCAGCAGAAACAGACCACCGCCCATGAGCACGAGATCGCGCCCGGAAACAGCATGGCCCAAGACCTCAAACCACGGTTTTGTCAGGCCCATGATCAGGCTGATGGCAAACAGCAACAGAATACGGGTCAGCATGGCCAACCCGATGCCCAGTTTACGCGCTTTTTCGCGCCGGTTGCGGGGCAGTTTGTTGGTAACCACCACCACGAAAACAATATTGTCTATGCCCAGTATGATCTCCAGGCCGGTCAAGGTGATCAGTGCAACTATATTTTCCATGGTCAAAAGACTTTCCATGTACGGATTCTCCTTGCGGGTTTGGGAAAGTATGCCCCCCTGCGACACATGAGGCAAACTTGTGCAACGGCAAAAGTTCTCGCCTGCGTTGTGCATTTGACATTTCCCAAATCCGGCCCGCAATGCTATGCTGACGACAAAACTACCGGAGGTTCTGCATGAAAATCGGCATGATCGGACTGGGCCGCATGGGCATTAACATGGCTCGCAGACTTATGAAAAACGGCCATGAGGTGGTGGTTTGGAACAGGAGCCCGGGAAAGGTGGAAACACTGATGAACGAAGGCGCTATCGGTGCATACACCATAAAGGAATTAACGGAATCCCTGCCGCCGCCCCGGATCGTGTGGCTCATGCTTCCGGCTGGCGCTCCCACGGAAATCGCATTGCGCGAATTGCGTTCCTCTCTGGAAACCGGTGACACCGTGGTGGAAGGCGGCAATTCCTTTTACAAGGATGACATCCACCGGGCCAAAGCCATGGAAGAAGCTGGCATTCGATACATGGACGCCGGTGTATCCGGCGGCATATGGGGTCTGGACAACGGTTACTGCCTGATGGTCGGGGGAGCTCTTGAAGAATTTGCCCGCCTAGAACCGATTTTCAAATCGCTGGCCCCGGAAAACGGTTACATGCACTGCGGCGGCATTGGCGCGGGGCACTTCATCAAAATGGTCCACAACGGCATCGAGTACGGCATGATGCAGGCCTATGCCGAAGGATTCGCCCTGATCGAGGACTCTCCCTACACTGCGGAACTTGATTTTTCCCAACTGGCGGGCCTTTGGAATCAGGGTAGCGTGATCCGCTCATGGTTGCTGGAATTGACCGGCAAGGCGTTTTCCAAAAGTCGCCGCCTTGATGAATTGAAAGGGCACGTGGAGGATTCCGGCGAAGGGCGCTGGACCATACAACAGGCACTGGAAACGGGCACGCCTGTCCCGGTCTTGTCTGCGGCCCTGTTCGAACGGTTTTCTTCACGCCGGGATGATGACTTCCGTAACCGGGTGCTGGCGGCCATGCGCCGGGAATTCGGCGGCCACCCGGTGAGAGACAAAAAATGATCACCGCCCCCAAGCCGGACATCCCCGATTCCTGTGCCCCTCAAGTGCCGGAATCACCATGCATACTGGTCATTTTCGGTGCCACCGGCGATTTGTGCGCCCGCAAGATACTACCGTCCCTGTTCTCGCTGTTCTGCCGAAAACTGTTGCCTGACCCATGCCTTGTGGTCGGCGTGTCGCGCACGGAATTGGGTGATCAGGGCTTTCGCGACCATGCGCAAAAAAACGTGAACACGCACGGCCTTCATGAAATGGCCGAAGCCTCCGAGCAGTGGGAAGCCTTTGCCAAGACACTGTATCATGCGTGTGTTTCCGGCCCCGACCACTTTCAAAACCTGGCCGACCGCCTCAAGAAACTGGACAACTCCCACGGAACCCAGGGCAACAGGCTGTTCTACTGTGCGGTGCCGCCTTCGGCCTATGAGGAAATTGCCCGTGGCGTAGGGATGGCAGGTATGGCCCGGCAGGACGGTAATTTCTCCCGAATGATCGTGGAAAAACCGTTCGGGCATGATCTGGAATCCGCGCAACGGCTCAACGCCGTGCTCTCCGAACATTTTGCCGAGGAACAGATTTTCCGCATCGACCACTATCTGGCCAAGGATACCGTACAGAACGTGCTCATGCTGCGCTTTGCCAACGCGCTTTTCGAACCGCTCTGGAACCGGCAATACGTGGAGTCCGTCCACATTACGGCCGCAGAATCACTGGGGGTCGGGCACCGGGCCGGATACTACGATAAAGCAGGCATCCTGCGCGACATGTTCCAAAACCACATGATGCAACTATTGGCCCTGTGCGCCATGGAACCTCCCAGCATCTATGACGCGGAACGCATCCGCGACGAGAAGACCAAAGTTTACCGTGCTCTCAAGCCTTTTCCCACAACGGAACTTGGGCGTTACCTGACTCTCGGGCAATACACATCCGGCGTGAACGACGGCAGGAAGCTGCGCGCTTATGTGGATGAGCCCGGCGTGGCCCCGGATTCGGATACCCCGACCTATGCACACATGAAGGTCTTCATCGATAACTGGCGTTGGCAGGGCGTGCCCTTCCATCTTGTTTCCGGCAAACGCATGGCCGCCAAACGCACCGAAGTGGAAGTTCGCTTCAAGGAAGTACCCTGTTCCATGTTCCGCAATATTCTCGGGGAACACATCACGGCCAACCGGCTTGTGCTGGGCATCCAGCCACGCGAGGAAGTGACCCTGACATTTCAGGCCAAGTTGCCCGGTTCGCGTATGTGCCTGCGCAACGTTGCCATGACCTTCGATTACAACGAAGGAGAAACCGGCCCGGCTCCAAACGCCTATGAAAAGGTGCTGCTGGATGTGCTCATGGGCGATCATACCCTGTTTTGGCGGCAGGATGGAGTGGATTTATGCTGGGGATTCTTGACGCCGATACTCGTAGAATGCGATTGTCCCGAAAGGAAGTCGCTTTTGCGCCTGTACAGGGCGGGGCAGGACGGTCCTGATCCCGCTGCATGCGAGTCATCATCGTTCAAAGGATGATTAATGAACTATAAAACCGAATTTCGGGACGCCGACGCACTCAATCTGGCTGCGGCGTCTTTTTTCGTGTCCCAATCCCACGCGGCTCTGGACCGTTCCGGGAATTTCTGCGTGGTTCTTTCCGGCGGCACAACACCCCGCGGTCTGTTCCGGCTGCTGGCGACGGATAAATTCTGGCGAGCCGTGCCCTGGGACCGCACCCATGTATTCTGGGCGGATGAACGCATGGTCGCTCCGGACCATGAATGGAGCAACTTCCGCATGGCCCATGAACTGTTGCTTTCCAAGGTTCCCATCCCCGAGAATAACATTCACCGTATTCACGGGGAAAACGGCGCGAAAGACGCAGCGCGGGAATACAGGCAGGAACTGGACTCCCTGTTCGGGACCGAAGCCATGCCCGAAATGGATCTCGATTTGTTGGGCATAGGTACGGACGGACACGTTGCTTCGCTCTTTGCAGGCAGCCCCGCATTGAATTCCAATGAAACCATTGAACCCGTAATCATCTCACCGGCCATGGACACGCCGACTCCGGCCGTGGACCGGGTGACCATGACCCTGCCCTGCCTCAATGCTGCGCGTACCGTCCTGTTCCTCGTTACCGGGACGGATAAGGCCAAGGCACTCAAAGAGGTGTCCGAAAATAAAGAATCCATACCAGCAGCCCGTATTCGTGCAGGACAAACGCTGTGGTACGTGGATCAGGCGGCCTGCCCCAAAAGGTAACACGGCCGATCCCACTAAAACCCGACATACGACCCAACGACAAAAAGCCCCGGCGCAACTGTTTGCTCCGGGGCTTTTTTCTGTTTCAGGTTCAAATTCACTGCTGCTCCAGATCATGGAAGGTATCAAAGTATTCACGCAGTTTCGCAGCCCAAACCTGCAAGGCATGCTGGGCGTCATTCATTTCATCCGTCCCGCCACCATCATATTTTTCGCCATACCGAACGCCCTGATACGCCGCCAGGGAACGGCCGGAAATGGCATCCAGAAATTCCACTTCAATGGAGGCTTCACCAACGCCTGTGGCCCGGCCCGTAGCCGCCTGCTTGCCCAGCGAAATGAGAATCCCCACCGGAACCAGAGACGATGCAATATCCGCCCCGGGACTGGACGGTTCCACATTGGTAATGGCGGAACGGATACGCAACACGCCGGGAGCAGGTTCCTGCACCACACGGTAGCGATCTTCCAACGCCTTGATCAACACGTCGTGGAAATACACGGTCAAAGCCTGCAACTCTTCTATGGTCACGTCCTGATCATAATCCTCAGGCAACCAAAGCTGAACCGGGTCAACCATAAATCCGGAATACTGAGCCGGAGCAAAATCTTCTGCCACCCATATCAGCCCGGCATCGGCTTCAATGGATTCATGCGGCGCAAGACGGGAATAATCCGTCAAAAAACCAGACTGGCGCATAGTTGTTTTGGAAGACTGGCAACCTCCGACAAACAGGAGCAGCAGCGCGATCAGCAAAAGCTTTTTCATGTTCACCTCCTGAAAAAAGCAATGCCGCCAGCATAAGCTTTTCAAACGCCCGGGCCATGATAACTTTTACTTGAGTGTATCCAGTACCGCGGGATCCCAACGCCATCCTTTGAAACGAACCTGATAAAACAGGGAATAAAGCACCGGGCAGAGCAGCAGGGTCAACACCGTTGCACCGGCCAGCCCGGAAGCCATGAGGATCGCCATGGGGCGCCACATGCCCCCGCCGGAATAAATGAGCGGGACAAGACCGATAATGGTAGTGACCGTGGTCATGATAATGGGGCGCGAACGTTGCTGCGCAGCCACAACAACAGAATCCGCAACACCCATGCCACGCTTCTGCAACAGCTCCATTCTATCAAGCAACATTATGGCATTATTGACTATTATCCCCAACAAACTGATCATGCCCAGCATGGGCATGAACCCGAAAGGCGACTGGGTCAGCACCATGCCCGGAGTTATGCCCAGCATCATGGGCGGCAATGTCAGCATGATGATCAGCGGCTTCTTGATGGAGTTGAACTGGATCACGAGCACAAGGATCAACAACCCCATGGCCAACGGCATATTGGCCATAAGCGCATCCTGCGATTCCGCACTCTTTTCATCGGAACCGCCGTACTCCAACGAGTATCCGGCAGGCCACTCTTCTGAAGCCATGAGTTTTTCAATCTCCGGCTTGACCACGGCCAGCACTTCGGAGGCGAACTCGCCTTCCACATCGGCCTGCACGGTCATGGTGCGCACCTGATCCCGGCGCCGCACGTCTGCGGGCTGCCATTCGGGTATGATGTCCGCCACCTGCAACAGGGGAGCAGCGATGTTGTCCTCGGCGGAATATACGTTGATGGCCAGCAGCTTGTCCAACTGATCGCGAAAGTTCTTGTCCGTGCGCAGGACAATGGGAATGACCTTATCCCCTTCGCGGAAATCCGAAACCTGCATCTCGGACATCTGCATCTGGATGGAGGAGGCAATGTCTGCGCTGGTCAATCCGGCCCGGCGCGCGCGGTTCTGGTCCACCTGCACGACCATCTGCTTGGTCCAGTTGCCCCAGTCGTCCCATACGGAGACAACGGAATCCCGTTGCCGCAGAATATCCGCAAGCTTGTCCCGAAGCGAATAGAGCGTTCCCATATCGTCCCCGGAAATGCGGATTTCAATGGCCGCCCCCGAAGGAGGCCCCAACATCATTTCCTTGAGGCGGAAGCGCACATCCGGGAAAAACTCCCGCAAATGGGCGTCCGTTCGCGTCATGACACCGGACAGGCTGTCAAAGCTGTCTATATTGACCACGAATGTCGTCAGATTTTCATTGTTCTGCTCAAGATCCAGCGGCAGATACCAGCGCGGCCCGCCCGAACCGATGAACGTGATCATGGATTCGAAAGCCGGATCCTTTTTCAGGAAGGCTTCCAGCTTGGCGGTCCGCTCCGAGGTAACGCGAATATCCGTACCGTACGGCAACCAAAAATCGATCATGAACTGGGCGCGCTCATTGGGTGGGAAGAATATTTTGGGAACGAACCGAAATCCCCAGAACGATACAGCGCACAGGCCGAGAATCACGACCATGAACACGGTCCGCTGCTTCAGGGCGCCGGAGAGCAACCCACGATACATGCGATAAATTCGCCCGGAAAACGTCTGATCCGAGGGCTTGGGCTTGAGCAGTCCGTAGCACATCATGGGAACCATGGTCATGGACAGCAGCCATGAGGCCAACAGGGTAATGCTGATGACAATGAACAGGGACACGCAATATTCCCCGGCCGAGCTGGGGGCCAATGGTATGGGCAGAAACGCGAATATGGTCGTGAGCGACGCTGCCAGCAACGGAAACGAAAGTTCGGACACCGTACGCTTGACCGCCGTCATGCGGTCCGCCCCGGCTTCCAGTTGCACCAGTATGTTCTCACTGACCACTACGCCATTGTCCACAAGGATACCCAGAGCGATAATCATAGAGGCAATGGAAATGCGTTGCAGAAAAACGTCGAACATGGGCATGAACGAAATGCAGGCCAGCATGGCCATGGGTACGAGCGCACCGCAGATAAGCCCCACCCGCATCCCCGCGAACAGCAGCATGACCGCAATGACGAACACGAAGGACTGGCCGAGGTTGACCACAAAGCCGTTCACGGCCTCATCCACGTAATCGGGCGTATAGATAACGTACTCCACCCCGATACCCACGGGCAGGGCGACCAGCGTTTCGTCGCTCTTGGCCCTGAGCTGTTGCCCCACCTCCGAAATATTGTTCCCCACAGCCATGCTCACGGCCAACAGGATGCAGTTCTTGCCGTTGTAGCGTACCATGTTGGAAGGCGGTTCCTTGAAGCCCCTGTGGACAGAAGTGATGTCTTGCAAGGCTATACTGTCCTTACCGCCCGGCTTGCGCAGGCTCATGTTGCGGATGTCGTCCACGGTTTGAAACTCGCCGGATGCGCGCAGGTTGATACGTTCGGGGTTGGAAAAAATCTGTCCGCTGGGCTGGATGGTGTTTTGCGCCCTGATCACGCTGCGCAGCAGGAACGGGCTGATGCCCAATTCCGCAAAACGCGCGTTGGAAAACTCGATGAAAACCCGCTCCTCCTGTCTGCCCCATCGCTCCACCTTGGCTATGCCGTCCACAGTAAGCAGTTTGTTGCGCAGGATGTCCGCATAGTCCTCCACCTCCCGGTAGGAATATCCGTCGCCCGTCACGGCAATAAGAAATCCGAATACGTCCCCGAATTCGTCATTGACCATGGGCGTCCCGGCTTCGGCGGGCAGGTCGGGCATGGCGTCGTCCACCTTGTTGCGCAACTTGCTCCAGATGGGTGCCATATTCTTGAAGCTTTCATAGACATCCACGGAAATGATGGACAAACCGCTCAGGGATTCCGAAGTCACGGTTTCCACCTCGGCCATCTCCCGAACCTTTTCCTCCAGCTTGTCGGTAACCAGCTCCTCGACCTTTTGAGGCGAGGCTCCGGGAAACTTCGTTGTAATCACGGCACTACGGACGATGAAGTCCGGATCTTCCTGCCGGGGAATGGTTCGGAACGTCATGATCCCGGCCACGGCAACAAGCACGAATACGGTCAGGGAAGTGACCTTGTTTCTGATGGTCCATTCGGCGATATTCATGATGCCTCCCGCCTACTGCATCATGCGGACTTTCTGTCCGTCCCTGAGACTGTGCACGCCACGGGTGACCACAATATCTCCCGGAGCAAGGCCTTTTTTCAAAGCCACACCCCGCCGGGTGGGCATGCCCGGCTCCACGACACGTTCATGCACGGTCATGGTTTCGGGGTCCAGCACCCATACCCAGCTTGAGCTGTCCGGCTTGCCAAACAGGGCCTGCACCGGAATGGAAATAAACCCCAGTTTCTCAATGCGGGTAAAATCGAACGTTACCTCGCCCACCATGCCGGAACGGATACGCGAATCGTTTTCCTCCAGGCGGACCGTTATCGGAAATGTGGAGGTATCCTGAGCCTCCACTCCCACTTCCTTGACCGAACCGGCAAGGGTAACATCCTGAAAAACATCGAATACCACGGAAACGGGCTGCCCCACCACGATATAGGGAACCAGCCGGTCCGGGACGCCGATCTCTATTTCCAGATCACCCTTGGAATTGAGTGTGGCGATGGTTTCACCCGGGCTCACATTGCGATGCACTTCGGCGGGCTTGGAACTGATGATGCCGTCCACGGGAGCTGTAAGTGTGGCATAGGAAAGATTACGCCGCGCAATGGAAACCTGCTCGGTCTGGGCTTCGACCCGCGCCAGAATGGATTCATAGGAAGAAAACGCGGCATCGTATTCGCTGCGGCTGATCACGGCCTTGTCCACAAGGGTCTTGAGGCGTTCATAGTTGAGTCGAGAATTCTTGAGCTCGGCCTGCAAATCCTTGAGGGAAGCCTCGGCCTGTCGCATTTCGAGCCTGAAATCCGTGGAATCAAGCGCGGCCACCCGGTCTCCTCTGGAAACACGCTGGCCCACTTTGACCGGCAGGCTGACAATGGTTCCACCCACGCGGAAGCTCAACGCGGTTTCCAGCGCATCCTTGGCGGTGCCGGACGTGGACCACTCCCGCGAACGCATAATGTCCGGTACGGTGTATGTGACGACCGGACGAATGACTTCAGCTCTTTTTTCGGCTTTGCCTTTGCAGCCAGCCACGGTCAGCACCATGAGGCACAGGCAGACAGATGATACGGCTCTGTACGTGATCATATGACGAAACTCCCAAAAGTACATGCTGGTTCATAAGACCTTGGCACCGCAATAACACTTTCGGGGCATAACACGCTACCCGGCAGTCAAATATGATTATCTCAAAAAATGGGCACGGCTCGGTTAAAAAACACAGGAAACGGAAACTCCGGGATATCCTCTTTTCTGAAAAAAAATCTTTTCAAATCATACGTTTTCTTTCGAAGAAGCTGCAGCACACTGCTTTGAGGTCGAAAAACGACGCCCACCACGACGCCGCACCATGGAAAAAACGTCCGAAAGAACGGCCAGGGCGACCAGCACGCAACCGCAGCCCACATAATGCGTCCAGTCCGGACGCTGCCCGAGAACCAGAACCGAACACAGCACGGCGGACACAGGCATGATTCCTGTGAACAGCCCGGCAACGGGCGCCGGAACGGTCACGATGCCCGCAAACCAGAACAGATAGGCCAACACGGTAACAAAGACTCCGTAATAGGCCACGGCCCACCATGCCCGGGCAGAAACAGCAGCCAAATCCAGAGTTGTCAGTTCCCATGCTCCGGCAGGCAAAAACCAAAGCAGGCCGAACAGGGAAACCATAGTAGCTGCTGCCAACGGCGACACCGGCTCGCGCACCCATTTCCGCAACAGCAGAAACAGGGATTCCGCCACCACGGCACCAATGACCATAACATTCCCCCACACTGACGAGCCGTCGCTTCCGGCTTCGGTCAGGTTCAGGAGCATGATTCCGGCCACGGACAAGAACACGCCTCCGGCAATACGCAAGGAAGGACGCTCTTTGAGGAACAGCCAGCCCATAATCCCCATGCATGCGGGGGTCGTGCTGGTGATGATTCCGGCCGAGGCGGGATCGGTCAGGCGTAGCCCGTAAAGCAGCAGTACCGTGAACAGAAATGAACCGCACAGTCCCTGGGCGCAAAACACGCACCAACTCCGCAACGAAAGTCTGGGGAATCCCCCTTCGCGGACGACGAGGATGGGTACAAGCAGAACAACGGCCAGCACGAACCGGGCCAGGGAAGCAACATAAACGGGCAGATCCTGAATCATGATGGATCCGGCCACCACGGAACTGCCGACAATGATCATGGCAAGAGCCAGACAGGAATATGCTGAAAACATGCGTTTCTCCTTTTGGAGAAACCTAGACGAACTCAGGCTCTGGAGTTTTGAATAATCTTGCGGTAGTGGCCGGGAGTCAGTCCGAACTGGCGGCGGAAGCTTCGTGTCAGATGGCTTTGATCGGCGAATCCGCATTCCGCGGCAATGTCGGCAAGGCGCCGGGCCGAGGTCTCCAGCAGGATTCGTGCACGGTTTACCCGTGTTTGCAACAAATAGGCATGCGGCGAAATGCCCGTTGTTTTCTCGAACACCCGGGCAAAGTGAAAACGGCTCAATCCCGACAGCCCGGCCAGATGGTCCAGCCCCACGTCTTCGGCCATGGCGTCATGCATATATTCCCTTGCCAGTCGCACAGCGCGAGGTTCATGCCCGGCTTCCGGCGCACGTCCGGGTTCCTCGGCATGGCGCATGATCCAGAAGGTAAGCATGCGCAAAAGGGAAATTTCCCGTTCCAGACGCGACGAAGCCGGCCGGTCAAGAAGCCTGTGCGTCTGCAAAATTTTACGAGCCAGTGCAGGGTCTTCAATAACGCCGCGCCGGAAATGAGGCATGCCGGAACAGGCGCCAAGCTCGGAGGCGGCCCGTGTGAGCAGTTCCGGGGGCAGGTAGAACATGCGGTAGATCCAGCCATGCCCGGTGGCGCAATGGCCGTCATGAGCCTCTCCCGGCACCACGAGATTCACTGTGCCTGCCGAAGCGACAAGATTGCTACCGCGATACCGGAAAGCCATGGCTCCCCGTTCGATAAACCCGACGGCATATTCCTCATGAATGTGACGCGAAAAGGTCTGGGTTACATAGCTGGCACGCATGGTGGAAAACCCGCCCAGCTCCGGGCGCAGGGAATATCTGGTTTTCTCGGAATGTTCACCTTGCATGCTTGGAATCTCCTGCACTAAGCCGGGATATTCTCGACCTCTTCCCTTTTGCATACGGATATTGGCGTGCGCAGGCAACCGGGAAGTCGCCGGCAAGATCAATGGTTCGAGGGAAAACGGGGCAACAAGGCCAACGACAGGACACAGAGCGCCCCTTGGGCCACAAATCCCTCGGAGAAATATCCGGCCTGCCCCAACTGCCCCAAAGCCCACGGAATAAGCCCCACTCCCAAAAATGCGTTGATGGGCCCGACAAACGACACCACAACGGCGCGTTCTTCGGGATTGAACATATGGGACACCACGGTGAAGGCCGGGGTAAAGAACAGGACGGAGAACATGGGTTGCAGGACCACGGCAGCCACCAACAACGGACCGGAGGCCAGCCCGATGAGTATCGTGGCGCAACCGCAGAGAGCGAAATACAAAAACAACGCAGGCTTCGCTCCCCAACGGTCCGTAAACCATCCTGAGACAAAGGGCAGGATCACAGCGCCGATCCGAGAAATGGCCAGCAACTGGTTGGCAGCTTCCCGGCTGAAACCTCGATCATCCACAAGAAACAGCGGCAGCATGGAATATGGGCCCATGGAAATGCCGACTGCGGTGCAAAAACAGAATACGAGCAGCCAAAGCACAGGGCGGCGAACCAGCCGTCCGGCAAGACTGGAAAGAGGAGAAACGCCCGGATAGGCACCGCCTTTACCGAAACGCAAAAAAAGCAGGCCCAACATGATCTGGATCACGGCCAGCATCAGCACGGCGACATGCCAGTCGGCAAAGAGCAAAACAGCCTCGGCCAGCAGCGGAGCGACCACAAAAGCCGTGTTGGGGGCCGCTTCATGAGTGGCGATGGTCTTGCCCCAATCTTCGGGGCGCACCAGCGATGTCACTGTGGCAATGCCTGAAGGCAGGTACAATCCAACGCAGATCCCCAGGGCCAGCATGCCGCACACGAGCGATGGATACGACCATGCCTGCGAAAGAAAAAGGGAAATTACACCAACGATGACTGCGGACCATCCCACGGTGCGGTTGTGGTTTATTTCCCGGGAAAGAAAACCGTTGAGGAGCAAGCCGATGGCGTTGCCCACTCCCAGTGCGAGAAAGATATTTCCAGCCGCAGCATGGTTGAATCCCAGCTCAATCTCAAGGATTGGCATGAGTGGGGCAAGAATGATACGCGAGAGGAAATTCAGAAAAAATATGGATACAACAAAAAGAACGGCCGGGAGAGCCGCACGATACGAACGGGGGGAAGGTGCTGCAACAGGCATGATATTCATGCGTTTCTAGCGTTCCCAAACTGCGGAAGCAACCAAAAGATGTCATTATATACGACAGCAGGAACTTGACCCACTATGGCTAAATCGGTAAAAAACAATATTCGCAAGACATCCTTACCAGTTGGGGAACAGTCCCAAAGATTACGTTTTGCGACCTAAAGCGCAACAATGACGGCGGTTCCAAATACATACTCGCCGTGCCGAAAAGGAGACAAACATGGATGTTGAATTGGCAAAACCTTTTATCAAGGCAGCCGTCGACGTGCTGTCCACTATGGCTTTTATCCAGCCTCAGGTGGGCAAGCCATTTGTTAAGAAAAACAATATGGCCCAAGGCGATGTCACTGGCTTGGTAGGCCTTACCGGCGAAAAGAACGGCAGCGTTTCCCTCTCCTTTTCCAAGGCCTGCGCCGTAGCCATCGTCAAGAACATGCTGGGCGACGAAATTGAGGACATCCTCTCGGATGTGAAGGACGCCGTCGGTGAAATGACCAACATGATCTCCGGGCAAGCCCGTGCAGGACTCGCGGAAAAAGGCCTCATTTTTCAGGGCTCGACTCCCACAGTCATCATGGGCGACAATCACACTATTTCACACTTGGCTAAGTCTCCGATCATGGCTATCCCTTTTTCAACGGATCATGGCGGTTTCACTATCGAATTCTGTTTCGAGTAGGACTTTAATCCAGCAACGGAACGCAGGGAGCGAAACATGGCCACCCTCGAGGGCTTCAGAGATAAAGAATTCCTGGATCAGATAACGATCCTCAACGAGATTTCCGGCAACAAGGATTCCGAACATCTGCCCGGGCTCGTCAAATTACTCAAATCTCCGGTCGGTGACACGTCCATTGATTACATGGTCGTCAATGCGCTTAACGCAGTCCTTTCGCAGAGCGAAAGCGAAACTGTCGCAGGCATGGAAGATGACCACCCCGGCTACCGGATCCTGTGCATCCGCGTTGCCGGTGAGTACGGCTTTGGCACAGCAACGCCGACACTGGTCAAGATTGCCGAGCAGGAAACCGACCCGGACAGGCTCATGGAAGTGCTCACTTCGCTGGCTCGGATATCCGATTCCGGCGCACTGCCTGTCTTCCGCAAATATCTAGAACATGAGGATCCGTTCATCTCGGCCCTGTGCATTGAGGCTCTCGGCAAGTTGCGAGATCTGTCCTCTGTAGGCTTCCTCAAGACCATTCTCACGGAAAGCGAAGCTCCGGACAAATACGAAATATGCGACATCACTACATGGAAGGCCGTTGAATCGCTCGCCGCGTTCGACACCGAAGACACACTTGCCTTCCTGGTCGAAAAACTGCACCACAAAAACCCCACGGTCCGGCGCATCATTACCGATGCCATGACCGACATTGGTTCCCCTGTCATCCCTCTGCTGTTGGCCGCCTTTGAACAGGGCGACACGGACATGAAAATCCTCACTGCCAACGTATTGGGTTTCATTGCGGACAAGGCGTGTGCCGATGGACTGGTGGCCGCGTTCGACAAGGGACTGGCATCGGATAACAACGTCCGCTACGCCCTGTACGAAGCTCTCGGGCGGGTCGGCACCATGAAAGGCATCATCTGCCTGGTGGACGGCCTGACCGAAGAGGAAGAGCTGACACTTATGGCCGTGATCGGCGGGCTGGAAAAGCATGTCAATCCGGGCATCGTCGCCAAGCTGACCACCATTGTCCAGTCCGCTACGGAACAGGGTGATCGCGTGGCCAAGGCCATCATCAACACTGGGGCCACCAACCTTTTTGACGCACTGTATGAAAACGCAGGAGCCGGCGACGGTCTCATTGCCGCACTGGAACAGTCCAACGACCCGGAAATCATCGAGGAATTCCGCAGCCTGCTGCTGGAAATCGGTGGTAGCCGGGCCGAACAGGATCTCGCACGTCTGCCCCAGCCCGAGGCGGCTACCCGCAAGGCTTTGGCCGCGGACGACTCCCGTTCCATGTGCGCCATGCACAAGGCCATTCTCACGGACCTCGGTTTCGATCCCCTGCTGGCCCCCAACGGTCAGGAGGCATTCGAACTCATTGAACAGGGTGAAGAATTCGAGATCATCATCACCGACATGAACATGCCGGTCATGGATGGGCTGGAATTGGTTGGCAAGGTTCGCAATACGCCCGGCTACGAGGACGTGCCCATCATCATGGTCACCACCGAGTCCGAGGCATCCCAGCAGAATCTGGCGCGCAAGACCGGGGTTACGGCTTTTATCACCAAGCCCTTCAAGCCGGATGAGCTCAAGGAAAAAATCAATGAGCTGCTTGCCTAGGCGAGCACCGCTGACACGACACAAAAAAGGCGGATACCCTGCAGGGTATCCGCCTTTTTTTTTCAACTTCAGTGAAATTTACAACCGAAAGAACGCCCGGGCGTTATCGCCAGCGATGCGCCACAGATCCTGGACGGAAATTGCCTTGAGCAAGGCCACTTTTTCTGCGGTGAACACCACCAAGGCAGGATGATTGCGCTTTCCGCGCCACGGTTCGGGCGTCAGGTATGGGCAATCAGTTTCAACAACAAGGCGATTGAGGGGCACTGTTGCGATAGCCGCCTGCGTTTCCAGATTCTTGTTGAATGTCACCGGTCCGGGCACGGAGATATACCAGCCGTTATCCACCAGTGTTGCGGCGAAGCGGCTATCGCCGCCATAGCAATGCCACAGCACCGGATAATCCCTGAAACCTTCGGCTTCGAGAATTTCCAGCGTTCTTTCATGCGCATCACGCGAATGGATGACCACAGGTTTATTCAACTCACGGGCCATGTGCAGTTGGCGCACAAAGGCCTCGACCTGCACGTTATGCGGCACATCGTCCCAATAAAAATCCAGTCCGATTTCGCCCACAGCCTTGAGTCTCGGTTCCTGTTCAAAGTGGCGGCGCATGCGGTCAAGTATTTCGTCCGAGCACTGATCCGCATCATTGGGGTGGACACCCATCAGGAAGAAAACTTCCGGGTGTGCATCGAACATGATCCGGTTACGTTCAAACGCATCCGGTCCAAGAAACACGTTGCCAATGGCGGATATGCCGCAGTCGCGAGCTCTGGACAGCAGTTCTTCGCGATCTTCATCAAAGTCCTCAAGATCCAGGTGGGCGTGAGTTTCCACGCCCACGCACGCCAGTTCAAGGCTTTCGGGTTCGCGACGGTTCTTTTTCTTCTTTTTACTCATGCAGAGGGAATCTCCGGCACAATGGCTTGGAAAGTAAGGACGTTGGGGAGGGCCCTTTTGAAAAAGGGCCCTCCCCAAACCCCACCCACAAAACTTTTTGGCGCTGTGCCCGTCTGCTTCGCAGTCGAGCACAGTTGTTTATATTTTATCAATCTATATATTTCCCATCCGCAGGATGTGAAACGAAAAAAGGTCAAGGGACGTGTCCCTTGCGGGTGCAAGGCTTCGTTCTGCTTCCTGCGGAATGCAACAACGATGTGTATTTCGCATACGCGAGGAGTTGATCTTCCTTGCGCAACGCTGCAGGTCGCCATTTTTACGATCGAGAAAGCCTGTTCAAAAATGGTGAAAGGCAAGGCTTGCAAGGAAGAGCAAAACCGAGACGTATTTTACATACGCGAGGCGTTGATCTCCCTTGCGCAACGCTGCAGATCGCCATTTTCACGATCAAGAAAGCCTGTTCAAAAATGGTGAAAGGCAAGGCTTGCAAGGAAGAGCAGAACCGAGGCGTATTTTACATACGCGAGGCGTTGATCTCCCTTGCGCAACGCTGCAGATCGCCATTTTCCCGATCAAGGAAGGCTGTTCAAAAATGGTGAGATGCAAGGCTTGCAAGAAAGAGCAGAACCGAAGCGTATTTTACATACGCGAGGGGTTGATTTTTCTTGCGTAACGCAGCAGATCGCCATTTTTCAACAGCCGACTACGCCACGTCCCAAGTCGCTCCAGTAGGCGTGTCCTGAACCTCGACACCCATGGCAGCCAACTCGTCACGGAGTTCGTCAGACCGCGCAAAATCCTTGTTCTTGCGGGCAACGACGCGCTCGTCGAGCTTGGCCTGCACCAGTTCTGGATCAATGTCCTTGCGGGCGGCGCGGATGTCACGCAATGTAACGAGAACTTGCACGGGATCGTTGCCGAACAAACCAAGTGCCTCACTCCAGGAGCGTATGCGCTCGACAATGCGCGTCCAGAGATCACGTGCGCCTTCGGATTTGCGCAACGATTTGTCTTCCAGCACGCGGCCGGCCAAACGCACTGCGTTGAAAATCTGCCCCAGAGCGGCGGCGGTGTTCAGGTCGTCTTCCATACCTTCCTGCCACTTGGTTTCAATGGTATCCATCTCGGCATTCAGCTCTTCGGGGAACGGCGACTTCTTCCATTTGGTCTTGGTCAATTCCGTATCGACCTGTGCCAGCGCGGAATAAACACGCTTGATGGCTTTTTCCGCTTCTTCAAGAGCGTCAAACGAAAAATCAAGAGGGCTGCGATAATGGTTGCTGAGCAGGAAATACCGCAAGGCTTCGGGCATGAACTTGTCCATGAGTTCGCGGGTCGTAAAAAAGTTGCCCAGGGATTTGGACATCTTTTCGGAGTTGATCTGCACAAAACCATTGTGCACCCAGAAACGCGAGAACAATTTGTCCGTTGCGGCTTCGGTTTGGGCGATCTCGTTTTCATGATGCGGAAAGGTCAAATCCTGTCCGCCGCCATGAATATCCAACGGCAAAGGTGCATATTTCTCGCTCATGGCCGAGCATTCCAAATGCCAGCCGGGACGCCCGAGGCCCCAAGGACTTTCCCATGAAGGTTCGCCCGGCTTGGCCCCTTTCCAGAGAGCAAAGTCGAGCGGGTCTTCCTTGGTCTCGCCAAGTTCAACCCGCGCACCGGATTCCAACTCGTCAACGTTGCGGCCGGAAAGCTTTCCGTAATCGGCAAAGGAACGCACCCGGAAATACACGTCGCCATCGTCCGTGGCATAAGCGTGGCCCTTGTCGATGAGCCGCTGCGTCAGCGTGATCATCTCGGGGATATGCTCGGTGCACTTGGGCTCGACATTCGCACGCAACACATTGAGCCGCTTCATGTCGAGGTTGAATTCGTCAATGTACTTGGCGGCCAGATCGCCCGGGTCCATTTCGGTTTCATGGGCGCGCTTGATGATCTTGTCGTCCACGTCCGTAAAATTTTTAATGAAGTTGACGTCATACCCCTTGTAGCGAAGATACCGGACCATGGCATCAAAGACCACACTGGAACGCGCATTCCCGATGTGACACAGGTCGTAAGCGGTGATGCCGCACACGTACATGTTGACCGTGTTGCCGTTCAACGGTTTGAATTCCTGCTTTTTCCGCTCCAGGGTATTGTACAGTCTCATTGTTTTGCTCCAGATATAACTATCTTGAATTAAAAACTATTGATCACTTTTACCAACAACATCTTCCACAGTCAGGTTAAGCAGATTAATGCTCTCCGCCCCGTTCCGGCCCATGAAGAAATACATCCACGGCACGGGCTTTTCCGGGTTGGTTTTTACCTGCAGTGTTTCCGGTTTTATCAGGAACTCTGCCAGCTTGTCATATGCTTGCGCAGCCTGTTCCATTTTCTTTCTCCGGGCGTGCCTTGAAAGCGTTTCCAGCTCACCAACCAGAACTTCCTGCGCCATTTCCCGGCTCATGTTGCGGGAACGTGCATAGGTTTCAAAGACACGTTCCACCAAACCGCTGTCCGTAAAACGGAAGGAACCTGAACCAACCTGTAATCCGACGAGCTTTTCCACCCGAAATGTATCCAGATCCACGTTGGACAGATCCAGCTTCAGATCCAGATTACCGAAGGCTTCGTCCTGAAAACCGAATTCACGGACACGCAGCGTCTTGTCCTCCAGGGAATATTCATAATCCAGCTTCATGTCCCCCCGCAACTCAAGAACGCCCAGAGCTTCCAGCAACGAAGCCAGCGCGCCCAGGTGCGTAAAATCGGCAGGCATGACCAAGCCGTCCACAGTCAAATTCATATGGTGCGGTATGGAATGTTCCTCGTCAAAATCGGAAAATTCCAACTTGTCCGCAAAAATCCGCTTCGGCCCCTGACTGAGTTCCACCTCGGTCAGCGTGACGGTGTGATCGAAGGGACGGACATCCAGACGGGAATATTTCACGTCCATTCCGGGAACGCGGGCCACGGCCTTGTGAATACCCGTATCCACCTGATAATGGATGAACCATTGCAAACCGACATAGCCCAACACCACGACGAGCACAAAAGCCACAAGAATCTTGGAAAAACGCCCCAGAAATTTCACGTTATATCTCCCTGAGCGCGGTTACGCAGGCCACAGCCTTGATACCTTTTTTTTCACCGGTAAAACCGAGTTTTTCCTCAGTGGTCGCCTTGACGTTGACCCGATCCGCATCAAGGCCCAACAAATTGGCAACGGTGCGCCGAATCTGTTTGGCATGCGGCGAGAGGCGCGGCGTCTGGGCGATGACGGTCAGGTCTGCATGCACGATACGGGCATGGGCCTTTTCCGCCAGGACCAACACCTCGCGCAACAGGATGGTGCTGTTTGCTCCATCCCATGCCGGATCGCTATCCGGAAAATGGGTACCGATGTCTCCCTGTCCGATGCAGCCAAGAATTGCATCCATGAGCGCATGCAACAAGACATCGCCATCCGAATGGGCCACGATATCCGGGCCGCCGGCAATGGGCACTCCTCCCAATACCATGGGGCGGTTGCCTCCGTAGCGGTGCACGTCATAACCCCACCCCGTGCAGGGAACAGTGGCCCTGGGTTCGCGTAATCGTTCCAGATCCTCGGGGGTGGTTATTTTGACGTTGCAGACATCGCCGTCAACCCAGCGGACCCCGGCAGGTCCTTCAGGTAGTCGCTCAAGCATGGAGGCGTCGTCGGTCACGTCCCAGCCATGGACCTCGGCCTGTGCATGGGCATGTTCAAGAATACTCCGCTCAAATGCCTGCGGCGTCTGCACGGCCCGCAAACTGCTACGATCCGGCGTGGAGCAAACGTTCCGCCCCTCGACCTTCTTGACCGTGTCGGTAACGGCAATAGCGGGAATCACGCCCTGCGCTCCACTCTCCAGCTCATTCAGCAACGACTGGATCATGCCTGCCGGAGCAAAGGGACGGGCAGAGTCATGCACCAGCACGCCATCGCATTCACGGGGCAGCGCGGCCAATCCGTTGCGGACGGAGTCCTGTCGGCGTTTTCCGCCAGCAACCACCTCGAAACGCAATCCGAGATCGTCGGTTTTGAAAAGATCCTTGACCCGGCGGCGCATGGCAACGAGATCGTCCTGCGGAAAGACGAACACAACACCACGGATACGCGCAATGCGCGAGAACGTCCGCGCCGAATGCCAGAACAGGGGCACTCCCCGGTATTCCAGGTATTGCTTGCGCACTCCGGCGGCCTCTCCCATTCGGGAACCGCTTCCTGCAGCCAGCACGATGGCCCAAATATGGTCGAATCGACGTTCCATGCCCTTGATTCCAAAGGTGCCCCAAAAGACACCTGACACGTAAAATTAATGACGGAGCCGGACGGTAAGCCGGGTTCTGTCCCCCTTGCGGGGTGGCTGTCATTCCTCTAGGGCGACGGTCTCCCGCCGCCTCAAGCAACCTACCCGAAAACATCGGCCGGGCCGGCCTCAAACGCTTCCCTATTTGGTCTTGCTCCGGACGGGGTTTATCTGGCCGGATACGTTGCCGCACCCGCCGGTGGGCTCTTACCCCACCCTTTCACCCTTACCGCCCGGACGAATCCGGGAGGCGGTCTACTCTCTGTGACACTTTCCGGGGATCGCTCCCCCTGGGAGTTACCCAGCGCCCTGCCCTGTGGAGCCCGGACTTTCCTCCCCGGCCAAAGGCCGCGGCGACAGCCTGTCCGACTCCGTCAATACTTATGTACGAATGTTCCGAGGTCCGGTCAAAACAAACCGGCGGCTATTCTACCTTGGAAGCCTCGGGAATATGTTCCTTCCAGTAAATCAAACGCTGGCAATTGGGGCAGCTCAAAATCTGCTGGCCCTTTTGCAGATCATTGTAGCTCTGCGGCGGAATCTTGATGTGGCAACCAGTGCACACGCCTTCCTCCACAGGAACGATGACCGGGTTGTCCAGTCGGGAACGGATGAATTCATAGCGGCCGAGAATCGGCGGCGGAACGACCTTGCAGGCCTTGTCGCGCTTCTTGTTCAAACCGCTCAGGGACTTTTGGGCCTTGGCGGTGCGTTCTTCAAGGTTGGCCTTTTTGGCGGCCAGATCTTCCTTGACCTCGGCAACTTCCTTCTCCAAGGCTTCCATGGCCTCGTCCTGGCGGGTCTGCTCTTCGCGCACGGCCGCAAAGTCATCTTCGCGACTGCGATTGAGCTTTTCAAGGCTATCCATCTCGCGCATCATCGCGTGGTATTCCTTGGTGTTGCTCGACATCATCAGCTTGTTCTTGCTCTTTTTGATCTTGGCGCCATCTTCTTCGATTTCACCGCCGAGTTTCTTGCGCTGCTGCGCGAGCATGTCCAGCTTTTCCTCGATCTGGGTCTTGCGGTCCATCAGGGCCTGGAGCTGACCATCCAGCTCGGCCAACTCACGCGGGGCCGCGTCCAGATCTTCCTGAAGAACGATGATCTGATCGTCCACCCTCTGAAGAACAACCAGCTGCTCGATCTGCTTCTGATACATGTTGCTACCTCTTGACCTTATGTTTGCCGCATAATGCGAAAAACCGTTCAGACGCGCCGTTTTGCTTTACACGGGAAACAGCACGCCGGGATACCTCATATTCAGAAACGGGCCGTCTACTTTCGTACATGAAAGCCAAACGGCTCGGTTCCCCTGAAAAAACGCACCTCAACCTGTTCAGACTCCAACTGTCCGGCCAAATTCTGGGCAGCCAGGCGCATCATTTCCTCTTCCAACGAAAAATGTCCCACGTCCACGACACACACAGGCGTCTCAACTGCCTGATGATACTTCATGTCCCCGGTCACGAACACATCTGCCCCTGCTCCGGCCGCGGCGTCTACAAGCGAGGCTCCCGAGCCGCCACAATACGCCACGCGGGAAACAGTCTCCGGCACAGGTCCGCAGACAGTAAACACGTCACGATCCACAAGACCTTGCAGTTCGACCATGAACGCGTCCCAGCCCAGTGGTTCCGGAAGGTTTCCAACCTGTCCGAATCCCACGGCACGTCCGGGCGCTTCCAGCGCACGAATATAGTATTCCGGGCTGGAGCCAAGCGTAAATTCAAGAGCCGAACGCGCTTCGGCCCAGTGCTCGCGATCACAAACGAGCCGGACCTCGCCAGCCGCGCTCTGGCTTACACTGTGCATTCCCGGACGCTCGGTCCACATCTCCGCCTCTTCCCGGCTGAAAGTGCGCGGAGAATAAAACGACACTTCCACGGGAGCATACTCGTGGGCAGTGTCCAAAATTTTCACATCGTTCAAATCAAGCCGTTCGCCCAGCCAGAACGCAGGCCCGGACGGAGTGCAATCCAGCGAGGTATGGGCCGCATACAGCCACGCTCCGGAGCGCATGACCATGCGCACCACGTCCGTAAACCGGTTCTGCGCCCCAAGTCCTTTGGGCTTCATGTACAGGGGATGGTGGGTCAGCACGACCTCCGCACCCCAGTCCAGACAGGCCCGGATCATCTCCGGCGTGGGTTCGAGACACACGCCAACCTTGGAGCATTCCGCGATTTCACCGATGACCTGAATGCCGGAATTGTCCCAAGAAGATTGAAATCGCTCAGGAGCCAACTGTCGAAAAATCGACATTATATCCAATGATTTCATATACTTACGCACTCCTCACGTAAAGAAGATGCTCCCCTAGGGTATCCCCTGGGGGAGCATCATTGCCTTCTTCAGCCCTCGTGATGCGGATGAGGGTTTCAAGGGGGAAGGGTGTCAGACGATTGATCAAGTCCGGCAAATGTCTTCCTCGTGTCTCCTTTGCAGTGGGAGAAAAATGGTGGGCCAACCAGGATTCGAACCTGGGACCGACCGGTTATGAGCCGGTGGCTCTGCCAACTGAGCTACTGGCCCACGCTTCGGAGCAGACTTGTGTATGCAGATTCAGGGTTGTTTGTCAAGCCCCCTTGCGTATACGCTCAAGCAAAAACGTGGTGGAAAAACCTTCGATCAGCGGCAGGCTGCGGACCTCGCCGCCCGATTCTTCAACCTCGGCCCGGCCCACAATGTTTTCCGGTGTCCAATCGCCACCCTTGACCAAAACCTGTGGCCGGACAGCCTTGACAAGTTCCAGCGGCGTGTCCTCATGAAAGACGATCACATAGTCCACGCAAGCCAGACCGGCCAACACAAAGGCCCGATGTTCCTGAGGGTTCACCGGGCGGTCATCGCCCTTGCCCAGCCTGCGCACGGATTCGTCACTATTCAGGCCAAGCACCAAAACGTCGCCGAGGGCGCGGGCACGGGACAACAAATCCACATGCCCCGGATGCAGGATGTCGAAACAGCCGTTGGTGAACACGATACGCTGCCCCTTATGCAGGGCGCGCTTTTTCTTCAAAAAACTCTGAATGCTCACGAGCTTTGGATTGTCAGGCAGCATATTTTCTCCTCTGGGACCGACTCAGGTCCGGGGCTTGAGGCTCGCACTGGAGCGGAAAAGCATCAACTCCAGCCAATCCATGCCGAAATCAAGAGCGGCCTCGTCGTCTTCCATGATGGCCGCCTGACGGTCCTCGGGAACGTCTACACGATCAAACATATGCATTTCCCCGATCATACGCCGGAAATCGTCAAGCTGATACAACGCAAGCATGACCATATGCACCACCTGATCGGGCAAGGCTTTGCCTGTCTCCTTCCAGCGGGCCAACAGGTTCATGTACTTGTCATTGTACTCCACATAGATTTCAAAGCCCTGATCCTTGAGCCACGTTTCCGACGTCCATTCCGTGGACTCCTCAAAACCGCGACAGTGCGGCTCCTGCACCACGAAAAACTGCTCCAGCACACCGCCCTCTCCGTCCGGGCGGGTTGCCCTGCCCAGGGGATAGGTGCGGCACGCACCCGGCCTGTTCTGATATACCGAACAGCCCTTTTCGCGCACAAAAGGGCAACTGCGTTTGGCATTGTCCGTCATGCGCAGATGCAGCAGCGGAAACCGGGTATCAGGCATGACATCCACACTACAGTGGGAATGCATGAAATCGCGGCTGGACATGTCCAGTTCCCGACACAGGCGCAACACGTCGTAAGGCGTAAGTACCAGTTGCAAATCGCCGCAACATTCGTTGAAACAGGAAATGCCGGGATAGCATTTAAAACAAAAAGCCTTACCCTTTTTCAGTTCAGGCAGGCTTTCGAGAAATTCCTTGGTCTGGTCCGTACTCATAACGTCTCTCCGTTTCGAAAACATACGGCCGCGCCGTACGCCTTGCCGCCTGATCTCCATTTTCGTGCCTGCGCAGTGGTATACGCTTGTTCCGCGTATGGCAAGGCTGCGTCAGCCCATCATGCCGTCCAGGGTGCGCATCTTGCGCAGCAAGTCCTCTTCCAGCAACGCAAGTCCGGCCTGCTCCGCTTCAACAAGATCGGCACGCCTGTGCATGGCCTGCATCTTGTAGCGGTTGCCCAGCGCATTTCCCTCTTCCGGCCCGGACAAACGCGAAGCGGCTCCCGAACGTTTTTTGTGCAAAACCCGCAAATGACCGGTATAGACCGGAAACATCCCGGCTTCGCACAAACGCAGGTCATGTTCAAAGTCGTCATACTGGCTCGGGGAAAGATGAATGGAAAAATCACCGGCCTGAAGCAGCCGTTCCGTACGGAAGAGATGGCAGCATCCTGTGACGGAAGCGCAAGGACGCATGTAGTCGAACAGCCCGGAATCAATGCCCTGAATATGCAGGTCCGAAAGCCTGAAGGGATTTGGGGCCAAACTGGATGTGGTTGCTCCCGCAGGATCCTGCAAGGCCAATTGCCCGTCGGCATGCTGCATGAACAGTGGTTGGGCATGATCCACGACCTTGCACCCCCACACTCCGGCATCCGGATACAGTTCCACCGCAGCTCCAAAGCAGGAAAGCCAGTCCGTTGGCAGTTCCACGTCGTCGTCCAGATAAATGACGAAATCGCTCTGCCGCACTTCGGGCAGGTGCATAAGCCAATTGCGCGCCGCAGGAGCACCAATGTTCACGGGCAGGGTCACGATCCGCATGCGCTCTTCTCCAAAACGCAACTGCCATGAACCGAGTACCTCCGCAGTACGATCCGTGGAGCCGTTGTCCAGCACCACCAGACGGGCCGAGCCAAGGTCCGACGAATACAGGTGCTTCAAGGTCGCATCCAGCTCCACGTCCTTGTTCCATGAATATAGAAGAATCACGACGTCCCCCTCCAGAGGGACGCGCTTTGCACCCACGCCATGCGCCAGATCATAAGTGCGCAGAATCAGGCTGGTGTTCCATGGCGTTTTCGCAAGAGCCTGCAAAAACAGTTTCGAAGCCTGATCCCTCTTCCCGGCATCCAGCAGGCAAAGTCCGGTGGACATATGCCCGTAGCCAGAGCCAAAAGCGTTCCCCGTGTTACGGGCCAGACTTTGGGCGGATGCGCATTCGCCGGACATACGGTCGAACATCAGTCCCAGCGCAGTCCGCACAGGTCCAAGACCATCTTCCTCGGCAGGTTCGGCAAGCACCGGGGCCAACATCTCGGCAACCCAATCCATGCTTGCTCCCACCACGCCGTTGACCAACGCCTGTTCCCGCCAATACAGATTATCCGGCTGTTTTTCAGACTCGTGTTCAACGAACACACGAATTTTCTCAAAATTCCGGCGACTGCGGAGATGGGCGAAATAAGAAATATTGTCCGGTGCCTGCCACCGTGCCGCCACGGCCTGCAAGGCTTCAAGCGTGGGGTCGGGCAACACTCCGCGAACACGGGCATCCCCCAACAGCTGGTGCGCCATATTCCCGTCCAGCGGGTTGTCCGCAAAGGCCGTTTGCAACAGCCCGGCAGCCACCGGCTCCAGCGCGGGAACGTTTTCCTGCATGCACAGTCCGGCAACGTCCAGCAGATGCATACGGCCGGTACAGCCCCAAAGCAGCTTGCGACGGACGGATTCAGGCAAATTCGCCCAGCAGGAACACAGCACACCGTCAGCCATGCATTTCTCCGTGGTCATGGTCTTCGAAATTGGGCAATTCGACCTTTTGCGCAGCCACAGCGTCTATTGCCAATGGATCCAGACGGGAAAAGCCCTGATACACACTCATAAGATTCGCGGCCTTGTGCCGGGGCAGGAGCAAATCACGGACAATGCGATGGTTGATGATGCCCATACGCAAACGCAAAGTAAAATTGTCAGCCAATTCCCGCATACGTCGGCCAATGGCGGCACTGTCCCCGATTTCGCACAAAAAGCCGTTCACACCGTCACGCACCAGCTCGGGCATGCCGCCTGCCTTGGTGCATATAACGGGCAGGCCGAGGTCAAATGCCTCGATCAGGGTATTGGGCAGACTCTCCATGCGCGAAGAGACCACCAGCATATCCGCATGGCGCATCTCTTCCAGCACTTCGTCATGCGGCAGGCGTCCGGGCAAAGAAAGCCGCTCGCGCACGGCAGCGAACTGCGGCAAGGCCAACTGCTTCTCCAAAGCCGGAGAGGCGAGTCCGCCCACGCCCACAAATTCCACGTCCTGCACAGGCCCGGCTTCGGCAAATACCCGGCAGGCGTCGATAAAGGTATCAAATCCCTTGGCGGGAGCCTTGTTGCCGACGTAGAGAATACGCATGGACCGCTTGTGGCGAGGCTTCGGTTCACCGGAATCCGGGCCGTTGTAGGCGTTGTAAACCACATTCAGGCGGCTTTCGAGCACATGGTACTTGCGCAAGACATCCGCACACTTTGCGGAATTGCAAATCACTCCGTTGCTCAGGGCCGTCCAAAGAAAAAACACCGCGTTGGGGCGCGAAATCACACCGCGATTGATGAACAGTTTGAATTTCGCACCCATGAGGCGGGCAATGACGCCCATCTTGTATGCACGGTTGTGGAAGGAATGGACCACATCGATTCCCTCGCGCCGGACCAGATCGCGCAGGAAACGACCGGCACGCACATAATGACGGAATCCGTCAAACGGTATCACCGTAATGCCTTGCTCCCCGGCAAAGGCATCGTTCAGCACCGAATCCGAAGCAAGCAGCACAAAAACCCGTAGCCCCATATCCCGCATGGCCAAGGCATTGTTGATCATCTGACGGCTTCCGCCCGAAAGCTTGTCGGAATCCGTGGCGTAAAGCACCGAGGAAATCTCCGGCTTTTTGCGATAGAATTTGAAACAGACACGGGCCGAAGTTTCCCCTGAATACATGCGCAGCCGCTGGCGTATCCATGATCCGGTCTTGCAGGACCCCACGCCGAGCCTATGGATGCGATAGGGATTGGTGCCCCGGCAATTGGGACCGCGCTCCAGAGTAAACGCCCCGGCATAACCGGTCCTTTTCAATTCTTCTTCGGCTACGGAATCAAAATGTCCCCACGGCCAGCAGAACAGCTGTTCGCCGCCGCCGGTCAACTCGCGAATGCGGCGCATGCTTCGCGAAAAGTCCTTGCGGCAAAACGCCCGTCTCTCATCGGTGGAACGCATGTGGAATGAAGGTGATCCCGACCCGTCAAAAACAGGCCAGAACCCATTGTGTACATAGGCACTGCCCACAGGAAAGGTCGGCCATCCCGGGTTCAGGGCCGGATAAATGCATGAGGCCGCCCAATGGGCTTTGTGGTGGCCCACGTCAACTTTCCGGTCCATGTTTATGTAACACCCCTGATGTCGGCAACCGTGGGCATGGACTTCCATCCCCCTGTCCAAAAGGGCCCGGATCTCGGACTCGGTCATGAACTGGGAATAGTCCTGCTCCATATACGCCATACGGAAGCCATTCTTGAGCGGCTGCATGGCCGGGGCGTCCGCAAGAGTCCGCACCGGGCCGGGGCGGGTAAAATCGGTGAGCGCAAAAAACACGCCGGTCATGGACCGCTTTTCCAATTCGGGAACCGCGTAAAGCCAATTGCTTATATGCCCGTCGTCAAAAGTAAGCACCACGCTCTTGCGGGGCATGCGTAATTCTCCGCGAAGCCCCCGCATAAGGTCTCTGGCCGATATGGTATGATACCCGGCATCCGCAATGGCATCGAGATGCTCCCCGAACAGCTTCGGGGAATGACCGTCTACATCGCTGATACTATGATAGCAGAGCACAGGAACGCTGCTGCGAAACATGATATATATTCTCTCTCTTCAGCCGCACGATACGCGGCGTATTGATCGTCATGAAATGAATCACACAGTGGTATCAGAAGCCCGAAATACGGGCAAGAACGGTCAGCCTACACCTCATGCAGTAAAATTATTGAAATATGTCCGGGATCTGGATAATAGAAGTCATCATGTCGGCCAAAATAATACTTTTCATAGCCGAACCGCAGGCGGTCACAGGCATATTCCCGACCCTCAAAGAGGCAGGGGTACAGGCCGGTCTAGCCGACAACCTCAACGGCGCACTCGGTTTCATAAAGAAATCAAAACCCTTGCTCGTATTCTCCCGCCCGTCATTTCAGGGATTCGACGCCAAAAAGCTCCTGGAGCAGGCCGCCCAGACGCCTGATTTTCCGCCTGTGATCATCTTTTCGCACAACGGTTCCGCCGAAGAAGCGCAGGACTACCTGCAACATGGTGCCCGTGATTACTGGCTGGAACCGCTGATTTGGGACAAAATCAAACTCGTGCTGCCCACTTCCGAACCGGCACCGGCCCCTGAGCCGGAAGTGGAGCACCGTCCAGCCGCCCCGACTGCGGCACCAGCACCTTCGCAGCATTCGCGATTTCAAATCATCGGTCGCCACCCGGCCGTGCTTCGCGTACTGGCCCTTGCCCGGCAAGTAGCGCGGTCCAAGGCCACCGTGCTCATTTCCGGCGAATCCGGCACGGGTAAGGAAATGTTCGCCCGCTATCTGCACCATAACAGTGACCGGGTCGAAGCTCCTTTCGTGGCCATCAACTGCGCGGCCCTGCCCGAACACCTTCTGGAATCCGAACTTTTCGGCCATGAAAAAGGCGCGTTCACCGGAGCAATCAACCGCAAGCTCGGCAAGTTCGAGCTGGCGGACGGCGGAACCATCCTGCTGGACGAAATCACGGAGATGGACCTTGGTCTGCAGGCCAAGCTGCTGCGCGTGTTACAGGAGTCGGAATTCGACCGCGTGGGCGGTGTGGAAACCGTCAAGATCAACGTGCGCGTTATCGCCACCACCAACCGGACCATCGAGGAAACCGTCAAGGAAGGCAAATTCCGGCAGGACCTCTACTATCGCCTGAACGTGATCCCGCTCAAGCTTCCGGCTCTCAAAAACCGGGGCGAAGACACCATCGAACTGGCCGAACATTTCGTGAACAAGTACTGCGCAGCCTACGGGCTGGGCAGGCTGGCCTTTACCGAAGAGGCCAAAACATGGCTTCTGGAATACGATTGGCCCGGCAATGTGCGTGAATTGCAAAACCTCATGGAACGTGCCGTACTGCTGGCCGGAGATGGCCCCATCCAGAAGAGCCATTTCCTCATGACCGAAGGCGAATGGATGCCCGACGACCTGAACGCCATCGAAGAAGCACAGCAGGGCATTGCCGCTGCCGCGCCTCCCGAGGACATGGATCAGGCCCTTTCAGTCATGCCGCTTCAGGAAATGGAGAAAAAGCTCATTCTCAAAAGCCTGGACGAAACCGCGGGCAACCGCACCCGGGCAGCCGACCTTTTAGGTATTTCCGTGCGCACCCTGCGCAACAAACTCAACGAATACAAAAAACAGGGCATCGACGTCTAGACGCCCGCTGGATACTGCCGTGTTCTTCGATCTGCTTGACTCCCATGGTCATTGTTGCGCCCATCGCGGGGCGCGCTCCCTTGCTCCCGAGAACACTCTGCTGGCCGTGCGGCGCGCGCTGGAAGTCGGCGCAGAGGCATGGGAAACCGACGTGCACATGTCCAGCGACGGACGTTTGGTGATCTTCCACGACGACACTCTGGAACGAACCTCGGACGTCGCAAAACGGGCAGAATTCGCGGGCCGCGAGCCATGGAATTTGCAGGACTTCACGCGGGAAGAGCTGTTGAGCCTCGACGTGGGCAGCCATTTTGCGGATTCCGACCCCTTTGAAACCATTGCCAGGGGCGAGCTTTCCTCCGACCAGATTGCGACCACACGCAACCAGCCCATGCCCACCCTGCGTCAGGCTCTTGAGTTCACACGCGAGCACAACCTTCCCATGAACCTTGAAATCAAGGATCAGGGCGACCATTGTTCCAGTGACACCATCGTCAACGCGGTGCTGGACATGATTCGGCAAACCGACACCCGTCACCTGCTTTTGATTTCCTCATTCCGCCATGAATATGTGGCCCGCATCCGCCAGTTGGACCCCACCATGCCCACAGGCGCGCTCACCGAAGAGCATCCGGACGACATTCCGGCCCTGCTGCGCAAACTGGGAGCACAGGCCTATCACCCGGATCAGGAAAGAACTTCTCCGGAATTGGTGCGGGAACTGGTTCAGGACGGATTCTGCGTCAACCCGTGGACCGTGAATGACATGGACAAGGCCAAATCCCTGTCCGAAGCAGGCGCCACGGCCATCATCACGGACTTTCCCCAACGGATGCAGGCCAGGGCCTGACGTTTGCCAGTGCTTGTGGTATGATCCCGTCCATGCCCGAGACACGAACACGAACAATACGCACCGGTTCAGGAGACAGGAAAGGCCCAGTAGCATACTGGATGCACCGCGAGCATCGCTCCCGAGACAATTGGGGGTTGCTTATGGCCCAGTCTCTGGCCATGGTTCGCAAAGTGCCTTTGTGCGTATTGTACGCCCTTTCCCCAGCATTTCCGGAAGCCGGAAAACGCCAGTTCATCTTTCTGGTTCAGGGACTTGTCCATACGGCAGCCGAACTGGAAGCGCACAACATACCTTTCCTGCCGAGGCTTGGCGACCCTGTCCGGGAAATCCCGGCATTGGCCAAAGAACAGGGCATCAGCACTCTGGTCACGGATTTCGATGTGCTCCGAGTCAAAAGGCAATGGATCGAAAACGTGGCGGACGCAGTCAGCTCCACCACAGGCGCGGATGTTCTGGAAACCGACGGTCGCAACGTGGTTCCCTGCTGGCTGGCCTCAGGCAAAAAGGAATATGCAGCGCGTACCATCCGGCCCAAAATACACAGGCTGCTGCCTGATTTTCTGACCGAGCCTTCCGAACTGTCCGTACATCCGCACCCCCTGAAACAACGTCCGGCAACCGCTTCGCTGGAGGAACTGCAACGATCAGCCAAAAAACATCCCGGGCCTGAACCTTGCGAGTGGCCTTCCGGAGAACAGGTTGCGTACGAAGCCTTGAAGCAATTCGCACGCACACGCCTGCACCAATACGGAAAGGGACGCAATATACCGACCAATCCGGTAACATCCCGTCTCTCCCCCTACCTGCATTTCGGGCAAATATATGCGGGGCGTGTCGCCCTGGAGGTGCTGAAAGCTGGTGCGGACCGGGAATCTGCAGACGCCTATCTGGAAGAACTGATCGTACGCCGTGAACTGGCCGACAATTTCTGCCTGCACGAAACCGACTACGACAACACGGGCTGCTTTGCGCCATGGGCCACACAAACCCTTGAAAAGCACCTCCGCGATCCGAGACCGGCCCTGTATTCGTCCGAAGAATTTGAACGGGCTCAGACAGCGGACTCACTCTGGAATGCCGCACAATTGGAAATGGTCAGGACAGGGCACATGCATGGATACATGCGCATGTATTGGGCCAAAAAGATATTGGAATGGAGCGAAACGCCTGCCCAGGCCATGGCCCAAGCCATACGCCTCAACGACCGATACCAGCTGGATGGCCGCGACTCCAACGGCTATGCGGGCATTGCCTGGTCTATCGGTGGTGTGCATGATCGGGGCTGGCCCGAACGGGCCGTGTTCGGAAAAATCCGGTCCATGACCTTTAATGGTGCCAAATCAAAATTCAAAATTCAGGAATACATCGACGCACAGACCCGTGCGTCCCTTTTGTGAGAGGAATCAATCGACCAAGGCTCTGGACGCCTTTTCAAACTCTTTTTTGGCACGGCGGTTGCCGGGATTCATTTCAAGCGCCAGCTTGTAATAGTTCCAGGCCTGCTCCACGTTTCCCGCATCCATGTTGATGTTCCCCATGTTCAGGGCCACCATGTCGCTCTCTTGGGCAAGATCCGAACGTATACGCAGGGCTCGGTGCAGGCTGGTCAGGGCGTTTTCCGTATCCCGGCCGTCCTGATAGGCCAGAGCCATGTTGTAATACAGCGCTTCATCATCCGGCGAAATTTTCAACGCCTGTCTGTAATTTTCCACGGCTTCGCGCCATTTGCCCTGACTGCGCAGGGCTATTCCCAGTCGATTGAACGTATGCAGATCACTATGATCCAGATGCTCACCCCGAGATTCGATGACCGTGCGAAGATATTTCTCTGATATGCCCGGAGCGACCCGGGAGGCGGCCTCGGCAATCTGTTCCGCCATGAGCGGCATCAATGATCCGGCTTCCTTGCTCAGAACCTTGAGGCTTTGGTCAAAATACTGCTCGGCATTTTCGAAATCGCGGCGTTGCAGATAGACCTTGCCGATGTCTGCCTTGCGGTCCGGGTTGAGCGGGCTGATGAAATCAAGCTTTTTTAGATAGTCCAAAGCCTTTTCATCATCCATTCCCTGAAAGGCCCGGGCCAGCCGTTTGATGGGTTCGATATACATTTCTGAAGAATGGTGCGCGGCAAGATACGCATCCAACGCTTCTTCCCGCTCTCCCTGAGCCAACAGAATGTCACCCCGGAGCATCAGTCCTGCCGAACTGCCCGGTTTTATCGCAAGAATCTTTTCCACGATTTCCATGGCCTGCTCAAAATCTCCAGCTTCAAGCCGGGAACGTCCCTGATCAAAGAGTTTTCCCAGTTGCCCGGGAGGCTGGAGGGCAAAGGCCATTTTCTCAATTATGTTGTTCATGGAAACAGGTTTGCAGATGACGTTGGATACGCCGAGTTCCATGAAATAGGCGATGACGTCCCGTTCAATATCCTGGGCTAGCACGACGATGCGCATGTCCGGGTAGCGCTTCTTGAGCACCATGATGAAATCCGTGCTCGGGGTCTTTTCGACCAGACGTTCCACCAAAACCAGCATCGGAATATTTTCATTCTTCAGGCGGTCGATCTGACGGGCCGCGGCCTTTCGGCTGGCAGAGGAATACAGGCAATGCCGCCGTGAACCGACCACTCGGAGGATGGCAGTCCGCAGTGTGCGCAAAAACACCTGATCATGGGAGAGAACCACGGTCATACCGTGATTTTCTTCAAAAAACTCATGGAGAACGCGGACAAAATACTCAGACTTCATGAAACGCCTTCAGGTTGCACGGAGCAGGCGTGCTATTCGCCCAACGCCTTTTTGATCAGTGCCAGCTTGCGGGTTGTGGCCATATTGTTCGGATTCATTTCCGCAGCGGCCCGATAAAAAACTCCCGCCTCGTCGTAACGCTTGGATTCGGCAAAGGTATCGCCAAAATGCAAGGCCACGCCCTCGCTCGCCTTGAAAATGTCAGGGTTGATTTTCAACGCCTTTTCCATGCTTTCGACAGCCTTACGCCGCTCCTTGCCGTCCCTGTAGGCAAGTGCCATGTTGAAATGCAAGCCTTCGTCTTCGGGAGATATGGTCAAGGCGCGCTTGTAATTGTCGATGGCGTCACGCCATTTTCCCTGATTACGAAGCGCAATCCCCAGTTTGTTGAAGGTCGTGATATCTTCCTTGCTCAGATGATTGCCCTTGGTATCCAGCACTTTCTGCAAATACTTTTCGGACATGCCCGGCGAGGTTTCAATCACGGTGGAGGCGATGCGATCGGCCACACCGGCCACCATGCTCATGGCTTCCTGTGTCGCGGTTTCAATGGCCTGATCGAAATATTTTTCGGCCATGGACATTTCCTTGCGTTTCACATAGGTGGCGCCGATATCGCACTTGCGTTCGGTATTGAGTGGACTGAGCCTATCCAGCTTTTTCAAGTACTTGAGGTATTCCTCTTCATTGTACCCCCTGTACACGTTAGCCAGCTTCTTGAGCGGTTCAAGGTACAGATGCGAGGATTCATGAGCCTGCAAATAGGCGTTTATGGCTTTATCCCTGTCCTTCATGCCCAAATAACAATCACCGCGCAGCATAAGTCCTGCAGGACTGTTGGGCTTGATCTTCAAAATCTTGGCGCTGACGCGCAGGGCTCCGGGGTAATCACCTTCAATCATCATCAGCTTTCCCTGGCTCATAAGCTCGGAAAGCTTGCCTTGCGGCTTGATGGTAAAGGCCATTTTCTCAATGATGTTGTTCGCGGAAGCCGGTTTGGAAATGACGTTGTTAACACCCAATTCATAAAAATAAGCGATATTTTCACGCCGGGTTTCGCCAACCAGCACAATGATTCGCAGATCAGGCAACACGTTCTTCATGGCGATAATGAAGTCCGTACTGGGCTTGCTGCCAAGAATCCGCTCCACGAACACCGTGCAGGGCACCTTGTTCTTTTCGTATTGCTTGATCGCCTTGACGGCTGCCGCAGGATTGACTGTTACATTCAGGCAATCCCGCTTGGTTCCGATGACCTTGAGCAAAGTCGACCGCAATGTTCGTTGAAAAAGCTGGTCCTCGGACAACAGCACGATCATGCCGCCGTCCTTCTCGATATATTCGTGGACAATCCTGTCATAAAGACCGGTTTTACTCATTTGCTCCCCTTGCAAATATGGTCCTTGTCAAACTTCCGAAGCAACACGGAATTATGCATTCAATCCATAAAGCCGCTCTTCCGGTGCGAGCAACGATCCGGCCTTTTGAAAGAAGGCACACATCATCGCTGGAAACAGGATACGGCAGACTTGCAAAATATACTCTTGAATAGGGAAAAAATCATCCCCAAAGACATGTCCTATACCGGTGCGCATGGCGTCCTGGTGCAAAAAAATAATACCGAAGCAAACTCCAGCTAATACGAAAAGACCCAGCCCGGTGCTTGGAGTAAACCCTTGAGATCGGAAGAACCGACCCCAATGAGCCGACGAAGAAGGCTCTCTTCCTCTTCCGGGCCTTCCAATAGCGTGACCTTGCCTGAAATGCCACATAATTTCTTCAGCAATGCCACGGCATCCTCCTGCCCGCCGAGGCGGTCCACAAGGCCGTATACCAGCGCCTGACGCCCGGTGATGCCGCGGCCATCCGCCACAGCACGAACTTCGGCTTCGTCCATGCCTCTGCCCTTGGCCACGTCGGTCACAAACTGATCCTGCATGTCGGACAAAAGATCCTGCAACTGGGCACGTTGTTCGGAAGTCAAATCCTTGAGCGGGGTTCCGGTGGTCTTGTACCGTCCGGTGGCCAACACCTCCGGGCGAATGCCGAGCTTCTCCAACGCAGCGCCGAAGGTCATGAATTCGGCCTTCACGCCAATGGAGCCGGTGATGGTGCCGGGATTGGCCACAATCTTCGTTGCCGGACAGGATATGTAATAGCCGCCGCTGGCTGCCACGGTGCCATAGGAAGCCACCACAGGCTTGACTTCGGCCAGCTTGGACACGGCCTCATAAATTTCCTGTGAGGGAGCTATGGCGCCGCCCGGCGAATTGACGCGCAAAAGTACGCCCTTGATCGATTCATCCTCGCGCAAAGTGCGAATCCAGCTCACCACCGCCTCGGACTCCATAATGGGGCCAACAACGTTGACGCGGCCGATTTTGACCTGCCCGAAAGAAAACGACCCGGACGGCGATTCGAAAAAGGCCATGACCCCCGCAACGAGGGCCACGGCCAATATTATCATGCTTATCCCGAAAAGAACGGGATGGCGCTGTGAGAAACGAAGCTTTGCTTCCATATCTCTCTACTCGGACTCTTCCTCCGAGCTTGCGGCTTCCAGCTTCTCGCGAAGCAGGTCGCCGAGGGTGGTGTTTGCAGATTCGGAGGAGGAACCGCCAAAGCTCTTGGGCTTGCGGCGCTCTTCTTCTTCCGTGGTCTGCTTGATGGACAGGCCCAAACGGCGTTCATCCGCGGAAACGTGGATGACCTTGGCCTCAATGGTGTCGCCTTCCTTGAAGATCTCGGACGGGCTCTTGATCTTCTTGCGGCTGATCTCGGACACGTGCACCAGACCTTCAATGCCTTCCTCAACCTCAACAAAGAGACCGAAATCGGTGATGTTGGTGACGGTACCGTTGACCAGCTGGCCGACGGGGTACTTGGCCGGAACCTGAGTCCAGGGATCTTCGGTCAGCTGCTTGACGCCCAAAGTGAACTTCTCGTTCTCCTTGTCCACGGTCAGCACCTTGGCCTGAACGGCGTCGCCGCTCTTGTAGACTTCCGACGGGTGGCGAATCTTCTTGGTCCAGGAGATGTCGGACACATGGATCAGGCCGTCGATGCCTTCCTCGATGCCGATGAACACACCGAATTCGGTGATGTTCTTGATGGCGCCTTCGAGCACGGTTCCCTCGGGGTACTTCTCGGCAACCACATCCCACGGGTTGGGGTTGACCTGCTTCATGCCCAGAGAGATGCGCTTCTTGTCCGGGTCCACGCCCAAAACGATGACTTCGACTTCCTCGCCGACCTTGACCATCTGGGACGGGTGGCGAAGCTTGCGGGTCCAGGACATCTCGGAGATGTGCACCAGACCTTCAACACCGGATTCCAGTTCCACGAATGCACCGTAGTCGGCCAGGTTGGTGACTACACCGTTGAAACGGCTGGATTCGGGGTACTTCTCGGCGATGTTTTCCCACGGATCGGGAACAAGCTGCTTGAGGCCGAGGGAGACCTTCTGGCCTTCCTTGTCGAAGTTGAGAATCTTCAGTTCGAGATCGTCGCCCAGCTGGACCATTTCCTTGGGATGCTTGATGCGCTTCCAGGACATATCCGTGATGTGCAGCAGACCGTCGAGGCCGCCGAGGTCGATAAACACGCCATATTCGGTGATGTTCTTGACCTTACCGGGAACAACCTGACCCTCTTCGAGGGTTTCGAGCAGTTTTTCACGCTGTTCGGCGCGCTGCTCTTCCAGAAGAACGCGACGGGAAACGATAACGTTGGAACGACGACGGTTGATCTTGAGAATCTTGAAATCGTATTCCTGATCCACCAGCGCGTCCATGTCCGGAACCGGGCGCAGGTCGACGTGGGAGCCGGGCAGGAATGCCTCGACACCACCGAGATCGACAGTGTAGCCGCCCTTGATGCGGCGAATGATGCGACCGGGGACGACGCCATCTTTTTCCTGGAATTCTTCCAGTTTATCAAAAAGCTGCATCCTCTTGGCCCGTTCGCGGGACAGGAAGATGGTGCCTTCGGC
>CAJXRQ010000008.1 GCA_913060505.1 uncultured Desulfovibrio sp.
CCCGACCTGCCTGCGTAACCACATGATGCTTCGCGAAATGCGCGAAGGTCGCGGCCCGATCTACATGGACACCAAGAGCGCCCTGCTGAAGACCGTCGACGGCGACCTCTCCAGCCCCGACTGGAAGCACCTCGAGTCCGAAGCCTGGGAAGACTTCCTCGACATGTGCGTTGGCCAGGCTAACCTCTGGGCCGCCACCAACTGCGCTCCTGAAGACCGCGGTTCCGAAATCATGCCCACTGAGCCGTACCTCCTGGGTTCCCACTCCGGTTGCTGCGGTATCTGGGTTTCCGGTCCGGACGAGTCCTGGGTTCCTGATGAATACAAGGTCAAGGCTGACAACGGAAAGATCTACAACCGCATGACCACCGTCAACGGCCTGTTCACCTGCGCTGATGGTGTTGGCGCCTCCGGTCACAAGTTCTCCTCCGGTTCCCACGCTGAAGGCCGCATCGTCGGCAAGCAGATGGTCCGTTGGGTTGTTGATCACAAGGACTTCAAGCCGACCCTGAAAGAAAACGCTGCCGACCTGGCCAAGGAAATCTACCAGCCGTGGGAAACCTACAAGGCTGGCGCTGCTATTTCCACCGACCCGGTTGTCAACCCCAACTACATCACCCCGCACAACTTCATGATGCGCCTGATCAAGGCCACCGACGAATACGGCGGAGGTGTTGCCACTCTGTACATGACCTCCAAGGCTCTGCTGAACACCGGCTTCTGGCTGCTTGGCATGCTGGAAGAGGACTCCAAGAAGCTGGCCGCTCGCGACCTGCACGAACTGATGCGCTGCTGGGAACAGTTCCACCGCCTGTGGACTGTGCGTCTGCACATGCAGCACATCGAGTTCCGTGAAGAATCCCGTTACCCGGGCTTCTACTACCGCGGCGACTTCATGGGCCTGGACGACAGCAAGTGGAAGTGCTTCTGCAACTCTACGTACGATCCTGCAACTGAAGAGACCAAGATCTTCAAGCGTTCGTACTACCAGATCATCCCCGAATAAGGGATTGATTATCCGGGCGGCCGCGGGCTTTCCGCGGCCGCCTTTCTTTCTCAGACCTGGTGAAAATGGTCTGAACCCGGGCTGGAACAGATGCCGGCGTCCAGTCCGGGTTTAGGCCATTTTGTTGGCTGAGCCTCAAATCATTAGGGAGGAGTGTGAGAATGTCGAATAACAGTATTCTCGTTGTAGGCGGAGGATTCGCCGGAATCACCGCCGCCCTCGAGGCCGCCGAAGTCGGGCACGAGGTTTACATCATTGAAACCAATCCCTACCTCGGTGGACGGGTGGCGCAGCTCAAGCATTATTTCCCGAAGATGTGCCCGCCCTCCTGCGGCCTGGAAATTCAGTTCCAGCGCATAAAGAAGAATCCGAAGGTCAAGGTTTACACCATGGCCGAGGTGGAGTCCGTTTCCGGAACTCCGGGCAATTTCGATGTGAAAATCCGGCAGCGTCCTCGGTATATCAATGAAAAGTGTACAGCTTGCGGTGACTGTGCCAAGGCTGCCAGCACGTCCGTGAAAAGCGAATTCGAGTTCGGAATGGGAAAACGCAAGGCCGCGTATATCACCCATCCGTTCGCTTTCCCCCAGCGTTATGTGCTGGACAAGGACGCTTGCGACGCCTCCGAATTGGAGCAGATCAAGACCGCGTGCAGCTACGATGCCATTGATCTCGAAGATTCCGGAAAGGTTTTTGACCTGAACGTGGGTTCGGTTGTCTGGGCCACCGGCTGGAAGCCGTATGATCTTTCCAATCTGGAAAATCTTGGCGGCGGACAGTTGGCAAACGTTGTTTCCAACATGCAGTTCGAGCGTCTGGCCGCTCCCAACGGACCGACCGCAGGCAAGATCCTTCGTCCTTCGGACAAGGCCGAGCCCAAGCGCATCGCGTTTGTACAGTGTGCCGGTTCCCGCGACCAGAACCATCTGAACTACTGTTCCTACATCTGCTGCATGGCTTCCCTGAAGCATGTGCGTTATCTGCGCGAGCAATACCCGGATGCATCGATCACCGTATATTACATCGATCTGCGCACCCCGGGCCGCTACGAAAAGTTCAAGGCGCTGACTGTTAACGATCCCAAGCTTTCGCTGGTTAAGGGTAAGGTTGCCGAAATCGTCGAAGACAGTGCCAAGAACCCGGTAGTGACCGTGGAAAACGCCGTTACGGGCATTAAGTCCGACGAGCAGTTCGACATGGTTGTTCTGGCCACCGGCATGCAGCCGAGTGTGGCCGGCCAGCAGGTGCCTGCCGGCGCCCCCATGGACGAAGAGGGGTTCGTTGTGGGTGGAGACGAGCAGGGCTTCATCGCCGCCGGTTGCGCCAAGCAGCCGCTCGACGTCATGAAGAGCGCCCAGTCCGGCACAGGTGCCGCGATGAAAGCGATCCAAACCGTTGTTGGGAGGTAGTGAAAGATGGCTGAAAAGCTTGGTGTATATATCTGCGGAGGCTGTGATATCGGGGCCAATCTCGATGTTGACGCCCTGGCTGAATTCGCCCAGAACGGCAAGCATTCTGCCGTGGTAAAGGTGTCCAAGGCCAATCCGGTGCTGTGTAGCCCGGAAGGCAGGGCCGCCATCGAGGCTGACATTGCCGAGCATGAGCTCGACGGTGTGGTCTGCTGTGCCTGTTCTCCGCGTGTCAAGTGGGACGTCTTCGGATTCGGCAAGACTCAGGTGGAACGTGTCAACCTGCGCGAACACTGTGTCTGGTCTTTCCAGGACGACAAGAAAATGCCCGGACAGATGGAAGTCATTGCCAAGGACTACATCAACATGGGTATTTCCAAGTTGACCAAAAGCAATGTTCCTGATCCGGAACTTCCGGAAACCGTCAAGACCATTCTGGTCATGGGTGGTGGTTTCACCGGCCTTAACGCCGCCAAGAACGCAGCCGGTCTCGGCTATGATGTCGTTTTGGTGGAAAAGGCCGACAACCTGGGTGGCAAGGCTGTCAATTTCCGGAAATCCTTCCCTCTGGCATACCCGTATGACCAGACTCAGGAAACCGGTTTGGAAGCGCTCATTGCCGAAGTGACCGGCAATGCGAAAATCAAGGTCTTCACCGGTACCACGGTCAAGACCATTGAAGGTGCTCCCGGCAATTATTCCCTGACCCTGAGCAGCGGCGACACCATGGAAATCGGTTCCGTCGTGCTTGCTACCGGTTGGGTTCCGGGCGACGCCCATTATCTGGCTCCGTTGGGCTACGGCAAGATCAAGGACGTGGTCACCACGGCCGAGTTCGAAACCATGGCTTCGCACGACGGCGTCAAACGGCCTTCCGACGGCAAGGCACCGCAGACTGTCTGCTTCATTTGCGATCCCGGCAAGTTCCTGGAAGGGGTTTCCTATGAAGCTGGCGCTGTATGCGAGCCGGTGGAAGATTTGCCTGAAGAAACAAAAGCCGAAGGCGAAGAGGGCGAGGAAGAGGAGGATTCCTTTGTCTATCCGGACAAGGAATCTGCCAAGCACCTGGCTTACAGCTCCGAGCTGACTTCGCTGGTTGCGCTCAAGCAGGCCAACTATGTTGCCGACGACGGTGGCGTGGCCTATATTCTTTATGATCACATGATGGTTCCGGGCATCAACGAGCAGTACTACAAGGCTGCCCAGGATAATCCGGCGGTCATGCTCTCCAAGGCGGACGTGGTCGAGGTCAAGGAAAACGGCGGTTCCGTCGTTGTCGTGGCCAAGAACACCCTGCTGGGCGACAGCGTGGAAATCGTGGCCGACATGGTTGTGCTTCCCACTGCCATGGTTCCGACCACGGCTGCCGATCCGACCATCAATCTGGTTTACCGCCAGGGCCCGGCATTCCCGGATCTCGAACTCTTTGACGGGTTTGCGGATTCCAACTACGTGTGTTTCCCGTACGAGACCCGTCGTACCGGCGTGTACGCTGCGGGTGCTGTTCGCCAGCCCATGGGACTGGGGCTTGCCCGTGAAGACGCCGCCGGTGCCGTACTCAAGGCCGTTCAGTGCATTGAGTCCGCCAACCACGGTGTTGCGGTTCATCCGCGTTCCGGTGACCTCAGTTATCCGGTCTTCAACTTCATGCGTTGTACCCAGTGCAAACGCTGCACCGAGGAATGCCCGTTCGGCGCACTGGACGATGACGAGAAAGGGACACCGAAGCCGAACCCGTCGCGCTGCCGCCGTTGCGGTACCTGCATGGGTGCTTGCCCCGAGCGCGTCATCTCCTTCGACAACTACAACATCGACCAGATCGGTTCCGCCATCAAGGAAGTCAAGGTTCCCGACACCCTCGAAGAGGGCGGCCCGCGCATCATCGTGCTGGCCTGCGAGAACGACGCCTACCCGGCTCTGGACATGGCAGCCATGCGCGGCAAGGGCTGGAGTCCTTATGTCCGCTTCCTGCCCGTGCGTTGTCTCGGTTCTGTGAACGCCATCTGGGTTGCCGATGCCATGAGTAAGGGTGTTGACGGCGTGATGATGCTTGGCTGCAAATATGGCGACGATTACCAGTGCCACTTCATGAAGGGGTCCGAGCTGTGCAGCCGCCGCAAGGAGAACATTGCCGAATCCCTTGGCCGCCTGGGTGTCGAACCCGAGCGTGTCGAACAGTACGAGCTGTCCATTGACGAGTACGACAAGGTGCCGTCCATGATCGCCGACTTTGTCGACAACATCACCAACAACTTCGGCCCCAACCCCTTTAAGGGCTACTAGGAGGTATGGACCATGTCGAACAACGTCAGGGTACAACCGGACCTGAAATTCGTAAAAGAATTGCAGGCTGTTGGAGGGGAATCCCTCAAGAAGTGCTACCAGTGCGCGACCTGTAGTGTCGTCTGTCCTCTTTCTCCTGCCGACAGCCCCTATCCCCGCAAGGAGATGGTCTGGGCCCAGTGGGGACTCAAGGACCGCCTGGTCAACGATATCGATATCTGGCTCTGCCACAACTGCGGAACCTGTTCCGATCTGTGCCCTCGTGGCGCAAAGCCTGGCGACCTGCTGGCCGCCCTGCGGAACATGGCCTACCGTCAGCTGGCTCCGCTGGGCTTCATCGGAAAGCTCATGTCCAACTTTGGCGGCGTGCTGATGCTCGCCTTGGTGCCTGCGGTCATTTATCTGGCCATCTGGGTTGCCCAGGCTGCTCATTTCGGCACCGCGTTTCCGCTGTTCGCCCCCGGTGAAGGACACGGTGTTTGGGAACCCGTCGCCAACGGTAAAGTCATTTACGGTGGCTTGTTCCCGGGCGATTATTTCATCGACCCGATTTTCGGGGCCGCGTTTGCCTTCATGCTGGTCTGCTTCTATCTGGGCGTCCAGAAGCTGCTCAAGGGCCTCAAGGCCTCCCCGGCAGTGTACGATCTGACCGGAGCGGAAAAGCCCGGCATGCTTGCCGCCTTCATCGACACCATCAAGCACGAAGTGTTGCAACACTCCCAGTTCAACGATTGCGGTGAGGACGAGGAAGACAAGAAACGCGCCTTCGGCCACAAAATGGTCATGTACGCCTTCATCATCCTCATGGTGGTGACCGGTGTCGTAGCTACCGGCCACTGGTTTGGCGCATGGTTCCTGGAACACGTTATGGGCTTGAAGGATCCGTTCTCCAAGTTCATCGCACTGCTAGGCTCCACGCCCATGCCGCTGCACAGCGTGGTCAAAGTAGCCGCAAACGTGGGTGCCGTGATGCTGATTTACGGCCTGATGCAGCTCACCAAACGCCGTCAGGGACTGGACCCCAAGAAACAGGGTTCCAACTTCTATGACTGGTATCTGCTGTATGTGATCTGGGCCATCGCCCTGACCGGCGTCGGTGCCGAGATCTTCCGTCTGGTGAACATCAAGTATCTGGCGTACCCCACATACTTCCTGCATCTGGTGGCAGTGTTCATGCTTCTGGCATACCTGCCCTGGTCCAAGCTCGGACACCTCGTGTACAGGATTGTGGCGCTTTCCTATGCCAAGACTATTGGACGTATCCCCATGGGCGCCGCGAAGTAAGGCTGCATGGGTAGGAAATACGATAAGCTTATTCTCTTTAAGGAGGAATAAAATGGCTGAATCTAAAGTTTTCCCGATGAACACCTTTGTGTCCGTCCTTCGCGGCCAATCTGCTGATGCTGCTCAGCTCGAAATGCTGGCTTTCGTGCTGCAGGTTGAATCCGTGGATGCTGACGCAGCTCCTCTGGCACAAGGGTTGGTGAAGGCTCACATTTACGAAATCGAACCCGCTTTGACCAAGTACGCCGAAGGCGAGCTTGGCAAGCTGGGTAATCAGGTGAAGATTGTTCCCATGCCCGCTCCCGAGAAGGCGCAGGCTGTGCTGGAAAGCTTCGCTGCAATGAAAGCCGATCTGGCCGGCGCGCAGGCTGCCGTTGCCAAGGCTGAAGACGCCAATAAGGCGTTGACCAAGGAGGTCGCTGACCTCAAGGCCAAGGTCAAGACCTTTGATGATGCCTCCAAGGGCGCTGAAAAGGCCATCATGAGCTCCAACACCAAGATCGACGAGCACATCAAGAAGCTTAACGACCTGCTGGCCGAAGTTGAAAAGGTCAAGAAGGAAGGTGTTGTGGTTGCTGGCGTTGCCGGTGCCGCTGATGGTGCCGCCGCTCCCGCCGAAGGCGGATCCTCTGGAGATGCTCCGGATACTGGCGGTGAGCCTGAAGCCGATTTCGGCTTCGGTTCCAACCCCTTTGCCGACTCCGACTGGTAGTCGACTGTTGGGGATGCGCTTCAGGCGCAGACCAATGTATGCAAAGCCCTCGTCCGAAAGGACGGGGGCTTTTTTTGTGCCGTTTGTCGTGTAAGCGGAGAATCTTCGGTAATCAGTCTTCGCTTCAACCGCTTTTCATGGTATCTAGTTCTTAGTAATGTGAGTATGCGCACGATTTTCATATTTCCGTCAATTTATCTTCATGAAAAGTGCAAAAATAGTAATTTTGAGGGTAGTTTTTTGCATTTTTTGTGTTTCAAAACAGCTGCTGAATGGCTGAAAGTGGCTCGAAGTGTTGTTTTGGCGTTGGAGTCACTCGATCTGTTCGTTGAAAGACATTTAAATTGAGGGTTGAGCATGAATAAATGAACGAAAATATGAAAAAGTGCTGAATATAATTCTGTTGGGCATGTATGTTATACGAATTTGCAAATATAAGCACCTGATATGGTGCTCAAAAAAAATGAACTTGAGTATTTTGACAAAATTTCATAATAGTACAATTAATTATGGCTAATCTTACTCTTTCGGATATCAGTGTACGGTTCGGTGGATTGCAGGCACTTACGGATGTGAATTTTTCTGTTGCCGAAGGCGACGTTGTCGGGCTTATCGGACCCAACGGCGCAGGCAAAACTACGGTCTTCAATGTCATTACCGGCGTATACAAGGCCGCGAGCGGGGCCGTCCGTTACGGCGATCAGGTCATCAGCGGGATGCGACCTTACCAGGTGTTGGGCATGGGGATTGCCCGAACCTTTCAAAACATCCGTCTGTTCCAGAACATGACCGCATTGGAAAATTGCATGGTAGCGCAGCATTGCCGCAGCCGGTGCGGTGTTGTGCGCTCGATTCTCCGTTCCCCTTTTCAGCGCAGGGAAGAGGCTCGTATCGAGGAAAAATCCCGCAAGGCTTTGGCTTTCATGGGGCTGGAAGAATACGAGAGCGAAGTGGCTTCCAATATGCCGTATGGGCACCAGCGCCGGTTGGAGATTGCCCGGGCCCTGGCCTCGGAGCCGAATACAATTTTGCTGGACGAACCCGCTGCCGGGCTGAATCCGGCGGAAAGCCATGAACTTATGGAAACAATCGGCCGCATCGCGGCTCTCGGCATCAACGTTTTGATGGTCGAACACGATATGAAAGTGGTCATGGGGATCTGTACCCATCTTGTGGTGCTGGACCATGGCGTCATGATAGCCGAAGGGCTGCCCGAGGAAATCCGGAAAAACCAGACGGTAATTGAAGCATATCTCGGCCATTAGTCGCTTGGCTGGTAAACACTCAACCATGGGAGAGCTGCAATGAAACGGATTTTGATACTGATGCTCGTGCTGGCCATCTCGCTGGTTTCAGCATCCGCCTTCGCCGAAACCCTGAAACTCGGAAGCATGAGTCCGCTGACCGGACCGTATGCCGCAGACGGAAACGACATTGCCAACGGCGTGCGCACCGCCATTGAAGTCGTCAAGTCCGAAGGAGGCATTCCGGGGTTCGACGACATTACATTGTCCGCACAGGATACCGCATGTGACCCCCGCCAAGCTGTTGCTGCCGCCAACAAACTCATCAATGAAGGTGTCAACGCCGTTATCGGCACCTATTGCTCCAGCGCCACACTTCCGTCATCCGAGGCTTTTGATGAAGAGGACATCATTATGCTTACGCCCGGCGCTACGAACGAGAATGTAACCGAGCGTGGACTTCAGAATATGTTCCGCACCTGTGGCCGTGACGACGATCAGTCCAAGGCCGCTCTTGCCTTCATGACCAATTACCTGAAGTCGAAAAGCATTTATCTGGTGGACGATAAGACTGCATACTCTCAGGGGCTTGCCGATAACGTTGAGAAGGCCAGTGGGGCTGCCGGGATCAAGGTTCTCGGTCATGACCACGTCAATCAGGGGGACAAGGATTTCTCCGCAGTGCTGACCAAGGTCAAAGCCGCCAATCCCGACGTGTTTTATATTTCCCTGCAAAATTCGGCTACAGGCGCACTGCTGTTGATCCAGGCCAAGCGCATGGGCATTGACGCCGTGTATCTCAGCCAGGATGCCGTTTACCATCCGCAGCTCATCACCATCGCCAAGAAGGACGCGGACGGCATGTACCTGACGTTCGGTTATGTTGATACCAGCGCACCTTCCTACAAGAAGTTCATCAAGGCCTATGAGCCCAAGTATGGCAAGCCCGGCGCATATTCCGCCTATGCCTACGACTCTGCCATGGCGTATCTGGCCGCTGTGAAAAAAGCCGGTTCCGTCGAGTTGTCCAAGGTCCGGACCGCCTTGCTCTCCATGGAGTTCAAAGGCGCTTCCAAGACTTTCCGCTATAAGGAAAACGGCGATTCCGGTTCCAACTATATCATTCGTAAAATCGAGAACGGAAAGTTCGTTGACTACTGGAACGTCCAGACCGGCGAAAAGTTCTAAAGACCGTTTGAAAGCGGGGCCCTGCGGGGCCCCGTCAACACTCTCACGCAAGAGATTTCATGGACTACTTTCTGCAACAGCTCATCAACGGCGTGACCCTCGGGGGCGTATATGCGCTCATAGCCCTGGGCTATACCATGGTCTACGGTATCATCCAGCTCATCAACTTTGCCCACGGCGAGTTTTTTGCCGCAGGCGGCTATATGGGCGTGATCATTATCAGCTATCTTTCCGCCAAAGGCGTCAGCCCGGTACTTTGCATTGCGCTCGGCCTCGGGCTGACCATGGTCTATTGTGCCATTCTGGCCATGGCCGTTGAAAAGGTCGCCTACAAGCCTTTGCGCAGCAGTTCCCGTCTGTCGGTGCTGTTGTCCGCGTTGGGCATGTCCATCTTTCTTCAACACGGCCTCATGCTTACGCAGGGCGTCTATGACAAGCCGTACCCCACTGCCATGACCGCCGGAGGGTTCGAACTCGGCGGGGTAGTGGTTTCCTACATGCAGATTTATATCATCCTGATCACGGCGTTCCTGCTCGTCGCCCTGAATCTGCTGGTGTTCAAGACGCGTATCGGCAAGGCCATGCGCGCCACGGCTCAGGACAAGGTCATGAGTGCTTTGTTGGGCATCAATTCCAACAGGATCATTTCCCTGACCTTTGCCATTGGCGCGGGGCTGGCCGCCGCCGCTGGCATCATGGTCGGATTTTATTACGGGTCCGTGAACTATACCATGGGCTTTGTCCCCGGCATCAAAGCCTTTGCCGCCGCCGTGCTCGGCGGAATCGGCAACATCACCGGCGCAATGATAGGTGGATTGATCATCGGCATGGTGGAGATTTTCGCGGCCGGGTATCTTTCCAGCGAATACAAGGACGTGTTCGCCTTCATCATTCTGATTGCGGTGCTGTACTTCAGACCCACCGGCATCATGGGAGAGAACGTTGACGACACAAGAGTCTAGGAAACGGTGGATATCGTTCGGTATCGGCCTCATCTGGCTGTTCATCATTCTCTGGCCGCTTCTGGGCATCAAGCCCGAAGGGCTGGAGTTCATGCCCACGTTATCGCTGTGGATCAAGCTGGCCGTCGCCAGTGTGTGTGTCATGTTGGTATACGAACTCAACCGTGGCGGTGTTTTTGATCCCATCAAGCGGACCGGGGCCTCGCTCAAGGACTCGACGCAACGTCTCTATACCGCCACGCCGAACTGGCTGCTCATCTGTATTGCTTTGGCGTTCGCCATCGCCTTTCCTGCCATGACCGGGCGGTATGGCCATGATGTGGCCTGCAACGTGCTCATTTACATCTGCCTCGGCCTCGGATTGAACGTCGTTGTGGGGTTGGCCGGTCTGCTGGACCTCGGATACATCGCCTTTTACGGAGTGGGTGCGTATACCTATGCGCTTTTATCCATCCATTACGGTATTTCCTTTTGGCTTTGCCTGCCGGTTGCCGGTGCGCTGGCGGCCATTGCCGGATGCATCATCGGGTATCCTACCCTGCGGATGCGTGGCGACTATCTGGCCATCGTAACGCTCGGATTCGGGGAGATCGTCCGTTTGGTCCTGAACAACTGGATGGATTTGACCAACGGTCCCAACGGCCTGATGGGAGTCAAGCGTCCGGGGCTGTACTGGCTTGATTTTACCAACGGCTGGTCTCTGGAACATATCTGGCTCAAGAAGGTCTGGATGTTCTATTACGTGATTCTGCTCATCGCCATTTTTACCATCATTGCGGTGTACAGGCTCAATTATTCACGCATCGGTCGGGCATGGGAGGCCATTCGCGAGGATGAAACCGCTGCCGAGCTCATGGGCGTGAATACCTTTTTGCTCAAGCTGCTGGCATATGCCTCCGGAGCCGTGTTCGCCGGATTTGCCGGAGCATTTTTCGCGGCCCGGATGCGGTTCGTCAGCCCGGAATCGTTCACCTTTCTGGAGTCGGCCATGGTTTTGGCCATGGTTGTGCTCGGCGGCATGGGATCCATCCCCGGTGTCATGCTCGGGGCGTTGGCGCTCATAGCCCTGCCTGAGGCGTTCCGGGAATTCGACGTTTACAGAATGCTGGTTTTCGGTGGCGTGATGACCCTGATGATGCTCGTACGCCCCAAAGGGTTATGCCCAGCCAAGCGAGTGGGCCGCAGGTCCGAGGAAGCGGAATAGGGCGCGCAGCCTTGCAACGCCAAACACGGAAAAAGAATGGCAGACAAGAACGAAATCATACTGGAACTGAAAAACGTTACCTCGGCCTATGGCAAGATAGCCGCGCTCAAGGGCATTTCCCTGACCCTTCTCAAGGGGGAGATAGTATCCATCATCGGGGCCAACGGTGCTGGCAAGTCCTCCACACTCATGACTATCTGCAACATCGTGCGCGCCACGGGTGGCGACATTCTGTATCAGGGAAAGCGCATCAACAATGTCAACCCTGACCTGTTGCCGGGCATGGGATTGTGTCAGGTGCCTGAAGGGCGCCGGATATTCCCGCGTCTGACCGTGACGGAAAACCTTGAAATGGGAGCATTCTTTCGGCGTGATGCCGCAGGCATGGCCGAAGACATGAAACGGGTTTACGAATTTTTCCCCAAACTTCGGGAGCGCCGCCGTCAGCTCGGCGGAACCCTTTCCGGCGGCGAACAACAGATGTTGGCCATCGGCCGCGCCATTATGAGCCGTCCCAAGGTGTTGTTGCTAGATGAGCCTTCCATGGGCCTTGCCCCGTTGATCGTGCAGCAGATTTTTCGGATTATCGAGGAAATCAACAGCCAGGGGGTGACCGTTTTGCTGGTTGAGCAAAACGCCAACCTTGCGCTGCAGTGCGCCAGTCGGGGATATGTGTTGGAGACCGGCAATGTTGTCATGGAAGATGACGCCGACGCCCTGCTGCACAACCCGGATATCCGCAAGGCCTATCTCGGCGAGTAATCAAGCCTTCTTGTTGAGTGAAGACGCCCGGTCCATCAGGGACCGGGCGTCTTTTTTTCTAATGGCGGTTTTCGCTAAGTGGCGTATGGTTATGGTGAACCAATATAGAGGTAGGCTCTCCATGCACTGTCTTGTGGAAATGACCAAAATCGACAGGGAACATCTGGGACGGGCAGTTCGAAAACATGCTGAACAGCATGATGGTTTCGCACGCATCATGGCCTGCACGAGCGCCGTTGCCGATGCTTTTGTGACTGCGGCACGGGAATTATGCATGGCGACATCTCCGGACAATCCGCATGAACACGTTGAGAGCCCCGCCTGTCTTGAGCCGTTGGCGGCAAAGCTGGTCGCCCGCTGTCTTTCCCAAAGCGGTTCCATGCATTCCATGCTGCTGCTCATCCATTGTTTTCGGGAAGGTTTTCTCGATTATCTGGCAGAGCATACCGAAACAAGGGAAGAGGCAGACCAGTGTCGGACCGTTGTGCTGACCATGCACGAAACCCTTGGATTGCTCGTCGCCCGGGAGTGGGACAACGTCGAGCAGGCAAGGCAATGCTCACGGGAGAGTTCCAATCCGGCAGCCAGTACCATTTTCTGGCAGTTGCCCGAGGCCGTATTCCTCCATACTCGTGGAGGCGGCATCATGGATGCGAATCCGGCCGCGTGCGCATTGGTGGGTGCTCCTGTGGAGCGCCTCAAAACCATGCGTATGCAGGATATTGAAGCGCCTGTTGCTTCGGGAGGGCGTGGCCGCAATCAGACCATGCCCGGACATGGCGAAAATCTGGTCTTTCAAACCGTGTTCATAAACGCATCGGGAAAACGCATTCCATGCGAAGTCCGTTGCCGACGGGGAAGTCTGGATGAATCCGTTTTCTTTGTAAGCGTTGTTCGGGACATCACGGAAACGCGGCATCAGGAAAAGCGTTTGCGCGACTCCCGTCGAGTCATGGAAATGCGCATGGACAAGAACGTGAAACGGCTTCGTGAAAGCAACACCCGTTTTCAGGCTGTGCTTGATAATAGCCCCATGGCCATATTCATCATGGACGCGAAAGGACAGCATCTGGTGGCCAACAACGCATGGTGTGCCATGCTGGGGCGGGAGCATGACGAAGTGGTGGACAAAAGCGTGGAAGATCTACTGCCTGCGGATTGCGCGAAAACTTTTTTGGACAGTCTGTTTCTGTCCGAAGAAAGACAGGACGCCGTGGAACTGGATGCGCATCTTGAATTGAACGGGGAAGAACGGCGAATTTCCGGCACTTTGTTCCCGTTGCCCGACGAGTCCGGTGTGGTGCGGGCCTACTGCGGCATGGCCATGGACGTGACCAGAAGCCGCCGGGCCGAGCAGCGGGTGCGCGCACTGGCCAGACAGAACGCCATGATTCTCAATTCAGCGGGCGAGGGCATCTTCGGCATGGACTGCGACCGAAAGACAACGTTCATCAACCCTGCGGCCGCAAGCATGTTGGGGTGGTCCGTTTCGGAAATGATCGATTCTGACGGACATATGCTGTTCCATCACTCGGATGAGGCCGGTTTACCTCGGCCTCCCAAGAAATGCCCCATGTGCCGTGTGCTTGAAACCGGAAAACCCAACAGGGGCGAAGATTGCCTGTGGCACAAGGACGGCTCCGCGATCCCGGTGACCTATACGGCAATGCCCCTATACAGCGGCACTGAAGTCGAAGGCGTGGTCGTTACCTTCAGCGACATCAGCGAACACAAACGCATCGAACACGAGCTGACCATGGCCAAGGAACGTGCCGAACTTGGCAACCAGGCCAAAACGCAGTTTCTGGCCAACATGAGCCATGAATTGCGCACACCGCTTAATGGAATTTTGGGCCTTGTGCAATTAATGCTGGAAACCGAGCGCAACAAGAACAAGCGGGAATATCTGACCATGGTTCGTGAGGCCTCGGATCGTTTGCTGGGATTGGTTCGCAATCTGCTTGATCTTTCCAATATCAAATCCGGCCGCATGGAGCGGACGGATACCCGCTTTGCCCTGCGCCAGAGCCTTTCCACCCTGGTGGAGACTTTTTCGGTGCAGGCCAAGCTCAAATCGCTTGAATTTGTCTGTTTTGTCGAGGAGTCGCTGCCCGAACAATGGTATGGGGACATCGCGCATATCAAACAGGCTCTGAATAACCTGCTGAAAAACGCCATCCAGTACACGCCTTCAGGCCGGGTTATGCTGGATATCCGCAAGGAAGCCGGGGAGTACGGGGAACCCCGATTGGTGCGCTTCACGGTGACGGACACCGGCACCGGCATTGCCGAAGACATGCAGGAACGTATTTTCGATAGTTTCTCTCTGGGTGAAGACTACCTGACCAAACGCTACAGCGGTTCCGGTGTGGGCCTGAGCATTGCCCACAAACTGGTGGAAATGCTGGGCGGCGAGCTGAACATGAGCAGCAAGTCCGGGGTGGGAAGCATTTTTTCCTTTACGGCGGCGCTTGCCCCTGTTCACAAGGAAGAGGGAAAGCGGTCTTCGGGGCTTCGTATCCTGTATGCAGAGGATGAATACACCAACCAGAGAATGGTGCAGGGTGTTCTTTCCCGCGCCGGGCATGAGGTGGTCCTCGCTTCTGACGGAGCCGAGGCCTTGCAGACGTTATCCGAATCGCATTTCGATCTTGTGCTCATGGATATTCAAATGCCCGTGCTGGACGGGTTGGAAACGACCCGGCGCATTCGTTCGGACATGAAGCTGGACCTGCCTGTCATTGCGTTGACCGCATTTGCCAACGAAGGGGACTTGAACCGTTTTGAAGCCGTGGGCATGAACGGGTTGCTGCACAAGCCTTTCGAATTGGAGGAATTGCTGCAAACCCTTGAAGACCACGCAGGGACGGGCAACGCGGCGTAATCATTCGGGCCGTGCCGGATTTCCGGCACGGCCCGTTTTCTTAGAATGTTTCAAAGTGTTCGTCCGAATCGGACATGTCCAGCGTCAGTCCTTCCGCGGCCTTTTGCGGGTGTGGAATTTGCGAATAAGGAGTGCCCTGTTCAAGGGCTTTCGGGGCAGATTGTTTGTGCTGCTTTGGGTGGCTGGAATGTATTCTGGCCGTTGTCCCGTTCTCTCTGACCCTGAAGAACGAAATGGTCTGCTGCAATTGCGTGGCTTCGTCGGCGAGGTTATGGGATGTGGATGCCATTTCTTCCGATGCCGCAGCGTTTTGCTGTACCACGAGATCCAGTTGCTGCAACGCGGTGTTGATCTGTTCGGCCCCGGCGTTCTGTTCATTGGAGGCCACCGAGATCTCCCGAACCAGCTCGGCTGTGCGCCGGATGTCCGGGATGATGTCGGTAAGCATGGTTCCTGCCTTTTCCGCAACTTCGACACTTGAAGAAGACAATTCACTGATTTCTGCTGCTGCACTGCCGGAGCGTTCCGCCAGTTTGCGCACTTCCGCAGCGACAACGGCGAAGCCTTTACCGTGCTCTCCGGCACGGGCGGCCTCGATGGCCGCGTTCAGGGCCAGCAGGTTTGTCTGGCGGGCAATCTCTTCAATGATGGATATTTTTTCGGCGATCTGCTTCATCGCGTTGACGGTTTCAAGAACGGCTTTCCCGCCTTCTTCCGCGCTGCCCGAAGTGCTCTCGGCAATGGCTTCGGTGTCACTGGCGTTTTTGGCGTTCTGGCGGATATTGGCCGCCATTTCCTCCATGGATGAGGATACTTCCTCAAGGGACGAGGCCTGTTCGGTCGCTCCCTGCGAAAGGGATCCCGCCGTGCTTGAAAGCTGCTCGCTACCTGCGGCCACGGTAGAACTGCCGTCCATGACCTGCGTGACCACGGAAGTAAGGCGTTCAGCCATGGTGTTCAAGGCGCTGACCATGGTGCCGATTTCATCCTTGCGTTTGATATCCACACGGCCTGTGTAGTCGCCTTCGGCCGCGTGGTTGAGGAAAGATACGATGGAGAAGATGGGGGTGACGATGGTTTTCGTCACATACAGCCACATGAGTGTCAGGATCAGGGCCAGTGAGGCTGCCATGACGATACCGATCTGTATAAGCAGGGTGTGGACCGGTGCCATGACTTCTTCTGCCTGCATGAGTCCTATGAAACGCCAGCCAAGTTCCGGGGAGGTGTAAACCTGTGCGAGATGGTCAATCCCGTCAATTTCTACCTGCGCCTGCCCTGAACCTAGATCGAAAAGTTTTTTGTAGACCTTTCTGCGCATGTCAGAAAGATTTCTGAAATTCATCGCTTCTTCATGCGGGTTGGCAATAACCGTTCCGTCCTGCTGCACGAGGAACACATAGCCGGTTTTGCCCATTTTGAGTGTGCCCATGAGGTCTGCAAGCCCTTTGAGCGTCAGGTCGAGTCCCGCGACAGCCGCAACCTGGCCGTTGCGCGTATAGGCTTTGGATATGCTGATCATCGCGTCGCCTGTGGTTCCTTTGTAGGCTGCGGAAATTTGCGGCTTGGATGTGTCCTTGAGGGCTATGATCCACCATGGGCGTTCACGTGGATTGTAATTCTGGAGCGTTTCATCCGTATCGTCGACATAACCACCCCCGTGTGTGGCGATGAAGACGCTGTCGTAGTCCGGGTGGGCCGATTTGATCCATCGAAGCATTGGCTTCATGGCCTGACAATATGCATTATCCGGGTTCGGGGTGGTACGTTTTGCTTCCAGTCCGGTATAGCTGCTCACATTTTCATCAATCTGCGCGTTCAACGGGCTTTTGGTCAGCATATCCACACTTTTTCCGGCTTCGGTCAGCATGATGGTGATGGCCTTGTTCACCTGCTTGATTTCATTATGGCTTGAGCGGGAGTATTCCGAAATGGATTGATCACTCACATTTACATAAATAATGGAATAAATGATAACGAACGGAACGGCTATGAGTAGGCTTAACCCGACTAGCAATTTGAACTTGATGGAATTCATGTGTTCTCCTGATGTAGTGGTGAATGTACATCTGTTTCAGCGTTGAATCATGATTATACGGGAGTTCGCGTGCGAGCGCAGATGACCACTCCCCATGATTCTTTTTTTTATCGCATGCTCACAGCGACTTATGCTCATCGTCAAAACGATATGAATGCTTTAGTATCAATTTTGAATATTGAAAGGTTAGTCGTTTTATATTTATGTAAAAAACGACAGGAACACACTGGATGTGCTGGCTCCATACAGGAGATATTTATGTCGGAGTCGGGTTGTATGCCTGCTGAATCAGGCGCTATGGATGGCTGTCCGGGAAAGAAACGATGTGGGAAATGATGTGGGCCGCGCCGGGTACCCGGCGCGGCCCTTTTTGTTTAGAATTTTTCGAAGTCGTCATCCGATCCTGTCATGTCCAGAGCCAGTCCTCCGCCGGAGTCCTCTGCCTCCCCTACGGCTGGGGGTGGCGTCGGCTTGGCCTGAATCCTGGGCTTGGGCGCGGCCGCTTTGCGGGAAGCCGGCCTGTTCATTCTTGGCGGCGCTGCATGCATGCTTCCATCGATCTTGAAGAAAGATATAGTCTGCTGCAACTGGCTGGCCTGTCCTGCAAGGTCCGTGGAAGTGGAAGCCATTTCTTCGGATGCCGAGGCATTTTGCTGCACCACGTTGTCCAACTGCTGGAGGGCCTGGTTGATCTGGTCGGCCCCGGTATTCTGTTCATTGGACGCCATCGAGATTTCCTGAATCAGCTCGGCGGTGCGCTTGATGTCCGGTACAATGTCGGCGAGCATGGTTCCCGCCTTTTCCGCGACTTCCACACTTGAGGATGACAGCTCGCTGATTTCCGCTGCGGCGTTGCCGGAACGTTCCGCCAGCTTGCGCACTTCCGCGGCGACAACGGCGAATCCCTTGCCGTGTTCGCCTGCGCGTGCGGCCTCAATGGCCGCATTCAGCGCCAAAAGGTTTGTCTGGCGCGCGATTTCCTCAATAATGGATATTTTCTCGGCGATTTGCTTCATGGCCGTGACAGTCTGAGCCACTGCGGCGCCGCCTTCCTCGGTGCTCACGGACGTCTTGCCTGCAAGCGCCTCGGTGTCGTGCGCGTTTTTCGCATTCTGGCTGATGTTGGAGGCCATTTCTTCCATGGAAGAAGAAACTTCTTCAAGCGAAGAAGCCTGCTCCGTGGCTCCCTGCGCAAGGGCTTCGGATGTGGCCGAAAGTTCCTCACTGCCTGCGGCAACCTTGGAACTGCCGTCAATGACCTGTTGCACAACGTGCACAAGCTTGCTGGCCATGGTGTTCAAGGCTTCTACCATGGTGCCGATTTCATCCTTGCGTTCGATGTCCACCCTGTGGGTGTAGTCGCCCTTGGCCGCACGATTCAGGAATTTCACGATGGCCCGGATGGGCGTGACCAGCATTTTTTCGATATACAGCCAAATTGCGACAATAACCACGCCGAGGCAGAGGATTATCGCAATGGAAAAGGCCCAGAGGTTTTCATATACGGGAGCCATGGCTTCAGCCCGTTCCATGACGCCGAATATCTTCCATCCCAATTCCGGGGATGTATAGACTACACCGAGCATTTCCGTATTGTTCAGGTCTACGTCGAGCTCGCCGGAACCAATGGAAAACATTTCGGAGTATGCAGAATCCAGATCCGAAACATTCTTGAAGTTGTTGTCAGGGTTTTTGGGGTCCGCCAGCACGACGCCGTCATCCTGCACCAGAATAACATAGCCGGTTTCGCCCAGCTTGATGTTTTCGGTGATGTCCGTGAGGTTTTTGAGCGAGATGTCTACGCCCACGACACCGACTGTTTCACCGTCACGCGCGGTTGGGTGCGTGACGCTTGCCACGGCTTCGCCGGTCGTGGACAGGTACGCCTTGGACAGTGAAGCCTTGTTGCCGTTCTGGATGGCGACCGTGTACCATGGACGCTTGCGAGGGTCGTAACCGGCAGGCATGTTGCTGTCTGTAGCCGAAGTGACGAAGTTACCCTTGATGCTTCCAATGAATACTTCGACATAACTCGGATGTGTATTAGACATCCTTTTGAATTCCCCTACAATTTTCTCTCCCCTGAGGTCGCCGGGAACCGTGACCGCAGGCTGTTTTGATGTTGTCGTAACAAACGTCGTCTTGATTTCATCGATATGCTGAACATCCGGTTGTTGCGCAAGAAAGCTCACATTCATCTTGGATTCTTCGATGAAAAGCGTGATGGAAGTGTTCACCTGCGTCAGCTGGGATGCAATGGATTCATTGTTGGCATCGAAAGACGAATGGTAGGTATTGATGGATACGATGGTGAATAAAACCAAGCCGATAATCACAAGGGCTGTCGTAAAGCCAAGGATTATTTTGGTTTTTATGTTCATTCTCATGGGCTCCCCCTCGTCAGTTATTATAAGTGCGGTCTTTCCAATAAGAAAATTATGCCTCCTCATTTGGAACTAATCCATTATATAAATATGTCATATGTGTGACGCGTTGTTGCAAGCCTTGTCGGATATGAGTAATACCCATGCGCATGGCACCAATGACATTTACCGAAATCGAGGAAAGGATTCTGGCCCTTGCTGGCGGGGACATCCCCGACCATCCCGAGCCATTCAAGGTTATCGCCGAAAAGGCCGGGGCTACGGAAAAACAGGTTCTGGAGCTGCTGAACCGGTTGCGTGAAGACGGTGTGATCCGTCGGTTCGGGGCCACCTTGCGGCATCAGAAGGCTGGTTATAGCTATAACGCCATGGTGGCGTGGCGCGTTCCCGAAGAGCGTGTGGACGAACTGGGCGATCTGTTTTCGAAACGACCGGAAATCAGCCATTGCTACGTGCGCAGAACATATCCGGAATGGACCTATAATTTTTATACCATGATCCACGGAGAGCGGCCAGGGCATTGCGCCGAAGTTGTGGCCGAACTGGAAAAACAGTCCGGCATTGCAGATCACTGCACCTTGAACAGCCTCAAAGAACTCAAAAAGACCTCCATGGTCTATTTCAAGTAGGAGCGGACAATATGGATTCCAAGACATTGTACGCCCGGGCGCAGCGAGTGATGCCCGGCGGCGTGAACAGCCCGTTGCGTGCCTGCCGGTACGTCAACAGCGAACCCGTGTTCATTGAACGGGCCGAGGGTGCCTACCTATGGGACGTTGAAGGCCGGAAATATATCGACTACGTGCTCAGTTGGGGACCGTTGTTGCTGGGGCATTGTCACCCGGACGTGGCTGAAGCCGTCTACATGGCCGTGAACAAGGGTACCAGTTACGGGGCCCCGTGTGAGGGCGAAGTCGCCTTGGCCGAGGAGATCAACAAGCTCGTCCCTTCCATGGAAATGATGCGCATGGTCTCTTCCGGGACCGAGGCCACCATGTCCGCGCTGCGTTTGGCGCGTGGCTATACGGGGCGCAACAAAGTGGTCAAGTTCGTTGGCAACTACCATGGGCACAACGACGCATTTCTGGCTGCAGCGGGTTCCGCTGCGCAGATCGTGCCCGGTACGCCCGGCGTTCCCGAAGGCGTCATTCAATACACGTTGCTGGCCCAGTACAACGATCTTGAAGCCGTCAAGGCTCATTTTGAACAGAGCGGCGACGACATCGCCTGCGTGATAGTGGAGCCGGTGGCCGGCAACATGGGTTTGGTGTTGCCCAAGGACGGTTTTTTGCAAGGACTGCGCGACCTGTGCACCCAGTATGGGGCGCTGTTGATTTTCGACGAAGTCATTACCGGATTCCGGCTCAGCATTGGCGGTGCCCAGCAGCGTTTCGGCATCACGCCGGACCTGACCACCATGGGAAAGATCATCGGCGGCGGTTTTCCGGTCGGCTGTTTTGGCGGCAAGCGGGAAATCATGGAACACATGGCCCCGTGCGGCGGTGTTTTTCAGGCCGGTACGCTCTCGGGCAACCCCGTGGCCATGGCTTCCGGTCTGGCGACACTCAAGGCGTTGCAGCAGTGCGATTATGACGCGCTGGAAGCCCGGACTACGAAATTCGCCAGCGAACTGTGCAATATCCTGCGGGAAAAGGGGCAGGCCATCGCCCTGAACCGGATCGCTTCCGTATACACCCTTTATTTCTCGGAAGTTCCAGTGACCAACATGATCGAATCCTCAGCCTGCAACGGCGACCTCTACGCCGCCTTCTGGCAGCAGATGCACGCGCAGGGCGTCAATCTTGCCCCGGCCGGATTCGAGTGCACGTTCACCTCCTTCGCGCATACGGATGAGGATTTGGAGCAGACGTTGGAGGCCGCCCGGAAGGTCTCTTTCTAAGCCACCACAGGCAACCAGCTTCTTTGAAGAAACATGGGTCGGCCGGATTCCCGGTCGGCCTTTTTCTCATGCGGGAGGGATATGCAGGATATTCAGTATCTTCAAGCGGACGTCCATGAACTGGATGACATCCGTCCTTTGTGGGAGCAGCTCAATGCCTTGCATATATCCTGTTCGCCGCATTTCGCGAGTCGGTTCGAGCGATATCGTTTTGACGACCGCAAGAAGGAATTGCAGCGTCTTGCCCATGCCGGGGAGTTGCTTCTTCTGCTTGCCCGGAAAACGGGTCAGGGCCAGTGCGTAGGCTATTGCGTGAGTTCCATCCACGGCCGACGTGGAGAAATCGAGTCCATTTTCGTAAATGAATCGTATCGGCATCAGGGTGTCGGCCACGCTCTCATGGTCCGCAGTCTGGAATGGTTGAATGAGCGCGAAGTGAACGATATCATGGTTGGCGTGGTGGCAGGCAATGAATCCGCATGGAATTTTTATGCTCGGTATGGATTTATGCCCCATTGTACCAGCCTTCTGCGCAAGATGGATGCAAAATGAACAGGGTGGAAACAACCGGGAAGATCTTATGAATCGCTATGCGCTCTATGTCCTCAGCCGTTCAGCCCTGCCGCTGGCCCGTTCTCTGGCCCAGGCGTTGGAAGCTGACGTATACGCTCCCGTTCGTTTTGCGCCCGATGGTGTGACTGGTTTTGAAGGCATGCCCGAACTGGTGGGGCAAACGTTTTCCCAATATGCTGGTCATATTTTCATTGCCGCATCCGGCATTGCCGTGCGTGCCATTGCCCCGCACCTGCGTTCCAAGGCCGTTGACCCTGCCGTGGTGGTCATGGACCCAGGGGGGCGCAATGTGATCAGCCTGCTGTCCGGGCATCTGGGCGGCGCCAATGAACTGGCCCGGCAATGCGCGGCTATCAGCGGCGGCAGGGCGGTCATTACCACGGCCACGGACTGCGCTGGGGTACCGTCGCTGGACATGATGGCACAGGAGCATGGGGTGCGCATCGGAAATGCGAATGCAGTGAAGGCCATCAATGCGGCTCTGCTGGAAGGCTGTCCCGTACAGGTTTATGATCCTCTTGGGTGTCTGGGGGATCTGGATACGCGGTTCTTTGTCAATCGGACAACTCTGGAAGAGTGGCATGAAGGCGAACCCGGTGTGCTGGTGCATTGGAAAATTCTGCCAAAGACGGCTGATACGTTGCATCTTTATCCTCCTGTGCTGGCCGTAGGCGTTGGATGCCGGCGGGGAACACCGTCCAGCGAAATCCATGAATTTTTATTGCGTGTCTTGCAGAAACATGGGTTGGCTATAGAGAGCGTTGCGGTCATGGGATCGGCAGATATCAAGCAGGATGAGTCAGGCCTGCTGCTCGCCGCCGAAGAATTTGGGCTTCCATTGGAATTTTTTCCCGCAGACCAGCTCAAAGCCATGGACCCGCCAACGCCATCTTCACTGGTGGAGTCCCATGTGGGTACGCCCGGCGTGTGCGAAGCCGCGGCTCAGCTACTTTCGGAAGGCGGTGAACTGCTGGTTTCCAAACAGAAAACATCAAGGGTCACCATCGCCGTGGCCAGGAGAAAAAAATGCTCGTAGCCGTAAGCCTTGGCCCCGGAGATGAAAGCCTGTTGACACCGGCGGCAGCAGCCGCCCTTGCCGGAGCTGACGCCATCGTGGGGTACAAGGGATATATTGATTTGGTGCCGCCCGGGCTGCTGGAGGGAAAAGAGGTCTTTTCCACGGGGATGATGGGCGAGGTGGAGCGTGTGAACCGGGCTGTGGATCTTGCGGAGCAGGGACGGCGTACGGCCGTTGTTTGCAGTGGGGATGCGGGAATATACGCCATGGCCGGACTCATGCTGGAAACGCTGGAGGCCCGGGGGCTTCTGGATACCGTGCCGTTTGAAGTCATTCCGGGCGTAGCCGCTTTCAATGCCGCTGCCGCCTTGCTGGGCGCACCGCTTATGCATGACTTTTGTTCCATCAGCCTCAGCGATCTGCTGACGCCGTGGGATTTGATCCGTAAACGACTGCGGCTTGCTGCCGAGGGCGATTTTGTGATTGCCCTGTATAATCCACGCTCCAGGCGGCGAAGTGGGCATTTGGCCGAAGCCTTGGGTATCATTGGCGAGCAACGAAGCCCACAAACGCCTGTGGGCGTTGTGAATCGTGCCTGGCGCGAGGGGCAACAGGTTCACATCTGCACGCTTGAAGATATGGAACCGGATATCGTGGATATGCAAACCATTGTACTTGTAGGCAATTCTGCAACACGCAAGGCAGGTGGTTTTCTGCTCACCCCAAGGGGGTATCATACCAAGTATGCGGTAGGGACAACGGCGTGATTATTGGAACTATTTTCTTGCAAAAGCGAGAGTTTTTCGGGTAAAAAGCAGTGTTTTCTCTAGCCGATACCGGCTTGACACTGTGAGATATGTAATTTATCCCGCAGGGTAGAGAGTGTGACGTATATCCAATGCAACAGGAGGATCGAGGAGAATGAAAAAAGTACTTTTGATCAGCCTTGTGGCTGCGGCTCTGGTCTGCGCTTTTGCGCTGCCCAACCTGTCCGCTGCCACGAAAGCGCCTGGTGACATGGTGCTCAAGGCTCCCGAAGGCATGAAGGCGAAGAAATCGCCGGTAGCTTTCCCGCATGGCAAGCATGAAACCATGTTTAAGGACTGTAAGGTCTGTCACCACCAGTACAGTGGTTCCGGCGACGTGAAGGGCTGCGCTGCTGCTGGTTGCCATGACAAGGCAAGCAAGAAAGAAAAGATGGCCTTCTATAAGGCCTTCCATAGCAAGGACAAGAGATCCTGCGTGGGTTGTCACAAAGCTGAAAAGAAAGGACCCAAGTCCTGCAAGCAGTGTCACCCGAAGAAAAAGTAGCCGCTTAGGATACGTCAGAGGGGGCTGCCATGCGGCCCCTTTTTTCTCTTTTTTTATATCCTTCCACGGAGGTGGAGAGCATGACCCCGGTTCCCCCGTCTGATTCTCCTGAAGATATCCTCGAAATGTCTGATTTGGCTGAGGATTCCCGCTCAATGAACGGGGATGGTCTCGATAATGACGCCATTGATGCCGATTTCGAGCAAGAGCTTGAAGATCTTTTTTCCGAGGAGTTGGACGACGGCCACGGCAGCGATGCCGAGGACGCCGAACCTGTTTTGCTTGATGAGATCGTGGAAGAAGCTGCAGCGCTGGCAGATGACGGCAGTGCCGATGAGGCCGAAGAAACCGCCGTTGAAGCCGAAGACACTCTCGAACTGACCGATGTTGCCGAAGATGAATCGGATGAAGTCGATGCCTTGCTGCTTGACGAAATCATGGAAGAGACTGGCGAGGAGCCGGATGAAACCGTGACGGAAGTATCTGATGGGGCTGACGACCTTGACGCATTGCTGCTGGACGAGATTGTGGAAGAAGCCCCGGCGGAAGATGATATCCCGCTTGAGCTGACGGACGTTGCTGAAGAACCGGAAGCTGCCGATGACGTTTTGTCGCTTGACGATGTCGTCGGGGAGGAGCCTCTCGAGCTGACCGATGTTGCCGAGAGTGCGGACGATGCCATGGTTCTTGACGACGTTCTGGAAGAAGCCGGTGCGGTGGAAGAAACCATCGTTCTCGACGATATGGTTGCCGAGGACACTCCCGCGGAAGAGGCTGACGCCGACGAATCTGAGGAAGCGTTGATTCTTGACGATGTGCTTGAAGAAGCCGCTCCCGGGGCGGAAGAAAAAATTTCTGAAGAGTCCGACGGGCTGGGCGATATTGACGTGGACGCTCTGCTTTCGGAAGGCCAGGACGAAGATGTCGCGGTCTCCGATGAAGACGTTGCCGAATTGGACGCCTTGCTGGACGAAGTTGCCGAAACAACCGAGGCTGCCGGGGAAGAAGGGGTGGATGAAGAGGCCGTGATCGACCTTGATGATCTGCTGGACGAAGGGCCTGCCGAGGTTGAGCCGGAAGCCGTCGTTGCGGAGGAAGAGCCGGAGTTGGCGCCGGAACCGGAAGCTGTTTCCCGGCCCGAAGATGTTCCTGAGCCTGAAGTTGAGCCTGAGCCGGAAGTAGTTTCCGAAGCTGAACCGGAAGCCGAAGCTGAGGTTGAACCGGAGGTTGTTCCCGGGTCTGAACCTGAAGTCGAGCCGTCCGTCGAGGATGTTGCTTCTGTAGAAGAAACCGAAGGCGATCCGCTGGAAACCTTTGTTGCCGAAGTGTCGAATGAGGACGGGCCGGAATCCGAACCGGATACCGCGTTTGGCGAGGACGGCATTGCTGCTGCGCAAGAGGCTGTTGTTGAGGACATCCCGGATGTGGAGGACGATATGGACTCCCTGTTGGAGGATGTCGATGTGGACGTCTCCGACATTTTCCCCGATGAAGAGTTGGAGGTCGATGCCGAAGAGGTTGTCGTCCTGTTTGATGACGATGACCTCGGGCTTGAAGCTGGCGTGGATGTTTCCGAAGACGTGAGTGTGGATGCGCTCATGGAAGACGTTGAGCGGGAAAGCGTGGGCGTGGACGATCTGGTTTCACGCATGGATTCGCTGGAAGAACGTTTTGCCCAGCTGGGTGGCGATACGGAAGCCGAAGAAGAGTTGGAAAAGCGTATCGAGGTTATGGAAGCCAAGCTGGACGAAGTGGAAGAGCTTGTTCGGCGCGAGGTTGAACGCCTTGTGCCTGCGGAAGCCGCACGTATTATTCGTGAGGAAATCGCAGCACTTGCCCGGGAGCTTGATTCCTGATCCGATTCTATACCGAAGACGATTTTCAGGGTTCGCACTTGTGTGCGGACCCTTTTTTCTTGTATGCGATAAGGGCGTTTTTTTGCCAATCATGCAAGGGAGGGCTTTGTGCGCAGGTCGTATTTGGTATTGTTCGTGCTGGCGTTGGTTCTTGTTGCGGAAAATGCCCGGGCTACGGATCTGGGTTCCCATTATCGCAACCTGTATACCTCGGTGGTTACACTGGTGACCGAGGGGCGCACCATTGACAGGAAACGAACCGGTTTTACTGCTGCCGAGGGCCTTGGCTCCGGTGTGTTGATTGATGGTGACGGTTTGATCCTCACGGCCAGTCATGTGGTGCAGGTGGCGGATGTCGTCGGTGTTGTGTTTGCCGGAGGAGAGAGTGTTCCGGCAACAGTGGTTTCCACCATGCCCCAGGCTGACCTGGCCCTCGTTCGGGCCGATTCCGTACCTTCCGGCATCAAGTCCGTGCAGCTGGCGGATTCATCCAGTGTGGAAGCTGGAAATGAAATTTTTGTCATTGGCGCTCCATACGGTCTTCATTCCACCATTACATCAGGTATCGTCAGTGCCCGATATGCTCCGGGCGCAAATCCTCGTTTCTGGCTGGCGGAGATGATCCAGATCGATGCTGCCGTGAACCGGGGCAGCTCCGGAGGGCCGGTGTTTGACGCAAAAGGCCGGTGCATCGGTATTGTCAGTCATCTCAAAACCACGACTGGCGGTTTTGAAGGACACGCCTTTGCGGTGACCACGAATACGGCCAAGAAACGCCTGCTCGGCAAACCGGGAATTTGGAGCGGCATGAGTGGAAAAATGTTGACCGAGGATTTGGCGTGGGCCTTCAATTTGCCTGAGGCTCAGGGTGGTTTTCTCGTGGAGCGGATTGCTTCCGGTTCTCTTGGTTCCTCTCTGGGGTTGATAGCCGGGACCATTCCAGCCCGGATTCGGGGCAGGGATTATTTGCTGGGGGGCGATGTCATCCTGCGGATCAACGGTATTCCTGTCTGGGCGCTCAAGGATCGTTATGACGAGTTGTTGCAGTCGTTGAAGGCGAACGCTGACGTGACAGTAGCGGTCATGCGCGGCGGTATGGTCATGGATTTGGTGGGGCCGTTGCAGTTATCGTCCTGTTTACATGTTTTCATCATCCACGCTGACTACACCACGGGTGATAATGCCTACGGTGAGCGCGAACATGACGTAACCGGTCATGCACTCCAGTGTGGTCAGCAGTTTGGCTCCGGCCGAGAGCGGGGTGATGTCCCCGAATCCCAGCGTGGTCATGGTAATGACGGTAAAATACAGCGCGTCCACAAGTACCCCGGATTTCTGGGCAAAAGGGAATTGGATTGCCGATAGCAATCCTGCCCGGTGGGCCACCTCCAGCGTGGCGTTGAAGAGCGTGAAGCAAACGATGATATTGATGTATATTTCCACGAGCCGCAGAATTTCCGGCCATACGCAATAGTGCCCGGGTTTGAGCATGGTGATGACATTGCGCCCGAATTTCTTGAGGTGGGTTATGGTCAGCAGCAGAAGCACCAGCGTGGAAAGTCCCAGTCCCCAGTCGCTCAGGGCCAGAAAAATGGTGGCCCCGCCGCACACGAGGCCTGTGATTGCACTGATTCCCACATGCCGCAGCCTGTCTTGTCGTGACCTCGTTCCAAGCAGTCTGCCCATGATTCTGGCATGCAGCACTTCATGGTAAAAGGCGTTGATGAACGCTGTTCCGATGCCGCAAAACGCCGCAGCCAGCAGAATCATGTGCAGCTTGCCACTCGTATGGATGATTTGGAGGTCTTCCCCGCAATTGAGTGAAAAAGCAGCCAGTAACAGGTAGCCGCAAAAAAAGGACGGCACGATGTGTCTGAGGACTATCTCGGCGTTTCGTGTGCGGTTATGGTCCATGTCGGTCTCCGTATCAGTCTATCTGTTTTTTAGCTCTTCGGAAGCAGGGCGAAACAGCATGGGAAAGTATGAATGAGACCCCGGCTTTGGGCAAGGAGAATAGGTGTATGGCCCCGTCAGTCAAAGCTTGACTAAACCTTGACAATGTCATAACTCACGTACTCTTTGCCCGCGCTGGACGGTGCTTTTGCGCGTGGAAAATGAAGAGAATTCCGGGAGATGTGCATTGTTTGACAGCCTGCAAGACAGATTAGGTGACGCGTTCAAGAAGTTTCGGGGACAGTCCAGCCTTGATGAAAACAATATCAAGGAAGGTCTGCGCGAGGTGCGTCTTGCCTTGCTTGAAGCGGATGTGAACTTCAAGGTGGTCAAGGATTTCGTGGAATCAATCCGCGAACGGGCCTTGGGGGAAGATGTTACCAAGGGGCTTGATCCTGGCCAACAGGTTGTCAAAATCGTTCATGAAGGATTGATCGAGCTGCTCGGTGGTGAACAAACCGGGCTGGATCTCAAGCCTTCGCCGCTCAAGGTCATGATGGTCGGCTTGCAGGGCTCGGGTAAGACCACGTCTTCGGGCAAAATTTCGCTTTTCCTGCGCAAGAACGAGAACCGCAAGCCCTACCTTGTCCCGGCTGACGTGTACCGCCCGGCAGCTATCGAACAGTTGCAGACTCTGGGTCGTCAACTGGACGTGCCGGTATACCCGTCGTCTCCGGACATGGACCCGGTGGAAATATGCAGGGACGCGCTGGTCAAGGCGGAAGAAGCCGGGTGCGACCTGATCATGTTCGATACCGCTGGCCGGCTGCATATTGACGAGCCGCTCATGGAAGAGCTGGGCAACATCAAGCAGAGCTGCCGCCCGGACGAAATACTTTTTGTGGCCGATGCCATGACCGGTCAGGACGCCGTGACCGTGGCCGGGACATTTGACCAGCGTCTGGACATCACCGGTGTCGTGCTGACCAAGATGGACGGTGATGCCCGCGGCGGTGCGGCCCTGTCCATCAAGTCCGTGACCGGCAAGTCCGTCAAGTTCGTGGGTGTGGGCGAAAAGCTCTCGGACCTCGAACTGTTCCATCCGGACCGCATTGCTTCGCGGATTCTGGGTATGGGCGATATGCTTACCCTCATCGAAAAGGCCCAGACCACCATTGATGAGGACGAGGCCAAAGGGCTGGCCGAGAAAATGGCCAAAGCCCAGTTCGACCTTGAGGACTTCCGCTCCCAGATGCGGAAGATGAAGAAGCTCGGTTCGCTGGAAGGACTTTTGAAGTTGATTCCCGGCATGGGGGGAATCATGAAGCAGTTGGGCGATGCCCAGTTGCCCGAGGATGAGATGAAACGCACCGAAGCGATCATCAATTCCATGACCATGAAAGAACGTCGCAACCCGAAATTGATCAATGCCAGCCGAAAGGAACGCATTGCCAAGGGATCGGGGAACGATGTGGCTGCCGTCAACGCCTTGCTCAAGAATTTCAAGCAGATGAGCAAGATGATGTCCAAGATGATGGGCGGCGGCAAAGGCAAGAAAGGAAAATTTCCCAAGTTCCCCAAAGGAATGCCTGCGCTCGGTGAGGGCGGCATGCCTGATATGGGGGCTGGAATGCCGGGTATGCCCGGTATGCCCGGTATGCCGGGGATGCCAGGAATGCCGGGCATGGAAGGAATGGAAGATGCCGGCCAGCGCCGGACCATTTCCAAGAAAACGCTGAAAGAGCGCAAGAAAAAGAAGCTTAAGAAAAAGCTGCGCAAGAAAAAGCGTTAATGTTCAGGTGGAAAGCGAAGTGCTTTTATAAACTTTCATGCGACCTTGCATTTATTGGGTCGAAAACTTATCAAATGATTATATGGGGGTAATGAAACCATGGCAATGAAGATCCGACTGACCCGTATGGGCTCCAAGAAGCGTCCCTTCTACCGCATCGTGGCCATTGATGGCGCCAAGCGTCGTGACGGCCGTCCAAGCGAATTTTTGGGACACTTCAATCCCATGACGGAACCCGTCGAACTGAAAATCGACAAGGAAAAGGTCGAGAAATGGCTTGCTTTGGGCGCAAAGCCGTCCAATACCGTTCGTTCTCTGTTGAAGCAGGCTGGACTGTAGAGCCCGATATTCGTCCGGTGTGCTTGGCGTAACGCTCACTGAATTCCATGGCATGAACGAAACTCATGCCGTACGCGGAGGTAGTCCGAATGCTGAAAGAAATGATTGAGTACATTGCCAAGTCCCTTGTGGACAACCCGGATGAGGTTCAAGTGTCCGAAGTCGAGGGTGAACAGACATCGGTCATCGAGCTGAAGGTCGCCAAAGAAGACCTTGGCAAAGTGATCGGAAAGCAGGGGCGGACCGCCCGGGCCATGCGCACTCTTTTGGGGGCTGCGTCCACCAAGGCCAGAAAACGTTCGGTCCTGGAGATTCTCGAGTAAGATCCACGATCATGACCGCTCACTACGGCAAGGATTTTGTCGTTGTCGGCAAGGTGGTCAAGCCGCATGGTATCCGGGGGGAGTTCTGCATCAAGAGCTTTGCGGACTCCCCTTTACTCTTTGACGAGGTTCCCCAGTTGTTCCTCGACAGGGGGAGAGGGCGGCCGAAACCTTTGTCGATGAAGACTTGGCGCATGCATAAAGGCATGGTGCTGATGACTGCTGCCGGAGTTTCCGACCGTAATATGGCCGAGGAACTTCGGGGTTTGAACGTACTGGTGCGCACTGCGGACTTGCCGGAGATCGAAGACGACGACTTCTACCTCTATGAGCTGGAAGGCTTTGCCGTGGGGCTTGAGGATGGCGAGGACATCGGCACGTTGTCCGGGTTTATCGAAACTCCCACGCAGGATGTCTGGGTTATCACCGCACCCGACGGGCGCGAAATTCTCTTGCCCGGTGTTCCCGAATTCATCGTTCAGGTGGATGCGGATGCGCAGCGTATTGTCGTGGACCCGCCCGAAGGGTTGCTTGAGCTTTATGAAAAGCCACAGGCGCAGGGGCACAATGGTCCCGGCAGGAAGATGAAGACGAAGTCGTCTGCCAAACGGGGCAGTTCCCGCTCCAAACGGCCCTCCAAAGCTTCCGGAGCCAAATCCTGATCCGCAAATTGCGGATTTCCGAGTCGTCATGCAATTCAATCTGGTCAGCCTGTTCCCTGAATTTTTCGAGTCTCCGCTTGGAGCCGGACTCATGGCCCGTGCCGTGGATTCGGGGTTGGTGGCTTTCAATCATGTGAATCCGCGGAACTTCACCACGGACAGACATCATACTGTGGATGACCGACCCTATGGTGGCGGTCCGGGCATGGTCATGATGCTTGATCCGCTCGTGCAGGCTCTGGAATCCATCAGGCAGCGCGGGCGCATCATCATGCTTTCCCCTCGGGGCAGGGTGTATGATCAGAGCATGGCCCGGGAGCTTGCACAGGAATCAGACGTCACGTTCATTTGCGGCCGGTATGAAGGCATTGACGAACGCCTGCTTGACCTCTACCCGGTTGAGTTGGTCAGCATGGGGGATTACGTGCTCAACGGTGGCGAAGCCGCTGCCGTGTGCATGGTGGAATCCGTGGCCCGGCTCGTGCCCGGGTTTATGGGGCATGAGGACTCCGGCGAGGAAGAAAGCCATTCTGCCGGGCTTCTGGAATATCCTCATTATACACGTCCGGAAACATATGAAGGTTTGTCCGTTCCCGATGTTCTTCAGTGCGGCGATCACGGTCGCATTGCTGATTGGCGACGGGAGCAGGCGCTTGCCCAGACCCTGCACCGCAGGCCTGAGCTGCTGGACGGAACATGTCTGTCGCAAGAAGACATTGATGTTCTGTGCGGATTGGATCGGACTACTTTGGGGCGCAATCTCTATATCGCTCTGACCCATTATCCGGTGCTGAACAAGTTCGGGGAAAAGGTGGCCGTTTCCCTGACCAATCTCGACGTACACGATATTTCCCGCGTGTCCCGCTCCTACAATGCCGGAGGGTTCTATGCGGTAACGCCCATCGAGGACCAGAAGGCCCTGGCCAACAGCCTCCTGAGCCACTGGATCGGCGGCCCCGGCGCCCGTGCCAACCCGGATCGGGCCGAGGCGCTTTCGCTTGTTCGGGTCGTTGACGATATTGCTTCCGCAGTCCTTGACATCGAACGCAGAACAGGGCAAAGTCCCGTGCTCGCGGCAACGTCTGCGAAGCTGGACCGACGCAAGAAGGCACCAGCACCGCTTCGGTATCAGGATGTGCGTAAATGGTTGAAAGAAAAGCCTGTTTTGCTCATATTCGGAACGGGGCACGGTTTGTCGGAAGAGGTCGTCGATCAGAGTGACGGCGTGCTTCGGCCCATTCGTTATCTGGATGAATATAACCATCTGTCCGTGCGCAGCGCGGTAACCATCACGGTGGATCGACTGCTGGCGGACGTGTTTTAGAATAGATTTTCGAGAAAGGAGTTTCCCATGGACATCATGAAAAAAATCGAATCCGAACACCTTCGTTTGGACCTCCCCGATTTCAAGGCCGGTGACACGGTCAAGGTGCACTACCGCATCATCGAAGGTGAAAAGGAACGCATTCAGGTTTTTCAGGGTGCTGTTCTGCGCGTACGTCGCGGTACGACCGATGCCACCTTCACTGTTCGCAAGATTTCCGACGGTGTGGGCGTTGAACGCGTGTTCCCGGCTCACTCTCCGTACATTGACCGCGTTGAAGTGGTCTCCGAGGGCAAGGTTCGCCGCAGCCGCATCTACTACCTGCGCAACCTGCGTGGTAAGGCTGCCCGCATCAAGTCCAAGCAGATCTGGGAATAGCCCGCATCTGTCCGGTTCGTTCACGAACCGTGTTCTGTTGAAAACGAGCTCCCCGCCGTACCGGAATCCCGGTATGGCGGCGGAGTTGTTTTTGTTTCCTTTTGTCTGCACGGAGTCGGCACATGAGCCATCATATGGATTTAATAGCGCTGACCGGTGATCCTGCCATTGGGCCTGAGCAGGTGGCCGGGGTGGATGAAGCCGGACGCGGCTGTCTTGCCGGTCCTGTCGTGGCCGGAGCCGTTATTCTGCCTGCCAAATGGGACCTGCCCGGTCTCAACGATTCCAAGAAGCTGACACCTGCCATTCGTGAAGTCCTTTACGAGGGGATTCGTGCCCAGGCCATTACATGGGCCGTGGGTTTGGCCTGGCCTCCTGAGGTAGACAAAATCAACATCCTTCAAGCCACGTTTCTGGCCATGTCCAGAGCCGTGAAGCATCTTCGCCAGTGCCCTGCGCGTCTGTTGGTGGATGGCAACAAAACCATTCCCGAGCATGCCATACGCCATGTGGGTGGCCAGAGTATTGCCCAGCGTGCCATTGTCGGGGGCGACGGTCTGGTTCCGGCTATTTCCGCGGCGTCCATAATGGCCAAGACGTTTCGGGATCGACTCATGACGCGGTTGGATAAGCATTATCCCGGCTATGGTTTCAATGAACACATGGGCTATGGTACCAAAGCCCATTATGCCGCGTTGGCCGAGCTTGGCCCTAGTCGCATGCATCGACTGACATTTCGTGGCGTGGGCAGGGAAGAAAATAAGCCGCAAAAAACGCAAGGCTTGTTGCCCGGCTTGTAAAATTTTGATTTGGCTGGAGATATTTGGCACCACACGGCACAAGGCCCCGGACAGTAATTACTGTCCGGGGCCTTGTGCCGTGTGGTGGGTGTTTACTTATTTCCAGCCGTTTTTGTAGCAGAAGATATGGCGGTTGGGGATGACCTTCACGGCATGAAAGGCTGCATGGCGTGCTTCGCTGGCAGTGGCGCCGGAAGCCTCGAAAATTTGTTCCTTGTAGGAAAGAACGCCCACGTACGGTACCGTTTTGGATTTTGAGCGGCGGACTTTGCAGACCATGGAATCCGGAGAAATGGCATGGTAACGGGCCTTGTAGGTGCCGTCCGGCATTTTGGTGACCACCATACGGGAGCGTGAAAAGCGGTGATTTCTATTGAGCGATGAGATCTTGACGCGAGCAAAGGATTTGAAGGCTTTATGTTGCCTTGCCAAATCCTCGTCCAGATAAACGGGGAGATTTTGGGAAGCTACCGGAAGAGTTTTGTCAGATGGTTTGGCAATGGCGACGCTGACGGTTTTTGCCTCTTTCTTCGTGGCGTCCTGCGCCAAAGCGGGAACACTCAGGGCCAATATGGTCGCAAGCGCAAGCGCTATGGGGAATCCGTTTTTCATGACAGCCTCGGTAAAAAAGTGCGGGTCGGCCGGGGCCCCGGCCGACCCGCACAGCATACGGCTACTTGGTGCGGATTTCAACCCTTCTGTTGAGCCTGCGGCCTTCCTTGGTGCCGTTGTCATACTTGGGCTTGGTCTCGCCATAGCCCACGGATTCCAGTCGCCCGGAATCAATGCCATTCTCGATGAGCCACTTGGTCACGGAGTTGGCACGGCGCTCGGAAAGTCCCTGGTTGTAGGCCTCGGCACCGGTGGAGTCGGTGTGACCTTCAATGAAGTAGCTGGCCGAATGGTTGTCGTCCAGAATCATCTTGGCCTGCTCGAGGATGGGGATCATCTCGTCTGTTATCTGGTATTTGTCGAACCCGAAGTGCAGGTCGAAGGTGATGACTTCGGCATCAGGTGCCGGTGCCGGTGCCGGTGCCGGAGCAGCGCCCATTTCATCATAGAACACGTCTTTCACGTACTGGTCGAGCGTAGCGTCACAGGTCAGCGCTTCGGCGTCCGCATTTACGGAGCAGCGGGAGAGAGCGCGGATTTCATCGATAACCATCTGCCCGGCAGCAGAGTCGGCATAACTGACCACATGGATGCACAGGTGGTCGCCGTACTTTGCATACAGACCCTTGGCCTGGGCAACGGGATCGGCGCCAATGTTGGACGCGCCGTCCGTAAAAATGATCAGGGCAGTACGTCCCTTCATGCCGGAAATGACCGGGTCGATATCCATGAGCCCGTCGCCCATGGGGGTTTGACGGCCGAAGATGTCGAAGTCGGAATTGATTCCTGCCACGGCGCTCTTCATGGCGGCCTTGGAATACGGTTTCGGGGCAAGTTTGGAATCGAACGGGGCGAACATGAACAGGGAACCGTCGTACCCCAGTTCGGGGATACGGTCGCTCATGCGGGTCAGGGTGTCCTTGGCCATGTCGATTTTCTTCATGCCGGAAGCTTCATAGGTTTGCGCCATGGAGCCTGAATGGTCTACGAAGAGTATGAAGTTGTCGATTTTCTTTACCATTTTTGCGGAGGCCACAGCCGGAAATGCCAGCATGATGGCCATGGCCGCAACAACAGCGGGATGGAGAATGTTTTTGCATTTGATCATGGATAACTCCTTTCCATTGAATTCATACTATAAGGCGGCCTGTTACAAAAATCCTTCATGTTTTGCTGTAAACAAGTTTCTCCCACCAAGCAACAGTCTAACAATAATAATAACGGAAACTCTGTTTGAAGGCAGGCCTAAAATCGGGCATATCCTTAACCTTGCGAAGCTGGCGGCAACAGCGTATAAAAAACCGGTTTATGCAAAGCGCGGCAAGGGCTTAACGTCCGCTGCGCCTCAAGAGCAAGCAAACGCAAGGAGCGGATATGTATATAGTCACGGGCGGCGCCGGGTTCATCGGCAGCGCAATGGTCTGGAAACTCAACCAGATGGGCATCGACGACATTCTCGTGGTGGACAATCTTTCCACGACGGAGAAGTGGAAGAATCTGGTCAACCTTCGTTATGAGGACTATCTGCACCGTGACCAGTTCCTCAAATTTGTGGTGGAAGGGGATGACCCCTTTGAAACCGAAGCGGTCATCCATATGGGCGCCTGCTCCTCGACCACAGAGCGGGATGCGGATTTCCTTATGGAAAATAACTACCGCTATACCCAGATGGTGTGCCGTTTCTGCCTGCAAAACGAGGCGCGTTTCATCAACGCCTCCAGTGCGGCGACCTATGGTGGAGGCGAATTCGGTTTCGACGACGACCATGATGGTATTTCCCGACTCAAACCGCTGAACATGTACGGCTACTCCAAGCAGCTTTTCGACCTCTGGGCCAAACGTGCTGACGTGCTGGACAGGATTGTCTGCCTCAAGTTTTTCAATGTCTTCGGTCCCAACGAATATCACAAGGACGACATGCGCAGCGTTATCTGCAAGGCATTCACGCAGATCAACGAAACCGGCAAGCTCAATTTGTTCAAATCGTACCGGGACGATTACCCGCACGGCGGACAGAAGCGGGACTTCGTGTACATCAAGGACTGCGTGGACATTATGGCCTGGCTGCTTGAGAACCCCGAGGTGGGCGGCATTTTCAATGTGGGAACGGGAACGGCCCGGACCTGGAAGGATCTGGCCAACTCCGTGTTTGCGGCCATGGAACGTGAACCGGAAATCGGGTTCATCGAAATGCCGGAATCCATCCGGGACAAGTATCAGTATTTTACGCAGGCAAACATGCAGAAGTTGCGCGATGCCGGATATACCGCGCCCATGACTTCGCTTGAGGATGCCGCAGCCGATTACGTGCAGAATTATCTGGCACAGGACGATCCCTATCTGAAGCCCTAGGGCAACGAGGACCGTTTGAAACTTCGATCTTCACGATACCTGTTCGTTGCGGTAATCATCGCCGCGCTTCTGCTTTGCCTGCCTCTGACCATGCTGGGTGATGGAAGACGCGTGTCGCAGATTCAGCGCTACGTTCCCCACACTGATTTGCCCAAGACTCAGGAAACTGAAAAGTGGACTTTTGTCGCGGACAAGGTGACCGGCGATCATACCAGTGAATATCTTCAGGCCGAAGGTAACTGCACCCTGGCCATGGGTGAGGATTCCGTACGTGCGGATTTTGCCCGCTATTACCAGTCAACGGGTTGGGTTTATCTCAAAGGACATATCCGGGCAAAATGGCAGGGAGATTTTCTGGAAGCGGACGAGGCCGAATTTGACCTGAACAACAAGCTGGGCTGGCTCAAGAATGGTCGTGTTTTCGTGGCCAAGCCGCATGTCTATGTGCAGGCTGAACATGTGGAGCGCCACCCCGGCGATACCTATTCGTTCAAGAACGCCCGCGTCACGCGTTGTAGTGGGGAAACACCTGCATGGTCCCTTACTGCCAGTCGTGGCGACATCAATCTTGACGGCAATGTGCGTGTCTACCATAGCGCGTTTCGTATTCACGACATTCCTGTCGCGTATCTTCCCTATGCATCACTGCCTACGGGGAAACGGCGCGAAAGTGGCTTCCTGCTGCCGGAGATCGGTTCCAGCGATAAACTCGGCTTTCGGATCAACCAGCCGTATTACTGGGCCATTAATGACGAGGCCGATGCTACTTTCTACGAACACTGGATGAGCAAGCGCGGGCTGATGCAGGGCGTGGAATTGCGCTATGTGCCGGATACCAACACCAAAGCCATGGTGCTGGGCACGTGGTTGTATGACGATAAAGTGCATAATACCGAAGCCGATGAGAGCAGCAACCTGGACGACGATGGCCTGACTCGTCCCAACCGCAACCGGTGGTGGGCCGTGGGTAAATACGATGGATGGCTCGGCAGTCCGCAATGGAAGCTGCGAGCGGACATCGATCTTGTTTCCGACCAGAACTATTTGCGCGAATTCAAGAGTGGTTCCACCGGCTTTTCCGCCATGCGTAAACAGTTTATCGATCAATTTGGCCGTGACATCGACGATATCGACGACTCCAACCGCACCAGCCGAATCTATCTTTCCCGCAGTTGGGATCGGTTGGGTGTGGCCGGTAAAGTGGAGTACCATCAGAATCTTGAATATATGAACGGCAATGGGGATAGTGACAAAAATCCCTCCATCCAGACCTTGCCGGAGCTGGATGTTTTTGCCTGGAAAGATTCCATTCCGGGGACACCGTTGGAATTTGAAGGCGGAGCAAAATATGACTATTTTACCAGTAATTACGGAGCAAAAGGACACCGGCTGGATTTGAATCCGTCTATCAGTCTGCCCGTTCGTACGCGCTATTTGACGTTTATTCCCAAGGGAACCGTGCGCCAGACGTGGTATTATACAGACCATCAGGATGATACCGGTGAACGTGAAATTTCCCGATTTAACGTGGAAGACAGCACGGATACGGAGACCGGCTTCAAGTCGCGCTTCAACTGGGAAGGGGGCGCCTCCCTGTTCTCGGAACTGGAGCGCATTTATCAATTGAACGAGCCGGTGCGGCCTACCTTGTCCAATGCCGGGATGAGCCGCTGGGTCAGTCTGCGCCATGCCATCACACCCCGTGTTGAATACACCTACAGCCCGAACCTGACCGGCCAGTCCGAGCTTCCCTATTTTGATACCCGTGACCGGCTCAAAGGTACCAACAAGGTCACATATTCGCTGAACAGCTCTTTTGACCGCAAACGTGAGCGTGTAGTCATGGTTGCGGATGATCAGGGAAATGAAGTTCCGGTGCTCAAGACGGATTATCTTGATTTCCTGACATTTCGTCTGGAACAGTCCTATGACCGTAATGAAGCCACGCGTAATGACATGCGCTCGTCCTATGAGCTCCGTCCATTCTCGGACTTTCTGGCCGAAGTCATGCTTCGCCCTGCTGAATTGGTTTCCTTATCCATGCGGGCATGGTATTCGCCGTATCTTGGATCCATCACCGAGCATGAACATATGCTCCGATTGTATAAGGACGGCCTGGGTGAAGTGTATGCCGGGCTGGACTTCCGCGAGCCAGTGGATGAATATGCGCGATATCGTGACGACCGCATGAGCATTTTGCGGCTTGGCGGCAAATGGAATTTCGCAAACAATTTGGAACTGGGTGTGGATTGGCGACAGAATCTTGAAAATGGCAAAAACGTGGAGACTTCAATGAACCTTCGTTGGAGACGGGAATGCTACGACGTGATTTTCTATGTAAAGTCTGAAACAAGCGACACCTCGTACGGTCTCAAATTCGACCTTTTCAATTTCTGATAGCAGGGAGCTGCCATGCCTGAACGCGTTTCCATACGTCCTTTGCCACCTGCCTTGCGAAACCAGATTGCGGCTGGTGAGGTGGTGGAACGCCCGGCCAGTGTGGTCAAGGAATTGGTAGAGAACAGCTTGGATGCCGGTGCCGAACGGGTGGACGTCACGCTGGAGCAGGGAGGCCGTTCGCTCATCGTCGTGCAGGACGATGGATTCGGTGTACCGGCTGATGAGTTGTCGCTGGCTGTGACGCGCCATGCTACCAGCAAGATTCGCGAAGCGTCCGATCTCGTGTCCATCGGTTCGTTCGGTTTTCGCGGCGAGGCTTTGCCCAGCATTGCCTCGGTTTCGAAATTTAAAATGACATCCAAACCCCGGGACGGGGAAGAAGCTTCTTTTCTGGAAGTGAATGCCGGAGAGATTCACGAGCAGGGACCTGCAGCCCTGTCCGCCGGAACTCGCGTCGAAGTGCGCGGACTGTTTTCAAACGTCCCGGCACGGCTCAAATTCCTGAAGACCGAAACCACGGAAAATCGTCGTTGTCACGATACGCTCATGCGCATCAGCCTTGCGCATCCTGAAGCAGGATTCACATTGACCGTGAACGGCAGGGAATCCTTCCGGCTCCCACCCGAACAGGATCTGTGCGCACGCATAGGAACATTCTGGCCTTCAAGCGTGTGCGAGGGATTACGCCCGTTTGACGTGACGCGGGAAGATTACCGGGCCCATGGACTGGCTGGATTGCCGGCCTTTGCCCAGAGCCGGGGTGATCGGATTCTGTTGTTCGTGAACGGTCGTCCCGTATCGGACAAGGTCATGTTGCAGGCTGTTCGTCAGGCATATCGCGGCATGCTGTTATCCCGCGAATATCCTCAGGTTTTGCTTTTTCTGGAATTGCCTGCGGATCAGGTGGACGTGAATGTGCACCCTGCAAAAATGGAAGTGCGTTTCATGGATGAAAGCGCCGTGTTCGCCACTATTCGAAGGGCCATCATGCAGGCTGTTTCCGCGCCCGATCCGGCTGCCGCGGCAACAGAACACGGCCCCGTCGCTTCGGGAGCCGTTTTTTCGGCCGAGTCAACAGCTCCTTATGGCCGGACTGAACATTCATCCGGCAACGGATTTTCCGACGGCAGTATTCCGGGTGACTCCGGGGCAGTGCCTGCAGGGCCGGGAAATACGTCCTCCCGGACGGAAGACGGGCTGCTTGGGCAGAGTTTTTCCTCTTACCGGGAATTCAAGGCCGTTGTGAACGAGCCTGTGGCTCATCCTGCCGACTTGCCGTTTTCCATGCAGGATCAATCGGCTGATGCCGTCGAGTCTACGGAGCATAATGTGGATTCCGTGACGGGCAGCTTTTCTTCCATGGAAGCGGGAGATGTGACAACCGCTCGTTCCATGACTCTGGCCGGAACCGATATTACATATTTAGGGCAGTTCGCCGATACCTACCTGATCCTCAAACAGGGCGGCCAACTCATGCTGGTGGACCAGCATGCGGCGCACGAGCGCGTATTGCTGCATGTCATGCGCGCACAACGTACCAGTGGAAATTCGCAACCGTTGGCCGTACCTCTTGAAATCCCCTTGCACCCAAGCGAGGCCGAGCAGTTGCAAGACATTTGGACCGAGCTTCGATCCATGGGGTTTTTGTTGGAAATGGACGGGGCGCAACGCGTGCTGGTCAAGGGAATTCCGCCCACACTTGAAACTGGCCAGGCTCGCGAATACCTGAGGGACGTTCTGGCCTGCAAATCCGGGGGGCTTGATGCCCTTTGGACCATGCTGTCCTGCAAGTCGGCCATCAAGGCCGGACAACCGTTGGCTCATGATGAAGTCATGGCCTTGCTCGAAGCGTGGCTGGCCACGCCTGACCATGATTTTTGCCCGCACGGTAGACCCGCCGTCATACGCTGGAGTGTGGGCGACCTCGAGCGACTTTTTAAACGGAAGTAAACAGCTATGATCGAATACTCGAAAGTGGAGGTTCAGGTTGATCTTGGCGCGGTACGGCACAACTACCGCGAAATGACCAAAGCCGGAACCCGGCTTATCGCCGTGGTCAAATCCGATGCCTATGGGCACGGAGCCCGGGAAGTGGCCGAAGCCCTGGAAGAAGAGGGAGCTGATTCCTTTGCCGTGGGATATGTGCATGAGGGGCACATGTTGCGCGAATCCGGCTGCCGGGGGCGAATCATCAGTTTACTGGGACCGGCGGACAACGACGACGTGTCCTGTCTTTCTCAGGGAAACATCATCCCGTTCGTTGGCCATTTTGATACCTTGCACATGCTTGCCGGACAGAGCACCAGGCCGCTCGACATCGCTTTGAAATTCGATACGGGAATGTCCCGTCTCGGATTCAAGCGTGCGGATCTCGGCAACCTGCTGGATTTTTTGCATGCCCATCCACAGTTGCGCCCGGTCATGGTTTCCTCGCACCTTGCGTCTTCTGACGAACCTGATCAGGATTCGCTCACACATTCACAATTGGCCGTTTTTAACGAAGTTGTGGATACGGTTCGTCAGGCCGGATTTTCCGTGGAAGCCAATCTTTCCAATTCCGCTGCGATTCTGGGCCATCAGCACTGTCGGTGCGACTCGCAGCGGGTGGGAATCACCTTATACGGTGGGAACCCGTTTGCCGGGACGTCCCGCGCGGAACTGGGGGCGAACATCCGCCCGACCATGGCCGTGACTGCGCCCGTGCTGCACGTGCACACGCTGGAAAAGGGGCAAGGCATCAGCTACGGCCATACCTATGTTGCGGACCACCCCATCACTGTGGCGGTCGTGGGCGCAGGCTATGCGGATTGCTACAGCCGCGGCCTGTCCAATGCCGGGTTCATGAACGCCGCCGGAGTCCGTGTGCCGATCGTGGGCCGGATCTGCATGCAGATGGCATGTGTTGACGTCTCGGCCCTGGCCGGGCAGGGTGTCGATCTGCACGTTGGCGACTGCGTCCATCTGCTGGGCGGCGAAGGCCCAGGACGTGTGGACATCCATGAACTGGCTTCGTGGTGGGGGACCATTACCTATGAAGTTTTATGCTTGCTGGGCATGAACCGGCGGGTGTTTGCGCAATGATTGCAAAGGAGAATATGTCATGAATTGGGTGGTTGCAGAAAGCTATCCCGTAGAGGAGATGGAAAAGGAAGGCGTGAGCCCTGCATGGTTGCGCAAGCGCTGGGAAGATACGGCCGACGACATGGCCCTGATTCCCGAGGCAAACGTTCGGGTGGAAATCCGTAACGGCGTTTGCTTTATCGAAGTGTCGGACGTGATGATGTCCTGCTTGCGCGGCATGTAATTGAAACACTTTTTATTTGCCCGAAAAAGGTAGGGAATTCTCCCGGATTGCTGGGGGAATTCCTTTTTTTTTATTGGGAAATGTTATCCTGAAGCGGGGGAATATTGACATCCATCCGTTCGCTGGGAATATAATGAAGCCTGTGTCCTGAGTCCGGAGGGAGAGTTTGTTTACAACGGGAAACGGTGTGCCATGCAACAGAAAGCGGAAGGTTCTGTTTCTATGCCAACACGGCTATTGGTGAGCAGGGTGCTTGGAGGACTGAGCGGCATGGCCGTCGGTCTTGCTTGTGGTGCTCGCGCCAACGATGAGTTTCTGACCATTTTTTTTGGCGTCATGGGAGCTTTTCTGGGGTTCAATATCGGTCTGGTACGTTCGGTTGCCGCCGGTTTGACTGTTTTGCTTCTGATCTATCTTTTTTGATCCTGCTTTTTGAGGAATGTTTGTGGAGCGGCTTTTCGGGCCGTTTTTTTGTGTACGCGGCAATTGTCCTGGAGTGAACTTGATGCCCAAGGTTTTGAAAGTATAGGGCTATGTCTCCGTGGCAATTCCGTTGCTGGCGAGCGGAAAATCATTGGTGCCATAATTCATGAAAGCGTGTATGGTGAGTTTGAGTCGTCTAAACTCTCAGCTCAGGAGTCGCGACATGGAATACCGTAAAGAACATGGCAGTAACACGTGGCATTTCTGTCAGGATTGTTCCGAATGGCCCACCACCAGCTACAACAGCCGGGCAGGCGAACCTGCGAATGCGAAATTGTGTGACCAGTGCCGTTCCCTCAATGTTTCGGGGAGCTGTCGCAAGAACTGTGTCGTGGGGGACCACGATACTCGCCGTCCCGATGCAAACCCGGCATGAAAAAAGGGAAGCGCTCTGGCGCCCCCCTTCTTTTTCGATGAATCCGATTTCGTAGCTACAGCAGTCGTTTGGCTATTTCCATGGCGGCCTTGCGTCCGGCGCCCATGGCGGAGATGACCGTGGCAGCTCCCGTGACGATGTCGCCACCGGCAAACACGTTGGGTATGGATGTTTCGCCTGTTTCGGGGTCGGCCTTGATGTAGCCCCATTTGTTCAGTTCCATGTCCGGTGTGGCTTCCAAAAGGATCGGGTTGGGACGGGTTCCCACCGCGATCACAGCCATATCACAGGGAACGGTTTCGGTTTCGCCCTCAATGCAGACCGGGCTTCTGCGGCCGGATTCGTCCGGTTCGCCAAGGCACATCTTCTGCACCTTCATGGAAACAAGGTTGCCTTTGTCGTCGCCGTTGAACGCCAGAGGACCGCACAATGCCTTGATCTCAATGCCTTCGGCAATGGCATGGTGCAGTTCTTCCAGACGTGCGGGCATGGCGTCCTGCGTGCGCCGATAGACGATGGACACGGAGTCCGCGCCCATGCGTTTGGCGGTACGCGCTGCGTCCATGGCCACGTTCCCGCCACCGAGAACCACCACGTTTTTACCCATGTAGGTGGGAGTGTCGTAGTCGGGGAAATCGTAGGCCCTGCCGAGGTTGACACGGGTCAGGTATTCGTTTGCCGAGAACACGCCCACAAGGTTCTCCCCGGGGATGTTCAGGAAGCGGGGCAGGCCGGCACCGACACCAATGAAGATGGCGTCATAGCCCTGATCCTGAAGGTCCTGAATGGTGACGGTTTTGCCGCCGACCCAGTTGACCTTGATTTCGACGCCAAGTTCCTTCATGGCCGCAACTTCGTTGGCCACAATGGACTTGGGGAGACGGAACTCGGGGATACCGTATATGAGCACGCCGCCCGGTTCATGCAAGGCTTCGAAAACCGTAACCGGGATACCCTTGGAAGCCAGATAGCCAGCCACGGTCAGGGAGGAAGGTCCGGCGCCGATACAGGCGACCTTGCGTCCTTCCTGGGTCATGGAACATTCCTGTGTTCCGGTGATACTTTCGCAGGCGTTTTTAGCCATGAACGTGTCGGCCACGAACCGTTCCAGACGTCCGATGGCAACCGGTTCATATTTTTTGCCCAGAATGCAGTTACCCTCGCATTGGGTTTCCTGCGGGCAAACCCGGCCGCATACGGCGGGGAGGGAGTTGGATTCCCTGATGACCGCATACGCGCCGTCCATGTCTTTTTCACAAATTTTGGAGATGAAACCCTTGATGTCGATTCCAACCGGGCAACCCTTCTGGCAAAGAGGCTTTTTGCACTGCAAACATCGTTCAGCCTCGATCAGCGCCTGTTCCACGGAATAGCCGAGGGCCACTTCCTTGAAGTTCCCGGCCCGGACGTCTGCCGGTTGCTCGGGCATAGGTGTGCGGGGTCCGGCGTCCTTGGGGCTTCTGGGCTTAGTGTTTCCCACAGCAGCACTCCTTCTTGTAATGTTCCATGGACTCCTGCTCCTGGTTGCGGAACTGCCACAGCCGGGTTTTGAGTTCGGAGAAGTCCACTTCCTGCCCGTCGAATTCGGGGCCGTCGACACAGGCGAACTTGGTCTCGCCACCGACTGTGCAACGACATGCGCCGCACATTCCGATGCCGTCCACCATAATGGAGTTGAGGCTGACCGTGGTCTTCACACCGAAGGGTTTGGTGACTTTCGCAACCGCTTCCATCATGGGAACCGGACCGACAGCCACGACTTCGCCAACGCTCTTGTCTTCCTCAAGACGTTTCTTGAGCAGATCGGTCACAAAGCCCTTGTGCCCTACGGAACCGTCGTCCGTGGCCACGAGAACTTCGGGACAGAAACCGTCCAGCTCACATTGGAAAAGCAGCAGGTTTTCGGTGCGTGCGCCGATGATGGCCACCACATGGTTTCCTGCCTCATGATGCCCCTTGGCGATGTGGTGCATTGCGGCTATTCCCGTGCCGCCGCCCACACAGATGACCGTGTCCTGTTTTTCTATGTGGGTAGCCTTGCCCAGCGGACCACATACGTCGAGGATTTCATCTCCCTGCTTGAGGGCGTTGAGCTGCGCGGAGGATTTGCCCACAACCAGAAAAACTATGGTGATGGTTCCCGCTTCGGGGTCTTTATCCGCGATGGTCAGGGGAACGCGTTCCCCGTGTTCATCAATGCGCAGAATCACGAAATTGCCTGGTTTTGCCTTGCGGGCTATTTGCGGAGCGTCAATAACCACCAGCGAGGTCTGGCCCGGAATGAGCTCCTGCTTCTGTAAAATTTTGTACGCCATGGATGTTTCGTCCTTTGAGGGTGTTGAAAGGCGGATCGAAAAGTTTTGACCTAGGGAAAGTTGATTAGCCATTCAATGTGGGGTTGTCAAACCGAAGAATACTGACTATATTGTTCATAAAGTTTTCTTTCACGGATTGAAGGAAAGCACCGCAAATCCCTCAGGAATGAGCGCGGCGGGGAGCCGCAGGGAAAGCCGGGCACGCTGTTGTGTGCTGCGGTTTTTTTGTTTTCTGGAGATGTGATGCAGATACAGGCGCAGGCCCTTGACCTCTATTCCCGCATACAGGCGGCGCAACCTGTCGGATCTGCCGGCAAGGTTTCCTCGCGTGCGGAGAATTCCGCTTCCCAGAAAGATAGTGGAACAGAAAACGGGACAACTGCCAGCGCACGCGTGACCACACGAACCGTAGGTTTTTCTCTTGGTTCGTTCGGAGTGGAGTATTCCTCCAGCAATCTCCATTTGGATGAATCCCTTTCGGCCGAAGCCTCACAGACCCGCCAAACCGCCCAGGCTTTTACCACGGAAGCGGAAGTGGAGTCGCTGCGCGCACAGGTTGCGGTTCAGGCGGTGACGAGCCGCCAGTCTCTCTCTGATGCGGGAAATTCCTCTGACGGAGTTAAGGCCTCCATGCAGGCCTGCATCGCGGCTTATGCACAGGCGTCCTCTCCGGAAATGCCGGTTCCCGGCTCCATGTTTGCCTCCATGGCCTGATTTTTAGTAAAAATATTCTTTTCAGTACTTGCTTCTCTTCATTGTCGTTGATAATTATTTTCATCAAATCCGTACGATGGAGTTGTTATGAGTGAACAAGCAAAAGCCCATGTTACGGGCATGCATTGTGCTGCCTGTTCGGCGCGTATTGAAAAGATAGTGGGCGGCATGGACGGCGTTGCAGATATCAACGTGAATCTGGCTTCGGAAAGCATGAATCTGGAGTATGATCCGGAGTTGGTCCAGCCCGAAGATGTTGCCGAACGTATTGCCGGACTCGGCTTCGGTGCCGAGTTCGAGAAGGCCGCTGAATCCGGGGAACAGGAATTGGACCTCTCTGTTGGAGGTATGCATTGTGCCGCATGTTCCAGCAGGATTGAGCGCGTTGTAGGCAAGATGGACGGTGTGCGCGAGGCTTCGGTCAATCTGGCCTCGGAAAGGGCGCAGATATTTTTCGATCCTGCCGTGGTCTCACGCCGGGACATCCGCAAAGCCATTCATGGCGCCGGATTTACCACCGAGGTTTCGGACGGAGCCGGTGCGCGCTACCAGCAACAGCGCAAAGAGGCCGAACAACGGCTGGCCGTGCAAAAGCGAGAGCTGATTCCGGCGTTTGCCTTTGCCTTGCCGCTTTTGGTTATCAGCATGGGGCATATGTGGGGCATGCCTCTGCCCGGATTTATCGATCCTGCGCATAACCCTCTCGGCTTTGCCCTGACCCAGCTGTGTCTCACGCTTCCCGTGGTTTGGGCTGGCCGCGGATTCTACCTCAGGGGCATCCCGGCCTTTTTGCGGCGTTCCCCCAGCATGGATTCCCTTGTGGCCATGGGAACAGGGGCCGCTTTTGTCTATTCGTTCTGGAATACGGTGGAAATCGTGATGGGCATGCAGGCTCATGCCCGGGCCATGGATTTGTATTATGAATCAGCGGCAGTGCTGATCGCCATGATTTCGCTGGGAAAATATTTCGAGGCCCGTTCCCGGCTGCGGACAACAGACGCTATCGGCGCGCTGCTCCGGCTGGCACCGGAAACGGCCATACTGTTGCGCGACGGCGAACAACAGGAGATAGCCGCGCAGGAAGTGGAGCCGGGCGATATGCTGTTGATTCGCCCCGGAGCCAGAATTCCGGTGGATGGCGTTGTTGTTTCCGGGCGATCCCATGTGGATGAATCCATGCTTACCGGAGAGCCGGTTCCCGTTTCCAAGGATGAGGGCGATGCTCTGGCCGGAGGTACGTTGAATACCAATGGCAGTCTGACCATGCGGGCCGAGCGGGTGGGAGAAGACACCATGCTTGCCCGGATTGTTCGTTTGGTGCAGGACGCGCAAGGGTCCAAGGCTCCCATTGCCGGGCTGGCGGATCGCATCAGCTTTTACTTTGTGCCTGCCGTCATGAGTGTGGCCCTGCTTGCGGCCATTGCCTGGGGCGTGCTCGGGCATGCCGATTTCTCCTTCTGCCTGCGCATTTTCGTGGCTGTCATGGTTATTGCCTGCCCTTGCGCCATGGGGTTGGCTACGCCGGTTTCCATCATGGTTGGAACCGGACGTGGCGCACAGTTGGGTGTGCTGGTCAAAAGCGGCCGGGCCTTGCAGGAAGCCGGAAGCGTGGACACCATTGTTTTCGACAAGACCGGGACATTGACCCACGGCAGCCCCGAGTTGCAGGAAATCACGGCCTTTGACCCGTTTGACGAAGCGCAAGCCTTGCGTATTGCGGCGTGTGCCGAATCGGAATCCGAACATCCTCTGGCTAGCGCTCTGGTCCGCGGGGCAGCGGATCGTGGTTTGGAATCCGGTGCCGTGGAATCGTTGGAAGCTGTTCCCGGACGAGGATTGCGCGCAAAAGTTGACGGCAGGGCCGTATTGTTGGGTAACCGTGAATTCATGGAAGAGAGCGGCATCGATGGCGATTGGCTCGCCCCGTCCGTAGAGGCTGCCGATGCGTACTCGGCGCAGGGCATGACAGCCTTGTTCATGGCCGTGGACGGCCGAATGGCCGCTGTTTTCGCCATTGCTGACCAGTTGCGTTCCGAGGCTCCTGCTGTTGTTCGTGATTTACAGGCCATGGGTGCGGAAGTCGTCATGCTGACCGGCGATAACGAGGTAACGGCTCAGTCCGTGGCAAAGCAGGCCGGAATCGTCACGGTTGTGGCGCAGGTATTGCCGGACCGCAAAGCCGGGGAAGTGCAACGGTTGCAGGATGACGGGCACATCGTGGCCATGGTCGGTGATGGAATCAACGATGCTCCGGCTTTGGCCCGGGCCGATTTGGGTATGGCCATGGGGTCTGGTATCGACGTGGCCGTGGAATCCGGGGATGTGGTGCTCATGAAGGGGGAGCTGGATGCCGTGCTTACGGCCTTGCGTTTGAGCAGGGCCACCATGCGCAATATCCGGCAGAATCTTTTTTGGGCCTTTGCCTTCAACGTAATCGGTATTCCCATTGCTGCCGGACTGTTGCATGTGTTCGGCGGGCCGACGCTGAATCCCATGATCGCCGGGACCGCCATGGCGCTCAGTTCCGTGACAGTGGTTTCCAATGCTCTTCGGTTACGCTTTTTTTCATAATAGGGATGTCCTTTTTCGCAGAACAATCAACATGGAGGGATAACCATGAGTAAGGTTACCGTGAAAGGCATGAGTTGCCAGCATTGCGTCAAATCCGTGACGCAGGCGCTTGAAGCTTTGGATAATGTGGCGGACGTGCATGTGGATCTTGATTCGGGAGTAGCCGAATACAGGGAGCAGACTCCCGTGAGCCCGGAAGACGTGCGCAAGGCCATAGAGGCCATTGGCTTCGACGTGGAAGCATAAGGGAGAACCATGGGCCGGGATCCTGTCCCGGCCCATGGCATTTGGATATCTTTCTAGATCAGGTTCTGAACAGCCTGTTCCACCATGGCCAGATTGGGTTCCTGACTGGCGTCCCTGATTTCATTCTTTTGCCGAAAGAGGCTCGAAATCATCAATTCCGGGGTTTCCATTCCTACAAGGCAGGAGCTGCAAACCTTTCCCTGCCCGTAATCCATGAAGAAATCGTCTTTCACGATTTCCTCTCCGCAGATGTGGCACCTGTTTTTCATGATGAAGTACTCTCCCTGTTCTTTTTTCCGAATGACAGCAGTATCGGGATACTTGCAAATTGCAGGCCGGATTCCCCCAGGGAAAATAATATGTGCGAGTACTGGGGTGCGGTATTGTTGGAGGACTTGAATCGTCAATAAATAGTGCGAAATACGCCTTGGTTGTATCTGTTTCGGCATATGGAAAAGTGAAAGGCGTTATGGTATCGATCAGTAACGTCAGACTGCATATATTGCCGCTCAGCCGGAGGTTTTCATGTCCCGCGCTCTCAGGATGTTATTCTTTTGTCTTGCGTTCATCATTTTTTTCCATGTCCCGTGCCGGGCGTTGGAGTCCGGTGGGCGTTTTGACAGGCTCTCCACGGAACACGGGCTTTCCCAATCGCATGTTCTGTGCATGATTCAGGATTCCCTCGGATTTATCTGGGTAGGTAACTATACGGGCCTGAACCGGTACGACGGGAAAAATGTTAAGATCTACAAGCATGATCTTGACGACGAGCGTTCTCTCTCCGATCACAACATCCGTTCCCTGCTTGAAGATTCCAAAGGCCGGCTCTGGGTGGGAACCAAGACCGGAGGGCTCAATCTTTTTGACCGCAAGACAGAGACATTTCGGCATTACATGCATGATCCGTCCAATCCCGACAGTTTGTCCGGCAACTCTGTGCGTGCTTTGTATGAAGATTCCAAGGGACGGCTTTGGGTCGGTACGTTTGACGGATTGAACCGTTTTGACGAAGAGACCGGCTCTTTCATCCATTACCGGCATGATCCATCAGATCCAAAATCCCTGAGCAGCAATGAAGTACGGGTCATCTGCGAGGATGTCGACGGCCACTTGTGGGTGGGGACAGAGCATGGTTTGAACCGTTTTCATTCCAAGACCGGAACGTTTTCGCGCTTCGTTCATGATCCTGCCGACTCCGCCAGTCTTCGCCACGATGTCGTTCTGAGCATTTTTGCGGAACGGCCGGGAGAATTGTGGATAGGCACGGAAAAGGGCGGCCTGAGCCTTTTGGATACGAGTTCCGGCCATTGTCGCCATTTCATGAAACCCATGGAAGTTGACGCGATTTACAGGGACAGCCGTGACGTCTTCTGGGTGGGAACGGAGCATGGGCTTGCTCGCCGTGTTCGCGGCGGGGCGACTCATGGACCGTGGCATTTCGATTTCTACCGGCACAATCCGTATGACCCCGAAAGTCTTCCCGACAATGAAATCCGTGTCATTTTCGAGGACCGGTCCGGTGTGCTTTGGATTGGTACCTATGGCAACGGCGCGTGCCGTATGTCTTCCAAGATGCAGGCGTTCGAGCTTTGTCGCCACAAGCCCTGGGACAGCAACAGCCTGAGCGGTCCGGTGGTGTCTTCGGTTTGGGGCGGCAAAGAATATCTCTGGGTGGCCAATCTGAACAACGGATTGAGCCGGGTGAACCGCAATACGGGTAAAATAAAGCATTTTTCCCTGTCAGGAGGCAACCTGCCTTCAAACAAGATCAACTACGTGGTGGGCGGCTCCGGCGGGCTGCTGTGGGTCGGGACAAACGATGCCGGTTTGCTGGCATTGCAACGTCCGAGCGGAAAACTCGTGTCTTCCTACAGGCATGATCCGGATGATCCTTCCAGTCTGAGCATGAACAATATCTGGTATGTTTTTGAAGACAGCAAGAAGCGGCTTTGGGTCGGGACCAGCAAACGGGGATTGAACCTCATGGATCCGGTCACAGGCGGATGTGTTCGTTTTCAGCATGACGACCAGAACCCGCACAGTCTGAGCCACAACCGTGTTCGCAATATCTATGAGGATTCCAGGGGGACCATTTGGGTGGGCACCAATGGCGGCCTGAATCGCTTTGATCAGAAAACCGGCGGTTTCAGGCATTGGGCTAACGATCCGGGCGATCCCCTTTCTCTGTCCAACAACAGGGTGACGCCTCTTGTGGAGGGACCGGATGGTAAACTTTGGGTCGGGACGGACTTGGGGTTGAACCGTTTCGATGATCCGGAAAAAGGCGTTTTTTCCCGTTTTACCTCGGAACAGGGACTTGCCAGCAATGCCATACAGGGGTTGGCTTTTGATCCGGAAGGCTTTTTGTGGGGAAGTACGTACAAGGGGTTGTTCCGGCTTGATCCGAAAAGCGGAACGGTAAACACGTTTGACCAGTCGGACGGCTTGCAGGGCAATGAATTCTGGATGAATTCCTACGCCAGAACCGAGGATGGTGCGTTCGCCTTTGGCGGCACCAGGGGCGTATCCGTTTTTCATCCCGACAATGTGCGGATCAACAACGTGCCGCCTCCCGTCGTCCTCACCGGGTTCAAGGTCATGAACAAGTCCGTACCTTTGTCGAGAAGCATTACCTGGACCAAGCGTATAACCCTGTCCCACAAGGACCGTTTTTTCTCTTTCTCCTTTGCGGCTCTGGATTACAACAACCCGCAAGAGAATCGTTTTCAATACATGCTGGAAGGATTCGACAAGGAATGGGTGGATGCCGGAACATCCAATACTGCCACCTACACGAATTTTGATCACGGGCATTACGTATTCCGGGTGCGAGCAGCAAACAGCGACGGCGTATGGAATGATGCCGGCACGTCCGTTGAATTAGTCATTACCCCGCCATACTGGAAAACATGGTGGTTCAGGGTGTTGCTTATCTGCTTCATTTCCCTTGGTGCGTTTATCTTTTTCAAGCGGCGCTTGCACAATCTCGACATGCAGCGCAAGCAACTGACCAGGGAAGTTGACGCCCGAACCGAAGATTTGCGCCGGGAGGTGGAGGACCACGAGCAGACTATGAAGGATCTGCGCGAGGCAACTGTTGCGGCTGAAGAGGCCAACGTGTCCAAGGGCGTATTCCTGACTACCATGAGCCACGAGATCAGAACGCCGCTTAACGCCATCATCGGCACGGCCGACCTGTTGACCGAGACCGACATGAACAGTCAGCAGATGCGCTATGTGGAATTGTTGCAGACCTCGGGAGAGACCTTGCTGGCCATTATCAACGACATTCTCGACTTCTCCAAGATCGAGGCCGGGCAGGTTCATCTGGAGCATATTCGTTTCCGGCTGCGCGAAGAGGTGGAAAATGCCACGGCCACATTGAGTTCCCAGGCCGGAGGCAAGGGGCTGGAACTGTTGTGCCGCGTTGCGCCTGAAGTGGCAGATACCGTATTGGGCGATCCCACCCGGTTGCGTCAGGTATTGCTGAACCTGCTGTCCAATGCCGTGAAGTTTACGGATACCGGAGAGGTCATGGTGGACGTGAATCCGGCTACCAATGACGACAGTGGCGAAATGTTGCAGTTTTCGGTCCGGGATACAGGTGTCGGTATCGACCCGCGCAAGCTGGACTCCGTTTTTGACGTTTTCCATCAGGCGGATAGCTCGACCACGCGCCAATACGGTGGAACCGGTTTGGGATTGGCTATCTGCCGGAGGCTCGTGGGGCTTATGGGCGGACGCATCTGGGTCAACAGCAATCCCGGGGAAGGTTCTGTCTTCAGTTTTACGGCCAAATTGCCGGAAGCCGAGTCTCTTCCCATGTCCCATGTCCCCGATCTTTCCGGTTTCGATATTCTGGTGGTGGACGACAACGCCTCCAGTCGTGATGTGTTGACCGAAATACTTACCCTTTGGGGAGCCGAGATCCGTGGGGTGAGCAATGCGGACAAGGCCGTGAAGGAATTGCACGGCAGTGGAACCAAGCCGTTCGATATTTTGTTCGTGGATCAGTTGATGCCCGGCAAGGACGGAGTTGCGCTTGCCCATTCCATTCGTGAGGAATTCGGCGTTGAAATGCCCATTGTCATTCTTTCCCAGAGCTATTTTGATTGCAGCGCCTTTTTTAAAAATCTGGACAATATTTGTTGTTGCCAAAAGCCTTTCAAACGCAGGGACTTGGCCCGTGCGGTGTTTACTGCTCTTGGAAAGCCCATGGAGTCCCGGCAGGATGATGCGGAAATCGACAACATGCTGCCCCCCATGAGGATTCTTGTGGCCGAGGACAATCCGTCAAACCGTGAGATTGTACGATTGTACCTGTCCGACTCCCCGGTGCACGTGGATATGGTCGAAAACGGTGCCGAGGCCCTGAAGAAGATCGGCCAAAGCCGGTATGATGCCGTGCTCATGGATATGGAAATGCCGGTCATGGACGGCTACGAGGCCACGGCAACACTCAGGAAAATGGAAGCCGACAATCCAGACCAGCCTGAAACCCCGGTCATCGCGTTGACTGCCCACTCCTTTGCCGAGCATCGTGACCGCTGCCGTGAAGCAGGGTGTGACGATTACCTCGTCAAACCGGTCAAGAAAGAAACCCTCCATGACGCCTTGCTGCGTTTTGCTCCAAAAGATGCTGAACAGCCTTCAGGCGTCCGGGAGACCGTTCCCGAGATTTTTCGAGGTCTGATCCCGCGATTCCTGGAACATTCAGTACGCGATAGCCGGGAAATGCTGGCTGCCATGGAGAACAATGATTTCGAGCGCATCCGCAGTCTTGGACACAAGGTTGGCGGTGCCGCCTATGGATTCGGCATGTCTCACCTCGGGCGAATGTGCCGGGAAGTGGAAAGCCTGGCCGAGGCCAGAGATGCTGCTGCTTTGGACGAAATACTGGCTGGTCTGGCCTCGTATTTTGATGTGGTGGACGTTAAGTTCAATTGATCCCGCTTGATCCAAGCGCTCGTTGCAAACAAAACGGGGGGTCTCCAGCGAGACTCCCCCGTTTTGTTTTTGCTTTTTATTGTCGCCCTAACTTTCAAACACTGCGCCTGTGGCAGCAGATGTTACCTGTCTGGCATAGCGGCGCAGGAACGGGGACTTCACTTCCTTGACGACAGGCTTCCAGACAGCCCGGCGTTTTTCCAACTCGGCTTCGTCCACCAGCAGTTCTATGCTGCGTTCCGGGATGTTGATTTCAATGCTGTCGCCATCTTGAACAAGGCCGATGAGGCCGCCTGCCGCAGCTTCCGGCGAGATGTGGCCGATTGCCGCACCGCGTGTGCCGCCCGAGAACCTTCCGTCCGTGATCAGTGCCACGCTTTCGCCCAGTCCCATGCCGGCGATGGCTGAGGTGGGAGTGAGCATTTCGCGCATGCCCGGGCCGCCTTTTGGTCCTTCATAGCGAACCACGATGACATCGCCCGGCTTGATGCTTTTGCCCAGAATGGCTTCCACACATTCCTCTTCGGAATTGAAGCAGCGGGCCTTGCAGGTACGGTGCATCATTGCCGGGGCCACGGCAGACTGTTTTACACAGCAGCCCTGCGGGGCCAGATTGCCGTGGAGAATGGCGATGCCGCCTTCCTTGCTGTACGGCTCGTCGATGGGGTGCACGATGCTGGTGTCCCTGTTGGCGGCTTTCATGTCCTCAAGGTTTTCACCCACGGTCTTTCCGGTAACGGTCAGGGCGTCCAGATGCAGCAGATTCTTTTTGGCCAATTCGGTCATGACTGCGGGAATACCGCCTGCACGGTCGAGGTCTTCCATGTGGTGCGGCCCTGCCGGGGAAAGCTTGCACAGGTTCGGGGTCTTGCGACTGACTTCGTTGAAGATGTCCAACCCGAGGTCAAGTCCGGCCTCGCGGAACAGGGCGGGCAGGTGCAGCACCGTGTTGGTGGAGCAACCCAGTGCCATGTCCATGGTCACGGCGTTGTGTACGGACTGTTCGTTGACGATGTCGCGGGGCTTGATGTCCTTTTCCAGCAGGTTCATGACGCGCATGCCCGCTTCCTTTGCCAAACGGGTGCGGCCTGCCATGACGGCGGGAATGGTGCCGTTGCCCGGCAATGCCAGCCCGATGGTTTCCGAAAGACAGTTCATGGAGTTTGCCGTGAACATGCCCGAGCAGGAACCGCAGGTGGGGCAGGCGGAATGCTCCAGCTCGCAGAGTTCATCTTCGGTCATGGTTCCGGCCTTGACCCGTCCCACACCCTCAAACACGGTGATCAGGTCCGAGTTGCCACGATTGCCAGCCAGCATTGGGCCGCCCGAAACAATGATGGCCGGAATGTTCAGGCGCAGGATGGCCATAAGCATGCCCGGTACGATCTTGTCGCAGTTGGGGATGCACACCAGTGCATCAAAAGGATGCGCCGTGGCCATGATTTCCACCGAGTCCGCAATTATTTCACGGCTGGGGAGGGACATTTTCATGCCTTCATGGTTCATGGCGATGCCGTCACAAACGGCGATAGCGGGGAATTCCATGGGTGTTCCACCAGCCATGCGCACGCCGTCCATGACCGCGCGGGAAATCTGTCCTAGGTGCACGTGTCCGGGTACAATCGTGTTGGCCGCATGGCATACGCCGATAAGCGGGCGGTTCATCTCTTCCCGGGTAAGTCCGGATGCATGCATCAGGGAACGGTGCGGGGCTTTTTCCAGCCCTGCGGTCATTTTCTTGCTTCTCATTGGGGAACACTCCTTGTTTGCTGAGCCGAGAGTTGAATCGGGATTGGCACGGATGTCAAGCAACAGATTGTCCTTGGGGCTGTATCGGATGGTGAAGAAACACATCTTTTCGGCAAAAAATCATTTCGCTGTGACATATTCCACGTACCAGAATGATAGAAACCTTTAGCCGAACGGAGGCATCCATGAGGATATGGATCGTATGTGCAGTTCTTTTGGCCGGGATAACCGCTTTTGCCCAAGCCGGGGACATGCCCGGTCCGGATGCGGAAGCCCTTTGGACCTACATCACGAAGACTGATCCGTATTGCAAGTGGGAATATTGGCCGGATCATCAGGGAATGCAGCCCGGACGCTCACCGCACGGGCCGATGCACGAGATCCGCGTCAATCACACGGCCATGGTCAAGGGGCATCCCAAGCAGGCCGGAGCCATTGTGATCAAGGACAACTTCTCGAAGGAAAAGAAACTGCTGGCCGTCACGGTTATGTACAAGATTCAGGACTACAATCCCATGGCCGGGGATTGGTTCTGGGTAAAGTATGGCCCGGATGGAACCGTGCTCAAGGCAGGAAAGCCCAAAGGCTGTATTGCCTGCCATGGTTCCCGGGCGGACATGGATTACATTATGGTTTCGGATCATTGATCAGTGCGGCGTTTCGGACGGTTCCTCCTCTCCTGCCGGAATTGCCCGGAAAAGAGCGGTCATTCGGCCGCTCTTTTCTACGTATGAACATCGGGAGGAAAAGCCGATTGGAAAAGGAATTCGTTCCTGTCACACAATTGTAACATTTTTTCTGTCACACAGTTGTAACAATTGTGGTAGGGGTGCGCACGCGGACTGTTCGTCTGCAAAAAGCCCCGTTTCAGGGCGAATACCGGTTTCGACAATAGGTACCTTATGAGATTGCGTTCTTTTCAGGTTCGTTTGTTGTTGTGGGGATGGACCCTGCTGCTGCTGGCTCTTGCCGCGGCGTTTTACTATTCTTCCACGCTGGTTGGCACCGAGCTTGTTGGTGAAACCGAATCACTTTCCTGGAAGCGGCTAGATGCCATCAAATGGCTGCTGGATGAACATCCCGTTTTTTCTTCGGAACAGTCCATGGATCAATGGGCCAAGACCTTGGGCCATAAGATGGGCAGCCGCATTACGTATATCAAAAGCGAGGATGGCCGGGTCATTGCGGATTCCGAAGTGCCGTTCGATCATATTTCCGAGATGGAGGACCACAGCCACAGGCCCGAGGTTCTGGCGGCCAAGAGTGACGGAAAAGGGCTGAATCTTCGTCATTCAAGTACATTGGGCAAGGACATGATCTATGTAGCTTGCCGCGTGAACCGGGCAGGCGGCATGCCTGAGGGAATTCTTCGGGTGGCCGTGCCGTTTTCCCAGGTCCAGTCCCGTCTCAATTCCCTGCGTATCAATTTCCTGTGGATATTTCTTTCCGTCCTGCTCATCGCCGCTGGCGCAAGCTCCTATCTTTCCCGCAATGTCGGACGTTCCATACGTACTTTTTCCGAAGCTGCCCGTCAGATAGGCGAAGGCAACTACTCCATGCGATTGCGCGCCTCGCCGGGAGGCGAGTTCCAGCCTCTGGCCCATTCCGTCAACGCCATGGCCAAGCGGATTGAAAAGCACATCCAGACCATTGAAGAACAGCGCGGACAATTGCGCGCCATGTTTGAGGGCATGAGTGAGGGGGTCATGGTGCTGGACGCCGATGGACGCCTTGTTTCCTACAACTCTACGCTGGATGCGATGATTTCCATGCCGGAAACCGCAATCGGGCGGACGCCCATTGAGGTTTGCCGCCGCTATGAAATCCAGAAGATCGTGGACCGGCTTTTGACCGAAGAAGGGCTGGAAAGGGACAGTGCCGAGATTGATCTTATGGACGGCCGTGTCGTGGATGTGAGCGGCGTTCCGTATTATGAAAACGACGGCGCCAGAAAGATCATTCTGGTGTTCCACGACATCACGATCATTCGCCAGGCGGAAAAAGGCCTCCGCGACTTTGTGGCCAACGCGTCCCATCAGTTGCGCACCCCGCTGACAAGCATCAAGGGCTATTCGGAAACTTTACTGGACAACCCTCCCGCAAAATTCGAAGATGCCCGCGCATTTCTGGAGATCATCGTCAAGAATTCGGACCATATGAACAAGGTCATCTCCAGCATGCTGGCGCTTGCCAAATCCGAGCAGATGGGTAAAGCGCTTCAGAGCACTCCGGTTTCCGGGCAGGAAATCCTGTCCCGCGCGCTGGATGATCTGGCTCCATTGGGAGCCGAGCGCGGTGTAGAATTTTCCGTTGTGGTGCCGGACGACGACCCGCTTATGGTCATGGGCGAGCCGGACGGCGTTTTGCATGTGTTCCACAACCTGATGCAGAACGCGGTCAAGTACAGCCCTGAAAACGGGACCATAACGGTTGAAGCCCGGCGCGAGAACGGCTTTGTAGCCTTCTCCGTGGAAGATCAGGGACCGGGCATTTCAAAGGAACACAGCCTCAAGGTTTTCGAACGGTTTTACCGTGTCGATGAAAATACCATCGAGGGACACGGCAGCGCGGGATTGGGGCTGGCTATTTGCCGCCGCATCGTGCAAAACCTCGGGGGCGAAATCTGGCATGACGGCTACGGCGAGGATACACGGGGAGCAAGGTTTTGCTTCCGTCTGAAAACCCCGGCGCAATCCTGAAGCAATTCGGTTTGCCGTCCCCCAAGGAGGGGGCTTGATGGACGTTTACGATATCTTTTTTTACCTGTCGATTCTGGCGGGATTCATGATGGCTTTCAACCTGGGGGCCAACGACGTGGCCAACTCGATGGCTTCGGCCGTCGGGGCCAAGGCTATCACGGTCCGTCAGGCGGTGTTTATTGCCGGTGTGCTCAATTTTGCGGGTGCGGTATTTCTCGGCTCGCATGTTACGGCAACGGTCAGCAAGGGCATCATCAACGCCAGTTCGATTGATCCCAAGATCATGATGATAGGCATGTTTGCGGCTCTTTTGGCTGCCGCGTTATGGGTGCTTCTGTCCACGTTGACGTCACTACCGGTTTCCTCGACACACTCCGTTGTGGGAGCCATTGCGGGCATGGGCATCGTTGCCGGAGGCATGGACGTGGTCAACTGGCTCAAGATGGGCGGCATTGTGCTTTCATGGGTAATCTCGCCGTTCTTCGCCGCCGCTATCGGGTTCGCGGTGTTTTCGCATATCCGGCGTTACATTCTGTATAAAAAGCACTTCATTCAGCAGGCTCGGCGCTGGGCTCCGTTTTGGGTGGCCCTGACCGTGTCGTTGGTTGTGCTGTCCTTTTTGTATAAAACACCCATTGGGAAAAGTCTGGGGCTGGCCTGGCCGATATCTCTCGGCATTGCGCTGGTGCTCGCGCTCTGTACATGGGCGCTGGCCCGTGTCTGGGCTGGCCGTGTTGTCAGGGACGTGGAAGAAGGCGCCGAAGGTGTCGAACGTGTTTTTCGCAAGATGCAGGTGGGCACCTCCTGCTATGTGGCGCTTTCCCAGGGAGCCAACGACGTGGCCAATGCCATCGGTCCTGTGGCCGCCATTTACCTGATCGCCAAGGAACATGTGCTGCTGGGCAAGGCCGAGGTGCCGCTTTCCATGCTGGTGCTTGGCGGCGTAGGCATTGCCGTGGGTATTGCCCTTCTCGGGCACAAGGTCATGGGCACGGTGGGCAGCAAGATAACCACCCTGACCAACACTCGCGGATTTGCCGTGGACTTCGGTGCAGCCAGCACGGTTCTGGTGGCCTCAAATCTCGGGTTGCCGGTTTCCACGACCCATGCCGCTGTCGGTGCGGTAGTCGGCGTTGGCATTGCGCGCGGTTTTAGTGCTGTCGATTTTCGCGTTTTGGGCCGCATTGTGATTTACTGGCTGCTGACCGTCCCCATTGCGGCCTTGACAAGTATCGTCATTTTTGAGCTTTTAAAATGGATGTGCCTGTAGGCGCAAAAAAATATACGGAGCCACACCATGTTTTTGAAGATTCCCTTTTTCGGATTGATCGCCAAACGTTCTCCCATGGACAGCCTCATCGAGCATTATGATAAAATTTCCGAGTGCGTGGCGACCATTGATGAATCGTTGGAATGCTATGTCTCCGGCGGCGTTTGCCGGGAATTCGAGGAGTTGACCAAGACGATCGATACGATCGAAAACCATGCGGACAAGATCAAGCGGAATATCCGCAACCATCTGCCCAGAGGTCTGTTCATGGCCGTGGATAAGGGGACGTTCCTCAACTATACGAAGTTTCAGGATAATGTCCTTGACGCCTCGCAGGATGCCCTGCACTGGCTGGGCATGCGCCCCGTGCCAATCCCGGAAGAGTTCCAGAAGGACCTCATCAACCTGCTGGACAGTGTGCGTCATGTCACCGAATTGCTTGGCCCCGCTTTGAAATCCACCATCGCTTTGGTGCATGGCGAATCTCTGGACCGTTCCGGTACCAAGGACAATTACCGGAAGGTCCGCCACGAGCGTGAGGTTATCCGCAAGTCCGCCAACAGGCTGCAAAGCAAGATTTACAATTCGGATATGGATTTCAAGGATATCTACCAGATCCTTCACTTTATCGATTGTTTGAGCGAAATGGGTCACAACTGCGAAAACTGCGTTGATTCGCTGCGGAACATGATAGCTCGCTAGCTACAGTTTGTAGCATTTCGGTTTGAAATCAGTCTGCGGCGGTCCCGGTTTCGGGGCCGCCGTTTTTTCTTTGCGCGATTTCAGATCAAAAACGTCCTGATTGCCTCCTTGCCGGAAAGCCTGTTGCCGCTGGCGCATATTTACGGTAAATCCATTTCCCTATGCATGAAATGTCCATCGTTCAAAGCATACTGGCTATTCTCAAGGATGAAATGGTCAAACGCGACATCTCGCGGCTCAAACGTGTTGTTCTCAAGAACGGCGCATTGGCCGGGGTGGTGTCCGAATCCATGGAATTCTGTTGGACCGCATTGGTACCGGGAACCGAGTTTGAGGATACGGTGCTGGAGTTGAGCGAGATTCCCCTGAAGCTGCGGTGCGGGAAATGTGGCGAGGAGTTTTTTCCGGACGATATTCGCTATACCCCATGCCCCCAGTGCGAGACGGTCATAGGCCACGATGTTTTGGAGGGGAAGGAATTGTATATTGATTTTGTGGAACCCGCCGAGGAGTAGGGCGGTATAAGGAGCCTGCGATGAGCATGGAAATTCCCATTGTCAGAAATGTGCTGGAAGCAAACGACCGGATTGCCGAGGAACTGAAGGCCCTCTTCAGGGAAAAAGGCATTCTGTGTCTCAATCTCATGAGTTCGCCGGGTGCTGGTAAGACCAGCCTGCTGGAACGCACCCTGACCGACCTCAAGGACGAGTTCGGCATGGCCGTGGTGGAAGGCGATTTGCAAACCGACAACGACGCCCGGCGCGTAGCCGCCACAGGTGTGCAGGCCGTACAGGTCAACACCGAGGGCGGTTGCCATCTGGACTCCGGCATGGTGCTGGATGCGGTTCGTTCCATGGATTTGAACAATATCGACATTTTGTTCGTGGAAAACGTAGGCAACCTTGTCTGTCCGGCCGAATTCGACGTGGGCGAAGATTACAAGGTCACGCTTCTTTCCGTGACCGAGGGCGACGACAAGCCTGAAAAGTATCCCCTCATGTTCCATATCTCTGCCGTGATGTTGCTGAACAAGGTCGACCTGTTGCCCTATGTCGATTTCAATCTCGACAATGCGGCCAACCATGCCAAGACCTTGAACAAGGATATCGAGGTCATGCCCATTTCCTGCCGAAACGGCGACGGGCTTGAATCATGGTACAAGTGGTTGCGAGAAAAACGCTCCGAAAAAAAATAATTTTTCCGACTTAACATTTCGTCATGCCCCGCCCGGTTTGCCGTGCGGGGCTTTTTTTTGTCGGGCGAATAATTAGTCCGCTTTCGTGTTATTTATCCTCTTTTCATGCGTGAATTTTGGGCGTATGCTGCGCCCATGTCGTTTCCAAAAGAGTTGCCGTTCGAGGATGTGCTGGCCTCCATTGCCGATGGCGTGTTCACTGTGGATACGGATTGGAATATTACCTATTTCAACGAATCCGCGGAACGGATCACTGGCATTCCCGCTCAGGAAGCCCTTGGTCAGAAGTGCTGGGACGTATTTCACTCCAGTCTGTGTGACGGTTCGTGTGCCCTGCGGGAGTGCATCGGCTCGTCCGGGGTGATTTCCGGCAAATCCATTTTTATCGTGCGCCCGGATGGGCACAAGGTTCCGGTGTCCATTTCCGCCGCGCCGTTGCGTAATGCGGACGGGGAAATTGTGGGAGGCGTGGAAACGTTCCGTGACCTGACCGAGTTGCAATTGATGCGTCGCAAGGTGGAAGACCAGTACGGTTTTGAGGATATCGTGGGGCACAGCGAAGCTCTGGACAAGATTTTTCGCATCCTGCCGCAGGTGAGCCGGAGCGAGGCCACGGTGCTGCTGTTGGGTGAATCCGGCACCGGCAAGGAGTTGTTCGCCCGCGCGGTGCACAATCTGAGCGGCCGGCGGGAGGGGCCGTTCGTGGCAGTGAACTGTGGCGCGTTGCCCGATACGCTTTTGGAATCCGAGTTGTTCGGCTACAAGGCCGGGGCTTTTACGGACGCCAAGGGCGACAAGCCGGGGCGTTTTGAACTGGCCCGTGGCGGAACAATTTTTCTGGACGAAATCGGCGACCTGCCTGCCAAATTGCAGGTAAAATTGCTGCGCGTGTTGCAGGAAAAGATTTATGAACCTTTGGGCGGAGTCAAGCCGGTTCCCTGTGATGCGCGCATCGTCGCAGCCACCAACCGTGATCTGGAAACACTCGTGGCGGAGGGAGCGTTCCGGCAGGATCTCTATTACCGGCTCAACGTGGTCACCTTGCGTCTGCCTCCCCTTCGGGACCGGCGGGAAGACATTCCGTTGCTGGTCAATCATTTCATCCGTGAATACAACGCCGTACAGGACAAGGACGTACAGGGCGTGTCCGAAGACGTCATGGCCTTGTTGTTGCGGCACGACTTTCCGGGCAATGTCCGCGAACTGGAAAACATCCTCGAATTTTCCTTCATCCTCTGTTCCAGCGGTTTCATCCAGCTGGAGCATTTGCCGGACAGTATCCGGCCCTCACAGGCCGTCGACAGCATGACGGATGGTCAGGGCGGGACATTGGAGGAAATCAAGTGCCGGGCAGTGCTTCGTGCTCTGGAGCGTAACGAGGGCCGCAAAATGGCAACATGCCGTGAATTGGGAATTTCGAAGGACACGTTACGCCGAATGTTGCAACGATGCGCGGAGACGGGCGCAGAATAAGCCGCCATAAATTTCCAAGACGAACTTTGCGCCGTTTTTAATGTGCGGCTTTGTTTTTAACTAGTTATTATTGTTGGGTTTATATTCTTGGCATGTTGTGTGCTTAACGGGTTTGTCCGTTGCGACAACCCGTAGCGGAGCAAAAAATTATGAATGATAAACAACTTGTTTGCCTGGCCTGTTACGAAGAACGTCTCGCTTCCGTGTTCGACAACGCGGACGAGTTTCGTTTCTATCAGGTGAACGAGGACGGAATTTGCCCCGCAGGTCACCTATCCCTTCCCTCAAAGGACCCAATGGACAGGACATCCGCCATACTGGCCTGCGGGGTAACAACTCTTGTTTGCGGCGCATTGTGCGGCCGCACTGAACGTCAGCTTATTAATGCTGGTATCGCCGTCCGCCCGTGGGTCAGAGGTAGCGTTGAGGAAGTGCTCGACGCTTTTGAACGAGGCTCCATTGAAACTCTGGCCATGCCCGGGTGCCGTGCCGCGAGTGGCGATGCAACCCGGCCGGGAATGGGGCGTTGCTGCTCCGGCACAGGTTTGGGACGGCGCCGGGGAACCGGCTTGCAGAAAGCAACCGGTTGCCGGGCGGGCGGCGTACTCAAAAAGAAAACAAACGGGGGTAAATGATGAAGATAGCAATCAGCAGTACCGGGCCGGAACTTTCCAGCCCCATGGATGTTCGTTTCGGGCGTGCCGCCGGTTTCGTGATCATGGAAACCGACTCGGGCGATTTCGAATACGTTGATAATGAACAGAATTTTACCCTGCCGCAGGGCGCCGGCATCCAGTCTGCGCAGAACGTGGCAGCGACCGGAGCCAAGGTCGTGATTACCGGCCACGCCGGTCCCAAGGCCTACAAGGCATTGGAACATGGCGGCATTGCCTTGTATCTGGGGCAGGGAGGCACAGTGCAGGAAGCGGTGGACGCTTTCAAGGCCGGAATGCTGGAAGCAGCACAGGGGCCGGACAAGGAAGGCCACTGGTAATGGACATAAGGGGTTTGACAACCCCTTGTGAGTGATTATTTCCCGTTACACACCGGCCACGGCCGGAATTTCAATATCAGGAGAATCAACATGAGTGACTCATGCGGTAGCTGTTCATCCGCCCAGGGTGGCGGATGTTCCGGCGGCGGATGCGGTGAAAATCCCGAGGATCTGAAGCTCAAGAAGACCCTTGGACGCATCAAGCACAAGGTTGTGGTCATGTCCGGAAAGGGCGGCGTCGGTAAATCCACTGTCGCCACCAATATTGCCGTGGCTCTTGCCCAGGCGGGCAAACGTGTCGGTCTGCTCGATGTGGACGTCCACGGACCGAGCATTCCCCGGCTTCTTTCCCTGGAAGGCCAACAGCCGCATATCGGCAGCGAAGTTATCGAACCCATTTCCTGGAACCGCAACTTGTGGGTTATGTCTTTGGGGTTCATGCTGCCGAGCAAGGAAGACGCTGTGATCTGGCGCGGCCCGGTCAAGATCGGCCTTATCAAGCAGTTCGTGCAGGACGTTGCCTGGGGCGATTTGGACTACCTCATCGTGGACTGCCCTCCGGGTACCGGTGACGAGCCGCTTTCCACCTTGCAGACCCTTGGTTCCGACGCTCAGGCCGTTGTCGTGACCACGCCGCAGGGAGTCGCCGTAGACGACGTGCGCCGCTCAGTTTCCTTTGTCCGCCAGCTGGGCAACCCGCTGCTGGGCATTGTAGAAAACATGTCCGGCTTTGCCTGTCCCGACTGCGGCAAGGTTCATAATATTTTCAATTCCGGCGGTGGTGAAGAGCTTGCCAAGGAGATGGGAGCCAAGTTCCTTGGCCGTATTCCCATCGATCCGGAAGTCGCCCGTTCCGGTGATGAAGGATTCCCTCTGGTCAAGGTGGATCACGATTCTGCTACGGCACAGGCCATGAATGCGGTTATCAAGCCCATTCTGGGACTCTCCGATTCCCTGCAGGAAGACAAGGAAATGCCCAAGGTCGAGGAAGTCAATTCCGAGAACGGCCGTGTGCGTGTGGCCATTCCTGTTGTGCAGGGCAAGCTGTGCATGCACTTCGGCCACTGCGAGCAGTTCGCCCTTGTGGATGTGGATTCCGAACTCAAGTCCATTATTTCCACCAACTTTGAAACGCCGCCGCCTCACGAGCCGGGGGTAATCCCCACGTGGTGTGCGGACCAGAAGGTCAATCTGGTCATCGCCGGCGGCATGGGTGCCAAAGCCCAGTCCATGTTTACGGATCGCGGCGTTCGCGTGATCACCGGTGCTCCTTCCGAAGCTCCGGAAGCCGTGGTCAAGAAATATCTGGACGGAACGTTGGTGACGGGTGCAAATACTTGCGACCACTAATTGAATTCAAGGCATAACCGACATGCCTCCATTCCCAATTGGGGGGACGCTGCCAATTAACAGCGTCCCCTTATTCTTTTCAACTCACGGCATGTGCCTTTTCAAAACATCATTTATGGCAGAATCTGACCATAAACAGGCATTGACAGAGACAGTAACATGCTGTTGTTTTGTCGAGCCATGAATAAACAATGTCGTTCCTTTAAAAAACAGACTGTGGTTCGGCGCACGGTGCAAACCGTGGTCGCCCTGTTTTGCCTCTATGTGGGTTGGATTTTTTTCTGGTTTGTGAGCTGGGCACGTGGTGCCAGCCCGGATTTTGTGCCGCGCCCTCCTGCTGTTGAAGCCTTCTTGCCCATCAGCGCGTTGCTGGCTCTGAAACGGCTGGTGCTTACCGGAAAATGGGATGCAGTACACCCCGCCGGTTTGGTGATTCTCGTAGCCGCGTTGATCATGAGCTGGCTTTTCCGCAAAGGCTTTTGCTCACATCTCTGTCCCGTGGGTTTCCTTTCCAATTTGCTGGAAGGGCTGGGACGTCGTATCGGATTGGCTCGTACACCACCCCGTTGGCTGGCGTGGCCCCTGCATGTGCTCAAGTATCTCGGGCTGGGATTTTTCCTCTACACGGCAGTGTTCAGCATGAGCCTGTATGCTGCCGAGCGTTTTTTGCAGTCTCCGTTCAACATTACCTCTGATGCCCGCATGCTCGACTTTTTCCTGCACCCGTCCTCTGTGGCGCTGTGTGTTCTGGGCGCTTTGGTCGTGCTTTGTGTGGTCTGGCGCAATTTTTGGTGTCGGTTCCTCTGTCCGTATGGGGCGCTGCTGGGGCTGGTTTCGTTTTTTTCGCCTGTGGGTGTCCGGCGTGATCCGAAACTGTGTGTTGATTGCAAGAAGTGCTCAAAAGCCTGCCCCATGGGAATTCCCGTGCATGAGCGGGAAACCGTAGGAACCCCGGAATGTATCGGCTGCACGGAGTGCGTGGAAAAATGCCCGGTTCCCGATTGCCTGACGTTGAGTGCAGGGCATCGCAAATTGCCTGTATGGCTTGTTGCCGCCGGGTGTGTGGCCGTACTGCTGGTCGCATGGGGTGTTGCCCGTTTGACCGGGCATTGGGATTCGGGAATGCCGCAGGAAATGCTGCGGCGCATGTATTCTTCATCCGCATCGGTTTTCTGAGCCGCGAGGCGTATTCCATAACGCCGGGCTGCGGGTTACAACGGGCTGCCCGGCGTTTCTGTATTATGGTCCGCATATGTTCAAACATCTGTTGACCTCCTTGCTGGCTGTTTGCCTTTTTATTCTCTGTTTTGGGTCGGCTTTGGCCGATCCCGTACGCATAGCCTTTATTCCCAAAGCGACCATGCCGTTTTTCTGGCAGGCTATGGAGCACGTGCGCGACAGGCTGCAGGCCGTCTGGGTGCTCGCCTGTTTTGGCGTGGTCCGCGTATCGAAACCAATATTCCCGTGCAGCGTCGGTTGCTGAATATCTGCACACAGGAATCCAGCGTTGACGCCATCGTCCTTACTCCTTCCGATTTCGGATCCCTGAACCCGGAGATTGAACAGGCCGCGAAAAAGGGCATCAAGATCGTGATTATGGATTCTCCTTCTTCTTCCGAATACGTGGAGTCGTACATCGCCACGGAAATTATCAGGCCGGGTACCGGGTAGGTGAGTACATGGCGGCGCACGCTGGAGATTCCGGCACTGTATGGATGGGATATAAGAAGGGCAATGTCTCCACGGATCGGCGGGAGCAGGGATTTCGTATTGAAGGTTTTCATGGTGTGGAAGCCTCACCTCATATCGGGATAGAACCCTCATTCCCTTGACTTCCTTTTGCGTCCCTGATTGAACAGGGCAATAGTTTGATGCGCGTTCGCTCGGGAATGGGTTCCCGGGCGTACATTTTTTGATTTTCCCTATCGTCATGCTGTGTGACCGAGGAGGAACCGGATGTTCGTTGGATTGAAAATGCTGCGCGATTTCGAAACTGTCACCCCACAGACTCTGGTCAAAGACGCCCAAAAGATTCTGGATGAAAGCAAACTCTGGATGCTGCTGGTGGAAGACGGCGATGACCTTGTCGGCTACGTGCGCAAGGAGGACATCACCGGCGCATTGCCGAGCATGATTACTTCGCTGGAAAAGCATGAGATAAGTTTTCTCATGAGCAGGCTGACCATTGCCGAGATATTGCGCACGGACATCAAGAAGATTTCCCCGGAAACCGAGATCGAAGCCGCTGCCGACATGATGCATGAGATGAATCTGGCCGGTCTTGCCGTAGTGGACAGGAACGATACGCTTATCGGCTATATCAACCGCAGTGTTATGCTGGACGTTCTGGTGGAAGGCATGGGCTATCGCGAAGGCGGATGCCGTGTAGCTGTGGAAGTGGAAGATCGTCCCGGTATGCTGTATGAAGCAGCTGGAATTATTGCCAATATGAAGTTTTCCATTATCTCCGCGTCAACGTTCCTTTCCGGGGATCGGCGGTTGCTTGTTTTCCGCATTGCCGGTGAGGACTGCTCGTCTGTTGCCGCTGCCCTGCGTGAGCGCAGATTCAAACTTGTGGAATCTGCCGATTTTCAAAAAAGTTGGCAGTAATCATGCCTTTTGATTGGATTGACGAGGATCGTCTTCCCGTTTTTGAGCAGGGGGAACGTCTGGTTCTGTTCGGTGCCGGGCAAGGAAGCGTAGAGTTCCTCCAGTGGCTTGCGGAGTTTGCGCCGGGGGTTCGTGTGGAAGCCATTGCCGACAACGATGGTTCCATGTGGGGCAAAGAACTGCACGGGCATCCGATCATTGATCCGGCGACCATTGCGGAACATGATTTCTCGCGTATTGTCATCACCACGATTTCCGGGGTCGATCCTGTTTTCAGCCAGCTTCAATCCATAGGGTATGTTCAGGGAGAGCGTTTTTGCTCTGTAGGGAAATATCCCACCAATCATTTGGGCAATTTCAATCTCCTGTTCGAACTGAACAGCGCCAGCCCGTTTCTTGAAAAGGGCGCCCGTATTCTGCACGTCGGTCCCGGCGGTTTTTTGGGATTGGAGTGCTGCCTTTATGCGCTTGGTTTCATGCCTTGCAGCATCGATGCCTATGCCTTTGGTGTCTGTTACCCGGAAGTGACCGAACGCATGGACAAGTACCTGGCCACGCGTAACGCTTTTCTGGTCACGCCGCAGGGAAGTGCCGCACCGGATATTGCCGCACGGTATGACAGTCTTTTTTCTACCCGTGACGGCAGTGTTTTTCTTGATGGGAAGAGCATTCCCTATTCGTATCCGGCCCGATTCAGTGCCCTGCCGTTTGAAGACGGCAGTCTGGATGTGGTCAGTTCCTTTGCCGTGTTGGAACATGTGCGTTCGCCTGAAAAGGTGGTTCGTGAATGCCGACGGGTGTTGCGTTCGGGCGGTGTTGCCGTGCAGCGGGTTTTGAGCCGGGATCACCGTTCCTTTGGGCAGGTGGAAGGCTATCATCCTGCCAGTTATTTGGATCATTCACAGCAGGAATGGGAAGAAATCAATCAGGACAAGTTCTACCAGAATCGTGTCCTGCCGGAACAATGGCGAGAGCTGTTTGAAGAAGCCGGAATGTGTGTGGAGTTTTTCCGTACGCTTGGGGAATACCGCTTTAACGACGAGGAGCGGGCGCGGTTGCATCCTGACTTTGCGGATGTAGCCCGGACCGGCAGGGTTTCAGTCAACTGCGACCTTGTCGTACGCAAACGGTAGCAGGCCTTTAAGAAATTCCCTGCAAACAAACTGTGCCCACCTGCTGAACAGATGGGCACAGCGCCAAAATGTTTTACAAATTCCCAAGAACATTTTTTTAAAAGGTTTCCGGGGCCCCGGCAGCCAATGCTCAGTCGTTCGTACTGACCCCTGCCTGTTCATAGGTCGCCATCTGGTTGTACATGGCGGCGGCCGCGCGCAACAGGAACATGGCGCAGGCTGCGCCCGTGCCTTCTCCCAGCCGCATGTCCAAATGCAATAACGGTTTGAGTCCCACGGATTGCAATGCCTTGGTATGGCCTGGCTCGGCTGATGCGTGGGAAAGAACGCAGTAGTCGACTACAGCCGGATTCATACGCCATGCGGCAACGAATGCGGCCGTGGATATGAAACCATCCACGCAAACGACTTGCCTGTTGTGCGCCCCCTTGAGGATCAATCCGGTCAGAGCGGCGATTTCCAGCCCTCCCAGCGCCGCGAGGATGTCTATGGCATCGCCGGAAACAATAGCCTCCCGGTTAGCCTGCAAGCCGGCGCTAACCACTGCTGCTTTGCGCTCTACCATTTCTGGCGGGGCTCCGGCTCCGGGACCGGAAACGACCTTGGGGTCGAGGTCCAGATATGCGCAGTACAGAGCCGTGGATGGTGTGGTGTTACCTATGCCCATTTCTCCGGTTCCCAGCGTGCGTATGCCATCTGCATGGGACGTGTCGGCCAGCTGCATGCCCAGTTGCAGAGCCGCGAGGCATTGTTCCCTTGTCATGGCCGGTCCCTTCACCAGGTTGGCCGTTCCTTGTGCGATCTTGTTACGCACCAGTGCCGGATGATCGGGAAAATCCTCACCGCAAACACCGGCGTCCACCACGCAGAGACCAGCTCCGGCCGTGGAAGCCAGGGCATTGACACCTGCCCCGTTGTTGAGAAAGTTGAAGACCATCTGCCGGGTTACGGCTTGCGGGGATGCACTGACACCTTCCGCTACCACTCCGTGGTCGCCCGCTATCGTATAGATCCGGCAAGGGTCGGAGACCGGTGCCTTGCCTCCATTTATCAGAAAGAGTTGTAGCGCCAGCTCTTCGAGCCTGCCAAGGCTGCCCTGCGGCTTGGTCAGGCTGTCAAGGTGGGCCTGCCCTGCTGCCACTAGTGTGCGGTCAATGGGGTGTATCTCCGTGATAACGGATTTGATTCGTGATTCCATTCATATCTCCAATCCCGGCTTGCGTTTGTTGCCGGTTTACTCGGTTGTATGCTATCTGCACGCCATGGAACATGCCGTTATACATGCCAATTGTCAGGGCGAACCGTTAATGGAGCGCCTGCTGGCCTGTCCGCAATTTGCGGCGCGTTATCAGTGCGAATTGTATCTCAACTACGTGCGGGAGCCGATTCCCGACGGCACGTTGGAGCAGTGCGGTCTGTTCCTGTATCAATATCTTGGCCCGGAATGGGGCGATCTGTCTTCTGCACGACTGCTGGAACGCCTTCCCGATTCCGCCCGGTCGCTCTGTATCCCAAACATGTTTTTTACGGGGTATTGGCCTCTGTGGTCCGGCGAACCGGGCTTCAATTACCGGGATATCCATCTGGATGCACTCGTCGATGCAAGCTTGTCCATGGAAGAGATTCTCATTCTTTTCCTGCGCAGTCCCCTGACCGCCCGTTTTGATCTGGACCGGCTGTTGCGGGATACCTTTGCCAGGGAGCGGGAACGTGAATCCCGGACCCCGGTGAAATATGTCCATATCATCGAACGGGATTTTCGTTCGGAACGATTGTTCAATACCGTGAATCATCCCGGACCGAAACTGTTGAACCACGCCGCTGCCGGAGTTTTGAAGGAATTGGGTTTCGAGCCGCCCGACTATTCGGAAATGCCGGACGCCTTTCCTGAATTCGAGCAGCCGATCCATCCGCAGGTGGCCGAGTTCCATGAACTGGCCTTTGCCGATGCTTCCACGGAGTATATGGTTTATGGACGGCGCAGGACATTTGCCCGCTATGCAGCTCGGTATGTGGAGGCGCGGCTTGCCGGGATCACGGATTTTATCGCCTACCTCGTTTCCTGCTGACGAATTGTCTTACAGCCCTTTGCCCAGCGCTTCAAGCAGGGCCTGATAGTCCATGGGGCGCGGCAGGTAGGCCCCAAGCACTTCGTTCAGTTCACGCGGTCCGCGCCCTTGCCGCAAGCTGAGGGCTGCCCGGAGTGTCATGTCGGTTTTGATTTGCATTTCGCGTTCCAGCGTGTCCTTGCGTCTGGTCATGACCTCCTGCACAAGGGTTGGTTCTTCCATCCTTCCCAAAAGTTCCAACCCCGCGCCAAGATAGGCGTCTTCCATCACAGGGGCCAGTTCCGACAGGATGGCGGGGCCTTCAGCCTTGGCCAGCGAAAACAGCGCCAGCAAGTCGGCGGCCAGATTGATTTCCTCTGTGAACAGGCTGCCCTGAATGGCGGAGCGTATTTTGGCAATGCCGGGGAGCCTGTCTCTTTCCAGAAAGAGCAGGGGCGTGGCGTGACAAAGATTGTCCATCAGTTTTTCCGTGGGCAGGTTACGGCAGATCCCCATGACACCGCGTCTGGCCAGCTCCATCATGTCAACGTAGTGGTCCGTGAACTCCGTTTGCAAAAGACCTGCTTCGGTCATGAATCTGTCGTCATTTATATCATCTGCGCAAAGGGCCAGTACTCCGGCGGTAAAACCGTCCCGCACGGATTCCAGAGCTTCGTCCAGTACGGTGTTGAACTGCCTGTCGTAACGATAGGCGAGCAAAACCCAGAATCCGAGTACGCCTTCGGGCGAAAATTCGGCAATATGCACTTTGGGCAGCGGAGACGACAACAACGGGTTTTCATCCGGCTGCTTGAGTATGTCTTGGGAAAAATGAACCAATCCTCGGCACAGGCGTTGTGTTACGGTCCGGAGCACCGTGTCTTCGGCCTTTTTCATGACCGGCTCCAGCTTGTGCCTGTCTTCCGCTTCAGATCCCTCGTAACTTTGCAACAACTCCTGCACCCGTTCGCGCCGGACACAGTTCAACCCGCCGAGAATGGCGTCACGGACCGCTTTGCTCGTCTGTACCAGAGCCAGCGCAAGGGTTTCGTTGCTCATGCGTTGGCCGTTCACGAATTTGTCCGCCACCTGAAACACCGCACCCGGAGCAAGATGCAGGAAGATATCCATACCGTATTCTTCTGCCGGCGAGCGGCCTGAAGATGGTGATTCCATGGCGGGAACTCCTTGCGGGGTGCAAACGCGCTCCGCGTGTAGGTTAACGCAGGACAGGAGGGCCGAGCACGATCATCTCGGCAATGGTGTGGTCCACCTTGGGAAGGCCGCGCAGCTTTGGTCCGACAAATTCCATTTCCAGCCGTGCAAGGTCGGAATAAAGCGGAGTGCGGTCCACGACAGGTATCTCCGTTTGCTGTTTCTGCATGCCGGTGGTCAGTTCCTGACAGCGCCAGCAGCCCGGGAAATCCACGCCCCGTCCGTCCGGGCGTTTCATGATGTTGGGAACTCCGTGCATGCGACAGATCATGAGCCTGTGTTCATACAATCCGCACCGTCCTTCCCCTTCGTCCCCGAGGTTCAGCGGACACATGATGTGTGGCCGTTCTCCGCGCTGCAGGGCGAAGCGGGCCTGCTCCACATATTCTTCGGAACGCTTGATGAACAGGGCGCGCCGTTTTTCCGGCAGCCTGTTCAGGCCTTCCCACAGGTAGGCCCATTCAATATAGGTGTGGTGCTGGAAAAAGCTGTAGCAACAGTTGTCCGTGCAGCCTTCACAGTTCAGTCCGATCCCTTGTGCCGCATCGGCGTAACTGTCGACCATGCGGGTATATATGGCGGCCAGTTTGCGAAAAGCCGCCTTGGGAGTTTTCTTTTTCATGCGAGATTCACCTTGTCCAGAATAGCCCGTACGCATTGTTCGGGCGTGCAGTCGTCAGTTCGCACCGTGATGTCGGCCGCGGCACGGTACAAAGGCTGGCGTTCCCTGTAAAGATCGCTCAGGGTCATGCCCGGAGCAATAGCCAATCCCCGGTCGTCACCGGCGCCCACGCGTTGCAGGAATTCCTCTTCGCCCACGGCAAGGTGAACCACCGGGCCGAGTTTGCCGAGTGTGGACATGGCTTCGCGGCCGTATATCACGCTGCCCCCGGTGGAAATGACCGTCCGGTGCAGCATCAGTTCGCTGACAAGGCGTTCTTCTATTTTCAGAAATTCTTCATGCCCGTATCTATCGTAAACGCCTTGCAGGGGCAGGGCGTAGTAAGCCTCGATATGGTGGTCCGTGTCCAGATGGGCCCAGTCCAGAGCCGCGGCCAGCAATGGGGCGAGGGTGGATTTTCCTGCTCCGGCCATGCCTATCAGGGAAATACAGGGAGCTTTGGGGTCGTCCTGCCTGACTTTGCTGAACGACATCTAGTCCTCGTCTTTTCCGGTTACCAAACAGACCTTGTCCTCGGCATCGCGCTCCTGCACCATGACGTTGACGTGTTCGCCCTTGGATGTCTTTACTTTCTTGCCCACGTAATCCGCCTGAATGGGCAACTCCCGAAGGCCTCTGTCGATCAGGGCAAGCAGTTCCACCCGCTTGGGGCGTCCATAGTCCAGAATGGCTTCCAGCGCCGCCCGTACCGTGCGCCCGGAAAAGAGCACATCATCAACCAGTATAATACTTGCGCCCTCGATTTCAAAGGGGATTTCCGTAAAGTTTATGGTCGGCTGGGTGCTCGGGTCGGTCCAGTCGTCGCGGTAAAGGTTGATATCCAGTTTGCCGAGAGGTACCTCGCGGTCCAATTCCCGGTCCAGCGTCTTTTTCAGGCGATCAGCCAGATCTGCCCCGCGCCGCTGAATGCCTATGATGGCAAGGCTTTCATCCTCGCCCCGGCGTTCGATGACTTCCATGGCCAATCGTTCAAGGGTCCGTCCCAGTTCGCGGCTGTTCAGAATTGTTCCACATTCATGCATATATCTACCTTCCTTCACCGTGCTGTTGGGGAAAAGCGATTTGTTTTTGTCGTTTCAAACGATTCGATTCCTCGCGTACGGCAGAGGTACGCCCCGGGCCTGATCCTTTTCATGTCTTGCGCATCATTTTCCGAATACGTTGAGTTTTCGGTTTGTGCTGCGCTTTGTCAAGGATTGTCGGCTTGTGAAGTCTTTTGAATAATCCATGCGCCCTGTTGCGGTCAATAAATGACGTTATCAGGAATGATTTCTATTTGACAAAGGCACATACAGGTCTTACCTCTCAATTCCCATCATGAACCAACAGGAGGACTGACTCATGATTAATTTGACCGAAGCCGCCCAGAAGCAGCTGGAAGGCTACTTTGCGGATCGGGAGACCTCGGCCATCCGGGTGCATCTTGCTTCCGGCGGTTGAGCCGGCCCACGGCTGACATTGGCTCTGGATGAGCCTAAGGACACTGACGGCGTATACGAAGCCGGTGGCTTCTCCTTTCTTTTGGACAAGGAGCTTGCACAGCAAACCGGCGAGATCAGCATCGACATGACTTACTACGGATTCTCGGTTGAATCGCAGAATCCAATGGGTGGCGGAGGATGTTCCTCCGGTTCCTGCTCAACAGGGTCATGCTCTTGCTAGCAGAAGCCACCGTTTTTTGTTTTTGGGCGTTCCGGCGGGGGCGCCCTTTTTTTGTCCAGGGTTTTCGGCCTATTGTCATGAGTATTGAATATTTTGTGTTTTTTGGTTTGACGCTTCGGCCTTTCGTGCCTACCTCTAGGGGCACCAGACCTTTAACGATCATAAGGAGGATTTTATGATCGACGTAACTGATGAAGCAATTGCCAAGCTCGAAGAGCATTTCGAAGGACAGGATCGCTCTCCCATCCGTGTCTATGTTGCCTCGGGTGGTTGTTCCGGTCCCATGCTCGGGCTTGCGCTGGACGAAGCCAAACAGGGCGACGCCACTACCGAGATAAAAGGATTCACTTTCATCGCTGAAGAAAAGCTGCTGGAAATGACCGGTGACGTGAATATCCATGCCACTGAGCACGGTTTCCAGGTCGCCAGCCAGAATCCGCTTCCGGGCGGCGGTTGCGACTGCAATTCCGGTTGCGGCGGTTGCTGCGGTTAGCGGCAGTATATTCCGCACGTATGCAAAGGCCCTCCGCGAGTTCGCGGAGGGCCTTTGGTTTGGGAAAAATACTAACAGTATTGTCGCCAGCGCCGTATGGTCTATATATGTCGGGAGAAAGAGACAGATCTCAAAAGGAGAAGTGTATGGAAATTATCCGTATCATCATCTCGGTTCTGGTGCCGCCCATCGGGGCTTTTTTGAAGGTGGGACTCGGTCTGCAGTTCTGGATAAATCTGTTGCTGACCCTGTTGGGCTATTTTCCGGGGCTGGTGCACGTCATTTGGCTGCTGGCCCGAAAGTAGGGGGGCGGCTAAACAAGCCCCATATCATGCATGGCCAGATAGATTTCCCTGCTGACCCATGCGTCAGTGGCTGCGTAAGCCACCTGTTGCTTGGTGAGGGTTTCCTTGGCCCAGTTGGAGCACTGCACGGATTTTGAGATGCGGAATCCCAGAAGATTGGCCGCGAGGTTTCGCAGGCCATGTGTCTGCATTTGATGTTTTTGGGAGACTTCGCCCAGGTCGATGAAATTGGCGGCTTTGAATTTTGCCAGCTTGTTCAGGCCCACAATGTCGTCGTGAACCGATACGCCGGTCTTGATGACTTTTTTATCCGCAAGCAGATCAAGCAATCCGTTGTCCATGGGCAGCAGATTGATCTGGAATACGTAGACGTCCTCTTCTCCGGCCAGTTGGATGAGCGAGGGAGGATTGGGTTTGCGTCCTTTCTTGAACACCGGGCGGGTTTCCGTATCGAAACCGAGCAATGTCTCGCTTCGCAGCACCTTGATGGCGGCATCGCGCTGTTTGCGGGTGCGCACCACATGAACGGGCCCCTCATAGCGTCGCAGGGGCAGGGCGTTAATCTCTTCCTTCGGATAGGCTCGTAAATGTTCTTCTGGTATTTCGACGACAGTCATAAAAACGTTATTCGTGTTCTCTGGTCTTGTGAAACGCGATGTTCGGCCAAGTCTCAATGGCATCATCCAACCGCCACCGACTCGGAGCAAGGTAAGTGAGATTTTCGTCCGCGTCCAGTGCCAGGAAACGGGCAGCGCCTTTTTTGAACCGTGCTAGCTCGTTTTTGTCCTCGCAGGACACCCATCGTGCCGTGTATAATTCCACAGGTTCGTAGATGGCGTCCACTCCGTATTCGTCCTTGAGACGTGATTGGATCACGTCGAACTGAAGCATGCCTACTGCCCCGAGAATATAGTCATTGTTCTGCGTGGGACGGAAGAGCTGCACTGCGCCTTCCTCGGCAAGCTGGGTCAGGCCTTTTTGCAGTTGCTTGGCCTTGAGCGGACTCTTGAGAATGACCCTGCGGAATATTTCCGGAGCAAAGTTCGGAATTCCGGTGAATTTGAGGGGTTCCTTTTCCGTGAACGTGTCTCCGATCTTGATGGTGCCGTGGTTGTGGACACCGATGATGTCGCCGGGCCATGCTTCTTCTACGCCTTCACGGTCCTGGGCCATGAATATGGTGGCCTTGGAAATCTGCACGTCCTTGCCGATGCGATGGTGGCGGACTTTCATACCCTTGGTGAACTTGCCGGAGTTGATGCGCACGAATGCGATGCGGTCCCGGTGGTGCGGGTCCATGTTCGCCTGGATTTTAAAGCACACTCCAGAAAATTTGGTTTCAAAGGGAGAGACTTCCCGTTCCATGGCCGGGCGTGGCTGCGGATGCGGAGCCAGTTGAACGAAGGTGTCCAGCAGTTCGTGAACGCCGAAGTTGTTGATGGCCGAGCCGAAGAATACCGGCGTCTGTTTGCCGGAGAGGTAGCGCTCCGCATCAAAGGGATAACCGGCGCCCTCAAGCAGTTCCAGATCTTCACGCAGTTTGTCGGCCTGCGGTCCCAGTTCCTTGTCCAACGTGGGATCATCCAGCGATTCGATGACCATGCCGTGGTTGATGCCGCCGTTATGTGTGGCGGAAAACAGATGCAGCCGCTGGTCGTGAAGGGAATAGACGCCCTTGAAGTCCTTGCCCATACCCACGGGCCATGACATCGGGGCACACTCGATGTTCAGGGTTTCCTCGATGTCCGCCAGAACGTCGAACGGGTCCATACCTTCGCGGTCGAGCTTGTTGATGAACGTGATGATCGGGGTATCGCGCAGGCGGCAGACTTCCATGAGTTTGCGGGTCTGGCGTTCGACGCCTTTGGCCGAGTCGATGACCATCAATGCGGAGTCCACGGCCGTGAGCACCCGGTAGGTGTCTTCGGAAAAGTCCTGGTGACCTGGGGTGTCCAGCAGGTTGATTTCGTACCCGTCGTAATTGAATTTCATGACCGAGGAAGTTACGGAAATGCCGCGTTGCTGTTCCATGGCCATCCAGTCCGAGGTGGCATGGCGTGCGGCTTTGCGGGCTTTGACGGTTCCGGCCATTTGAATGGCCCCGCCAAAGAGCAGCAGTTTCTCGGTCAGGGTGGTCTTACCGGCGTCCGGGTGGCTGATGATGCCGAAAGTGCGGCGACGCTCAACCTGTTTCTTTATCTGTTTGTCCACGTTCGAATCCTTGTGCAAAAAAAATGGGGCCGCCAGCCTGCGGCCCCGCACGTCATACCCGTTATGGGGGAAAGGTCAAGTTTTGGAAGGTGGAGTCAGTTGAGCTTGGGCAATCTGTCCTTGCAGCGGGATTTGGCATACCTCCACCAGAATTGGCCCGAGCATCTGTCTTTTGCCGCCAGTGAATCATGGAATACCGAGTGTTCGTTCCACGAAAATTGGCGCAACGTGGCAGCCTCAACCGCGTCCGCAACCTGTTGCACGTCAGAGCCGGACTCCAGCGCGGCTATCTGTTTGCCCAATTGCTCGGCTATCATGCGTTGTCCTGTATTTTTAGGAAAGCGTTTCCACATGGCGGCGGCGTTTTCCGTCCTGTTCAGCCGGGCCAGCGCCAACCCCGCATACAGGGAGGCTTCCCATGCGTCCCGGTTTACTGCGGCAGCGCTCATGATTTTTACGGCCTGTTGCCAGTCTCCCACGTAGTAACAGCTCATACCGGCCATAAGCAGACGTGAAAGGCGTGTTGGTTTGCCGTTTTCGGCACGGTCCGCAATAAGCGAGGCAAACGCTTGGGCCGCGCGGCCATAATATTTTCTGGCTTTTTGTCTGTCGCCATTGCCACGTAGAGCAATTGTGCCCCGTTCGAAGTTTTTCTCTCCAACGGTTCCGGGCGGAGCGGCATGTGCCATGACGGGGACGACCAAAATCGCTGCCAGCAGCAGAAAGCACGTCAGGATGTTTTTTTTCATAAATCCTCCCGGTCAATACGAAGGAATGGATGTCAGGCGGACATATACGCCTTGGCGATGCGGAAAACATCGTCATAATCCATTTTGTTCCGGATGCCCATGGCCATTTCAAGGGACATGTCCATCTTGCGCCGGGTTTCCATGATGGTTTGGTCACGGATGCCTTCAAAGTGATAGGCCAGAAAATCCGGTTCGAAATTGTCTATGGCAAGTGACAACCCTTCCGTGAAGTAGCGCGAGTGAGTGTAGGGCAGCAGCTTCTCCAGACGGCGTTTGTCGCGTCGGGCATAAATGACATAGAACAGCAGCTTTACGACCAGGCGATCGAAGGGCATTTTGTGGTCAACGGCCAGCAGGGTATGCAGGTCGGCCCCGGGTTCCTTGATTGCCGAGGTCAGTCCGTGGGCCATATCGAAGGCAGCCTTTTCACTCATGGGAGCATGGGAAAACTTGGAGTCCATGCGAACCATGGTAATGCGCGGATTCTCGGTGGCGGCAATGGCAAACAGGGCCAGCCGCATGAGGTCTATCTTGCGGCGATAATCGTCCAGCAGAGTGTCCCGTTTGACCTCGGCCAGTCTGCGGACCAGTGTCAGCTCCATGCGGGTGAACACCGTGTCCAGCAGATGACGGATATAGCTTTCCTGCGTGGTTTCCAGCTCGTCCTTGACGATGCTTTTGCCCTTGCGGGTGTCGATGACCTTGCGGATGGAGAGCCAATAGGCCGCCAATCCCTCAAAGGGCATTTCCAGAATGTCCATTTCCTGCTGTTTGCTCATGAAGTCCCCGTTGCTCCGGATAATATAGTCGGGACTGTAGCCCAATCCGCCGAAAAAACAAAGACAACACCTTCGGGAAGCGTTGCGCCGGTGTCGACCAATTGCAACGCGCTTGTCATGCGTGCGGCTTGGGACTATGACAAAGCCTTCGGTACCCTCTGTATACAACCCTCTGACTCTTCGGAGACGTTATTTTCATGCTGCATTACCCCGATTTCGATCCTGTCATTTTTTCCGTTGGTCCGTTTCAGGCCCGCTGGTACGGCATGATGTACGTGTTCGGCGTGGTGGCTGGCTGGCTGCTGGGCCGCTGGCGCGCGTCACGCCCCGGCAGCGGATGGACCGGAGCGCAGATGGACGATTTCGTGACCTACCTGATTCTGGGCATCATTCTCGGAGGACGTCTGGGGTATGTCGTCTTCTACAATCCGGGATATTATTTTTCCCATCCCACGGAGATTGTCGCCATCTGGAACGGCGGCATGTCGTTTCATGGCGGTGTGATCGGCGTGATCGCAGCCTGCTGGCTTTTTTCCCGCAAGACCGGGAAACCTCTGCTGAACGTGGGGGATTTCGTGGCTCCGCTCGTGCCTCCGGGCATCTTCTTCGGCCGTTTGGGCAACTTCATAAACGGCGAGTTGTGGGGACGGGTTACGGACGGTTGGTGGGGAATGGTTTTCCCCGGAGCCGGGTCGTTGCCGCGTCATCCTTCCCAGTTGTATGAATCCGCGTTGGAGGGGCTGGCCCTGTTTCTGCTGCTGTGGTGGTATTCATCCAAGCCGCGTTCCCGTGGTGCGGTGAGCGGCATGTTTCTGATGGGATATGGCGTGGCCCGGTTTATCGTGGAGTTCGCGCGTCAGCCGGATGCACAGCTCGGATTCGTCGCCATGAACTGGATGAGTATGGGACAGTTGTTGTGTGTGCCCATGCTGCTGTTGGGCGGTTGGCTGGTTTTCCGTTCACGGTAGGATTTTCGGAACGCGGATTTCAAACATGGTTTCCCATAGCTTGCCTGTGGCGAACAGGCGGTCCGTTCCGGGATCATAGGCCAAGCCGTTGGCGACTCCGGCGCCGTTGCGGATGCGTTCCGCCAGCGGCGTCAGGTCCACCCATGCCTCCACTTCGCCTGTTTGCGGATTGATAACCGCCACACTGACGCATTTCCAGATATTGGCCCAGATGCGGCCCTTGATCCATTCCAGTTCGTTGAGTTCCCGCACGGGGCGTCCCTGATAGTGGACGCGCAGGGTTTTCACCGTGCGGAATGTTCCGGGATCGTGCCACGTGAGTTCGTCCGTGCCGTTGCTCATGATCAGGTGTCGCCCATCGAACGTCAGCCCCCATGCCTCGGCTTCGGTCATGTCCTGCCGGACAAAAAATTCACCGGACTGCACCAGCTCAAGCCCCGGGTTTTCAACTTCTTCCGTTGCATCGGGATTCAGGTCCGGAAGAGAAAACACATACCCCTGCCCCGAACGCCATGTCAGTACGTGAGCCTCATTCCCTTCCACGGCCAGTCCTTCACCAAACCGGTTGTCCGGCAAGCGGATTTGCCGCAATGTCCGGCCGGTTTCGGGGTCTACCATGCGTACGGTCGACTGTTTGTATTTTCCCGTTGATTCAATGAGGTAGGGACCGTAAAATGCCAACCCTTGGGTGGATGCGCCCGGATCGTGCGGATGTTCAGCCGCGATGGTTGCCGTAAGGTGTTCGGTAAGCGTTGGCGGTTGCGCATATGAAGCGTCCGAAGCTGGCGGGAAAAGAACGAAAACGGCTGCCAGTAGCAAGCTTGTCGCCGTTGGTAGCCATGCTCGGATTTCTTGATATGGTGGACGTTTCACGGTAGCATTTCAGACGGTTTTTCGGTGGTGATCCTAGCCGTTTTTCATGGCCTTGATGCCGCCCAGAGAGAAGCGCACCATATGCTCTGTGAATTGTTTCAGGTTGTCCTGCACACGGGGACGAGGATGGGTCATGCGGTCCGTAAGAGGCATCATGACCAGCGGGTCCAGCAGTTGGCCCCATATGCTCAGGGCACAGTCCAGTACCACGGGATCCGTGGCAGGTACTTCCAGAATTTCCGCCACGATGGCGCGCAGTTCGTCAGCCGGAGCCTGAACGTAGTTTTCCACCAGGAAATCGAGATTGTTGCTGGGATTGGCCACTTCCATGAGGAATATGGCCCAATGGGAGGCAATGGAACCATCGTCGTTGTCCGTCTGGTAGATGTCTTCAACCTTTTGACGGATGTATGTTTCCAGGCGTTTTTCAGCAGGAGCGTTTGCATCGAGCTTTTGGCCTGCGCGGTTCTGTTCGGCCTGCACCCGTATGAAGATGTGTTCCAGCACGGAACGGTACAGGGCCTCCTTGCCGCCGAAATGATAGTTGACCGCCGCTACGTTGGCCCCGGCAAGACTGCATATTTCCCGAACTGTGGCCGCGGTGTATCCCTTGGTTGCGAAAACGCGAACCGCTGCGGCGAGAAGGGTATTCTTGGTATTTGCATCATTGTTGTACATGATGATCCTCGTGACTGGAAATTTGTTTGAAACGGACGTTTCAAACTGCGCGGGCAGTCTTCCTTTTTGGAGCGGATTTGTCAAGCCCGTGAGTTTTTCGGGCAGTATGTTTTAAACGGCTGCCGAACATGAACCATAATTACATGGAAGTCAGTATGAAGTCCTTGAAAGTACAATTGGCGAAACGGGCCGGCTTCTGCATGGGCGTGGACCTTGCCCTGCAGCGTCTGGATAAGGTGATTGAAGAGCGACCCGGCGAAACGATCCATATTCTCGGTCCCATCATCCACAACCCGCAGGTGTTGGAACGGTATGCGCGCAAGGGTGTGATCATAGCGGAAACACCGGAAGATGTGCCTGAAGGCGGTTGCGTGGTCATTCGTGCCCACGGCATTACCCGGCAGGTGGAACAGGCGCTTGAAGCCCGCAAAGTGAGCATCAAGGACGCCACTTGTCCCAAGGTGAAAAAGGCACAACTGCTCATTGCCCGGCATACGCAGGATGGGCGCAGTCTGTTGCTGTACGGTGAGGAAGATCACCCCGAGGTTCGTGGTCTTGTGAGTTATGCCCATGGCCCGGCCATGGTTTTCGGTTCTTATGAAGAATTGGAACGATGTATGGCGGGAATGGACGGCCGTTACGTGCTTGCTGCCCAGACAACGCAGGACAGGGCCATGTTCGACGTCATTGCCGAAAAGTTGGAAAACAGGGATGACATGGACGTGGTGGTTCTGCATACCATTTGCGACGCCACCAAACAGCGCCAGCGGGAAGCCATGGCAATGGCCCGGGAGGTTGATTACATGGTCGTGGTAGGCGGCCGGAACAGCGGCAACACCCGGAGATTGGCGCAGGTCGTGGCTGACCAGGGAACGTCTGTGGTACATATTGAAACTGCCGCTGAACTCCCCATGGAAGATTTTGCAACGGTTTCCAGTGTTGGCGTCACTGCCGGGGCTTCCACACCGCGGGATCTTGTGGAAGACGTTTTGGAGCGTTTGGGCAGTGTTGAATGAAATAGGGGCCAGGAGGTTCCGGGACTGGCATCCCGAAAGCTGACCTGACCCCAATTTCCGTTGCGCTCCGCAAGGCGGCTGCCGGCAAGGGCTGTTCTTTCGGCCGCGTTGCTGGCATGCCTGGTGGAGGTCAGGCAGAGGGGTTGCCTGCAACGCTGTGTCGATCGATGGCGGTCCAACCGCCTTTTCCCGGCTTTGTTCTCCGCACGAACTCGGGCCTTGTTCGTAATAATCGGAGAACAGGGCTGGCTGTGCCGGGTCGGAGCGCGCATGAGGGAGGAGTGGTCCTGTTGCGGATCATGCCAATGATCCTGCATTGGAAAGAGAGAATGCGTATACCTGATTTTCAGTATAGGCAGGTCAAGTGTGCGTAGTATTATTTTTGGCGATTATAACCAAACAAGACTTGTGCCGAACGGCACGAAAAGGAGCCGGCCATGGACATCAGCGCAGCAATTGCGGAAATGAAGAAAGACCCGGAATTCGCGGAAAACGTGGGAATGGTGCTGGTGCACAATGGTGTTGTGCGCGGCTGGTCGCGTGCGGATCATTCCACGGTCACGGGCATAGAGATCACTCCGGACTATGAACGCATGGAAGAAATTCGGAAGGAAATCGAGACGCGTGAAGGCATCTGGCGTGCTGTTGCCGTCGCCAACGAAGGCCCCATGAAACCGGGGGACGATGTGCTTTTCCTCATCGTGGCCGGGGATATTCGTGAAAATGTGAAACCCGCGCTGGCTGACCTTTTGGATCGCATTAAATCAGAGGCCGTGACCAAACGGGAAATTTTCGCGTAAGGAATTGCCCTGCAAGCGACGACCGTTCGGGTTGTTTCGAAAAAATCCGGCTCCATGGCGTAGCTTATACGCCGGGAACCGGATTTTGGCGTTTTGCGCTACAAGCCTTTTCCGTGTGTGTGGGGAGCTGCGTCAGGCTGCGCCGTGCTCCATCATCAGGTGAAACACCGCCTGAACATATCGCCCGGAGACAACGTCCGCCAAAGCAAAGCCCGGCAGATCCTTGCGGGCCATGACACCTGTGTATGCGAACCATGTTTCCAGTGAGATTTTTTCCAAACCCGGCTCAAGCACCGTATCCCACAGGTCTGCGGCGGTGTCCTGCGGCAGTTCGAAAGTGCGGCACTGCAAGGGACGGTGTTCCCATAGCAGGCAGGCGTTGTCCTGTAACAGGGGACAGGTTGCTCCGGCTCCGGAAAGGCAATAGTCGCCCGTGTCCGAATCCTTGCCCACATCACGGTTGGCGTCGCGTTCCCGGCTTGCCGTTTCCACTGCCCGTTCTATGGCGTGCAGACGTTCATCGCTGGAAAGCCGGGCATTCATGAAATGAGTCAGGTGTACGGCTTCGATCAAAGAAAGGGTGATAGGCGTACTACAGCAGCGGACGTGATCGCGGCCGCAGCGATGATCATTGCCCAGTTCATAGGCGAAAAGATCTTCGGCTCGTGCTTCCAGCACTGTGTAGTCCTTGAAGAAAGGAACAAGGTCTACCATGCGTTTCATTTCCAGAGAGGGGTCACGCATGGTGAGTTTGCGGCTGGCACGGCCGTATTTGCGGATGGTCCACCACTGGGCGAAGTTGGCGGGCTTGGAGCGCAGTTTTTTGAGTTTTTTCCATGCTCCCTGATGCCCCAATCCCCGTCGCAGTAGATAGGCGTTGAGCACTGTCCCGGTACGCCCGATGCCGTGCCGGCAATGAATAAGCACTTTTTTGCCCAGATAGATGGCTTCATCCAGCCATTCAAGCGCCTTTTCCAGTTCAGCCAACTCCGGGGCTTCCTCGTCTTCCAGCGGCATGTGGTAGACTTCAAACCCGGCCTGGCATTCAATGTCGTGCAGGTCGCAGAATTCTCCGCAGAGATTGAGCACGGCGTCCACGCCGGCCTTGTGCAGGACATCGAGTTGACCGCCACTCATGGGCGCGGCGCCGACAGCCAACTGGTCCGTGACCCAGGTGAGTTTGTAGGCGGAGGCGGACATGGCTGTTAGCTGTTCCGGCTTTCAAAGGAATTGATGAACGCTTCGACTTTTTGGTCTACCTGTTTCTCGTCCGAGAGGGCCATGTCCATGAGTCTGGTGGCTGCCAGCAGGTAACCGAGACGGGCGAGCAGTCTTCGGGTTTCGTTTTCATCCATTCGGGCAGTACTGGCATCGATCATGTCGCCTTTGGAGGTTGTTTCGAATCCATAGTGCTCAAGAACCTTGCGGATGAACAGGAGCCGGAGCAGACGCTGGTCAAAGCCTGCCCCGCCGCCCTTGAAACGGAAATTGATGTAGTTGCTCCCCGGTTCCGGGCCACAGACCGAATCCACCACGGAGAAGTGATACCCAAAGCGCACCATAAGATGCAGATAGTCTTCGGAAATGATGGCATAGCTTGCCAACAATTTTGAATCGAAACTGAAAATGCCGCCGCTGACGCGGTCGAATTCTTCCCAGTCCATGTGGGTCTGTTTGCGGTCCCAGGCGATGCGTTCGTCGGAAAGCCCGAACCATAAGGCCCACATGGGCCTGCCCACTATGTCGTCGGGAGTGATGACGTCCTTGTCTCGGGCCATGCCGAACAGTCCGCCGCCGAGGTCCAGCACGTACATGACCAACGGCAGGTCACTCTTGAGTTTTTTTGCCCGGGTCATGCCCCTGCCACGTTTGTCCACCAGCGAGAACATTTCGGCCACGCTCTTTTCATGGGCAAATCGCACTATATCGTGGAGGGAACGGCAGCCGCCCGGCGTGAAATTGTCTGCCTGCGGATCGGTCAGGGTCAGCTTGACCGTATGCTGGATAACGTCCCTGTATGGCCGTGTGGCCGCTTCCGGGACTTTGGCCTCTTCCTCGGCCTGTCGCAACACTTCGGATACACAGCCTTCCATGACAGCTCCGGTCACGGCGTCCACGGTCACGGTCTGGCCGGAAGTCAGGCCCTGTGCCGCTTCCTTGTCCACCAGAACCGGTATGCCGTGTTCGCGTGCCACCGACGCAAAGTGGCTGGCCCGGCTTCCCTGTGCAGCCACAAGAGCGGCTATCCGGTCCAGAAACTGGGTCAGGGCGGGGCGCAGCGTGGGAGTGACCACCACGGCTCCCTGCGGAATGGCGGTAAAGTCCGCGCCCGTGTCCGCATGGAACACTTCGCCGCAGGCGGCGCCGCCGGAGGCCCGTTCCAACTCGGAAAAGAGTACCTTACCCAATTCCTTGGCCTCATGCTCGGGAAGCTCGTCCTTTTCCTGTTGCAAGGGACGTGTTTGCAGAATGGAAATGCCCTTGCTTGGGGTCATGACCCATTCCACGTCCTGCGGTTGTTTGAATATTTTTTCCAGATCGGCGCAGTGCCTGCCCAGCTCCTGCAAGGTTTTTTCCGGCAGGAGCGTGCCCCCTTGTGCGCATCCTTCCAGCAGGCGGGGCGTTTTTTCGCGGCTCATGAAATATTTGTCCGGTGTGCGACTGCCGTCCACCAGTTCTGCGGCAAGGCCCTGCACGGCATAGACGCCCATGGCGTCGCCGCCCAGAGCCGGGCAGGCCGGATCAACCGTATAGACCACTCCTGCGGCTTCGGCATCCAGCATGGGCAGAACCAGCACGGCCATTGCCGTGTCCGCATCCGAGAGGCCGTTACGGATGCGATAGGTCACGGCGCGGGGACAATACTTCCCGGCCAGTATGCGCTTGTAGGCGTCGATAATGTCATCTGGCTCAACACCCAGTTCGCTGGCGTATTGCCCGGCGAAAGATACGTTTCCGTCTTCGGAAAGGGCGCTGGAACGCACGGCCAGCAGGCAGTCCTCGGGCATGTAATCGTGGACGGCGTCGCGAATGTCCCGCGTGATGTCTTCGGGAACTTCGGCCGCCAGAATGAGTTCCTGAAGTTGCTGCATGGCCAGCAGCAGGGCTTTGCTGTCCGAGAGAACAACCGTGGACAGAAGTTCTTCAATTTGCGGACGCAGTTCGTTGCTTTCCATGAAATAGTGAAAAGCGTTGGAGGTGATCACGAATCCCGGAGGGGTGGGGATTCCCGCGTTGCGGACCGTGGCAAGATTGGCTGCCTTGCCGCCTGCCTGTCCGGGGAGGTTTGCCACTTCGTCCAGTTCCAGCACATAGGGGGGAGCGACATCCGGTTGGTCGAGTTCCAGATGCATGCGGGCGTAAAAATCTATTTTTTTGAAGAACTCGGGAAGATCCATGTAGCGGGAAGGACTCATGGCGGTCAGCGCTTCCACCAACCCGCGCACTTCATGGGAAAGTTCCTCGGCCGTGCGGGTTATGCGCGCACGGTCCGCCAATTCATGGCCGTAGAAATAGTCTTCCAGATCCGCAATGAGTTCAAGGGCACGGGCGTCATGGCGCAACAGCTCCTTGAAAGCGTTGTATTTGGTGCGCAAAAGCGCGCCCGGGGAAAAGACCTGATAGGTCCAGTGCCTGAATAATTCCTTGTTGAACACGTCGCCCCTCCTGCGCTTGTTCCCCTTGTTCCTGACGGATGGTTCACGTATGCGCGTATAGCCTACTTGGTCAGTATTTCTTCGACCTTGGTTTCCAGTTCCTGCTTGTCGATGGGTTTGACGCAATATTCGTCCGCACCGAGCTTGAGCGACTCGCGCGCAGTTTCAAGTGTCGGATATCCCGTAAGCATGATGACGCGGGTTTGCGGGCTGATTTTTTTGATTTCCTCCAGCACTTCCACGCCGGTCATTTTTTTGAGCTTGATGTCCAGAATGGCGAGTTCCACGCTTTGGTTTTCCATGAGGCGGATCGCTTCTTCCTCTTCTGTAAAGGCATTTACCGAATGACCTTTTCGTTCCAGAATTCGTTTGATGAGGGTTCCGGCATCCGAAACGTCGTCGAGTACAAGTATATTGGCCATGGTCTACTCCATATTTTTTGGGTCAGCAGGTTGGTCGACCGGGCAATGGTCCAACGGCAGGCGAACCGTGAACACCGTGCCCGGCCCCGGGGGAGGCATGTCGGGCAACTGTGGAAAGGAAAAAACATCGGGAACCGGGCTGGATGCCTCAATGGTCCCCATGTGGTCTTCTATGATACCGAACGAAACGGAAAGTCCCAAGCCGGTCCCCTTGCCCACGGATTTCGTACTGAAAAAAGGATCGAAAATCTTTTTGAGATTTGCCGAGGGAATGCCTGAACCGGTGTCCGCCACCTGAAGTGACACGATTCCCTTTGGGGTGTCCAGCCGGGTACGGAGCATGATGGTACCGCCTTCCTCGGCAAAGGCGTCCTTGGCATTGTTGAGCAGGTTGATCCAAACCTGTTTGAGCTTCTCCGGATCTCCATAAATGATGGGGAATCGATCGTCCAGATCGGAAAGGATGGTCACCTTGTCGAGGCTGAAAGCGTGTTTGACCAGTGAGGCTGCTTCCATGACGGAGTTGTTGAAGCACATTTCCCGTTTGGCGGATTCCGTTTGCCGGGAGAAACCGAGCAGGTCGGCCACGATCTTGCGACAAACCTTGGTCTGTTTTTCAATGGTGGCCAAATCCTTGTGGATTTGGGAATTCTGTTCGACATCGTCCTGCAGGAGTTGGGCATACCCCAGAATGATACCCAGCGGCGTGTTGATTTCATGAGCAACGCCACCAGCAAGTTTACCGACGGATTCCATTTTCTGGGCCTGAATGAGCTGTTCCTCATAGACTTTGATATCCGTGATGTCGCGGTCCGTGCGCAACAGCCCCGTAATGAGGCCCTTGTCATCACGAACCGGGATTTGCACCACATGGAACCATTGCTCTTCGCCGTCCTCGTTCTCCATGCGTTCCTGACGGTCCACCCGTCGGCCTGTGCGCAGTACTTCGCGGGCTTCTAGGTTGCGACTCTCGGCCTCATCCTCAGGGAAAAGTTTGAAATCGGTCGCGCCGGGGATTTTTGCCGCCGGCACACCCACGGACATGGCAAAGGCCCGGTTTGCAGCCTGATAGATCATGCGTGTGTCCACCATGGAAACACGGTCCGGATTGACGTCCAACACAGTGCCCATAAGGCTTTGTTGATGGGTCAGGTTGCTTTCCGCCTCGCGAAGTTCCTGAATGTGATTTTTGAGGGTCAGGGCCATGAGGTCAAAGGTTTCTGCCAGATCCTGAATTTCATCGCCCACGTTCTGCTGGAAGACCTGGCAGTTGTGGCAGGAGTCGGTGTCGTCGTCCCTGTTTTTTCGGCCATGGTATTCGCATTGGGTTCCGGCGAGATACCAGCAACGACGGCGGGTATCCTTGTATGCCGGGCAGTCGGTCATTTCGCAGTTCATGGCTTCCCAGCAATGGACAGCCGGAGGACTGGCCGACGTGCTGTCCAGGTTGCCCTTAACCATTTCCTCGGCATGCTCTCGCAGCGTTCCCAGTCGTTTGGTGACCGTACGGGCGAATACCGTACCTAATGCGGTAACCAGAAAGAGAACACCGCCGAACAGTCCTGCCAGCGTGGTGGTCAGCTGGTTGATGGTCATGTTGATGCGCGCCTTGGAAAGGCCGATGCGTACCGTGCCGATACGTTCGTCCGCCACGATGACCGGGGCGGCGAAGTCGTAAATGCGGTCGGTGCCGGTATCCAGAAGCTGGATGCGCACCCGGTTGTCCTTTTTTACGTGGTTGGCTTCGATCAGGTCCGAAGGAAATCCCTTGTGGAACGTGTGTGTCAGCACCCGCCCGTGACGGTTCTGGATAAAGGCATACACCACGTCGCCCACATCCCCGGTTTCATCCACCATGTTTCGCAGGCGCAGGTAGTCCTGCGAAAGCAGTGGGTCAACCGCACGCACAGCGAGACTTTCGGCAAGGGCGGAACCGCGCTGTTTGTTTTCCTTGATCAGGGCGCTGGCGGTCATGTTGCCTACGAACGGCAGCAGAATTACGGCCATGCCCACGACAATGGCGGTTATGCCGAGATTGAGTTTGGTGCGGAACCGCAGACGGCTGAATATGCGCATGTTATTTGTCTCCGGTTCCCATTCCCAGACGGTCGGCAAGCTGGCGAACCGGGTTGTAGTCTGCATCCTGTGCGCTGATAATGCCGCGCACGCCTGCGGTGCGCAGGATATCCGCTTCCCGCTGGTCGGCCATGCTCAGGCGGAACATGGCCCGGGCGATACGGTCGACGATGGCCGGGTCCAGTCCCTTGCGTGCGGAGTAGACCCACCCCGGATAGGAGCGGGTTTCGGCCAGCACCCGAATTTGGTCCAGGTCGGTCTTGTTGCGGACGATGTCGAGTGTGCCCTTGCGAATGGTGCCCAGGTCGTAGGCCCCGGCATTGACAGCCAAAACGACTTTTTCCTGTTTGCCGCCCGGCCCGGGGGCGAAGGCGACTTCATCGAAGTCCGAAAGGCTCAGTCCGTTTTCCATGAACAGGCCCATGGGAAAAAGGTAGCCCCCGGCGGAACCGGGGTCCACTGCGATCCAGCGTTTTCCCCGGCAGTCTTTCAGTGATTTGATGAGGGGATTGTCGCGCCGGACGATGATTTGTCCCCGGAAGTCCGGGTTGCCGGAAGGTTCTATGATACGGGCGAAAGCGCGGGAGCCGAGTTCGGCAAGCCGAATGTAGATGAGCGGGTTGGTGTAGGAAATATCGATTTCGCCGCGTTCCACCATTTTGATATGCTCGTCAAAAGTGTCCGGGAAGATCTGCCGCAAGGGCAGTCCGGTTTCATTGCGCAAATATTCGAGAAGTTTTCTGTGGCGTTTGAAGGAAATGGTGTGCGAGTATTGAGGCAGGTAAGCGTATGTTATGGATTTTGCAGGTTTGGAAGCGGTGACGCGCGCGCGTTTTTTCATGTCCACATGCACGACGCTGTCTTCCTGCGAGCAGGCGCCGAGCAACAGGACGGCGAAAAGTGAAAGTGCTATGGTCGCAAACCTGATCAATTGCATTTCTTGCCTCGGAAAAAGTGAATTGTAACCAGAAAAATATACACCATATTACGCGGTTTTCCAACGGGATTTTACTTGAGCACGGTGTGAAATAACGATACATCCGGGCAGAACGCGCAAACAAGGGAGTTGTCAATGCATAAAACGTATCGTGTACCAATGAATCCGGTTGTCATTTTGTTTTTTCTGCTGGCTGCTGCGGGCATAGCCGCGCTGGTGGCCTGGAGCTTCAGTTCGGGCATCAAATGGACCGGTATCTGTATTCTGGCGGTAATGCTCCCGCTGGGCGGTTTCTACTGGTATATGCTGTACGTGAACCCGGCCCGGTCGGAGATAGCCCTGAGTGATGAAGGCGTATTGGTCAATGCCCCGCCGTTCATCGAGGTAGCCATACCGTGGGGCACGATCGAATCGGTATTCGTGGCTGACCTTGAAAGCGACGACCGCCTCGCCGTGAAGGAAGCGAAGCGGATCATGAAATTCGGAGCGTACCGTTCGGGACTGGTTACGCTGAAAAGCGGGGCCGAAGCCGTGCTGCTGACCCGGAGCCGCCGTGTTGTCTGCCTTGTGGCTGGAGACCGGCACTATTTGCTAGGCCCGGCCGCAGTGGATTCCCTTGCCGAAGATTGCTCGTCCAAGGTCGGCTAGCCTGCCTGTTCCGCCTGTTTCTTTTTGGAATCCTGCATCAGGTCCGCATAACTGAGCATGGTTCCGCCTGCGTCCTCATTTTCCTTGATTTTGCGTTTGATGGTGCGGAAAACCGGAATCCAAGGCTTGAGCTTGCCGAACAGATAGCGAAACAGGATGTATGAAGGAATGAAAATGAAAGACGGTCCCACCTCGCCTGCAAAGGGCACACTGAAGTTCACGCCGGAGAAGCGATAGTACAGCCAGCCAATGGCAAATGGCACGGGCCAGAGTGACGATGCGAACAGGGCTATGTGCGAAAAGAAATTTTTGCCAAATGCATCATTGGCCAACTGGTTGCAGGCCTTCCACGCTTCCTTGTTCTTGCACCCCAGCGCCTGTACTGAAAGATTGTGGTTTTGCACCATGTCGTGGCTGTTTCCGGCAAAGTGGCGCTTGTTGATGAAATAGGCTCCGGCCATGCTCAACTCGCCAATGACCGTCGTCAGCAGACATATCCATGTGATGCCGAAGACAAATCCCAGCCAAGCCTGGCTTGGGATGCGGAAAATCCAGATCAGGAACGGGTCAAGGATCGAGTACAGTTCTGTGCCGGTCACAGTGGTCTCCGATTGTTTTTTTTGCCGGGAGGCCGCACAAAACGGCCTCCCGTGTGAACATACTTTTGTCTTTGTCTCGCCTAGAACGGAGGCACGATGCTATAGCCCAGGAAGCCCTTGGAGCAGTAGCGCACGCCCACGTAAACGGCCAGGACGACGAACAGGCGCTTGAGCCAGATGTCCGGGATGTACTTGGAAGTCCGGGGTCCGATCATGGAACCGATCACGATACCGACCAGTTCGGCGCCGATCAGGGACCATTCCACCGGAGTCTGTTTGAGCAACATGTAGGAAGCGATGGAGTTGACCATGCCCACAAACACGGCAAGGGCGGATGTTCCGGCAACCAGATACATGGGCAGACCTGCCACGGAGGTCAGGAACGGCACCAGCAGGAAGCCGCCGCCAACGCCGAGGAACGATGCCAGTGCGGCAATGAAGAAGCCACCGACGACCGGAATCAGCGGGTTGAAGGAGAATTCAACGCCGAAGAAGGTGAACACGCACTTGGTCGGGGTGAAGGTGACAACCTTGACGCCCTGGTCGACATTGTCTTCAGTGTGGTTCTTGACGGAATCCTGGAAAGCCTTGGCGGCTTTCTTGGCGGCTTTTTTCTTGTTCTGTCCCGCGGGGGTGGTTTCATAGAACAGATAGCAGCCGAGGAAGAGCACGAACAGGCCGAAGTAACCCAAGTATGCCTTGAGGCTGATCTTGCCTGCGGTCAGGATGGGCACGAGCCAGGAACCACCCACCGAACCGATGGCAAGGGCGATGCCCAGCGGAGCCACCAGACGGCCCGCCTTGAAGTAGTTGAAGGAAGACAGGGCGGCCGAACAACCCACGAGCCACTGGTTGGACACGCGGATGGAGTCGGTAACCACCTTGTTCAGCTTCATGGTCTTCTTGAAGCTCTTGGCGTAGTCGCCCAGGCCGTAGATGGTGATGTGTCCAACACCGGCCATGATGCCGCCGAACGCGCCGACGGTGGAGAAAATCCAGCCTACCCACACGGCCCAGAAAAGACCGATGATGACGTTGAGGTTGGGTGCTCCGGGAATTTGCATGTAGCCGGGTTCACCGGCGGGCTTTGCCTCGGCAATGGCCTCTGCCAGCCTGTCGGCCAGCGCGGGGGTCGCCATGAGGCAGACGAGTGCAGCCAGTACGGCCGCGATGGCGAAATACTTTCTGTTTTTCACCGCTTCCTCCTCTCGGTTTCAGGTTGCTCAATTACGGGACATGATCTCATCCGCCCGGATGAAATATTACAATACCTGTTTAAACGCGTACAAAGGTCAGAGCCTTGGACGTGCATCCGGTGACGCAGGCAGGCTCCCGCCCCTGTTCCACCCAGTCGGCACAGTAGTCACACTTCATGACCTTGCGTTTCTTGCCCGGAATACGGACCGGCACCTGCCATGGGCATGCGGCAATGCAGTTGCCACAACCGCAACAGGCGTCCTGATTCAGGTGCACGATGTTGCTTTCCGGATCGACATGGAGCGCGTCGCACGGACAGACTGGCACGCATTTGGGATCAGTACACTGCTCGCACGGCTGATACCGCGTCTCAAACACGGGGTTTCCGTCCGCTCCGCGAACAGGCCCGTGGCTGCCTAGCCAGTTCAGGCTCACTCCGTCGGGAATGTCGTTTTTGACCTTGCAATGCACCATGCATGCGAAGCAGCTGATGCACCGTTCCTTGTTGAAAATGATTTTGTAGGCCGCCATGGCGTCTCCTGTTTCATTGCAGATACGACGGGCTCCCCTGTAAGGGGGCTTTTCCAGTTACGCCTAGGAATCATGTACCGCAAAACAATGTCAATTAATTTCCCGCTCGTTATTTTTTTCACCTTTTTTTTGATTTGGATCGGCAGATCCTTCGGCAAATGGTAGAATATTGTGTGATATTTTTCACAAGCCTTGACGGAGAGGTGGTGCATGAGGTGGATTCTGCAGGCAAAAACTTCGTTCCCTTTTTCACGTGGCCCGTTTTTCCTTGCTTTTGCTGGTTTTGGCTGCGTATATCCCGTAGTGGTAAAAAATGTCCGTCAGCACGGCGAGGAAGAGAGTCAGGAGGAATCATGGCCAAAAAGAACGTTTACAGCATCTGTGGTATGTGCACGGTGCGCTGCCCCATTCTTGCCGAGGTGGAAGACGGGCGCGTGACCTATATACAAGGCAATCCCCATGCTTCGGGGATTACGGGTTCCCTGTGCGCGCGCGGCGCAGCCGGGACCGCTCTTACATATGATCATGAACGACCGCAAAGCCCCATGATTCGCGAAGGCGAACGGGGCGAGGGTAAGTGGCGCGAAGTGAGCTGGGACGAAGCTCTGGACTACGTCGCGGAAAAGCTCACGGCAATCCAGGACAAGTACGGCAAGGAATCCGTATTGTTTTCGGATCGCGGCGGCCCGTTCCGCGACCTTTATCGCGCATTTCTTCGTGGCATAGGCACCCCCAATTACAATAATCACGATTCCGCTTGCGCCCGCAACGTGCAGAATTCGGCCCTGTCTCTGTTCGGATTTGGCCGCAAAGGGGTCGCCTATGATCTCAAAAATGCCAAACATGTGGTTTTGCAGCAGCGCAACCTGTTTGAGGCCATCAACGTATCCGAGGTCAACAATCTTCTGGACGCCAAGGAAAACGGCTGCAAGATCTCGGTGATCGACGTCCGGGCCAACGTGAGCGCTGGCAAGGCCGACAATTTTTTCATGATTCGGCCGGGAACGGACTATGCGTTCAATCTCGCGGTCATCAACGTGCTCATTAATGAGGACTTGTATGACAAAAAGTTTGTTGCCGACTGGTTCAAGGATTTTGAAGCGCTCAGGGACTTCGTGCAGCCATATACCCCGGAATGGGCGGAAAAGGAAACTTCGGTTTCCGCCGAGGGCATCCGCAAACTGGCTCGCCAGCTGGCCGAGGCCGCTCCGTCCGTGATCTGGCATCCCGGCTGGATGACCGCCCGTTATTCCGATTCATTCTATATGTCCCGTACCGCATACATCATCAATGCGCTTCTGGGGGCCATCGGCGCAAAAGGCGGCCTTCCGTTCATGAACAAGCCCGGTGACGTCGGTGCAAAGGGACTCAACAGCTTCATGAACCTTTATCCCAAGCCTGAAGGCAAGCGCGCGGACGGTGTGGGCTGGCAGGAAGGGCGTACTCATTTCGACGCCGGTCCCGGTCTGGTGCATCTGGCGTATGACGCCATTGCCACAGGGGAACCATACCCGGTCAAAGCCTACATCGTGCATCGTCATGATCCGCTCATGGCCTATCCCGATGTTGCTGACGTCAAGAAACTTTGGGAAAAGCTGGACCTGCTGGTCTCCGTAACCTTCTCCTGGTCGGATACGGCATGGTTCTCGGACGTTGTGTTGCCCCTGTCTCCTTACCTGGAGCGGGATTCCGTGCTGGCTGCCAAGAACGGTATGCGGCCTTCGTTCATTCGCCGTCCCCGGTGTATCGAGCCGGTATACGACACGCTCTCCGAGTGGGAAATCTACTGTGGCCTTGCCCGCCGTATGGGGCTCAAGGAGCTTGATTACGACAATATCGAGGACATCTGGAATTTCCAGTTGGAAGGCACAGGTGTAAGTCTCGCGGACTTTGGGAAAACCGGCATGGTTTCGCTGGCCGACAGTGCCCTGTACCGTCCGGTCAAGGAAGGTTCGTTCAAGACGCCGTCCGGCAGGATCGAGATTCTCAACGAAAAGCTGGAAAAGGACGGTCTGCTTTCGCTCAAGCCGTACGAGTCCCCGGAATGTCCGCCTGAGGGTTCTTTCCGCATCACCTTCGGCCGTTGCGCAGTGCATACGCAGGGGCATACGGTCAACAACAAGTTGCTGGCCGAACGTGTGCCCGAAAACGTGCTTTGGATTCATACGGATCGAGCTGCGGAACTGGGCATTGAGGACAACGACTACGTCCGTATCGGTTCCGGATTGCATGGCGGGAAGATTCGTGCTTTTGTTACGGATTATATTCACCCGGAAGCCGTCTTCATGCTGCATGGTTTCGGCCATACGCTGCCAACGGAATCCCGGGCGCGCGGACGCGGTGTGGCGGATAACGAACTCATGCCGAAGGGCATTCGCAAGTATGACAAGGCCGGTGGCGCCGTTGCCATGCAGGAACACTTCGTCACCATCACCAAAGAGTAGGCGTTTCCTGCTCCCGGCGGTTATAAAAGCGCCACCGGAGAGGGGCTGTAAACGGCCCTTCGGTGTTCTTCTGAATCCCCCCGACCCGCCGAACTCGACGCAGTTTCGGCGGGTTGCTTTTTCAAGGTGTGATGGTACGGTGTAAGCGTGCTGCTCACGGTTATTCCCCAAATGGAGATTTTATGAACATTGGAGAGCTGACATTTGAGGAATTCAAGGCAAAAGCCGCTGAATTCCATGGTTATCCTGCGCCCGGATTGCTGATTGGCGCATACATGGTCGAAATGGCCAAACGGGAAATGCCCGAGGGCACACTCTTCGAGGCCGTTGTCGAAACGCACAAATGTCTGCCGGACGCCGTGCAGATGCTTACTTTGTGCAGTACCGGCAACAGCTGGATGCGCGTCAACAATCTTGGTCGCTACGCCCTGATAATGTTCGATAAATTTACGGGCCAAGGTGTGCGCGTGTGGCTTGATGCCACCAAAATGGAAAAATTCCCCGAAACCCGTGCATGGCTTTTGAAGGAACGGCCCAAAAAAGATCAGGATACGGAACTTCTGTTCCGCGAGATCAAGGAAGCTGGCGACAGCACCTGTTCCATGGAGCGGATCGTGGTTCCGGAAAAATATTTGGGCCACAAGCATATGCGTGTCATCGGCCTGTGCCCGGTGTGTGGTGAAGCCTATCCTACCAATGATGGCGCGATCTGTCGTGGATGTCAGGGAGAGATCACCTATGTTTCTTTGGATCGGCGTTCCCTGTCGCAGTCTTCTCCCGAACTCAAGGCCATTTCCGCCAAGGAAGCGGTCGGACGGACCGCTTTGCACGATATGACCAGAATTGCTCCGGGCGAGACCAAGGATCCGGAATTCAAGGCTGGTCAGGAATTTTCGGCTGGCGACCTTTGCCGGTTGCACCGCATGGGCAAGCACCATGTGTTTGTCGAGGAACTGACTGATCCGGGCGCCGAATGGATTCATGAGAACGAGGCGGTCAGGCATTTCGCTGGTCGCATGGCTGGCGACGGCATTGAATACGACCCGGATCCGGCCGAGGGCAAGATCAATTTCCGCGCGGCCTGTTCCGGGCTGTTGCGTATCGACAGGCAAAAGCTGGAAGCTTTCAATCTGGTGCCGGACGTGATGTGCTCCACCCGCCAGGGCGACATCGTGGTGGAAAAAGGCAAGAATGTTGCCGGGACACGAGCCGTTCCCCTGTACATATCGCGTGAGAATTTCAGCAGGGCGATCGCCACGCTGGGTGAGGAACCGCTGTTGGAACTCCTGCCGTTGCGCAAGGCCAAAGTGGGTGTTCTGGTTACGGGAACCGAAGTTTTCAAGGGACTTGTGGAAGACAAGTTCGCCCCGATCATCTCCAGCAAGGTCGAGCATCTCGGCTCGGAAGTCGTTGCAACGGCCATTGCCCCGGACGATCGATCGGCCATTGTCGAAAACGTGCAGACCATGCTTGACGCCGGTGTCGATCTTATCGTGACCACCGCAGGGCTGTCCGTGGACCCGGATGACGTGACGCGTCCCGCCCTGATCGACGCGGGGCTGAGCGATTTCGTTTACGGCGCTCCCGTATTGCCCGGGGCCATGACGCTTGTGGGCCGCATCGGCGATGTTCAGGTGCTTGGCGTTCCGGCCTGTGCCCTGTTCTACAAAACTACCAGCTTGGACTTGCTGCTGCCCCGGTTGCTGGCAGGCTGCGCCGTTACGCGTCGTGATCTTGCGCGCATGGCGGAAGGCGGATTCTGTCTCGGCTGCCGCACATGCACATTCCCCAAGTGTCCCTTCGGGAAATAGGGAGGAAATCATGCAATCCGATGTTTTGCAGGATAACCACGGACGAAGGGTCAGTTACCTTCGTGTAAGTGTCACGGACAGGTGCAACCTTCGTTGCACCTATTGCGTGAGCCAGGACATGAAGTTTATTCCTCACCCGACAATTCTTCGGTACGAGGAAATTATGCGGGTCATGGATCTTGCCGTTTCCATGGGCGTGGATAAAATTCGTTTTACCGGCGGTGAACCCTTTGTTCGCAAAGGCTTTGCCGATTTTCTGGTCAAGGCAGCAGAGCAGTTCCCCGATGTTGAGCTTTGCGCTACTACCAATGCCACACGCATCGGCGAGCATGTAGACAGGCTTGCCGAAACCGGCGTGCGGTTGAACATCTCGCTGGATACGTTGCAAAGGGAAAAGTACCGCAAGATCACCGGGCGCGACATGTTCCCCGAAGTGCGAGCCAATATCGACCGTTGCCTTGCCGCTGGCATTACACTCAAGGTCAACGCGGTGGCCATGGGCCACGTGAATAGCGATGAACTGGCGGACTTTGTAACGTTCGCCAAGGAAAATCCTCTGGATTTCCGCTTCATCGAATTCATGCCCATCGGCGACGGCACACGCTGGTCACGGGATTCCGTCTGGGTTGCCGATGATATTATCAAGGAAATCAATGAGATTGCGGTTGTGGAGCCTGTTGTCGGCTCGGGGCGCAATGCCGGTCCTGCGCGCATGTTCAATCTGGTGGAAGGCAAGGGGCGTATCGGCGTGATTTCCCCATACAGCAATCATTTTTGCGGCACCTGCAACCGGCTGCGCCTGACCTCGGATGGAGACTTGCGGACCTGCCTTTTTTCAGACAGGGTCTTTCGCCTTCGCCCGGCTTTGCGGAATCCGCGGTTGGGCAGGGAAGCACTGGAGCGCATTATACGCGCGGCCACTGCGGTCAAGCCCATAGGGCATCGTCTGCTGGAGGCCATGCACGGTGATGAAGGCGTTTGCCACACCCGCATGTCCGCTATCGGCGGATGATGCAGCACTGCGAGATGTTGTGGCAGGGTTTGCCTGTCATGTTGTATTATCTGAAAGATATTGTAAGGTGAAAGAATGATTCGTGGGTTTTTGCAAGGAAAATCCATAACCAGCCGCCTTGTGGTCGGCTATTCCATCCTCTTTCTCACGGTTTTGTCTATCGTGGGAGGGGGGGCCTATTATTTTGTTCATGGCATTGTGGAAAGGGATATCCGCGAGGAACTGCGCGTCACCACGGAATCTCTGGTCAATATGGTCAAAACCGCGGCCACGGTTTCCATCAAGAACAGGCTGCGCACCATTGCGGAAAAGGATGTCGAAGGTCTGACCGCACTTCAGGCCAACGTCGAGTCCGGTGCCATAAGCCTTGAAGAAGCCAAACGCCGAGCCCGACAGGTTCTTTTGCGTCAGACTGTCGGCGATACCGGGTACGTGTATTGTCTTGACGGTTCGGGCGTTGTGCAGGTGCATCCACGGTCCCGGGTTGAGGGAACGAATGTCTCCGACCGGGATTTCGTGCGGCGCATGCAGAAGCTGAAGACGGGATACCTTGAATATCGCTGGCAGAATCCCGGCGAGCATCAGCCCCGGGCCAAGGCGCTTTATGTAGCGTACTTCAAGCCATGGGATTGGTATGTGGCGGTGTCTTCCTATCGAGATGAATTTTCTTCTCTTGTAGATGCCGAAGATTTCAGGGCCAGCGTGTCTTCCATTCGTTTTGGAAAGTCCGGTTACACTTACGTGCTGGATTCCAGCGGAAATGCGGTAATCCATCCCACGCTCAGGGAAAACATTCTGGACATGAAAGACGCGAAGGGCGTTGCCTTTGTGCGCGAATTGGTGCGTATGAAGAACGGTTCCTTCGTATATTCATGGAAGAATCCCGAAGAGGAGCACCCCCGGGACAAGATCGTCGTCTTTCGCTATTTGCCAGAATTTGATTGGATCGTGGGATCATCCAGTTATCATGACGAGATTTTCGCTCCCTTGCAGACACTTGGCCTGATGTTCGCCATCAGCGGCCTGTTGGCAATGGTGTTGATAATTCCGTTGAGCACCTTGTTGGCCCAAAGCATTTCTGCCCCGTTGAAGAAACTTACGGGCATGCTCAAACTCGCAACCGATGGCGATTATTCCGTCCGGGGGCAGGATTTCACCCAGGACGAAATCGGGCAGCTCAACAGGTGTTTCAACCAGTTCATGGATGCGTTGCAGCAGTCTCAGGAAAAACTGGACAGCGAGGTCGGGATTCGCCGGGCGGTAGAACATCAGCACATGCTTTTTGAAGAGGTCTTCCAGAACGCCTTGGAAGGAATCGTCATAACCGACTCCGACGGCCGTATCGTAACCGTAAACCCCGCGTTTACGGCCATAACCGGATACGAAGAGCATGAAGTGGTAGGGCAGAATCCCCGCGTGCTCAAATCGGACAAGCATCCGGATGATTTTTATCGGGAAATGTGGCGTACGATTCGGGACAAGGGACGTTGGTCCGGTGAAATATGGAACCGCCGCAAGAATGGCGAGCCATATCCCGAACTCCTGTCCATCAGTGCAATCATGGAGGAGAATGGCGAGGTCGGATACTACGTATCCATGTTCCATGACCTGACCGACATGAAGCGGCAGGAAGAGGAACTGCAATATCAGCATAACCACGACGCCCTGACAGGGCTGCCAAACCGGGCTCTGTTGCTGGACCGGCTTTCCGTGGCCATGAACCATGCCGCAAGGAACGGCGATCGGGTCGCCGTGCTGTATATTGATTTGGACAATTTTAAAAACGTGAACGATGCCATGGGACACGCCATGGGTGACTCCCTGCTGCAACAGGCTGCCGTGCGCTTCAAGCAAACGTTGCACGAGGAAGATACCGTTGCCCGCCTGAGCGGGGACGAGTTCGTCGTTTTGCTGGAAGGGCGATTTGACGAGCACTATGCAGTAGACATGGTCAACCAACTGCTGGCAACGCTGGAACCGCCATTTTTGCTCGGCGGCGAGGAAGCCTATATTACGGCCAGCGTGGGCATGACCTTTTACCCCGAAGACGGGTCCACCCCGGAAACCCTGATAAAAAATGCGGATATGGCCATGTTCGGGGCCAAGGATTTGGGCAAGAACTCCTACCATGTATTCACGCGGGAAATGGACGACAGGGTCAACCGGCGCATGCAGCTGGAACGGGATATGCGCCAGGGGCTCAAGCGCGATGAATTCATGGTTTATTACCAGCCGAAAGTTGACCTGGCCAACAGCAAGATCGTGGGCATGGAGGCTTTGGTCCGTTGGGTCCGGCTTGACGGAACCGTTGTCAGTCCTGTGGATTTCATTCCTCTGGCCGAGGAAAACGGATTGATCATCGACATCGGGGCGCGAGTTCTGGACAAGGCGTGCGCTTTTCTGCGTATTCTGGACGAAGGGGCGTACCCGGGATTGAACGTTGCCGTGAACCTGTCTCCCGAACAATTCCGTCAGGACGATCTTGTGGATATGGTTCGCCGCACCCTGTCCATTCACAAGCTCCCGCCGAACCGGCTGGATCTCGAAATTACCGAATCCACAATCATGCGGGACATCGATGCCACCGTGTACAAGCTGAACCAGCTTGTGGACATGGGAATTCGGGTATCCATTGACGATTTCGGCACCGGCTATTCCTCCATGTATTATCTCAAGAAGTTCCCCATCGATACGCTCAAGATCGACCAGTCGTTTGTGCGTGACATCTGCGAAGATCCCAACGATGCGAACATCGTTCAGACCATCACGGTCATGGCCGACAATCTTGGTATGAAGGTTGTGGCTGAAGGTGTTGAAACCGAAGAACAGCGGGAGCTTCTGACTTCGTTCGGTTGCCAGCAGGTGCAGGGTTTCCTGTATAGCCCGCCGTTGCCCGCACCGGGATTCGAAGAATATCTCCTGAAGTTTGTCGAAGATAGCCGAAAGGATTAAGATTGCGGTTAGCTGTCGAACATATCGTGAATAGTCGAACCGTGCCCCTGTGCCCCAGGAGTTGAAGAAGAGAACCGGGGAAGGCTTGCAACTGTATTCAAGCTGACAACCCCGAAACAGGGAGGCAACATGAAGATCGTCAGATTTGATCGTGATGGGCAAGGCATATGGGGCGTTGTGGAAGATTCGACTGTCCGCGTCATGGGCGCCGGGTTCAAGCCTTCCAATGAAGTTTTGTCTCTTTCCGATGTCTCCCTGCTGCCGCCCTGCGTACCGACCAAGGCCGTGTGTGCTGGACTCAATTATCGGGAACATGCCCTTGAGTTGTCCATGGATATCCCCGAAGAACCAATTATTTTCCTGAAACCGCCGTCCTGCCTGTGCGAGCCCGGCGGGGTAATCCGTTATCCTTCCATGACCCGCAACCTGCATTACGAAGCGGAATTGGCCATCGTCATCGGCGTGCTTGCCAGGGATGTTCCCGAAAGTGAAGCGCACAAGCACATTCTCGGCTACACTTGCGCAAACGACGTGACCGCTCGCGACCTGCAAACCAAAGACGGGCAGTGGACCCGTGCCAAGTCGTTTGACACTTTTCTGCCGCTCGGACCTTGCATTGAAACCGAACTCGACACGGCAAACGCGGCCATCTCCCTGCGATTGAACGGGGAAACCAAACAACATTCCACTACCGCGGATCTCATCTTTTCGATCCCCTATCTGGTATCCTTTGTTTCCCGGGTCATGACCCTTATTCCCGGCGACGTCATACTGACCGGTACGCCTTCGGGTATTGGTCCCATGGAAGTGGGAGATCTGGTCGAAGTAGATATTGACGGAATCGGCATCCTGAAAAATACAGTGGGGTAAGCAGCCTGTGACGGAGCCGTCGAGAAACGTCCGCGATCTGTTTTTACCTTACTTCAGAATGTAACGGGCACCCATGACCAACAGATACAGACTGTCGATCACGGGTGCTCTGATTGTTTTCCTGGATTGTCTTTACATTCCGTGCTCGGAGGCAAGCTCCGCTGTTTTCATGGCCAAGCCATTCAGGGACTTTTTCAATGGAACAAAGAGCAGAACTACGAGAATGAACGAGAGCGTTTCTGCAACCGGTTGAGCGTAAATCACGCCGTTCATGCCGAAGATTCGGGGCAGAATCAGGATGGCCGGGATAAAGAAGATTCCCTGCCTGCTCATGTTCAGCACCATTCCCTCCAGACCTTTCCCCAGAGCGAGGAAAATCGTGGAATAGACCATGAAAAGGCCAAACAGGATGAAGACGAGTCCGTTATACATGAGGACTTTTCCTCCAATATGTACAATGGTTGCATCTCCGTGGCTGAAGAGCACCATGATCTCCTGATTGAAAAAGCAAAGGGCCATCGTTACGATAGCGCAATACGCGAAGGTCCACTGTAGTGCGGTTCGCGTGCACTGTTTGAGGCGCCCATAGTCGGCAGCGCCATAACTGTATCCTACTATCGGCTGAAATCCTTTGACAAAACCAAAAATAACGAAAGAAGCCAGAGCCAGTATCCTGAGTGCGACTCCGACGCTGGCCACAGCTGCGTCACCGTACTGGCTGACTGCGGTATTGGTCATTCCCATGGACAGGCCGGAAAGAAGCTGAAAGGCGAACATTTGAAGGCCGATTTTCAGTATGTCCAGCTGGATGCGTTTTTCAAAGGATACGTGTCCAAAGGCTATTTTGACATTCGTTTTGGCGCTGGCGAAATACCAGATGAATATGGCAAGCATTGAAATCTGGGATATGGCCGTTGCAATGGCGGCTCCGGAAACGCCAAGCCTGAAAACGAAAATGAATATTGGGTCCAGAACGATATTCAGGATTCCGCCAAAGAGCATAACGAGCATCGACATCCTCGATGCCCCCTCGGAAATGATGATGCTGTTGATCGTGATGTAGCATATGCTGACAGTGGAGAAGAGCATGTAAACGGAGAAGTACTTTTTGGCGTATGGAAGGATGGTTTCCGATGCACCCAGGTATACCAGTATGTCTTCCATGAAGAAAAATGATGCGGCCGTAATGACGATACCCGCGATAACGCCTGAAAACATGGCTGACGAGGCGGTTTTGTTTGCCCCGGTCATGTTGCCCCCGCCAATGTAACGGGAGATGCACGAGCCTGCGCCTATTCCGTATGTCAGCCCCAGGCCGATGACGACCATCACAACAGGGAAGACGATGGAAACGGCAGCCATCTGGCTGGAACCGAGCCAACTGATGAAATAGGCGTCCACAACGTTGTACAGGGCCGAGATCAACATTCCAATGATGGCCGGAAGTCCCAGCTTTAAAAGTGCTGTTGAGACTTTCTCTTCACTCAAAACCCGCATTCTTTCCTGTTTTGCATCCATGGTACTTCCCCGGGTTATTGTTTGCAATAAACGTATAGCAGCTATACGTTTAAGATAAAAAATTATTCTTCAAGGGCTTCGATTTCCTGCGCCATGGTGCGCAGAAAGTTCTTGAGAAACAGAACGTTTTCCTCCGGTTCGTCTTTCAACAGGCGATTGACTCTTTCCTCGAATTCCAGATGAAGGCGCGCATGGTGTTCATATGCCACCTGGCCCTTTTCCGTCAGCCCCAACAGCAGCTTCGTCTTGTTTTCCGGATCGCGCTGCCGGGTGATCATGCCTTTTTTGCCCAGCTTCTGAACAAGTTGCGAGATGGCTCCCTTGGTGACGCCGAATTTTTGCGCCAAACCCGCAACGTGCAGTCCCGGATTCTCCCGAATGGCAACTACCAGGTGTATCTCTGCTTCGAAAAGCCGTGTGTTCGTACCGTAAAAGCAGATCTTTCGGTCATAGTCGAAGAGCAGCCACGCCACACGCAACAGCTGGTAACTGATACCGGATTCCTCTTTGCTGCGAACCAACATGGCAAAAGCGTATAGTCGCTATACGGTGTTGTCAAGCAGTGCCGGTCAGTTTATTTTTGCGCCATGGAACAATCTTCACCACGGCAGGGAGGGTGATAGCCGATTGTATTATGTGTCACGAATCCAGCCAAGGGCGTGACGCGATTGGCAGAGAATTCCCTATGGTCTATAGCAAAATTTAATCTGGATTCTTGGATCGTTTCTCATACTTTTGAAAATTCGTTGCCATCCCGATTTGAAAAGGAGGATTGTTCATGGCCATTCCCGAAAAGGAAAAAGATTTTTACAAGTACACCAAAGACCATCGTTTTGCTGCGATGTATCCTCTGCTGGCCAAGGAAATAGTCAATAAATACAAGATGAACAAGGGCGTGTGTCTGGATATAGGCACAGGGAGCGGCGCTCTTTCCATTGAGTTGGCGAAGCTTTCCGACTTTGAAATAATCGCTTTGGACTCCGAGCCGGAGGCCATAGATATGGCCAGGGAGAATTGCACCATGCACGGCGTGAAAGCGGACCGTATCCGCTTTGTCGAGGGTGTGGTAGAGGAAATGCCCCTGCCGGATGAGAGCGTGGACCTGATTCTCAGTCGTGGTTCGATTCCGTTCTGGAAGAACCATGTTCCGGCCTTCAGGGAAATAGTACGGGTATTGGCTCCCGGAGGCGAAGCCATGGTCGGCTGCGGATTCAGCCGTTACCAAACGCTCGAGGAAGTCGAGGTGATGCGTCCGAAGTGGAGTCCTGACGTTAAAGACGAACGCACCAGCTGGAAAAAAGGCGGCTTTCTCGTGGACACATTGCGTGCGGCAGGCGTGAAGGAATACAATATTGTCGACGACGGCTACGGCACGTGGGTGGAAATCCATAAGTCCGGGGAGCGTTGACGATGAGCGGCAATCCTCTGGTTTCGTCCTGCCACGTTTGTGAAAATGCCTGTTCCCTCCCCGTAGGCGGTACAGGACGTTGCGGCCGCTATACGAACAGGGACGGCAGTGTTTCGGAGGTGTATCCGAACCGATATCTTCTGACGTGTCCTATTCGGATCGAGACCATGCCCATGCTTCATTTTCATCCGGGGGCGCGTTTCCTTCAAGTCAGTACCGTCGGCTGCAATTTCAATTGTCCCGGATGCATTTCCGCGGTGATTGTCCGGGAGATGGACCCCCGAAGCGCAGCGCTGCATCAGTATTCCCCCGAGCAGATTGTCGAAAAGGCGATTGCCAACAGGTGCAAGGGAATCGCGTTTCTGATGAACGATCCTCTTGCGGCGTTTGAAACGTTTCTTGCCGTGGCGACTTTGGCCAAGGCAAAGGGATTGTATGTGGGATGTTCTTCCAACGGCTACTTCTCCGAGTCCTCCGTTGAAAGGCTATTGTCGGTTTTGGACTTCGTCAATATCGGCATCAAAGGGCTTTCGGACGAAAGCTACCATGTTTGCTCTGGTTTCAAAGGCGTTGCCCCTGTGTTGCGTAACATCAAGATGCTGCACGAAGGCGGTGTCCATATTGAACTTGCCTGTATTCATAAAAGGAATAACAGCCGGGAACTGTTGGAGTTGTGTTCCATCGTGCGCGAAATATCGCCGACCATCCCATTGCAGGTCATGCGTTTTATCCCGTTGGAAGGTGCCAACCCGGCATTGGAGCCGCGTATTCGGGAGACCGAAGCGCTTGGCAGAAAAATGCGGGATGTTGTGCCCCATGTGTACATATTCAATTCCCCCGGAACGGCGGATCTGAACACAGTGTGTCCTCACTGTGGGAAGATTGTCCTTTGCCGTGATTTTTATGGTCCCATGGGCGCACGCCTCAAAAGTGGGCCTGAGCGAAATTCCGGGCCGGTAGCATGCCCTGACTGTGGTCATACGCTTGATGTCCGTGGCGGGGCCAGCTTTTCCGATTTCAGCGAAAAGGATTTTCAGGGGGGCTATCCCTTTACACGGGCCCTTGAAATCGTCGAATCCGTTCTCATCGCCATAGGTGTCGCTGACAAGTCGGACGTCGTCCATGTGTGGGAGCATCTGCTTTGCAATAAAAAGATGCATGATCTTCATCATGACATACAGCGGGTGGACAAATATATCCGAATGGTCCGTTTCTTCGGTTCACTGGTGAGGCGTGAACAACCAGCCGACATGCTGGCGTCCTATCTGGAAGAAAAAGTAGCGATGGTTCGTGCCGCCTGCAAGTGGCAGGTCACTCGCCCGCGCGTGTATTACGCCATGGGCAAGCCACAGTTCTGCATCAAGGGTGGACGTTTCGAAAATCATCTTGTGGAGCTTTGCAACGGTATAAGCGTGAATCGGGAAATCGAGGTTCACGGCAGGCCGGGCATGAGCATCAGTCTGAAAACTCTGAAAGCATTGAACCCCGACATTATTTTCATTTCCGCCTTCCTTTCGAATTCGCCCGAAGATTTTTACAATGAATGTGTGGAAAAAGGTTTGGATGTGGCTGCTGTGCGGAACAAACGTATTCATACCGCACCGATACCGAGTAGTGATTTCGGCGGTCCGAAATGGATATTGGGCCTGATGAATGTTGCCAATGAAATGTACCCGGACACGTGTTCGTTCGACATCGGGAAGGAGGCTGCGGCGTTTTACGAACGATTTTACGGGACTTCGTTCAATGCGGATGAAGTCAACAGGTCGTTTGGAAAGCCTGATGCCGCATGGAAATGGAAAGGGAACAAGGCGCAAGCTGCTTGCTGAATTTGTCCGTTACATCAGCACACAAGGGCATTTCGCCAAGTCCGCTGTTTCCAGTTGTTTCGCTGTTCAAGTGAACAACAAACAGGAGAACACCCCCGACCACATACGCGGTCAGGGGTGTTCGATTATCGGTAACTGTCTGTTAAGCTAACCGATCATGTCGTTGAATTCCCTGATCAGCTCGTCCATCTGGTCGGCCTGATCAAAGGTGTTGAACCAGTAGTTGTCAGCATCGTACCACTGGGCGTTCAGCTCGGCCAGTTCGCGGCCCTGCTGTTCGATCCAGGTGAAGTACTTGAGGTTGTGCATGCGTTTCTTGTCGTAGTGGGTCAACTCAAGGGTGTTGTCATAGGTGACGTCCTGCAGCAACTGAACGTCGCGCCATGCGTCTGCTTCGGAGTAAGCGCCGCGTTCCGCTTCCAGTTCGGCGATGCGGGAGCCGTAAAGCTGCATGGAGTCCGTGGCAATGGTCATGACCACATCGTCCTCGGTCAGTTCGGCGTACTTGGCGTACTTGATGGCCGCCAGCGTGTTGCCGATGCCGGAGATGCCCAGGAGGTCGAGGGTTTCCACCAGTTCGGGGTTCACGCCCTGCTTCCTGAGCACTTCATGACCTTTGGCCTCGTTGAAGAGACGCAGGAGGCGCATGGGCTTTTCATCATCCACGGCAACAACGACGTCTGTATCGCGGCAGTGGTGTACCCATGGCACGTGCTTGTCGCCGATGCCTTCGATGCGGTGGTCGCCGAATCCGTTCAGCAGCAGTGTCGGGCATTGCAGCGCCTCGGCCACCACAACCTTGGATTTGGGATAGCGGTTCTTGAGGTAGTAGCCGCCGCCAAGGGTTCCGCCGGAACCGGAAGAGGACACATACGCGGCAAAACGCTTGCCCTGTGCCAGCATGGGGTCCAGTACCTCGGCGCAGGCCGGGCCGGTCACGTTGTAGTGCCACAGCGGGTTGCCCATCTCGTCGAACTGGTTGAAGATGCGCAGGTCTTCGCCGGACGCCTCCAGTTCGTTGCACTTGTCGAAGATTTCCTTGACGTTGGACTCGCAACCGGGCGTGGCGATTACTTCGCCAGCCACGCTGCGCAACCAGTCGAAACGCTCCTGGCTCATGCCCTCGGGCAGGATGGCGATGGCGGAGCAGGCCAACAGGGCGGAAATGTATGCGCCTCCGCGGCAGTAGTTGCCGGTGGAGGGCCAGACGGCCTTGGTGCTTTTGGGGTCGAACTGTCCGGTTACCAGCCTCGGGACAAGGCAGCCGTAGGTTGCGCCAACCTTGTGCGCTCCGGTGGGGAACCATTTGCCTGTCAGCAGAACGATTTGTGCCTTGCAGCCGGTCAGTTCCGTGGGCAACACGATATGGTTGACGCCGCCGAACAGTCCGCCAGTTTCCCTGGGCTCGTTTTTCCAGGTGATGCGGTACAGGTTGGCGGGATCGATATCCCACAGTCCTGTTTTGGACAGCTTGTCCTTGATGGCGGACGGAACCTTTTCCGGATCGCGCATCATTTCGAAGGTGGGCAGGGAAATGCCTTTTTCACGGCAATAGGCCGCGTTCTGTTCCATCATGGCGCGGTTTACGCTCAGGTCGATCATGATGACTACTCCTTGATGTCGTCGAGAGATTGTATGGCCGTACCGGGATCTTGCACACCCTGCATGGCCGTTTTGGTATCTTTCAATCCGTTGCCCGTTGCCAGCACCACTACGGTCTGCTCCGGGGAAATTTGGTCCCGCGCGGCCAACATGCCTGCCATGGCGGCGGCACCGGCGGGTTCGGTAAACAGACCCGTGCTGGAGGAGAGCTTTGCCTGTGCTTCCAGAATGGCCGCGTCCGGCACGGTTACGGTTTTGCCTCCGTGTTCGCGCATCCAGCGCACCACGGGACGACCATTTGCCGGGACATCCACGGAAATGGAATCCGCCAGTGTTTTGGCATCGCATTTCGCGAACGTCCCGTCTCCATCCAGTGCGCGGTTGATGGCATCGCTCCCTTCGGATTGGGCGCACCAGATAACGGGCATGCGTTCGGCTATTCCCAACCGCACGAGGTCCGAAAATCCTTTGATGACTCCGCCGATGATGCAACCGTCGCCTGTAGGCACGAACACGTGGTCGGGAACACGGTCCAGTTGTCGGAACAGTTCCAGCGACACGGTCTTTTTCCCTTCCATGGTCATCGGGTTGTAGGCGGTGTTGCGATTCATGCCGCCATGCTCACGGCTGTATTCCTGCGAAAGGGCGTAGGCGAAATCGTAGTTGCCTTTCACCTTGAACACGCGCGCACCGTATTGCATGGCCTGAATGATCTTGGCAGGCGGTGCGGCCTCTGGCAGGAACAGGGTTACACGCTGGCCTGCGGCGGCTCCGATGCCCGCCATGGACGAGCCTGCATTGCCTGTGCTGGCCAGCACGATGTCTTCGATACCGTACTGTCTGGCAAAGGCCGAGACCAGAAACGAAGCGCGGTCCTTGAACGAGGAAGTAGGGTTGGCTCCGTCATCCTTGATGAACAGATTGGGCAGCCCCAGTTCCTTCCGGAGGTTACGCGGTTCCCAAAGCGGCGTGTCGCCTACCGGGGCAGGTGGGAAAAATTCTGCCGGAACCGGCAGCAGATCCGCTACACTCCAGTCCTCAGGGGGTGTTCCTTCCAACACCACTTCCAAAACTCCGACCAGCGGTTGTTCCAGCTGCTGCGTTTTCGCGCAGTCCGGGCAGACCGTAAGCTCCGGGGCTATGTCATAACGTTTGCCGCAGTCCGTGCAGCAATAGCAAAAGTTCATGTGTCGAGTCCTTGTGTCAAATTCGGAAGTCGCAGCTGGTGGCCGCAGTTCGGTATAGGCAAAAACAATGCCGATACTATCAGTTTGAGAAATTAATTTTTAATACATTGTTTTTATTAAGAATATTGTCAAGAAGGCATCAAATGGATTCTTGCTCCGTGGTTTCCGTGCCCAAGAGCCATTCCTAGAATGATTTTTTGTCGTCTTAAAGTGATAAAATTATCATATTGAGAATTGTTTTTGGAAGCTGCGGGTGATTATATGGTTCAGCAAAAGTCGGCAAAATCGACATTGAACCGGACCGTTTTTTTATCTCCAAGGCTCTGTAAGTTCTTGCGCGGCCTGCGAATGGCGGCACATGAGGTCGTCCATGTCCATACCCGAAAGATGACCGTCCATAACTTTCCAGTGCCCGGCGATCATGACCCGATCCGCATGGTCGTGGCCGCAGACAACAAGTGCCGCCATCGGGTCTCCAGCCCCGGAAAAGCGCGGCTCGTCGAGCCGGAACATGGCCAAATCCGCCTGCATGCCCGGGGCAAGTGTTCCGATATCCTTGCGCCCCAGACAGGATGCCGATCCCCGGGTG
>CAJXRQ010000009.1 GCA_913060505.1 uncultured Desulfovibrio sp.
CGCGGGGTGGAGCAGTTCGGTAGCTCGTCGGGCTCATAACCCGAAGGTCGTCAGTTCAAATCTGGCCCCCGCTACCAAGAGAATCAAAGGCCGAACACACAGTGTTCGGCCTTTTTTCATACGTGAAAACCACTCTCTTCTCTCCCTTTTTCCGGAAGTATGACGAGTTGTACGCCGTCGTGGGAAGACAGTCTGGACAGATCTATCACACCAGACGCCCACGCAGGCAAAACAACCGTTCCCTGAAATCCGTTTTCAAGACGCTTCCAAAGCTCTGCCTCATTGCAATACTCGATTTCGCCCGAAGCGAGGGCAAAGTATGGCATTAATTCGTCCTTGCCGTTGCGATGCAGGACAATGGCCGGGCGCAGAGGCCTGTCTTGGCTCAGCAAACTTCTCAGCGAAGCCAACAATTCCTTTTCATCAATAGGCTTGTATACTCTGCCGTCCACCTCGGTACGCAGGCTGTTCTGCATGACGGAAATCACCAGAATCGGAATGGACGCCAGTTCGGAGTCGGCCCGAAGGCGGCTAATGGCTTCATTGCCGTCCATGCCCGGCATCATGATGTCCATGGTTATGCAGTCCGGCCGCAATGTCCGGGCCATGGCCAGTGCTGCGGGACCGCTTTGGGCCGTAGCCACCCGATATCCTTCATTCGTCAGCAACTGCAAAAGATATGAACAAATGGCGGGTTCGTCGTCCACCACCAGAATCAGGGCGCCTTCCGAGCCGAGTTCGGCATTGGCAACCATGACCTCGGAACCGGCAACCCCTTGCAGGGCGTCACCGGAAGAGCTGTAAATGGGCAACTCGGCAAAAAACGTGCTCCCTTTCCCAAGTTCGGACTCCACCCATATTCGCCCACCGTAGTGCAACAGGATCTGACGGCAAATGGTCAGTCCAAGCCCGGTCCCCTGCGGTTTGTCCTGCAGGGTATCCTCCTTGCACACTTGATGAAACTTATCAAAAATAAGATCCTGCTCTTCGGCGGGGATGCCTTCTCCCGTATCGGACACCTTGAACTGGAAAAAGCCTTCAGGAGTGGTGCAGGCAGAAAGAATCACGGAACCTTGATCCGTAAATTTGGCCGCGTTGTTCAAAAGGTTGATGACAACCTGCTCTATCCGGTCCGGATCCGCAAAAAGGGTAGGCAAGTCGGACGGAACATCAACCACCAGCTCAACTCCGTTTTTTTCGGCAAATAAGCCGCCAACAGATTGGGCAGCCCTGACAAGGGAACTACCGGGGTCAATTTCACTGTCACGCCATTCCAAACGGCCGGATTCAATCTTGGTCAAATCCAGAAAGTCATTGATCATTCTGGTCAAACGCTCTCCCTCAACCTCGATTATCTCAAGGTTGCGGCGAATGCGTGTTCCCTTCTTTTTCAACCATTTTTCATCGGAAGCCAAAGGCTGGAAAAACCGGCTGAAGTCCTTGTTGATCAGCTTGGTAAATCCCAGCAAGGAGGTCAGTGGTGTGCGTAATTCATGCGAAACCGAAGCAAGAAATCTGGATTTCAACTTGTCCATGGCCAGAAGCTTTTCGTTCGCTTCTTCCAATTCCCGGGTCTTGGCCAATAAATCTTCGGTGCGCTCGTCCACCAGAACCTGAAGACTGCGGTTCATTTTTGCCAGCTCTTCTTCAGCTTCCTTTCTGGGGGTGATGTCCTGCAACAGGCCCTCGACAAGCGCCAGTTCTCCCTCTTCGTCGAAGATCGGACGGGCGTGCAACATGGTCCAAATCGTTTCTCCCGACTGATGCCGCAGCCGGACCTCAAAGTCCGGAACAATCTTCCCGGCTCTGAGGCCTTCCAGCAGGATGGCCCGATCCGAAGGATCAAGATATAAATCCATACTGACGTCGGAAATGCCGTTAATGACTTGCTGGGGATTTTCAAACCCGAGGATGGATGCCATTGCCGGGTTGGCATTCACGATGCGCCCGTCGGGAGTGCTTTGGAATATGCCCTCCAGAGCGTTCTCGAAAATCGATCGATATTTGGCTTCGGAAAGACGCAACTGGGCCTCACGATTCTTGACCATGGCGGCCATGGTTTCAAACTCGGCCGCCATGGTTCCCAGCTCCACGAACGCAGCTTCCGGCACTTCAAACTCCTCGCGCCCACCTTCAGCAAACCGGTGGATAATTCTGGTGAATGCATCCAGAGGAGAAACTATCAGCCGTCGCATCTCCCGGTTAAGCAATGCCGCGAGTATTCCAAAGAAAAGAAGGAGTGCGCAAACAAGCATACCCAACGGGAATATGATGGGTTCAAAGACCTTTTGCGCCGGTTTGTAGAGTAATAAAAGCCAGTCCCCGCTCTGGAGAGGCGTTACCGATCCCATTTGCAGACTTTGACTCTGTCGCACCCAGAAATGCCCGGTCCCGGCTTCCTTGGCCCGGTGAAAAAGCGCGGTATGACCAATATTTGTTTGCTGTTCCACGGCATCCCTGTCGGGATGCACGATCAGGTTGCCGTATATGTCGCACAGAATGACACTGATCTCTTCCATGGACAGAAAACGGGTCAACGCCTGTTGCACGGCGTCCAGACTCAATTCGCCCACGAGCGTGTGTCCGGTTCTGGTGGGTTGTGTGAGTTGGACAACCAGCTTGCCGGATTCCGGAGAGAGAAACGGCGAGAAGGCAAGGCTGGCGGTCATTGTTTCCAACCGGGAAATGCTGGGCAATTCCGCACCGACCATTCCGGCCGGGGCAGAAGCCATGATGATCCGCTGGCTATCAAGCAAAATGACCCGCTCGAATTCAGGAAAGGCTTCAAGAGTTGCCTGCAAGGCCTTACTGGTCACAGCCGTATCTCTGGCAGGCAAAAATAACGAAAGCTGGCGCAGACTGCCCTGAGCAGTCTGAATGTAACTGGAAACATATTTGGCCAGAGAAAACGTCAATTCCCGATTACGGCGCTCAAAGGCATCCTTTTCCCGCGCAGCAAAGTAACTGCCCAACAAAAGGACTGTCACGATTCCAGGGCCGATGGTCCACAGAAACAGGTTGCTTCGAATCAGCCGTGATAGGTGCTTCATGGCCATAGGATGAACGCTCGCTCCAAGTGTTGTTCAATTGGCGGGGAAATTTACTCCTGCACACGCGAAAGCGTTTTCAACGCCCTGTTCCTTACCGTCACAACAAAGTGTGTCCTGTTCACATCGCCATTCTCGTCAAGGGTGAACGGTCCCATGGAGCCCGGGATGTCCCGAACCTCGGTAAGAGCCTTGGCGAGTCCGGTGGATTTTCCTCCTGTCCGGCCCAAGGCGTCGGCCAAAGCCAGAATGGCATCATAGGCAAAAGCCGCGGCAAACTGGGGATCGGTCCCGAATCGATTGAGATAGGCATTTTTAAAGGCGAGGAATTCGGTGGCCTCGCTGTTTTCGTCATAACTCATTGAGGTGATGACGCCTTCCACGGCAGAACCGGCCAAGGCTACCAGCTCCTTGGTATAGGATGAAGGAGTGATCATGATGGGCAACGTCTCCCCGGCAAGCCGAACCCTGCGGGCCAGAGAGGCCGCATCCGAAGCAGACGCCGCCACTAGCAATGCCTGCGGTTTATTTACGGCAATCCGATCCACTACGGCCTGCTCCCACCCTTTCGAGTTGGAAAAAAAGTGAAATTCACCGGAAGCTTCGCCTCCCAATTGAACGTAGCGATGCGCAAAGGCTTCGCAGAATGTGGCAGTATACCCTTTATTGTCCGCGTCCATTATCATCAGAACCGATGGGGCGCCCATTTCCGAGGCAGCGAATGACGCCAGCGCAGCAGCCCAATTTTCATTGGAAGGCATCACACGGAAAAAAATATCCTTCAGCCCGGATAACAGCGGCGTGGAAGTGGTTGGAGAAATCAGTATCAACGGACGGTCCGCAAATTTTTCCACGGCGGCCAGGGACTGCACACTGAGGAAATGACCTATGACGGCAACAACCCCTTGCCCCATCATTCTTTCATCGGCTTTCAAGGCACCCTCAATTGAACCATTGTCATTATGCACGACCATTGCCAAAGGGCGTCCGTCTACCCCTCCACGCGCATTAACCATCTCCAGGGCAAGCCGGGCCCCGTTGCGGCCCTGCACTCCCAAATCCGCATACTTGCCTTTGAGGGGACCGGAAAAACCGATAAGTACAGGCTTGTCCTCACCACAACCGCTGCATACACCAGCAACCAGCACCAACAATAACATCATGAAAAACAGACGCTTGATGAGAAAAAAATATTTTGCCGCGGCCATCACCACTCCTAGGATTCCGTGCTTTCCGATATCGAAGAGACATTTGCCTTTGGAATGTTATTCCACAACTTGCGTAGGTATTCCATTAGCAATGGAATTATTCCCTTTAGAAAAAGCATATTGATTGTTTATTTTTTTATACATAGTTGCACTTCGATGAGCAACTTGTACACGAAATATTCAGATTGGGCATCAAGTCCAATCATCACAAGACGCAAGAAACAAAAATGGATTGCAATGAAAAATTGCAATTCTTCTTATGGAAAACGTTTTCCGGCCTTCTGGCCGTCATGGATTCCGTTTTTCCACTGTTCTCCGTGAATGCCTTGGGCAGGTGAATCGCACACTCCCGGCCTAAAAAAAATTGCGATAAATGACAGGTAAGCGACGATTAATCAGTAAGGCCACTCAAAGGGATTTCTGAAACGGACACGTGCTTCCATGCGTTCGAAGATACGGAGAAGCCCGTATCGTGTGCGGTCAAGAAAAACGAAATCCGGGTTGATGTTCAACTCGCGCAATACGCTTCGCATACTCATGGAAAGTTCTTTGCCCTCACGCATAAAATCACGCTCCGTGCCGAAATCGAAAACCCCGTCAGCATACAATCTCGAAATCCATTCCCCATAAGTGGCAAAAGCTTCACCGATCCTTTGGACCTGAGCGGGATCAGCATCCTCTTCTATGGTGCCGAGCTCGCCCAATAATGCGACACAGGCCTGCCGGTCGTTCCGGTTCAAGGCAAGGGCCAACCGTCGAAACCGATCAACAAAACTCGGGCTGAACCGCTTGACGCACCCGAAATCAACTACGCCAATCTCCAAATTCGGAAAAACAAGAAAATTTCCGGGATTGGGATCGGCATGGATGCACTGCAACTCATAAAGACTACGAATGAAAATATCCTGTAGCCGCTGCGCCACCATGTCGCGTGAACGGGAATCCGGGCCGGTCTTCAGCCACGAATTTAACGGCTGGCCTTCCAGCAGCGAAACGCAAAGCACTTGCTCCGTGCAAAGTTCGGGAAAAACTTCGGAGATAAAAACGCCCTTCATGTTCAAGGAATTGCGAAAGAACTCCATATTCTCCGCTTCGCGCAGATAATCCGTTTCTTCCAGAAAACGCGCTTCTATCTCGCCGATCGCCGGCGCCAAGGCCCCGTATTCGGGGAATGGTCGCAATAGCCCCTTGAGGATGCGCACATCATTGTGAATGGTCCCGCGAATACCCGGATATTGTATCTTCAGGGCCAGTTTTTCTCCATGCGCTGACAGAGCCTTGTGGACCTGCCCGAGACTGGCGGCAGCAAAGGCCGTGGAATCAAAAGATGTAAACATCTTCTCGGGGCTGATGCCATAGGCGTTCACCAACACCTTGCGCGCCACGGCACGATTCATGGGCGGGACTTCGTTACAGGAACGCTCCAGTTGTGAACGCACTTCCGGCGGAAACATATCAAGTTCGAGGCTCAACATCTGCGCCATTTTAAGCGCAGTTCCCCTGAGCTGGCACAGGCCGTCCAGCAGGATACGCGCTCCCTTGCCGGACATTTCCCGCCGCGCCGCTTCGCGCCCGGCCTCGGAACGAAACCTTTTGGACGCGGCATAGCGAAGATACACTCCGCCCACGCGCGCAACGGTTTTACCGCCTACAAGGCTTCTGGCCAATCGCCCTTCCGGGATGTCATCGCGGCTCGACATTGTCCATGAACTCCTGCTTCAGCTTCCTGAACGTAGCCTTGTGTTCATCGAACATATCCACCCTGCTCAGGATATGCGACTTGAACAGGAAAGAAGCCAATCCAGTAATTTTATCCAGCACCCCGGACCTGATCACCGAATAACCAAGGTCCATGCTCCTGTCGATGAACACCGTCGTGTTGGAGAACTGTTCGGAATCATCACGCAGCCAGTACAGAACCACGGCCACAAAAAAATCCCAGACAAAATGGCAGACAAGCTCCCGGAACATCATTTCCGTCAATTCTCCAGACTCTTCGGCCGCCTGAAATTGCTCTTTTACCACGCCCATAAACTGGTTGCGCATGGCGCGCACACTTTTCCCCGCGGGAATGGGATCGAAAAAGACCGATGCAAACGTCAGGTTTACGAACTCCCTGTCGGCAAGAAAGCACTCCAGTATGGCCTCAAACAATATTTGCAGACGCTCGTTCAAATTGCACTGCTCAAAATCCTCCACGGAATGCAGGGAATCGACTGCCTGTGAGAACGCCTCAATGTAATAGCCCTGAATAAGGGCTTCCTTGGTGGGAAAATAGTTATAAATCGTGGCATCCCCGACTCCTGCCTGTCGTGCGACGGCGCGCATGCTCGTGCTTCGCACCCCGTTTTCTATGATCAGATCCACTGCTGCGGCCAATATGGCCTGCCGGTTTTCCGCTTTTTTTCGTGCGCTGATTTTCATGGCTACCTCCGAAAATACTATTTATTAAAAAAAGAATTATTGACATTTAAGTATACCAATTTCATATTACGATCAAGGTGACAGATCATAAAACAGTTTCTTTTTACAACAGGAGATACCAAATGGACATTCCCGAAAGCGTGTCAGCCATTCCGGTTTTGGCACAACTGGCAGAGGAAGGCGATGACCTGGTCATAATCAGTATCGACACCCGCAAGAGTCTGCGTGAATTTCTGGCCGGAGCCCTCTCCTACATGCCGGGATGGATGCGGTTTTTTTACCGCGTAAGAAAACATTTCGTGCGCCTGTTGGGAGTCAGCCAGGAAAATATCCCGCAACAGGAAAAACTGCGCCCGGAAAAAATTTCATTCGCTCCCGGCGACATGGAATCATTTTTCACAATCACGGCCGCGCAGGATCCGGTCTACTGGATGGCGATGGCGCAGGACTCAACGATAGCCGGCTATCTGGGGGCGGTAGCAGAGCCATTGGAGAACGGAATCAACCGAATTCATTTAATAACGATCGCACGCTACAAGTGCCTGGCCGGACGTCTCTATTACAATGCCATCCTGCCTTTTCACCATGTGATAGTGCGGCTCATGCTCAAAAACGGCAAGTAAGGCAAAAAGGGCGGGGCCGTATGGCAGCTCCGCCCTTTAACGAACATCTCTCCTGCGGTCAGGAAGGGGACTTGCTCCGCGTCAACAGGACATAGAGAGCGGGCACAAGCAGCACGGCTCCGATCGTGGCCGTGAATTCCCCGAAAATGATGGCCTGGCACAATGGCGCCCACCCCGGATCGGACAGGGCCAGCGGTGCAAGCCCGGCAAAATTGGTAATGGTGGTACTGACAATGGGGCGCAGCCTGTCGGCCACGCCTTGAGCCGCGGCCTCGCGAACACCCGCACCGTTTTTTCGTCGGGAATTCATGGTTTCCACCATGATAATGGCATCGTTGACCACAATCCCCACGAGAGCGACCATGCCGATGGATGCGGAAAACGAAAAAGGAATCCCCAAAAAGAAAAACCCGGTAAACACGCCGACCAGTGAGAACAAAACCGTGCTCAAAATGATGACGGGGTGCAGCAGGGAGTCGAACAGCAGGGCCAGCATGGCGTAGACCAACAGCACGGAGAGCAGGAATGTCCGAAACATGTTGGCATATGTCGCCTCCACATCAGCCTCACCCGCGAACAGATATTCATACCCCGCAGGCCAACTCTGGCGCATGTTTTCCATTTCCGGGCGCATTCGATCCAGCACCTCGGACACATAAACTCCGTCCAGCTTGGCCAGCACAGTGACCGTGCGCCGTCCCTGTTTGTGCAAAATCACCTGCGAGGCTGCCTCAACGCGGGGCTGGACCAGGCTCCAGAGAGGAACGGAGTGACCTTCGGCGTTGACGACTGCCAACCGCTCCAACTCCTTCCAATCCTCAGGGCCGGTGGCAGAAGGCCGGGTATTCTCCCACCTGCCGCCCAGCCGGATATCCAGATCGTCGCGCGTACCGGACAGACGGTAGGTTCCGACCTTCTCGTTCTCCATCCATGCCACCATCTGCCCGGCAAGCCCTTCACGGTTCACTTTGTGGAAGTCCATGGACTCCGGCTTGGGTGTGAAGCGCAGCTCGGTTCTCGCGGGCCCAAGGTTGTCACGCACGTCAACCACGCCCGGCACATGCTTCAGGGCGGCCATAACCTGTTCGGACATATGACGCAATTCGCCCATATCCTCGCCGGTCAGGTCGATCTGTATGGCATCCCCACGGGACGAGCCGCCGACCTGCGGCGTCATGAACACCTTTGCCCCGGGTTCGTCCCGCAAGGCTTCTTTCAATTCGGCCCGAAGCTCCGGCACATACTGATAGGCCAACCGGTCCCGTTGGGAACCGGGAACCAGAAAACAGGCAAAACCGGCAACGTGGGAGGCCTTGTTTTTGCCGATCAGGTCATGGATGGAAACCATGGAAAAGGAATCCTTGCCGCCCACCACCATCATCACGTGCTCTAACCAAGGCTTCTTTGCCAGAATATCGCCGACTCTGCGCGCCACTTTGGCGGTGTGCTCCAGGGGCGCTTCCGGAGCCAACGTCACGGTTACGCCCAATTCGCGGCCGTCTTCCTTGGGATACAATGTTTCCCGCAGGTTGGCGGCAAAAAACAGGCTGACGCACAATGTGAGCGCCGCTCCGGCCACCCAGCGCCATGCCTGGCCGCGAGAGCCTACGACACGAATTCCTAACCAACGCTGCAAGCGATCTTCCGCCGCATGGGAGAACCTGTCCATGACCCCCGGGCCATACGTGCGGTCCGGTTTTATGAACATGCGCACAAGAGCGGGGCCCAGCAAAACCGAAACCACATAGGATACGATAAGGCACACGGCTGCCGCGACCGGGATGACCCGGATGAACTTGCCGTCCACACCGCCCACAAAGGCAAGTGGCAGCAGGACCAGAACAGTGGTTACGGAGCCGGAAAAGGAAGGCATGGCATACATGCGGATGGTCCGCCGCACGGATTCGGCAAAACCGAGGCGCTGGATGAAAATTCCTTCGTGCATGCCCTCCATGATCAGGATAAAATCATCCACCAGTAATCCAAGGGCCAAAATCATGCCCACAAGGACCAACATGTTGAAGGTATACCCGGCCATCCAGAGCACGGCCATACTTCCCAACAGCGTCAGGGGTACGGAAATCGCGGCCACCAGGGCCTCGCGCCATGTAAGCAGTACGAAAAGCACCAGAAAAACAGCCAGCATGGATTGCCAGCCGTTGCCCAGCCCCCGGTCCAGCTCTACCTGAATGGCCTCGGCCTGGTTTGCGGTCAAACGGCACTGTACGCCCCGGGGCCATTCGGAAGACTGCGTGGCCCGGTCCAAGGCTTGCTTGACACGGTTCACCAATGCGATGGTATCCTGGCCCGGCTCCTTGAGCAATTCGATGGCCACCACAGGCTCGAACGCCGACCCCTTCCAACTCAGAAAGGCCCTTGTCCGTTCGGGCAGATGCCCTTTTGACACCTGTGCGACATCCCGCAAGCGAAGAGGACTGCCGGATTCATCCCGCTGCAGCACAAGGTTTCGCAGCGTATCCAGATCGCGGTATGCACCGTCCAATTTCATGGAAAATCCGAAATCCGGATTATCAAACCGGCCCCACGGCGCGTCGCTTCCGCTGTTCATGATGCGCTCGCGCACAAGGGTCGCTGGAATGCCGGCCGCACGCATCTGTTCGGGCTGCAGCCGCACCCGTACCACCTGTTTGCGTCCACCCACCAGCCGGGCCTTGCGGATGCCGGAAACCCGGTTCATCTCCCGGGCAAGTTTGCGAGCCTGCTCCTCAAGCACCGATCGTGAAACGGACGCGGCTTGGGTGGTTCCTTCCGAGTACAGCACCAAGGAGCCAATGGGCAGGTCACGCACGGAAGTGGCTTCCACCCGCGGACGCTTTGCGGCCTTTGGCAAAAGACTGGCGGCTGTGGATACCTGCCGCTCCAGTAGCTGCAGGCTTTCGGAAACCGAGCAATCCGCATGAAACGAAACCGCTATGATGGAAAGCTCATGCTGGGACGAACTATACATGTTCTTCAGTCCCTTCATTCCCCGAAGCTGCCGCTCGATCTTGGCGGTAACTTCCTTTTCCACCATGGCGGGAGTTGCTCCCTCCCATGTGGTGATAACATAGGCTTCGGGGATTTCCAGATCGGGAAGGGATTCGCGGACCATACCCTGATATCCAGCGAATCCGGAAAACAACAACAGCATGATCCAAATGATGGCCGGAACCCTGCGGATGAACAGAAAATCAAAGACCGGCCCGAACGAGTTTTTACGAGAACGTTCATGAGTATTCATGACGTTTCCTCCACCATGCGGACATGGTCACCAGCTTTCAGTGCTCGGCGTCCCTTCGTTACAATGCGTTCTCCACGGGACACTCCGTCGCGAACTTCAACGTATTGTTCATCCTCTATCCCCAACCGGACATCCCGGCGGACGGCTATCCCCTTTTCGACCACAAACACATAAGGCATGTCCTTGTCGTACAGCAGACTGTTGGTAGGAATACGCAAGGCGTTCGTCTTGTGCTCAATGGCTATCCAGCAGGTAGCGATCATACCGTCCGGAATGTCATTGTTCTGTTGATGAAAACGGACCCGGATACGGGCAGAACGCCTGTTTGCCGTCAATTGGGGACTGACGGAATAGACGGCCCCATTCAATTCATGCGTATGGTCATCATGACCCTCCGTGCTGCTGCCTGAATCCAGCCAATCCAAAGCCCCGGCCGCAATTACGGCTTTTTGCCCCACGCGAACATAACGCCCCTCGTACACAGGCATGTTCAGCGTCACTTCCATTTCCGAAGGATCGATAATGGTCATGGGAGAATTCTGTGCGGTGACACCCTGCCCTTCATAAACATCCGGGTCCATGTACTCGCCGATCCGGATGTCGATACGCGCCACGACACCGTCGAAAGGCGCATGCAGCGAGTTTTTTTCCTGCCCCCTGTTGACAATATTCAGCTGTTCAACCTCGGACCGTACGCGAGCCTGTGCTGCCGCCAGTTGCGCGGAAGCGCTCTCTACCTGGGTAGCGGCGTTACGGCGGGCGTCTCGAACTTTTTCAAACTCGTCCCGGGGCAAAATTCCTTTTGTGAACAACTGCCGTTTGCGTTCAAAATCACGCGCTGCGGTTTCCTGCTCCGTTCGAGCCTTTGCAAGGGCGGCGCTGGCGGACTGCACATTGTTGCGAGCTGCGGCAAGATCCGCTTCTCCCTGTGCCGAGGCGGAAACGCGGTCACGCAAGTCCAGCCGGGCCAGCAATTGACCAAAGCGCTCGCCTTCCGCCGGACCACGCACCCGTGAGCCTTCACGAATCATCGCTCCATTGGAATCCAACGCAATAAATTCCACTTTTCCGGAAGTCTCGAATTGAAGATGCTGTTTGCGCACGGCCTCGGCAATACCTTCCCCCAGAACCCAACGGGAGACTTCCCCTGTACCGACGCAAACAGTTTGCACCGTAATCGGAGTCGATTCCCTGACCGCCCCCTGCTCAAGGGCATGATTATCTTCGATTCGCCATGCGGCCAACAAAACCAACACGCCTGTGACCACTGCCCCCAAGGCGACAAAAAGAGTTTTTTTTCCAACGGACATCCGTTCCTCCAGGAGAGAACTTTTTAGTCAAACATTCATTCGATAAATTCTGTTTGACGACTTCTTTCGCTCATGTCAAGATTAATAGAATAATTATTCTATAAAAAGAGGCAGACATGGGAAGAAACGTCAACAGACAAGGCACGTTGCGCAGGAAAAAGCAGATAGTGAAAGCTGCGTTGGAGTGTTTCCGTTCAGGAGGAATCCGCAAATCCAGCATGCAGCAAATATGCAAGCAGGCGGGATTGAGTCCGGGAACCGTGTATCATTATTTCTCGTCCAAGGACGATATTATTGCCCACGTGGCCCGAATCGAGCTGGAAAAGGCACAAGAGTTCGCTGCGCTCATAACTCATGCCGCAAGCCTTGAAGAAGCAATGACAACGGCTGTGGACCACATACTCCACAACAATGAATATGACGGACAATTCCAGGTTTATATGGAAATCGCCTGCGAGGCGGGACGCAATGAGCAGGTTGGAAAACTCCTCTTGCAATCCGATAAAACCGTCCTTGAAGCGCTGACAGCCCGCATCCGCAGGGAACAAATGCTGGGGATACTGAAAACAGGCACCAATCAGGCGTTTTCCCCGGAAACAATCGCGCAATTTCTGGGCAGCCAGTTGGAGATGCTGGAGATGTTTAAACGATCCTCACCGTCAACAGACGATTGTACGGGAATGGCCTCCCTGACCAAGCAGATGCTGACTGCAATACTACGTTAGGCTTACGCCCTGAAAAAACAAAGCCGCAGAAAAAATCCGCGGCCTGCTTACTGCGTGGGCAATTGTTCATCATCCTTTGAGCTTCTGCTCCCATTCAAAATCCTTACTGGTTACCACATCCTCCATTCGGCGAATACGGCGGTCAAGATTATCGAACTTGCGTTTGACGCGAGCCAGCGCATTGCTGCGCGAGTCCGCATAGGAATCGTAAAATTCCCGCTCGTCATCGTTACTGAAAGGAATGACCGGTTCCGGCTTCATGAGCACCGCAGCTACCAGGTACAGGATACCCACAGGCCAGATGCCGGTAATGATAAACGACACCACGACCACTGCGCGAACCATGAAAACGGACATATCAAAATAATCCGCCAGCCCCCGGCACACGCCAAGAAGGATACCGCTCCGTGAACGATACAGGGGAACACGTTGCATGGCCTGACGGCGCTCATGCCAGTTACGTCCCGGGCCAAACCCGCTGAAACGTCTGCTTCGGCCCCATCCGTTATGTTTTTTTCCGCCCATGCGCCTCATTGCCTGCTCTCCTTTTCCAAAAGGATGGTTTCCAGGGATTCGACACGGCTTTCCATACGGCTCATGGCGTTATACATCTCCTGAATCATCCTTGCTTCCTCCTCGGAACCATTCTGCCGGGGCGAGGCCTTGAAAGCCCTGACAACACCGACCAGAACAGCGCCAACCAGCACTATTCCCGCAAGGATGAACAAGAATATGACTCCAAAAAAATGGCCCATGGGACCTCCTCCTTGATGCATGGTGAACGAGCCATAGCATAACGCACTCAGACCGTGCCCACAAATCGTTTCATGGCTACTTCTTGGCCGCGTCCTTGCGAAGAGCCTCAAGTTCGGCCTCAATGGCATCGCTGTTTTCCAACTGGGCAAAAGCGCCTTCCAGATTACGCGAGCTTGAAGGTCCGGCCAGTTCGGCTTCGGCTTCAAGACGTTCAACCCGCTGCTCAAAACGATCAAATCGCATTATAGCTTCAGCGGACTGTGCCTTTCGAACATCATTACGCACCCGCTTGCGCTGATCCGCACGAACATGGCGCTTGATAAGGCTCCGCTGACGCTCCCGGGCCGAATCCAACTTGGCCTCAAGCTGATCCATATCTTCACGGGCCTGGCCGATCAGCACGTTGAAACGCTCCTGTTCGCTTTCCAGCCCTTGTGCAGCACGTTCGGCAGCATGTTTTTCCAGCAAAGCTTCACGTGCAAGATCCTCGCGTCCCTTTTCCATGGCCAACCGTGCGCGGGATTCCCAAAGCTGCACTCGGGCATCCGCCTCCTCGCGCTCGCGATCAATTCGCTTGCGGTCAGCCATCAACCCTGCGCAACCGGCCTTGAGTTCCACCAACGTTTCTTCCATCTCCTGAATCATGAGCCGGATCATCTTTTCCGGATCTTCCGCCTTGTCCAGCATGGAATTGATATTGGAACTGACGATATCCTTGAATCTCGAAAAAATACCCATGAGTGCCTCCTGATCTGTTTGCCCAGACAAAGCACAGCCCGTGCCATAAAAAACAAAACACTGTAATAACTTTAAATAATTACATTTATCGACTTGACAACCATACACACTTTTGGTAAATAGTAATAACTTTTGGTTGATTAAACCAAAATACGGTGAAAATGAATACCGACATCCATTCCCAAACCACCGAAGCCATCGGGCAGTCAGAGAGCTTTCTGGAATTTCAGGAAGCTCTCTCTCTGGCTGCCCGGGCCGAACGTCCAACCCTGATCATAGGAGAACGCGGAACAGGCAAGGAATTGGCAGCGGCAAGGCTCCATTATCTTTCCAGCCGGTGGCAGGGACCATTCGTTCCCGTCAACTGCGCAGCACTGGCCCCCACAATCCTCGATTCCGAACTTTTCGGACACGAGGCCGGAGCGTTCACAGGAGCGACGACACGCCGCAAAGGCCGCTTTGAAGCGGCACACCACGGCACATTGTTTTTGGACGAAATCGCAAGCCTTTCTCGTGAAGCGCAGGAAAAAATACTTCGAGCCGTGGAGTACGGCGTTTTTGAACGGGTGGGAGGCGTTACGCCCATGGAAGTTGACGTTCGCGTCGTCGGCGCAACCAACGCAGACCTGCCGGAGATGGCTGATCAGGGACGCTTCAAACGCGACCTTTTGGACCGCTTGAGTTTCGAAGTGCTTACCCTGCCACCCTTGCGGGAAAGACATGGAGACATAGAATTACTCGCAAGGCGTTTTGCCGCCCGCATGTCTGTTGAGATGGGGTTTGCCGAACCGCCGGAATTTTCAAACACGGCGTGGACGGAACTGTTGTCATACACATGGCCCGGCAACGTGCGCGAACTCAAAAACACCGTGGAGAGAGCCGTATATCGCAGTAACGGCGAGATCATCGACTCCATTGTGCTGGACCCGTTCAAATCCCCTTACCGCCCGGCACAGAAAAAGCGCCTCCCCCAAAAAGAGAAGCTCCCGGAGGCTCCGACGATTCGAGAGCGTCAAACCTTTCCTGACCTCATGATTCCGATCAAGCAGGCCGTCCGCAATCTGGAACGCCAATACGTGCAATCTGCTCTGGAAGCCGCACGGCACAACCAACGCAAGGCCGCACAGATCATGGGGCTGACCTACAACCAGTTCCGCGGCCTGTATCGCAAACATATCACCAATATAACACGGGAATAGGCGTTTCAGGCGTTCAGACAGTTGTACATCCACCAACCCTGTGGTATCCGAAATCATGCAATGTCCACAGTGTCAGAAACGAATCAGCAAGCATGCCCTCCAGTGTCCTCACTGCGGCATATTGATTCCACGCGGCAGTGGTTCCAAACTGGCTGGCCGCCTGACCATGGATCCCAAGCTTTGCATGGCTGTCGGGCTGCTGTTGGCGTTCATCGGGCTGGTCCTGCTCCTGAGTGACGCCGCCTATTTCGCCATGCTGCCCATAGTGCTTGGCGGGGTATTCATTTTCCTGGGCAAAAGCATGAAACCTTGAACAGCCAGGGGCGCTCAAGGTTTCAGACAAGTCACTATTTCACGTCATCAATACAAAAAAATCTTTTCCACCGCCTTCACAATCATGCACGGCCAAAATGCAGCAGCATTTTCATGCCGCACGTCTCGTACCCATCCGGCAACTCACTAAGCAACCGCCAGCCTCTGCCACCCAAATAGTCCACAGCTTCACGGACAGGATAAAAACGTTCGCCTTCCAGATGACAGGTGGGGAAAATATCCGCAAACTCCTGCGGCGTCTTGTTGAAATGCCTGGAGGTACGGCACATGGGCTTGAGGGAAATCACCAACTCATTTGAAGCCCAGCCTTCCATGAGGTTGATGAAGTGGTGCATGTCTCCCCGACCTATGGTGGTATTTCCGATAATGTCGAACATCATGGCGACGTCGTATTTCCGGGCCGGAGGATTGGCAAAGTCGCAAACCATGAAGTCCGCATTGTCCACGCCGTCCTGTTCGGTCATGATCTGCGCGCATCGAACCAGCCGGGAATCGATATCCACTCCTGTTGCCCGACTTGCGCCGAGATGGGCGGCCCGGCGGACAAAAGTCCCAACATTGCAGCCAAGGTCCACAACGGTTTTGCCGTGGAAATCAATATCCGCAGGAGGATGTTCCGGCAAACTTTCATCCCGATGGCCAGCCCCTCCTGCCAGAAGATTACCGTTACCATCCAGGACCGGCCGCCAGATTTCGGATTCGCCGATTTCCTGAACCAGCGTCCGCAACTCTTCACTCAACGTCAATTGTTTCACCCTTCAATATCCTTTGTGCCTATTCCGGCACTTGGCAATAAAAAAAGCTCGACGATCCCGGAAACAGCCAAACACCAAGTTCGCAATATCGAGCGTTATCAGCCATAAACCGTTTTACACAATGCCTTCCTCACGGGCAACTCAGGATTCGTCTTCCTCCGCTTCGGGACTTTCGGATAAAGCTTCATTTTCTGCCTGTTGCTCCGCTTGAGTGGGGACTTCCTTTTCGCCGGCCTTGATCTTTTTTTTCTCTTCCTCTTTGCGAACCCACTCGCCAATCTTCATGTCGCAATCAAGGATATGGCTAATGAGCCATTTCTTGAGAAAGTGTCGCAAAACATCAACAGAAACGTCCCGGCGTTTATAGAGGTCACGCTGAAAAAGTTTGACTGACCGGGCAAGTTCCCTGTGCGCTGCATGATGTTCTCCACGAGCCGGATAATGGATCTCCTCCATATACGACTCCTCGTCGTGGAAATGACGAACTGTGTATTCCCGAAGACGGGCAATAATCTCTTCCGTGATATCGTCGCCGCGTCCCCTTGCAACAGCTTCAAGGAATTCATCGACCAGCTCCACAAGCTTCATATGTTGCTTGTCTATGGCATAAACACCGATACAGAGCGATTCATCCCATTCCAAATGCGACATTCCTTCCCCTCCCCACACCATTGATTTCCTGCCCAGCATAAAGCAATAGAGGCCACAACTTCAACCATGCTCAAAACAAAAGGGCCCGAAGGCAAGCCCCCGGACCCTTTTCAAAACATATATTTCTGATGCTAATCACGCATGGAAAGAATCAAGTCACGAAGTTCATTGGCTTCCTGTTCCAAGTCCTTAACGGCTTGGCTGGAGCGTACCATGTTCTCCATCGTCAGGGTGGAAATCTCGTCGATCTCCGCCGTACCTCTGCTGATTTCCTCCGATGCGGCGGATTGTTCTTCCGCAGCCGTGGCTATGGCAGCCACTTCCGTGGAAGTACTTTCCACAACGCCCATAATATCCTTGAGCACCTCGCCAGACTGCCAGGTGAGATCCGTACTTTCGGAAACAGATTCTGTTGCCGACTCCGTATCCTTCACAGCCTGAGCCGTTCCGTCCTGAATCTTTCCGATGACTTCACCGACCTCCTTGGTGGCATTGACGGTCTTTTCCGCCAACTTGCGGACCTCGTCGGCAACCACGGCAAACCCGCGACCGGCCTCGCCAGCCCTCGCAGCCTCAATAGCTGCATTAAGCGCCAAAAGGTTGGTCTGATCAGCAATATCATTGATGACCTGCAACACCTGGCCGATCTCGCCAGCCTGGGAACCGAGATCGCGCATGACTTCGTTCAGGTTCTCGGCCTTGCCTTTGACTTCGTTGATGGAAGCGACAGCATGTTCTACCACAACGGCACCGGCCTTGGCCTTTTCGCTGGCCAAATTGGCATTTTCCGCAGCAGTGCTGGCGTTGCGGGCCACTTCAAGCACCGTTGCGTTCATTTCTTCCATGGCGGTGGCATTTTCGCCAGTCCGCGCCTTCTGGGTCTCGGCACCCAGTCTTGAGTCCTCAAGTTGCTCGGACAGTTCATTGGCCGATTTTGTCAGGCGGCGCGAAATTTTCATGGCATCTTCTGCAGCCTGTCCTATACGCTCCCCATGGGAACGGATGCGATCTTCCGCCGCTCGGATCTCAGTCATATTGTAATAGATGGCAAAGACGCCGATCATCTCGCCGTCCAAGTCATAAATGGGTGTTGCACTGATATCGAGGATCAGGTCACGTCCGTCATCTGTGGAAAGTAAACATTCTTCACGCTGAGTGCTTTTCTCTTCCAAAGCCTTCCTTGAAAGGGAGCGTTCTCCCGAATCGCCGTACATGAGGGTTTCAAGACACGCTCCCATGTACTCGCTCGGAGTTCCTGACTTGCCGAGAAGATCGAGATAATCCTGATTGAGGTAGGTCATGCACCCCTTGGTATCGATAACGGCACAAGGCAGTATGATGCCGTCCAGCACCCCCTGCACAAATCCAAATTTTTCCTTGAGGTCGCCACTCATCTTGCCCAGGTGGTCGGCAAGTTCTCCCAGCTCATAACGGAACCTGCCGTCGAGTTCAGCATAGAAATCACCAGAGGCCACGCTGTTCGCATATTCGATGATCACACGCACAGGCTTTGTTATCGTTCGCCGGAATCCGAAAATAATAACGCCGACGGCCAGCAGCACTCCCGCTATTCCTGCAAGAATGATTACCAACTGTTGCCTGTTGGCGACCGAGGTCAGGTCATCCATGTACACTGTGATGCTGATGAACCAGCCGGTCAGAGGCTCCGATTGGAAAGTCTGAACCTTGTCACGTCCCTTATAATTGTAAAAAAAGTAGTCATCCTTGCCCTGCTTTTTCACTTCCAGCAAATGGTCAATAACGCTGGACCGCTTGCCAACAACCTTCGGGTTGGGATGGCTCACGATGGTCCCCTGCCCGGTCATCATGTAGGCGTAACCATCAGAACCAATGCTCAATTTTTTAATAAACCGCTCAGAGAACTGATTGAAGTCAATTCCCAAGGCAACGCCGCCTGAGTCATAGACCCGTTCGGCCATAACAAACAGTTCGTGCCCGAAGTCGTCGTGTTTGGGCCTGTCCGAGATGAAAAACTTCTTATCCCCGCTAAAAAGACCCTTGAAATAATCCTTGTCAGCAACGGAAGTAACATCGCCCCCTGTTTCGCCCATGGCACTGGCAAGCACTGTTCCGTCACTCTTGAAAAGAACGGCTGAAACAACACCGGCATCAGCTGCAACCAGTTTTTGCAAGATGCGCTTTGTTCGTCCGGCGCTATTGTATGACAACGCGGTGACTACCGAGGGATTTTGTGCCAGAGTCTTGACCACAGTCTGATAACGGCTGAGATATTCCTCCAGCGAGTACAGTGCACTTTGGTTGAATTGGCGCATGTCCTTGATCTGGGTATTCTTGACCATCTCATAACTGGTGGTGTTGATGTAAACGACAAGAGCTGAAACAAGCGCGATCAAAAGCACTGAAATGGTCGCACAGAATTCCGTAGCGACACTTTTTACCCTGAACAGTTTGAACATTTGTACATCTCCCCCGTAGAATTCTCGACACAACGTAACAACAGAGCGGCGGCAGACCTTGATGAATCCAAAATTGATATAGGGTTATCGCGTCAATTTTGTAAAGCACATTCAAAAAACACCAGAAACACCCATACTTCTGTATAGAAAATCAAACGTAGCACGTTCAACGTCAAAAAAATAAAAAACGGCCAAACAAGGAATCATGATGAAACAGTTGGAAACTGAAACATGGGAAGTGATGCAGACCTGCAAGCGTCTTTTGGGGGTAACGAATCTACAAAAGATTTTTTCCCGGGGCAGAACGCAAATAAATCGTTACTGCATGGACCCTCGTTATGCCGATGCCCAACGGAATCCGCTGGACAGACTCATAGCCATGTTTGAACTGGCTTTGGAGGCCGGAGGAAGGGAAACAGTCCGGGCAGCATTGAACATGCTGGCCAAACCGCTGGGATGCAGAGTTCAGGAGGTGGAAGAACCTGTTCCCGACAAGGCTACCGTGGAAGAAGAATGTCTGGATGACTATCCTGAACTGGTGGAGCTGAACCGGCTGATCACCGAGCGAAGGCACCCGGACGAAGTTCGACGCCAAGCGGAAATCACCATTCGTGAAATCGGCGAGACCTGCACTCTCTATGAACAGGTCTGGAAATCCCGTTCCTGATGCAGATTGATCAGCACGCCCGGATCAATTGAATCCTTCTGCAGCGGCCAGCCGGGAGGGGGTAAAGGTCATGGATCCGAGCTTTGCGAACGTGGTGGCCTGTCGCACGGTCAGACTTGCGGCATCCTGCTGGTCTATCAGGAAGGAATCACCCTTTTTCAACGGCTTCCCATTGATCATGGCCACCAACTTGTTGTCCGGCCCGTTACTCCATGTTTCCTGCAAAACATATTTTCCTTGCGGAAGCGCATAACGACCGTCTTTGCTCCAGGGGATAAGCAGCGATTGTCCCCGCTCGTCAGCAAGACGCAATGCATACACCTTACGCGGAGCTACATCGACGTAGAAGAAAGACCGTTTTACGCCCGGAGTCTCCCGTACAACCTTGAAACGCTGTCCTCCCGGCACATCGGAAGCGACGGCATAGCGGCCGATAAAATTCTCCGGGTCCAAAATGATTTCCCAGCCAAGGTCCTGCCCCTTGTTATCCCACGGGATGGCCACAAACCCCTTGAGATTCAAAACCTCGCGCCGGGCACCACCATATATTCCTTCCAGAATAAGCTGATCGCCGCGCACGGCATGCAACACTTCACCAGCACGCACGAAAACAGGACTCCCGTTCAGCCAGCATACGAACACCGGCTTGTCGTCACGAGGGTTTGAAGGCATGGTTCCGGTCCAGGCCACACGGGACCGCGCAATCCGGCGGCCGTCCACACGCAACTCCAAGTTGGAGAACGGCTCGAGAGCCATGCGGTGGGCCTCAATAAGGTTAACACCGGGCCTGTCCGAGGCAAACAAGGCCAAGGCCGGTTCGAATTCCTTGACACCGGTTTCTTCGGGCTTCACATGGAGCGTGGAACCGGGGGCAAGGCGAATTACAGAACCGTTATTCACAGCCCGCCCGTTGACGGTCACCCGCACTCCCTTCGCTGCATAACGTTTGACGTCCTCACCGGTAAACACAGGAGGCACGGCTTCAACGCCAAATTCCGCCAGGAGCAGGCAAGTGGCCTGTAACTGCTGATGGACCTTCCAATCCATCTGAATAATGTCCTTGCTTACCTCAACGGCAATGGCAGGAATGTTGTGTTCCGCCAGAGCATAGCAGGTCAGGGACTTGCGCATTTCAGGATAGCTGGTGGCCTTGTCGAAGGTCCGTGTATTGAAAAGTTTGAACTGATAGTCGTGGGAACGGATATGAGAATTCAGGCGTGAGAGCACGTCATTGACGGTGTTCTCAAGGTTGATGCTGTGCCTTGCCCCTTTCCACAACAGGGTATCGACAATGATCGACTGTCCATACCGTTTGGGGTTGCGCATTTTGTCGATGTACGTGGGATAGTAGAAACCGCTTCCTTCATGCAGGTGAATAAAGGCATCGCATTGGGGCAGCAAAAAACGGATGACCCGCGCTACACGGTCTTCATAAAACCGATTGTAATTTTTGTCGAAACGCCGGTTCATATCGACGTTGATCTGGCGAAGATGCAAATTGATGGAAGGTACGTTGGCTCGGGGCAGAACGATGAGGTTTCCCCTGTGGAGCGTTGACCGGGAGAGGAGCTGGGCCGTGACGAATCCGGATTGTTCGTCGCCCTGAATACCGCCTTGCACCATAACCGTAGGGCCAGGGAGGTCGCCCTTTATGAAAACGACCTTCAGCGGATATTGGGTTCCCTTGAAAAAAACATACTCATGCGCGTCTGCATGGGCGACGGCGGAAACCAGCAGGACCGCGAGCAGACTAAGCCAGAATATTGTACAGCGGGTATGTTTCCGAGAAAATGACTGTTCCATCATTGTTTTTGATCTCCAGCCGGATGCCGAAAACATCGCTTTTTTTCACCCCGGAGGGCATGATGAACGAGGTGCGTATGCGCTTGAAGCGTTGGATCTGGAACGTTAAGTCGTTCTTGTTGGTGTTGATGCTCACTTCTTCGCCGTTCTTTTTCACAAAAATGAAGTCGACCACTCCGGACATTGATTTGGTGGTCTGCATGTTGTTCAGCTCAAAACTGACAGTAGCCTTGGCACCGTTGATACGGGCCTGCAGATTTTCAACGCCGACCTGGCGCGTATCCACACGGGAAAAAATCTTGCGCAAATCAAGGCTGGGCTGTTTGGTTTCAGGCTCGTCAGCGGCAGAAGAAAGCAGGGCCTGCAACTCTTTGGGGTCGTAGGATTGCAGAATCTTCTCCATATTGCCCAACCGTTCCAGACGAACTTCGGCGTCCACAAGACGCTGTTCCAATTTCTTCTTTTGAGCCAGCAACTCGGCATTCTGCCACCAACCGCGCATCCCCATGTATATGCCGCCGGCAGCACAAAGAAGCATGAAAATCTGGGAAAACAGGAAAAGACGCAGCCAAAAGGGGCTGAGTCTGTAGCGCTTGACATCCGTATCGTCGCGCATGAAGAGAACGCTATATTTTGAATCGCTCATTACAGCTTTCTCCAGTCCTCGTGTTCTATCTTCCAATCGTCTCCGACCGGGGCAAGGACTAATGTTTTTCGTCCCCGGTCCGCATAGCCAGCCGCGTCTTCATATTCCTGTATGAAATTGATTCGCAGGCCCTTCGGATCCGGAAAAATCCTCACATCGCCAACAGTTACCTTAACAGGAGGCTTCCGCTCCCACAATGTCTTTTTGTAATCGCCGATGGCTTTGGCTCCACGGTAGCTTCCCTGCACAGCATCATCCGTGTAAAAGGAAAGATACGAATCCACGTCCGCGCCCTGCCATGCTGCGGCCCAACGGTCGAGAACCGGACGCAGACGCTTGGCCATATTCCTGTAATAGAGCGGAGCAAGATCCTCTGAGGCAGAGGTATATTCGCGGCCGACCACAACCCAGCCGCCCTTGGCCGTGCGCATCCAGTACAAACGCTTGCCAACGGTTTGCGACAGATTCGGAGAAAGGTAGAACTGGTCAAACCACGTCACCCAGTAATCAGGGCCGGCAATGGCATGGACATTGCCCACCATGACCTGAATCCACGGCGTTCTGTGAAAAATTTTCTCCTTGTGGCTTTTGAAGGCTGCAAAATCTCCGCTCCCGGACAAGGTGAAGGCCACGGGGTCAAAGTGGGAAAAAAAGTCATCCGACCGATTCTGCCAGTCCCTGGCCCATTTGTGAACTTCCTGAACGAGATCTGCAGCCGACTTGCCGTCGTCACCGGCATCGGATTTCCAGGAAACGTCCTCGGCCACGAGCACGGGCATACCCCGATACAAATCATGCCCCAAAGCCTTGAGATCAGAAGCCTTGAGAGCGATGCATCCACGAGTGTCGTGCGGGGTGAGTTCCTTGCCCCGGCCATGCAGCCAGATGCCCGAACCGGTTTTGCCTTTGAGACGGTCAACCGGATTGGGGTAGTTCAGCGAGTACGCGATATTGCCATACAAATCCCAACCAAGGGAACGCCGAATGCGTCCACCGAGGAAGTACGCTCCCTCCGGCGTTCGCAAATCTCCCCGAGTCATCTTGTCGCCTTGGGCCTGCCCGGTGGTGCAGGGCAACTCCATCACCGCCTTAATGGGGCTTTCATGCTGCAAGACGAAAAGCCGCTGGGTGTCCTTGTCGACGGCCAGCAGGCGCTCCGGCACCCATTGGTGAGAAGTAACCGTAGGCCTCCAGCCGTCATCCGCAAAGGCAGGACAGCAGCACAAGGCAAAAAGAAAAACCAGAAGTACCCGCATAGACAAAACCTGTGCCCGATGCGGCGACCGAAGCTACCGGGAGGCAGCTTCCAGCAATTCGCCGCGCGTGAAAATCGAATCCAGTTGCAGACCGGCTTTGGCGAGATTCTCGCGACCGCCCTCTTCGCGGTCCAGAACGCATACGACGGCGGCAATTTCAAGTCCCGCTTCACGCACACGCTCCGCAGCCGTCACCAAAGTCCCCCCAGTGGTGACAACGTCTTCAAGCAAGGCAACCTTCATGCCCGGCCTGAAGTTCTGCAAGCCCTCAAGATACTGATTCGTCCCGTGCCCCTTGGGTTTCTTGCGAATGATGAAACCGGGCAGGGGACGCTTTTCAACATGGGAAATCACGGTTACGGAGGAAACCAGCGGATCTGCGCCCAGTGTCATCCCTCCCACGCCCTGAACGTCGTATCCTTTGAGCAGATCAAGGAAACACATCCCGATGAGCCAGCTGCCCTCCGGGTGCAACGCCGTCTGCTTGCAATCAAAGTAATAATCGCTCTTGCGTCCTGAAGTCAGCGTAACCTCGCCTTCCCTGTAGGAAAGCTCCATAAGCAGGCGAGCCAGACGTTTCTTCATATCATTCATTAGGCACCTGCTCCAAAAACACGCTCGAAAATGGCGTCTTCGTATTGTTTGTAATAATTCGGGTCAAAAGCATCGTCAAGGTCATTAGGTGAAAGATGCGTATTGATTTCAGCATCCTTGCGCACCTGCCCCTCGAACTGGACCTTCTCTTCCCAACAATGCATGGCAACACGCTGGACCATTTCATAGGCAGTCTGGCGGCGCAGTCCGGAATCGATAAGCTTGCCCAAAACCCTTTGGGAGTAGAAAAGACCGTAAGATCCGAACAAGTTGCGTTCAATATTATCCTTCTTGACGACCAAGCGGCTCAAAACACCTGCCATGCGATGCAGGACGTAATCCATGAGCATGGTGCTGTCCGGCATGATAACCCGCTCCACCGAGGAGTGGCTGATATCCCGTTCGTGCCACAGGGCCTGGCTTTCCATGGATGCCAGGGCATTGGAACGCACCAGCCGGGAAAGACCGCAAAAGTTTTCCGCGGAGATGGGGTTCTTCTTGTGCGGCATGGCCGAAGAGCCTTTCTGCCCCTTGGTAAATCCTTCCTCGACTTCCAGTACTTCGGTGCGTTGCAGGTGGCGAAGCTCCGTGCTGAGACGTTCGATGCCGCCGGCCATAATGGCCAGCGTGGTGAAGAACTGCGCATAACGGTCACGCTGCACGATTTGGGTGGAATGAATATCAGGATTCAGTCCCAGACGGGTGCAGGCTTTTTCTTCCAGCTCCGGGCTCAGGTGGGCATAGGTTCCCACGGCCCCGGAAATTTTGCCTACGCGCACAGCCTCGCGCGCGGCCTCGAACCGTTCGCGGTGGCGTTGAAATTCGGCGTAAAAACCAGCGAACTTGAGTCCGTAGGTTGTCGGCTCGGCATGAATGCCGTGTGTACGCCCCATGCACAAAAGTCCCTTGTGCTCATGGGCGAGGTCATACAGTGCGTCCAGCAGTTCGTCCAGGGCCTGGGCAACAAGGTTGCCAGCACGGGTCAGCAATACGCCGTTGGCCGTATCCACGATATCGGAAGAGGTGCAGCCAAGGTGGATATACCGGGAGCGAGGACCGACTTTTTCCTCCACGGCAGTAAGAAAGGCTATGACGTCGTGCTTGGTGGTCTTTTCGATTTCAACAATCCGGTCCACCTCGAAGTCCGCTTTTTCACGAATTTCGGCCATGGCGTCTTCAGAAATCCGCCCCATTTCGCACCATGTCTCGCACACGGCCAGTTCCACTTCCAGCCATACACGAAACTTGTTTTCCAAGGTCCACAAGGTCGCCATTTCTGGCCTGGAATACCGTTCAATCATCTGCCTGCTCCCGTATTGTCTGTTCCAAAGCCCAAAAAAGGCAGCACGTATCTGCTGCCTTTTTTACGTCCTACGATGCCGAGTTGGAGGTTGTGGTGCTCGTTGTTTCCAAACTCGCGGAAGCCGCGCTTCCGGCAGGTTCGGCACTCTCCGCACCAGTCTCGCTGCTCTTTCCGCTCTTGCCGTCTTCTCCGGAACCGTTGGAAGGGTTCTTTCCCGCGTAATCGGTAACATACCACCCGGTCCCTTTGAGCACGAAAGAAGTATTGGAAATCAGCCTTTTCGACTCGCCCCCGCATGTTGGGCAAGACTGCTCGCATTCCTCAAAACCGGATTGCCACTCCTCGAAAACGTGGCCGCATTTCTGGCATTTATATTCGTAAATAGGCACGATTCACTCCTTTCCGGGCACAACACAGCCCCCGAAAACCGAAGCCTCCGGAAAGCATACGCCCGCTCGGAGGTCGCTACTTTTCAGCGGCGGCCTTTGCTTCCTTGATGCGATTCTTGATACGCTTGGCGCGACGCTGACGACGACGGTCTAATTCCTTTTTACGCTCGTGCTTTTTATGAGCCATGATTATCTCCTTAACTAGTTATGATGGTCCTTCTCGGACCACTATTATCGTGAGCCGGTTTGCTTACCCCATTGTCCGCCGCTTTGTCCAGCCCTGCCGACCAGAGATACCGGCACTTGACGCAACGTGTTTTCATGACCATATTCCCCCTTCAACGCAATTTTCCAGGAGGAGCCGGAAGCAATGATCAAAAGTGTCAGCCTGAAAGCCGCAGTCAGGGATACCATACGGATTTTTCAATTCGAACAATGGATACGCTTCTATTACATTAAAGGGGAAGGCGACGCCTTGTGCGTTGAAATTCCCGATGAAATCATGAAGCGGGTGGAAGAGGAATACCCTTCCCTCAAAAGTCTGGCCGAAACCATGACTGGAAGCATCGATTACAAAAAATCGCACGAAATCGTCTGTGCGCACGTAGCTTCCCATCTGGACGGCACCAAATACGACATGACGGTCATGCCTAAAGTGTTCGATTCTCCGCAGTTCAAAATTGAAATGTATGTTTTCAACATGTGGATGAAGATGCACGAACCCTATCTGGAAGAAGAAATCATGTTCTTTTCCGACTGGGAAGAGATGTGGGAAGAATGGAACAAGCTGGAAGAGGTCCAGCAATACCGCGAAAAACTGATCAACAGCGGCCAGACGCCCACCACCGTCCAGTAGCCGGAAAAACATACCCTGTCTTTTGAGCGGCGTCTTCGTCCCCGTACGGAGACGCTTTTTCTTGCACCGAGATCCGAAGATTACTTGTTTTCCCCCGAATGCGGAGGGGCCACACCGGAAGATCCGGGGTGCAGGCCTTGTCCGTGAACGTCGAGAATCCTGCCGTCCTTGCCGCGGATGATAAGCATCGGGCGTTTTTTCTGGGCGTCCGCTTCCACAGGAGATGAATGATCCTCCCCATTATCGGGCAGGAGTGGAGGCCGCCCTTCCAGTGCAGCAGCATACGATGCGGACAGAGCCATAAGGCCCGCCGTACAAATACATGCGAAGATCAGTCGTCTCATGCCGTTTCGTCCCTTTCCTATTCCGGCAGTATATAGCAACGAACATGCCGAACGACAACACCTTGTAATCAAACACCTTTCCATCAGAACAATCATGGGCGCGGCTCAGATGTGTACCAGCCGTGCGCACCAAGCGCAGCTTTCGGCATCGGAACCTTGCCAAGCGCCCGCCCCCACTGTCAATGCGCCGCCGCAAAAACGACACAAAAAAAACTGTTTTCATTTTTTGAAAAACCCTATATTACCGCCTTCCGATTTACATCGGGCACGCCCACCCTCCCCGGCGCAGGGCGCAAGATCAGTACACCAAGGGGGGCCGCATGACTGGAAACAATCCGATCATCCGGTTGGAAAACCTCGGCATGAGGTTCGACAATATCATGGTGCTCGAGGAATTGAACCTCGATATCCACAACGGCGAATTCATAACTCTTCTCGGGCCAAGCGGCTGCGGCAAGACGACTTTGTTGCGGCTTATTGCCGGCTTTGAAAGCCCTACCTCCGGAACCGTCAGCATCGACGGCCGGATCATGAACGACGTGCCGCCCAACCAGCGCCGCGTCAACACGGTCTTTCAAAGCTATGCCCTTTTCCCGCACATGTCGGTATCGAACAACCTTGCGTTCGGCCTGCGCATGGCAGGCATAGCCAAAAGGGAGCGGGACCAGCGTGTACGCGAGGCGCTGGCGATGGTGGATCTGCCCGACATGGGAGACCGCATGCCAGCAAACCTTTCCGGCGGACAGCAACAACGTGTCGCCATAGCCCGTGCCGTCATCAACAATCCCAAGGCCTTGTTGCTGGACGAACCGCTTTCCGCTCTGGACGCCAAACTTCGAAAACGCATGCAGGTCCAGCTCAAGCACCTGTGCCGCAAACTGGGCATAACCTTTGTTTTCGTCACCCATGATCAACAGGAAGCATTCGCCATGTCAGACCGGGTGGTGGTGCTCGACAATGGACGTATCGAGCAAGTGGGCACGCCCGAAGAAATCTACGAAGAGCCGGTCAACCTGAAGGTTGCCCGCTTTGTCGGAGAAACCTGCATACTGGACGGTAGCGCTCACCACTGGAGTGACGGAATTCTGCATGCAATTGTGGAAGGCCAGCCCTGCCAGTTGAAGACACGACGCAGCTTCGGTTCGCATGAGAGCATCCGCGTGGTATTGCGCCCCGAAGATATGGTGATCGTTCCTGAAGACGACATTGCGTCTACTCACCAGCCAAGACTGCCCGGCACTGTCAATGAAACAGTTTACAAGGGCAGTACATGGGATATGGTTGTCGATCTGGACTGCGGCAAACAAATCCTGATCACAGAATTCTTCAACGAGGATGAAGACCGCATCTGCCATAAAACCGGCGACCGGGTCATTGTCAGCTGGTTTGAAGGATGGGAAGTGGTACTGCCCCATGAACATGCATAACCGTTTCCGATTCCTTTCCATCAGCGGGGCCATACTTTGGCTGTCCGTGTTTGGGCTGTTCCCCGGATTATTGATGATGGGCACCAGCTTTCTGGCCCGGCATGAAGCTCATCTCGTCGATTTCCGGTTTTCACTGGAAGGTTACCGGACAATTATCGACCCGGCTTTTCTAAAAATCCTGTGGAACTCCCTGTATCTGGCCGCAGGCACGACCCTTCTTTGCCTGCTAGCCGCATATCCGTTCGCCTACACGCTGGCACGAATGGAGACACGCTGGAAAAAGGTGCTGCTCATGCTGGTCATGATCCCGTTCTGGACCAACTCGCTCGTGCGCACGTACGCTTTGGTATTCATGCTCAAGACCAGGGGGATCGTCTCGACCATTCTTGTCTGGCTGGGTATCACGGCCAAGCCCGTTTCCTTCATGTATACTGAAGCGGCTGTTTTCATCGGCCTGACCTATACTCTGTTGCCATTCATGATCCTGCCCCTGTACTCGGCAGTGGAAAAAATAGACGGCAAAATGATCGAGGCGGCCCGGGATCTGGGGGCCGGATCGTGGCGTACGTTTTTCCATGTGACACTGCCCCTGACCATGCCGGGCATCGTGGCTGGTTGCATGATGGTATTCCTCCCGGCGCTGGGGATGTTCTTTGTTCCGGACATGCTCGGAGGCGGTAAGCACCTGCTCGTGGGCAATTTCATCAAAAACCAGTTTCTTGTGGCCCGCGACTGGCCCACGGGTGCTGCGGCCGGAGTCGTGCTCACCCTGCTCATGCTTGCGCTGATCTATGTGCATGGGGTGAGCAAGGGCAGGCTCAACAAAGCAGGGAAGAAAAAGTCATGAGCCAGATACGCAACACATGGCGATTACTGCCTGTTTACATTTTTCTCTACACGCCGATGGCCGCGTTGGTGGCTTTCAGCTTCAACAATTCAAAATTTTCCACGGCCTGGAAAGGATTCACCTGGCAATGGTATGCCCGGCTTGCTTCCAACACCCAACTCATGGACGCAGCCATCAATTCCCTGACCATCGCCATCCTGTCCGCAACCATAGCCACGGTTCTCGGCGTGCTGTTGGCCGTAGCCCTGTTCCGCTACCGTTTTTGCGGCCGCCGTGCGGTGCAGGCCGGATTGTTCGTGGTCATGATGAGCCCGGACATCGTGTTGGGAATTTCCCTGTTGCTCCTGTTCGTACTCATGGGTATTCGCCCGGGATTCCTGCCGCTGCTGACCGCCCACACCACGTTCTGCCTCCCTTTTGTCGTTGCAACAGTGTACTCCCGGCTCAAGGGGTTCGATCCGCATGTGATCGAGGCAGCTGAAGATCTTGGAGCCAGCGAATACCAAGCCTTCAAAAACGTGATCCTGCCCATGATCATGCCAGCAGTGGCTGCGGGATGGCTCTTGTCCTTCACCCTTTCCATGGACGATGTGATCATCAGCTTTTTCATGACCGGACCAGACTATGAAGTCCTGCCCCTGCAAATATATTCAATGGTAAAGATGGGCGTGAAGCCGGATGTCAACGCACTGAGTACTATAATGATCGGCGTCACCGTCTGTCTTGTTTTCGTATCCCAACTTCTCATGAGGAAAACGAAGTGAAAAAAGTAATTACTCTGGCAATCGCCTTGCTGCTGGCCCTGGCCACGGCCGGGCTTGTTCGAGCCGAATCCTCCCGCACTGTATACGTATACAACTGGACGGAATACATCCCGGAAGGCGTTATCGACCAGTTCACCAAGGAAACCGGCATCAAGGTGGTTTACGCCACCTACGAAAGCAATGAGGCCATGTATGCCAAGCTCAAGGTGATGAATTCCAGGGGATTCGACGTCATCTTCCCCTCCAGCTACTTTGTGAACAAGATGGGCAAAGAAGGCATGCTTTTGCCCATAGACAAATCAAAACTTAATAATTTCAAGAATATGGATTCAAGGCATTTGAATCACAGCTTTGACCCCGGCAACAAATATTCCGTGCCGTACACTTGGGGTGGAACCGGCATTCTGGCCAACCCGGAACGGGTCGGTCCCATGCCGGAAAAATGGTCGGACCTCTGGGATTCCCGGTTCAAGGGAACCCTTCTTTTGCAGGACGACCTGCGCGAAGTGTTCGGAATGGCGCTCAAAAAAAGAGGTTATTCCCTGAACGACACAAACCCGGACCATATCCGGGAAGCATACGAAGACCTTGTCGCGCTCATGCCTTCCGTGCGCACATTCAACTCTGACAGTCCCAAAATTCCGTTTCTGAACGAGGAAGTGGCTGCAGGCATGATCTGGAACGGTGAAGCACACGTTGCCATGGGCGAACTGGACACGCTTCAGTTCGTCTGGCCGGAAGAAGGCGCCATCTTCTGGATGGACTGCATGTGTATCCCTGCCGGAGCCAGAAATGTGGACGAGGCATACGCGTTCATCAACTTCCTGTTGCGGCCAGAAGTCGCGGCCACCATGGTCAGGGAATGGGGTTATGCCACTCCGAACATGGCTGCAATCCCGCTACTGGATGAAGCCACTCGCAACGATCCCGCGATATTCCCGCCCATTTCGGTTATGGAAAAATCGGAATTCCAAAACGACATTGGCGAAGCCATCACCCTATACGAAAAATACTGGAATAAACTCAAAGCCAACCAGTAAAAAAAGAAAAGCCCTCCGACATAACTCCGGGGGGCTTTTTCAATGCTTGCAGGTGACATTCTCCTACCGCCGCCCCACCCAAAAAAATACAATGAGGCCGACCAAAAGCAACCAGGGCCACACACCGCCGGGAAGCTTGAACGGTAATTCGGGAATATCAAACGGCAATAACGAGCCTGAATTTTTTCCCCTGTCAAAGCGCATGGCGCGGATATGCTGACGCACTCGGCTCATGAACGGGTTATTCGGTCCCAGTGCGACCACATGCACCTCGCTCTGTCCGGTGAAAAAAAGAAATCTATCCATTTCAAACTGTCCCGCTTCAGTATGCAGGGAAAACATTTTCCGGGCTTCGTCATAGCGGGAAGAGGTGTGACGGGCACGCCCCTGAGGTGTATTTTCCCGCAAAAACGCTTCGTGGGACTTGCGCACGGCATCACACCGGGCCTGCATGGCCGCCCTGTTTCCGGCTTTGCGGGAAGAAATGAACACCATCACAACCGTGCTTTTCTCGACATGGGGCTGCCGGTAGACAGCCACGCAATCAAGCCCGTCCGCCAAGCCGGCCAGTGCACCAAGGTTACCGGCCATTTCAAGAGGCATCGCCTCCCATGCTCCCGGTAACGAAAGCGAGTAGGCAACATCCTCGTTATGAAATGTTGAATCCGCTAAAGCAGGCTTTGCACAACACGCCACGAACATGGCGACCACAAAGACAAAAAATATCCGTGGACCGTTTCCATACATTGAGCACATGCCGCTTGGTAACGTTTTATCCCTTCTTCAGGCAAGCACCCCTGTATTCATACCCCTTTTTTTTATGCATGATTTCATCTATCTTTTCACCAAAATGGAGCAAGCACTCCGGGGGTAACCGTGTTGAAAAGCCAAGATCGACAACGTCCCAGCCTGCGCAGCAAACTCGGTTTGCTGCTGGTCTGCCTGATCGTGACCACCACTGTGGGCGCGGGGCTGACCCTGCGATACGTATATACTACCCAGTCCCTGTTTGAGCGCATGCAGGACAGGGATATCGCCGGTCTCATAGCAGCACAGGGGCTTGAAGAAGAACTGGTGGCCCAAAAAGGCTTTGTGACATACTACTTCCTGAACAATGATCCGGAGTGGCTTTCCGATCTGGAAAAGCACCACGAGGCGTTTGAAGGCTGGCTGCACAAAGCCCGGCAGTTCGAACATCTTGAGCAAGGCCGCGCCACCCTCAATGAAATCGAATCCAATTATCTGCGCTTCACGCATGAACGCAGCACGGTCATTGAACTCTATCAGCAGGGAGACCGGGGCAAAGGGGCAAAACGCCATTGGAAAGTGCGCGACCAATTCAACACGCTCTACGCCCTGTGCGAAAAATACAAACAGCAGCATGAGCAAAGCATAGCTACCGAAGGAAAGCGCTATCGCCACGAGGCACGAATCCTGACCATTCTGTCGCTCATGGCCATGCCGCTGACCATCGCACTGGCACTGTGGCTGGGCTACATCCTGTTCCGCCGAATCCTTGACCCGCTCCGGCGCCTTGCCCACGGGGAAGGCGCCGCCCCGAACCTGAGCGGCGAGGTTGGAGAACTTCAGGAACGCCTGTCCACGCTGATAGATGATGTGGACGAGGCACACGTCATGTTGCAGGAGAGCCGCCAGCAAGTGGCCCAGGCCGAAAAGATGGCGCTGGTCGGAAAACTCGCGGCCGGTGTTGCCCATTCGATCCGCAACCCGCTCACGTCAGTCAAAATGCGCCTGTTTTCGCTGGAACGCAGCCTAACTCTTTCCCCGGTACAGCAGGAAGATTTCGAAGTCATTTCGGAAGAGATCAGGCATCTGGATACCATTATCCGCAACTTCCTGGAATTTTCACGCCCACCAAAACTCAGAATGCAACGGGTATCTCCGTCCGAGGTGGTGGACATGACCCTGCAACTGCTCCGGCACCGTCTGGATTCCTGCGGCGTGGAAGTCCGGCGAGATACGGATACGTCGCTGCCCGAGGTGGACGCGGACCCCGAACAGCTCAAGGAGGTGCTGGTCAACCTCATCGTCAATGCCTGCGACGCCATGCCGGACGGTGGATTGATCACCATCAGGGAAACCATGGGAGACCTGGGAGGCCGTGAACACATGGCCGTCATCACGGTTGCGGACAACGGGCCGGGCATTCCCCCCTCGGTGCGTGACGACATATTCAAACCCTTCTTCTCCACCAAGGAGGAAGGAACAGGACTGGGGCTGTCCATCGCCAACCGCATCATGTCCGAGCACGGCGGCTGGATTCACCTCAAATCCTCAGGACAAGGCGGCACCACATTCCTGCTGGCCCTGCCCCACAAGGAGAGCGCACGATGGCACAGATCCTGATCGTTGACGATGACGCCCAGCTCCGCAAAAGCTTTGTAAAAATGCTGGCGCAGGAGGGCCATGAAATCCGCACGGCCAATTCCGGGGAATCCGGCATCACCGCAGTGCGGGAGTCTGCGCCGGACCTTCTGGTCATGGACGTGCGCATGCCCGGTATGACCGGGTTGGAAGCCTTTGAACAAATTCGCAAGATCGATCAGCGGATGCCCGTGATCATCATGACCGCATACAGCACCACGGAAACCGCCATCGAGGCCACCAAGATGGGGGCGTTCGACTATATCCTCAAACCCTTTGAGCCAGCCGAAGTGCTGACTCTCATTGAACAGGCGCTGGAGGCCGGACGGCTGGCCCGCGAACATGTGGAAATGGGACCGGAACCGGAAGCGGCACCGGCCGGAGCTTTGGTCGGCAACAGCCGGGCCATGAACGAAATATACAAGGCCATCGGCAAGGCTGCGCCCACGGATGCACTGGTGCTTATCCGTGGCGAATCCGGCACCGGCAAAGAGCTGGTGGCGAGGGCCGTGTATCAGCACAGTCTCCGTGCAGACAAACCGTTTACGGTCATCAACTGCGTGGCCATTCCCGACACGCTGCTGGAGTCCGAGCTGTTCGGGTACGAACGGGGTGCGTTCACCGGTGCCAACTCTCGGCGCGTGGGAAAAATCGAGCAGGCGGACGGTGGCACGGTTTTTCTGGATGAGATCGGCGACATGCCTTTGAACATTCAGGCCAAGATACTGCGTCTGTTGCAGGAGAAAAAAATCGAACGACTTGGAGGACGCGACCCTATCCCGCTGGACGTTCGCATTATCGCAGCGACCAACCGTGATCTGGAAGAAGCCGTAACCAGGGGAAAATTCCGCGAAGACCTTTACTACCGCCTCAAAGTGGTGACCATTACCCTGCCTCCCCTGCGGGAGCGCATTGAAGACGTGCCGCCGCTGGCAGAGTATTTCCTGAACCGCCTCAGTGTGGAGATGGATCTGCCCAATCCGGGATTGGCTGAAGATGCCCGGAAATACCTGCAATCCTACCCGTGGCCCGGCAACGTGCGCGAACTCTCCAATACAATGCAAAAGGCGCTTATCTTCAACCGCGGTGTTGCCCTGAACAGGGAACAACTGTCCCAGGCCGTGGATGTGGAACCGGACAGTCCTGTGGAACGGGATGAAAACGACAAGGCATTTTGCGCGCGCGTTCGCAAGGCCCTTGCGGAAAACGCAGGCAAAAACGCCTTTGAAATGCTTATGAACAAGGCTGGCAAACTGATCATCAGCGAGGCACTGGCAATAACCGACGGCAACCGGACCCGGGCTGCCAAACTGCTGGGCATGTCACGGCCGACTCTTGCCGCGCGTATCGAAAAATACGGCATCAAAACCAGCACAAAGGTTGAATGACCGGCTATAAAACGTTGTCCTCGCCGTCCCCTGATTCATACAGTGTAAGTCCTACGCCAACGAAAATCAGCAGGATCATGACATAGATCAGCCAGATGAAATCATTCCGCCTGTGCTCCGGCGTGAGTGCGTCATCGGTTTGGACATAGGTATTCCATGCGGCAAGGGAAATGCCGAGTACGGAACTATCCGCAGCCGGCAGTTGCCGCAGGGACTGCTGGTCGAAGAATCCGCGCAAGACCAGATACCCTGACCCGGTGTAGATATACCATGTACGTATGACCATTCCACCCGGCTCCGCAGTCACCGTAAACATCCAGCGGTGCTTGTCGAATTCCACGTTGCGCACGTCCTCGGCGCTGCCCGAGGCGTGAAAAACTTTGGAATCCAGCAACCTTTCCACTCTTCCCAACGCCAACCCGTTAAACTGCTCGATCTGAGCCTTGGGAATGCGTCCGCTTTGCCCTGCTCCCACCATGATAAACGGATATTCAAAATCTTCCCCGCCCATTCTGAATCCATCCAGCACCTTGAGGTCGGAACCATTAATGGATCCTGAAAGAACCGAGGCCATGGAATCATTGAGCGCGGCGATTTCCCCCTTACCCAGACGCACCCAGCCGTCCGGCAGAATCATGCGGAACCCCAGCATGCGATTTTCCACAAGCTGCTCCGCATGGGCTGCGGACACCCAAAAGATCGAAAACAACAGGGTCGCGCACAGCAACAGCCAGCTCATGCCCCTTCGCCACTGATCCGTCCGAATGCTCATTTTCTGCTGCATGGCTCCCCCCAGGTTAGAGAGTTCACACCTCATAACAACCATACACTGTCTGGAACAGCCATGCAAACACACCGATACCGGATGTGACGACTTTTTTTACACCTTGACAAAATAACTGACGGCACCGGCTTATCCCGACCTTTGCAGCTCGCAATGCTTAAAAATTAAACCCAACAATTCAAAGCAAATACAAAATCAACGCGACAATATCCTCGTGGCACACTCCTTGCCTAGTATCAGACAAACCATGGAACAAATCGATGAAAGGACCGCAAGTCACCATACTCGTTGCCGAGCGCAACCCCCACATGCGCGACTTCATTTGTCGGGAGCTGGCAAGACGCAACTTGCTGGTTTCCGGTGCGAAGAGCAGCGACGAAGTCATGGCCGCTCTGGACAGCCCCCGCCCCCCGGACCTTGTTGTGTTGGCGGTTAACACCATCAACACCGGGTCCGTGGGGCTTCTGGAGCGTGTGACCGCACAGTTTCCCAAAACTCCTGTGGTGCTGCATGCCTTTCTTGAAGACTTGAATGGAAATCCCGCGTTGGGGCGGGTTCAGGGCGTAGTGGAAAAAAGCGGCAACCCCGAGGAACTGATCGCCACGGTCATAAAGGTGCTTGAACGCAAATTTCCCCGCCTGATGAACGACACCGGAACGCAGGAGGCTCCCGATGCCTGACCGCCACTACTACACGTCCCTGCACCGCAGCATGGTCGCCACGGTCATACTGGTATCGCTGATGCCCATGGCGCTGATCACCCTGATCGGCGGATACCAGTATACAGCCGCATACAAGGCCAAAGTGCTGGCGCATCTCGGAGAGATCGTCCGCAAGCACGAGCAGAACATAGACACCTACCTGCTCGAAAAGGTCGCCGAGATTCGGGTGCTGGCAGATAACATGGGGGTCTCCTGCTTCAGGGACGAAAACAAGCTTCAACGCTTGCACCAAACGCTCATGGAACGCCATGGCGGCGATTTCGTGGACCTCGGGCTGGTCAATGAGCATGGCATGCAGGTGGCCTATTCCGGCCCGTTCCGGCTGGGGGAGGCCGATTACGCGGATGCGGAATGGTTCCGTGAAGTCATGAAACGCAAGGTTTATATTTCCGATGTATTCCTTGGCCTGCGCGGTGTCCCACACTTCATCATCGCCGTACAATTCCACTCCGAAGGCCAGCGATGGATTCTGCGCACCACCATTGACTTCGTAGCCTTCAACCGGCTGGTGGAAAACATCCGAATAGGTCAAACAGGTCTGGCGTTCATCATGAACAGAAACGGCGACTTCCAAACCACGCCGCGTCTGGACCTCAACGCCGAAATTCCGTTTTTGAAGCGGCTGCTGGATGAAACCGAAAACAAAAACGGGCCCCGTCTGGCGGACGGGCTTGTGGCTTCACGCATTGCCGAAAACCCGGCCACAGGACGCGAAACCATCTATCTGAGCACTCCCCTCAAACAAGGCGACTGGCGACTTGTGTACCAACAGGACGCAACGGACGCCTTTTCCGAACTGGTCCAGACCCGCAATCTGGTCCTGTTCGTACTGCTTTTGGGAACCATCGCCATCACCTTCATGGCCGTGTTGCTTTCCCGCCGCATGATCAAACGCATCAAGGCATCGGACAGGGAAAAGGAAATGATGAACGAACAGGTCATTGAAGCCGGGCGTCTTGCCTCGCTGGGCGAGTTGGCCGCAGGCATTGCGCATGAAATCAACAACCCTGTCGCCATCATGGTTGAAGAAGCCGGATGGGTTCAGGACATGCTTGAAGAGGGAATGGAAAAGGACGGCAATCTGGATGAAACCCGGCGTGCCCTCGCCCAGATCCGTACCCAGGGTTCCCGCTGTCGCGAAATCACCCACAAGCTGCTCTCGTTCGCACGCATGATCGACCCGACCATCGTGGAAATGCAGTTGAACGACATGGTTGAGGAAATCGTGGGGTTGAGTTCGCAACGCACACGCTTCGCCAATGTGCAGGTGGAGACCGTACTGGCCGAGGATTTGCCCACCATAGCGGCCAGTCCCTCGGAAATGCAGCAGGTGTTGCTCAATCTGGTCAACAATGCCGTGGACGCCATGGAAAAGGATGGCGGGACCATGACCATCACCACCAAACGGGACCGCGACGACGTACTCATGACCGTGGCCGACACAGGATGCGGTATTCCCAAGGCCAACCTGCAACGATTGTTCGACCCCTTCTTCACCACCAAACCGGTGGGCAAGGGGACAGGGCTGGGACTGTCCATCATTTACGGCATCATCAACAAGATGAAGGGAGAGATATCCGTGAACAGCGCCGTTGATATGGGAACGGCCTTTACCGTGCGCATTCCTTCGTCATCCGCAAACCAGAAGGAAGAGCGGCAAGGAAATGAATAGGGCCGACCAGAAATGAACGCGACAGGGGGGAAAGCCATGAGCGACAAAGCGACCAGAGTGCTGTTGGTGGATGACGAAACCGGATTCACCGACGTCATGTGCAAACGCCTTTCACGGCGAAACATGTCCGTGCGCACTGCTGGGGGCGGGTCCGAGGCCATCCAGATACTGCGCAACGAGGATTTCGACGTGGCCCTTCTTGACCTGAAGATGGAGGACATGAGCGGCATCGAGGTTTTGCAGATATTCAAGAAGATGGTGCCGGAAATGCCGGTGATCATGCTCACCGGGCACGGCTCCGAGGAAGCTGCAAGGGAAGGCATGCAACAGGGCGCCTTCGATTACCTTCTCAAGCCCTGTGACTTCGAGCAGTTGCTGGCCAAAATCCGGTCCGCGACCAAGCAGTAGGAGGGGATTGCCATGAGACCTGTCAACCTGCTCATTGTGGACGACGAACCGGACTTTGTGCGCACCATGGAAAAACGTCTTTCAAGACGGTCCATGAATGTTGTGACGGCAGTCTCCGGGGCCGAAGCCCTGAAGCTGCTGGACAATTTTTCCGCGGATGTGGTGGTGCTTGACGTGAAGATGCCGGAAATGGACGGTATCCAGACGCTCAAGGCCATCAGGCGAAGGCATCCGCTGATAGAGGTGATCATGCTCACCGGGCACGCCAGCATGGATGCGGCAGTGGAGGGCATGCAACAGGGCGCGTTTCATTATTTGATGAAACCTGCCGAGATCAACGAGCTCGTCTTCAAGATTGAAGATGCGTTCAAACGAAAAACGCTTCGGGAGGAACGGGTCCTGGAGGAACATTCGAACAACGCCCGCTGAACGGGCATGGCACTTGTGCTAACCAATCATACAAGAAACGAGGACGAGACTCATGAACATCGCACGAAGAATTTACGGGACCATGCTTCACGCGGCAAGAGCCCACGCCCAGTGGGATCTGGAAGTTTCGCGCAGCATACTGGGCAACAAGAAGAAGTTGCTCCTGCTGGTCATTCTGGCACTCCCCGCCATACTGGTGGCAACGGGTATGGCGGCAGACCTGAACCTACCGGATATTCTGGGCGGGAAAAAGGCCTATACTCCGGCATTCTACACGCCGGACATATTCCTGGCCTCAATACTCATCGGCCTGTGCGCAGGCCTGATCACCGGCTGCATCGGCGCCGGGGGCGGATTCATCATCACCCCGGCCCTCATGAGCGCGGGCATCAAGGGTATTCTGGCCGTGGGCACCGACCTGTTCCACATTTTTGCCAAGGCAATCATGGGCACAGCCGTGCACAAGAAGCTTGGTAACGTATCCGTGGGACTGGCCGTAGCCTTTCTGGTGGGCTCCGGTGTAGGCGTCACCGGAGGTGGCGTGATCAACCGCTTCATCTACGAATTGAATCCAGTGCTCTCAGACACCTTTATCAGCTTCATCTACGTCATCCTGCTCGGCTTCCTCGGTACCTACGCCATGATCGACTTCCTGCGGCTTCGCAAGGCAGGAGGCGGAGACGCCCATGGCGGTGGCGGCGGAGGCGGCGGACTGCCCGCGGCTTTGCAGCGGGCCAAGATTCCGCCCATGATCGGCTTTGACGAAGACCTGGTTCCCGGCGGAAAGAAGATCTCCGCATGGTTCGTCGCCCTTTGCGGCGCGGTTGTCGGATTCATGGCCGCCATCATGGGCGTGGGCGGAGGATTCCTGACCTTCCCCATGTTCGTATACATTCTGGGCGTCAGTTCCTTCACCACCGTTGGTACGGACATCCTGCAAATCATCTTCACGGCCGGTTACGCCAGCATCTCCCAGTACGCGATATACGGCTTCATTTTCTACACCCTGGCCATGGGCATGCTGCTGGGTTCCCTGTTGGGCATCCAGATAGGCGCCCTGACCACCAAGCTGGTTCCGGGCATCTACATCCGCGGTTTCTATGCCATTGCCATTCTCGCAGGTTTTTTGAACAGACTGTTCGCACTGCCTAGCAAGCTATCGGACATGAAGCTGATCGCGGTGAATCCGAGCGTTTCGTCCATATGCACCCAAATCGGCAACTGGACCTTCTTCATCTGTGTCGGAATATTCGGCGTATGGGTCATCGGCACGTTCCTGACAAAGATCAACCAGCTCAGGGAGGACTAGGACATGCTCATTCGAGACAAGAGACACTTCACGTGGGGCATTACGCTCATGATAGGCTTCCTGATTGTGCTGGCGTACATGTTCACCCCGAACTTCGGCGGCGTAAACGCATTCCATGCCTCGGACGCGGAGTTCAACGCCATATCCAAGGGATCGACCAACTATATCCCGTCCATCAAGAACGAGGCCAAGCAGTTCGAGGGACAACCCTTTGACGTACTCATCTTTGAAAACGGGTCCAAGATACTGCGTCCGCTGGCAATGATGTTGCTCCAACCCGCAGGGATGACGGTTGAGGAAACCGACAACGGCCTGCGAGTGCAAGGCGATCTCGGCGCTCTCATGGCGGCAGCCCTTGAAGATTCGGACACCATGTTCAAGAACGACGGCGACACCATGAAGTCCCGCTACGGCATCAAGCCCCGCGAGGCCATGTTTGTATGGTGGAAGCTGCTCAAGGACGTCAAGCTGCATCTGGACAAACAAAAGATGTTCAAGCCTGCAACCTTCATCAACAAGAAGATCATCAAGCGCGCCGTGGAGGTGGGATACAACTACTTCGGCATCGAAGCCCGCAACGCTTCTGACGAATGGGAAAAGATTACCTTTGCGCTCATCTTCTACGTGGTCTACACATTGTGGTTCGGATACTCGATATTCTTCCTGTTCGAGGGACTGGGCCTTCAGATGACCGCGGGCAGGAAAAAGGAAATGTAACCTGTAAAAAACGGGCCGCAAGCATGGGATTTATGGACTGGTTGCCGTTCTTCGGGAAACGGAACAAGCAAGACCGTTGCGAAGACGCGCAGCAGTTCAAAAATCTGCTTGCGGCCCGGTATCATCATTTCAAGCTGCTTCTCAGCGCGGACGGAGAAAACCACGAAATCATCACGGATATCGAGGAAGCCCTGCGCGGGGAAAGAATTTACGGTATGCACTTCGTGCGTGCGGCCTGCACGCGCAGCACCACCGCAGTTTTCCAGATGATCCGGCATATCAACGAGCTGGCACCCGGAAAATATGAAAGGCTCTTCGAACAATTTGATGAAATCCGCGCCAAAATAGAACCGCACATCGCACACCGCAATGTGGAGCGGGGCGGCCCGTTGGTCATGAACCTTGCTGACGTCGGCATCAAAGACGCACTGCAATGCGGTTCCAAAATGGCCATGCTTTCCGAGGCCGGAATGGCTCTCGGCATTGCTGTCCCGTCCGGGTTCGTTATCACGGCCGAAGCCTTTCGTCTGTTCATGGCCGAAACCGGTCTGGACCGGGAAACCGAACGTATCCTGCAAGCCATGGACAAGGATGATCCGGATGCCGTGAATCAGACTATGTCCAAGGTCATGCAAATGATTTTGAACGCCCCTCTGCCCGGGCAACTGGAAACGGCGATTATCCGGGCGCATGACCAACTGGAACAGGAAGTGGGACAGGCCCCGAGAATGGCCCTGCGCTCCAGCGCACTTGGGGAAGATGGTCAAAAGACTTCCTTTGCCGGGCAGCATCGCACCGTGCTCAATGTCACTCGCGAAGCCCTGCTTCATTCCTACAAGGAAGTGCTGGCCTCAAAATACTCCATGCAAGCGTTGGCCTACCGTTTGAGTCGGGGGATTCGGGATGAAGATGTGGCCATGTGCGTCGGTTGCATGGAAATGGTGGACGCCAGTTGTGGCGGAGTCGCCTATTCCACGAATCCTGTCGATCCGGAAGACGACACCGTAAGCATACATTCAGTCTGGGGGTTGCCCAAAGGCGTTGTGGACGGTTCTGCCGAAACTGATATCTTCCGTGTAAGCCGCTCCACGCTGGAGATGGTGGAAGTTTCTGTCGCCGCCAAACCGGAGAAATTCGTTTGCCGCCAGAGCGAAGGAACCTGCCGAGAACCCAACCCCGAGGACGCCGGTACGCCTTCCCTGTCCCCCGAGCAGGCCAGGGAAGTAGCGAAGGCAGCCATACAGGCGCAACAACATTTCGGATGGCCGCAGGACATGGAATGGGCCATCGACAGGAACGACAATCTGCGCCTTCTGCAATGTCGCCCTCTGCAGTTGCCGGAAACCGAACACCTCGTTCCGGGCAAAAACGGATTTTTCCACCCCACGCCACCGCCACTAGCCCGCGGTGGGACCACGGCCTCGGGAGGCGTCAGCATTGGCCCGGCTTTCGTGGTACGCAAGGAAGCCGACGTACTGTCCTTCCCGGACAATGCCGTGCTGGTACTTGCCGCAGCGCTCCCGCGACGGGCTTCACTGCTGCATCGCGCGGCAGCCGTAATCACGGAACGGGGCGGCGCCGCCGGCCATCTGGCCAACGTGGCCCGGGAATTCGGTATCCCGGCACTTTTCGGTATCCGCGGCATCATGAACCAATTGCAGAACAACGACATGATCACCGTGGATGCCGACATGCGCGCCGTGTATCCCGGAAAAATCGACACCCTGCTGTCCCGAAAACACAATCGCAAAGATCTCATGCGCGGCAGCCCGGTGCACAAAGCGCTGGCCGGGGCCGCACGTCACATTATCCGGCTCCGGTTGCTGGACCCGGATTCACCGGAATTCCGTCCCCGCAACTGCAAGACCATGCACGACATCGTACGCTTCTGCCACGAAACGGCAGTGCGGGAAATGTTCGACTTCGGCATCAGCGCCAGCTACCAGAAAGCTGCCTGCCGCCAGCTCATCTGTGATGTGCCCAAACAATTCTGGGTACTGAATCTTGAAGACGGATTTGATGAAGCAGGCCAGCAACGAAATGATGCCTGCGTCATGGTCTCGGAAATACAGTCCGTGCCCATGCGCGCTCTGTGGGAAGGCATGACGGCTGTTCCCTGGGAAGGGCCTCCTCCGGTCAACGCCCGCGGATTTCTTTCGGTCATGTTCGAGGCTACCATGAATCCGAACCTGACGGCGGACCGTCCAACGGACATGGCCATGAAGAATTACTTCATCATTTCCAAGAATTTCTGCAGTCTCCAATCGCGCTTTGGATTCCACTTCTGCGGAGCCGAGGCCGTTGTGGGAGATCGTCCCAGTGAAAACTACGCCCGATTCCACTTCAAAGGCGGCGCAGCCAATCTGGAGAGGCGAATCCTGCGTGCACGGTTCATCAAAGAAATACTGGAAGAATACGATTTCCGCGTCAAATTGCGGCAGGACAACCTCCGCGCCCGTCTGGAAGGCTTCGGCCCCACGACCATGCTCAACCGTCTTCGCATTCTCGGATACATGATCATCCACACCCGCCAGTTGGACATGATCATGACCGATGCAGATGCCGTCGCACGGCTAAAAAACAAAATACTGGAAGACCTTGCAGTCATAAGCACAGACCCGCAACAGGAAATGGATACTCGTTCTCCTGAAAATAAGTGACAAAAAACCGCACATGCCCCATTATGAAATATAATATGAAAAATGGTGCGTCACTATCGTAGGAGGAACTCATGAAGAGCTTGCATTGCATCGTGAAAGGGACAGTTCAGGGCGGCAACTTTCAGGGCTGGCTGCAAAAGGAAGCGGAACAACTGAACATCAACGGATGGGTACGCAATATTGCAGACAGTGAAGCCGAAATCATGGCTCAAGGCGATCCCACTAATTTGAAGGAATTGGCGGAACTCATCCGCAATAAAGCCCCGCTTCCGGATGTGGAAGACATCCAGTGCGAAGTGGTCGACTACGACAAGACCTTCGAAGGATTTGAAATGCGCGGCTGACGGGCAACGAATGCGCTCCAAGCGCAGATATTGCACTCCACCCCCCTTTCGGACAAACAAAAAACCGCTGACAACACGGGCCGCTCTTCGGCACATACTTTGCTATTATGTCGGGTTGCGGTCCGTTGCCTTTGCGTGGCTACCCCGGTATAGAGACTGCAGAAACAGCAAGCCGTGGAGCGCGCATGAGAATCTTTCCGGCGATGAGCATTTCCGCAAAAATGCTTGTCTGGGCCATGTCCATCACTACCATTTTTTGCGTAACCACCGCGTACCTCGTCTATCAGATACGCAACGAGTCCGACCTGACGCGGGAAATCGCTTCCACCCGTTACGAAATCGGCCTTGCCGTCCAGCAAATGGAAGAACGGTTGGACAGTGTGCAGAACAACATCCGCCGGTTCAAGGCCCTTGGCGACGAAACCGCCGCCCGATTCATCGTGGAAGACCTGACCCGTTTTGGGGAAATACTTCGGGAAACCCTGAGCAGGCACCCGGAATATGCGCATGACTGGAAGCCTCTGACCGGCGAGTTCACCCTTCGCCTGACCAAGGGGGATTCTCCGGACGACGCATTTGCGGCCGACGCCACAATTCAATACTGGCTCTCCATTCTTGCCGGAACCAGAAACGACAACCAACAGCGTATTTCCCTTGGGCTGGCCAGACTCAGGCGCGACAACGTCCATGCGTACCGCGTCGGTTTCTATGGGCTGATCATCTGCCTTTTGCTGGCCATTCCGGGCAGTGCCATGTTTGCATGGCGCATCAATGCGCATCTCGAATCCATCCGTTCTGGTCTCAGGGCGTTGGGGGAAGGTGAAACCCCTCCCCCGGTTCGGGTGGAATCCGGGGACGAACTGGAAGAGCTGGCCGACGCCTACAACGTCATGGCGGAACAATTACGGCGTGAGGAGCGAATGCGCACGGACTTCATTTCCATGCTCAGCCATGAAATCAGAACCCCGCTGACATCCATCCGCGAGTCCGTGGACATGATGGCCGACGGTGTTTTCGGACCTGTGAATGAACGCCAAACGCGCTTCTTGCGCATCGCGGAAAAGGAAACCGACCGCCTGGCCGAGCTGCTGCGCAGACTCATGACCGTAACACGCATGGAAGCGGGAAACCCGACCCTGAACCGGCAACCCATGGATTGTTCAGGCCTGATCCGAACCACTCAGGAACGGCTCGAATCTTCGGCCATGGCAAAAAAAATCAAACTGGAATCCCGATTGCCGGAAGACGATGTTTACATATCGGCGGACACGGAAAACCTTCGGCAGGTACTCCTGAACCTCGGAGGCAACGCCATCAAGTTTTCACCGGACGAAAGCACGGTGACATTCCGGCTCGACATGGCGGAGAACGGTGTCGTATTCAGTGTGGAGGATCAGGGGCCGGGCGTACCGGAAGCCGAACGGGAACTGATATTCAAAAAATACTACCGGGCCGAGGGTGTGCGCATGGACAAGGACGGCGCAGGACTGGGGCTGGCCATATGCCGCAAGATAGTGGAAGCGCACGGCGGACACATGTGGGTGGACTGCGGTATTGAAGACGGATGTGCCTTCCGCTTTTTCATCCCCTCGGAACTCCCGAATTGAACCTTTCTCACGGAGAATTCATGAATCAGAACGAAACTCCGGCCGTTGTCATGGCCGTTGACGACGACGAACATATCCTGACCGTGCTTGAGGCGCGGCTGGAAAACGCCGGTTACGAGCCTCTTTTGGCGGATTGTGCGGAAACCGCGCTGGAGATGCTGGCAGAAAACCGGGTGGACCTGATCATATCGGATGTAAAAATGCCCGGCATGGGGGGGCAGGCCCTGTTAGAGGAAGTCTCGCGCTCATGGCCGCACATTCCGGTCATCATGCTGACGGCCCACGGCTCCATTCCCGATGCCGTCACTTCCATCCAGACCGGTGCGGCCGACTATGTCACCAAGCCGTTCGATGGCCACGCCCTGATGCAACGAATCGCGGCCATGCTTGATAAAAGTCCGCAAAAAAAGAACGCCCCCGCTCCGAAACTCGGGAACAACTTCTGGGGCGGCCAGGCTCCGGCCATGAAAGATTTCATCGGACTGTTGACCCGGGTGGCCCCGGCCGAGGCAAACGTCCTTTTGCTGGGGGAATCCGGCACAGGCAAGGAATGCGCGGCCAGAATCATTCACGAGAACAGTCCGCGAGCACAAGGCCCGCTCGTGGTGGTGGACTGCGGTTCCACGCAGCCCACCCTGCTGGAAAGCGAACTGTTCGGACACACCAAGGGATCCTTTACCCATGCGGTCAAGGATAAAAAAGGCCTTATCGAAGAAGCGGACGGCGGCACCCTGTTTCTGGATGAAATCGGCAATATTTCGCCGGAAATGCAAACCCGGCTGCTGCGCTTCCTGCAAGAACGCACCATACGCAGGGTTGGAGACAACCGGGAACGACAGGTCAACTGCCGAGTGGTTTCAGCTACCAACGCCGGGCTGCAGGATATGGTCCGTGACGGGGATTTCCGGGAAGACCTCTATTACAGACTCAAGGTCGTGACACTGCATATTCCTCCGCTGCGCCAACGCATGGAGGACGTGCCCTTGCTGGCCCGTAACTTTGCCGCGAAACTCTGCGAGGAGCAGGGACGCCCACCTGTGGAATTTTCGCAACAGGCCATGGAATGCATCATGGAACATCCGTGGCCCGGTAACGTTCGCGAATTGCAACACGCTGTGGAAGGCGCCCTGGTCTTTTGCACCGGCAATACCATAGCCCCGCAGGACTTGCAGCTGGAAGTGCTGGAAACGCCACACACAACCGACGATTCTCTCTCTCTGGAAGACAATGAACGCAAGGCCATCCTGCGCGCTCTGGAGCACTGCAACTGGGTCAAGAAGGCCGCTGCCGATGAATTGGGCATCAGCCGCCGGGCCATCCATTACAAAATCAAAAAATACGACATCAGCGTACCGGAATAATCCGGTACATTTCTTTTCTTTTTTTGCGGTGGGAGGTTGCTCTTCCACCGTAATTTCATTTACCGTTACCGAAAATCGAAATACGGCACCCTCCGTGCGCCAAACCGTTCTGCCGAACAAGGAACAGCCATGTCCCGTGTACGTTTCCGCGCCCCGTTTATCAATACCAGTTCCCTGATCGAACACCAGTTCCTGCAATATGATCCCGCCTTCAGCGAGGAAAAAGCCAAGCGCGACCCGCAACTGGTGGACATGGAAACCACACTTGGAGAATTCGAGAAGCAGGGCAAGGAGATGATGATCTCCCGCCAGCATTATTTTGAATCCAAATGGCTTGAGGAATACACCGCCTACTTCAGGCACTTTGACGAATCCCGTGAAATTTTCCTGCGTTCGCTGGAGGACACGGATCAGCCCGACCAACTGGAGCAGGCACCGGACGGTTCATGGGGCAGATATCTGCACCTTTTCTTTCTCAAGCTCGACCAGACAGTGGATGCCATCAATGACCTGAGCGACGATGACCCTCAGGTTTCGCCCGAATACCCGCTGTCCTTCATGGCCCGGCTGAACAACCCGCAAGTGCGGGACCGATACATCAAGCAGTTGCTGGTATCCGATATCGCCGAAACAGGCATCAACAACCGTGATGCACTCAATGCCGTGGCCTCCGGGCTGGCTCAATTCTGCTTCAAGAAACGGCTCAGGAAATACATTCGGAATTTCACCACGGGCTTCGACCTTACGGATGAATACATCGATTCATATAAAAAACTGGTGGACTGGTGGCAGGACGAAACCACCGGCTATTGGGGCGCATGGTACAAAACGGATCTCGGCATCGTGCATACGCAGGATCTGAGCATCACCTATCACATGATAGCCTACATCAGAAAGGCCAAAACCCTGCCCATCAACTACTGGAACAAAATCATCGCCACCACCTTTGCCATCAAGGAACGGCCTTATCCGTATGGCTGGATGCACGACGGACACATGAACGATCACAACAACTACGATGTGGCCAAGATTTTCAGGTATGGCTGGAATGAAATGACCAAAGGCCAAAAGAGCCGGGCCAGCGCGGAAATTCAGGACATGCTCGATTACTGCCTCAACGTTTCCTGGAGTGACGACATCGGCTTCAAGGGCGATCCGACCTTCTACAACTCCCTGAGCTCCGCCTATTATTTCGCGGTTTCCCTTCTTTGTACCATCGGCTACTTCAGCAAGGACGACCGTTTTTGGACGGACAGAAATTTTCCGGAATCAGAGGAATTCCGTAAAAAGATCCTGGCCAAGATGGATGAACTGGATATGGACGACCGTATTTCCGAAGCGGCACGGGAGAGGCTCACAGGCTGCTGACGGTTGCGATCAATAGAAGCGTACGGCCATTTCAAGAGACTCGGGTAATGAAAATTCCATGCGCTGCATGGTGGACCTGTTCACGCCGAGCCGTATATCGCTTTTGTCTGCAACGCCTACCGGCATATCCTTGAGTGGATACCCATTGCGATGCGCCAACAACTGGCGGGCGGCCATTCGCCCCATGTGTTCATAATCCACGACTACGCCGAACAAAGCCCCATCGCGAACAAGCTGGTCATTCGATCCTATGACCGGAATCCCGGCCCGGACACAGGAATCGACAATCTCCTGCACCTTGGAACACAAGTAGCTGTCCGAAGGCAGATACAAGGCGTCGATATCTTCACAGCCCTCTTCCATGGTGGTCAAAAAACATTCCAAATAATCCGAGCCAGGTGCAACACGGAAGGTTTTCAAATCAAGCCCGATTTCGGCCGCGAAAGCCTCGACATCTTTCTTTTGGATGATGGAATTGGGTTCACGAGGATTGAACAAAAGCCCCAGTCGGGAGCACCCCAAAAGACGGACAGCCATGCGGATTTGCACGGAAACAGGGATATGATGGCTCACGCCGGCAAGGTTGGCACGGCCTCCGCAGCCCATGGAAACGGCCAACCCGGATTCTCTGGGATAGAAAACGAGGCTGTAAATGTGTGGTACGCGCCCTTGCAGAGCCTTATGTACTCGCACGGAACAGGAAGTACCAAACGTATAGACATAGTCGAATTTGTCAGGATCAAACTCGGCGCGCAAAAACGAACCCAACTTTGCGGAGTCCTGCCCGGCGTCCCAATGAAAATACTCGACCGGGCAGCCGTTGTCGGCCAACTCGGCACGAAATCCCTGTTCGGCCAGAGTTTCTCCACGCCAGGTCAGCATAGCCACGCGAAGCGGCGTTGCGCCATACGCCATGAAGGCGGATACCATAATGCCGCTGCACACAACAGCCATCAGCGACGCAAGCTTCGCAAACACTAACGATATTCGAAATATCATAATACATTATACGATATTATTTGCCTATAAACAACTATATTCCTTCCAATTGTGCTTTGTATTCCGTATCATGATAAATCAGCCTCCACACTCCAATGCCCTTGCTTGTCCATTATGCCTTGGTGTAAAAGGAGACTCCAAAATAACGCTTTCATGCTCCCGCGGAGGAAATGAATGGGAAAAACCGACATCCTGCTTGAGTCCGGCACCAACGAACTGGAAATTGTGGAATTCTATCTGGACGAAGTCGCCAAAGAGGATGGAGCAGAAGGATACAGGGGATTTTACGGCATCAACGTGGCCAAGGTTCTGGAAATCATACGCCTTCCAGCCTTGACAGATATGCCGGAAGCCTCCCATCCGGCGGTTTTGGGCGCATTCAACCTTCGCGACCAAATAATACCGCTCATTGACCTGGCCAAATGGCTGGGCAAGGAACGCGCCGAAAGCGAGGAAGCCAAGGTCATCGTCACGGAATTCAACAAAACCAGAAGTGCATTTCTCGTTTCCGGCGTGACGCGAATCCACCGCATCAGTTGGCAGGAGGTCGAAGCTCCCACCAAGTATGTTTCTGCCTTGACCGTCAATTCCATCACAGGCGTTGTCAAATTCAACAACAGGCTGGTCTTCATCCTCGACATGGAAAAGATCACGGCAGACCTGAATCCCGGCATGCACGAACCAGAGGCGCCGGAGCCGCAGGTTGTCGAGCAGGTCCGCAGCCGCAAGCTGCGCGCTATTGTTGTTGACGATTCGAACATGGCTCGCAAGATGGTTTCCGGGGTGCTGGAGAAATCCGGATTCGAAGTCATAACCGCAGAACACGGCGAGCAGGCATGGAACCGCCTGCAAGACCTCCGCGACAGAGCCCAACAGGAAAACAGACCGATGCAGGACTTTCTGGATATCGTGGTTTCCGACATTGAAATGCCCATCATGGACGGGCACAACCTGACCAAGCGCATCAAGGAAGACCACCTTCTCAAAACGCTTCCCGTGGTACTTTGCTCGTCCATCATAACGGACACTCTGCATCACAAGGGGATGTCTGTGGGGGCGGACGATCAGGTATCCAAAGCGGAACTCGGCCAACTGACGGGAAAAGTTCTTCAACTGGTGCAAGGATAAATAGAAAAGATGTTCGCCGGTCCGGCCAAGCGCTATTTCAATTTCATGGGCAAGGCCTTTCCCGTGCTGTGTGCATCGGGAAAGCTCACGTTTATTCCATCGTCTCACAAAGCTGCGTCCTGTATGGACCGTTTCGAGGATTTCTCGACTCGTTCCATGGCCAAAAAACGCGAAATCCTCGAAGGCTTCCTGAAGACTTTTGAAGAATGCGCAGCAAAGGCTTCCGGAAAGGAAAAGGCACTCAACAACGCGCTGGCCGCCAATGTTCGCGGCGTGCTGCTTGAACTTTTTCAGGTGCGCCCATGGGAAACCTTGCCGCAGATATATCCGCTCATAGCGTTTACCGGTGTGTACCATGCGCTCACGCTGCCCATGGACAACCAGCGAAAACGACTCGGCAATCTTTGCAAGCGGTTACGCGCCATTCCCCCATTCCTGGCACAGGTGCAGGATAATGTTGAAACCGTAACCCCCTTCAACCGGGGAACGGCACAGACCATGACGCGACACTGTGCTCGGTACCTCAAGGAAATCACTGTCGACGAACGTCTGACCGGAGACAAAAACATTCCCCATCTGCTCGAAGGCTGCCTTCAGGCGCTACGGAATTATGACAGGCACATCATCTCGCGCCCGCAGGTTGAAAGCCATCCGGGACCGGACCTCGACACGGTCCTGCACGAAGCCTATGCCAACGTCCGCCCGGTGGCAGAAATTTTCGAGCTTGCCGATGAACAATGGCGGCAGGCAAAAAATGCGCTGGAATCGATTGCTTCCGAATTCGGGTTCCCGGACTGGCGGTCAATCTACGACGACATTCCCGGTCTCAACGATCTGCGCCCTTGCGACAATGAAGAAAACGAACATTCCGCGCACGAACGCATTTTTGACTGTCTTCGCCGTGAAACGGAAACTCTTGGGAGTACGTTCCGCAACATGACCGGCAACAACCACGTGCCGGACATACAGCTCACAGTCGAAGACGCTCCTTCCTTCATGACCACCATGAACGGTCCCATACGCTACTGTCCGCCGCCTGCCCCGGCCAAAAAGAATCAGGCACGCCTTCTGGTCACTCCCGCAGCATTTTATGCGCAGGGATTGGGAAGCAACGACGGCAGCATGGCAAGCATTCGCAAGGGAGCACGTATTGCGCTTGCTCGCGAAACATGGCCGGGCCGACACGTGCTGGCCTGTCACAGACTGGCTTCCACGGATACCGTTACGGCCCAGTTGCGCAATCCTCTGATGGAAGCCGGTTGGATGGTGTATACCGAAGACCTGCTTCTGGCTGGCAATTATCTTGAAACGCCTGACGAACGAGTGGCGTTGGAACGCCACAGGTTGTACCGCGCAACCCGCTGCATGGTGGACACGGGATTGGCCACGGGCCATGCCGACCAGAACCGTTGCACGGAGTTGCTGGAGCAGTGTGGCATGAGTCGCGATCAGGCTTTACGTGAAATTCGGGATATTTGCATGCGACCGGGCAGGGAAATCGTTCCGGTACTTGGAAGGGCCATATTAAAGGAAATGCATCAGGAATCAGGTCTTTCCAGCGGGGATTTCCGGGCCGCATTCCTTGCAGGTGGAGAAACTTCGCCGGAGATGACACTCCTGCGGATCAATTCCAGGGGTTCCTGACCGTCCCTCCTTACATCATGGACATACGTTCGATATTGGGCATTCCCGGTTGCCGTTGCAGGCTGACGGCATCCGCAAGCCGTTCTATGCGCCCCACATTATCGATAAACAGCTCGGCAAGACGCGAATCCAGTTTGCCGTCCCGCGCTTCCAGGCCAATGATCTTCAAGGCCTGTTCACGGGTTTTGGCAGGTTTGTAATGCCGCTCCTGCGTTATGGCGTCATACACATCCACGATGGCCAGCATACGGCTTTGGATGAGTATATCGCTTCCTTTCAAGCCGTCAGGATACCCTGAGCCATCCATGCGCTCGTGGTGTTGGCGAATAATGGAAAGCATGTTGTCCAGTCCTTGGTGCAAAGGGATATGCTGGAGGATACGCTCGCTTTCCGCTGGATGACGTTGAATCTCCTTGCGCTCGTCCGGTGTGAGGTTGCCGTATGGCAGCAAAAGACAGGCACATTCATCTTCGCACAAAAGAGAGATGTGTGAGCCGTTGCTCCCCAGCCCAAGCTTGCTCAAACTGCGGACATACTCCAGTTGTTCTTCACTGGGCGACATGGAAATATTGATCTCACGCAGCCGTTCATAGGCAGCTTCCCACTCGAATTCTTCGACCTGTCCGTAAAGCTGCATCCGGGTGCGCACAATATCCAGAATTTTTTCGGGCAGTCGGGAGTCCTTGGTCAGCACGTCTTCCTTGATGCCGATCTTCCCGATATCGTGCAAAATGCCGGAATAATAAATTTCGCGCACCTGCGCTTCCGAAAAATACAATCCGGGATAGGCGTCGTTGTCCTCATTCACTTGCAGGGCAAACGCAACGGCCAACTGCGCAACCCTTCGCGAGTGGCCTGCCGTGAAGGGATCACGGGAATCGATAGCTTCGGCCAACGCCTGAAGAATGGCGTCCATTCGCGTCTGCGAATTTTCAAAATTGAAAGCATTGCTTAAGGAGATGCCTGCGATACTGGCCATGGTCTGCAAATTCTTGCGGTGTCCGGCGGTAAAGGCTCCCGCGGTATCCGAGGCGAGGAACAGAATACCTTCGCAACGGTTCGGAGAAACTATGGGCAAAAGAAGAATGGACTGGACTCCCGGCAGGGAAACGTTCCAACGATCATCCATCACCACATTGTTAAGAATTTCCCCTTTGCCGCCAGCGCCGACATTGGCAAGCAAGGGGTAACTGCCAAGGCTGGACAGCGTTGCAAGATCCCTGAATCCGAAATGGTCGGCAAGACGAAATTTGTCGGAACCGGCCACGGTCAGGAAAACAGCACCCTTGTCTCCGGAATAGTTGCTGCGACGGCACTCGTTAAGCAGGGAACGGACGACATCGTGCAGTCGCAGTGATGAGTTGAATTGGGAAACGGAACGGTGCAGCAGCGAAAGTTCCCGGTATTTTGACAAGGCCTCGTCTGCGATGGAACGCCGAGCAGTCTCCATATCAATGAAGGCCTGCATGGTGAATTCCATAAGGCCCAGAAGCTGCCGGGCAGATTCTGGATCAGTTTTCTGCCCATCCCTGCCACGCAGGGCAAGATGCCCGGGCCGACCTCCAACCTCTATTTCAAGGCTGAAAACATCGGCATCATGCAGGTCAAAAGAGTTTTTGGAATCCTCCGGGGCAACGGCATGTAACTGCCCATCAAGGAAAAAGGCCACGGCAGAACCTTCACCAGCAAGAGCTTGGGCTTTGTGCAGGAAGTCGCGCACTATCCCGGGGCGGATGGTTTTCTTTAACTGTTGCATGGCCGTTTGCAAAACGATGATACCAGTTCCGGTTAAAGATCGAGCATTTCCCGGGATACCTTCAGGATCTCATCAGGATCAAAAGGCTTGGTCATGTAAAGCTTGGCACCAAGCTCAAGCCCCTGCCTGCGGTCCACTTCCTGTCCCTTGGCTGTGAGGAGTATGATCTTGATATCCTTCAGTTCCTCATTTTCCATAACCGTACGGCAAACCTCATAACCGTTCATCTTGGGCATCATGATGTCCAGAAAGACCAGATCGGGTTTTTCCTCATTGATAAAACCGAGTCCCTCTTCCCCGTCCGAAGCGGTAAAGAGTTCAACCCCGTATTCGTCCTCAAGCTCTTCGAGGGTTTGCTCAAGAAGCATCTTGATGTGGACCTCATCGTCAACGATGAGAATCTTTTTCCCCATAATCAGGATCCCCCTTTGTCCACCGTATTCGCTGTTGTTATATAACTCATTCCTATCAAATCACGATAAAACAAGTCCGGCAATCGGGCAAGGTTGATATTCTGTACTGCCCAAAAAATCACGCGACAGCCTGTGGAAGAATAACCACCTGCACGCGTTCCTGTGCACTCAGGGCCACCAGATCGACCCGCCCCACCAGATCGCTGCTGATGAACACAAAACCGGAGAACCCGCCTTCCACCGTTTCCATGACCGTTTCCGGGTCGCAAAAAATGATTCGCTCCGGATTGACCACGGTCCATTGATCCATGCCTGAAGGCCTTCCCGCCCCAACCACGATACAGGATCGGGACATGTCGCGATCCCGAAGAAGAGCATTGACCATTCCCAGCAACTTGTCCTGATCCACAGGCTTGAGCATAACGGCATCACCCCCGCTTGCCTCGAATTCCGAAAGAGCCGACACGACCAGTATGGGGATATGCGCCGTATAAGGGTTCTTTCGCAGGCACCTGATAGCGGTGTCGCCGTCCATGCCGGGCATCATCAGGTCCATGGTGATGAGATTGGGCAGGTATTCCTTTGCCGCGTCCACAGCATCCCTACCGTCCATGGCAATCATGACCCGGAACCCTTCGTCCCGGAACAACTGCGAAAGGTAGTCGGCAAGCGCCGAATCGTCATCCACCACAAGAATCAGCGGAGGAACATCCTCTCCGGCAGGCTCAACCAGCATGGCCTTGCCGGAACGGGCCGTTATGTCCGCCTCGTCTTCGCAGGGGATTTCAACCGCAGGGGAGTGCGGAATGGTCGTTCTCCCGGCCTGTCTGGGTACCTCGCAAACAGGCAATGTAAAATGGAAAGAGCTGCCCTTGCCCAATTCACTGTCAACCCAGATATCACCGCCGTAATGCTTGACGATTTGCTGGCAAATAGGCAACCCAAGCCCTGTTCCGCTGGGCTTTTCCGTCAGGGTGTCCCCGACTTGCCGGAACTTCTCGAACACCTGCCCCAACTCCCGGGAATCAATACCTGTGCCCGAATCCTTCACACTTGTCTTAATCATGGTGCCATGTACCTCGACACGGCAACGGATCTCGCCGGAATCCGTAAACTTGATCGCATTGGAAAGCAGGTTGACCACAACCTGGATCAGACGGCTCCTGTCGCCGCAAATCGGGGGCACATCCGCCTCCGCATCAAGAGAAATATCCAGATTCTTTTCGCTGCTCATGCCACGAACAGACTGGATGGCGTGACGGGCAACGTCGACCATGGAAACAATTTCTTCCTTCCACTGCGCCCCTCCGGACTCCATCTTGGCAATATCAAGCACGTCATTGATCATGTCCGTAAGCCGTTTGGCTTCGGATACGATAATGTCCATATTGGACTCGACACGGTTGACGACTGGGGCCAGTCGGTCACGCTCCGGCCCCAATGCCGGGAAAATATCTTCAACAAGTTTCTTATGAATGATTTTGCTGAACCCGAGAATCGAGGTCATCGGCGTTCGCAACTCGTGGGAAACCGTTGATATAAAATCCGTTTTGAGCCGGTCCAACTCCTTCTCCGGCGTGATATCGCGAATAAGGAAAACACCGCCGAGAAACGTGTCCGATCCGGGCAGACGAACAGGAGATCCGATAGCCTTGCCGAAGCGCCCCTGCGAAAGTGGGCCTTCCGCGCTGAGTACGGACTCCTCTCCTTTATGCACATGAGCCATTAGCTCCGAAAATTCACCGAAAAAAACCGTATCAAACCGCCGGTTCAGGCAGTCCGAAGGAGACAGGTTGAAAAAATCGCACAGGGCGGGATTGATCAAGGTCACCATGCCTTCAGGATCAATGGTCACCAGCCCGTCAGCCAGATTGTTGAGTACTGCGGTCTGATGCCCCAGATTCTCGCGAAGCTCCCGCGTGGCCTTTTTCACCTCCCCGTCCATCTCGTTGAAAAGGGCGGAAAGTTCATGCGCCATTAGCTGCATGGTCCGGGCCAGCAACCCGATTTCATCGCGGGAATCGATGTCGATCTGTTGGGAAAAATCATGCCGGGCCAACGCTTGGGCATATTCCGTGAGCTTGTTGAGCGGAGAAGAAAATCCGCACACCAGATAATAGAGAATACCCATGCAAAAAACAAAGATCACGGCCATGAGCCCCAACATCCGCATGGCTGTTTTCCAGAAAAAGGACTCGATAAGTCCGCTGTCCATGCCCACATACACGGTGCCACCTATACCTTGCAGTATGGGAGCTATCACCTCCATGATTTCCCCAAGGCCTTGCACCGTCACATTACGTTCGGCAAAGGACACTGACGGTTCCTCAACCACGGCGAGCGAAGAGGGAATACGGGGCACGAAGGTATGCGCCACTATTTTTCCGTGGGCGTCACGCACGTAAATATAGGCAACGCCGCTTATGTCGAGATAATGATCAATGGAAGCCTGCAACACGGCCGGATCCCTGTTGAGCAGCACCTCCTGGCTGGCCTCGGCAATACTGGTAGCGATGACATGTCCCTTGCTACGGAACTCGCTGGTCATGTGGTCATGGAGAATATACGCGGCAAGTCCGGAAGAAAGCGCGGCAACCACACCGAAAAGATACAGACTCAGCAGGAATGTCTTCTTAAATATCGGGGACAGGCCCTTTATTTTTGCCATTGCTGCCACCCCTCGTCCGGCAGGGATACAAAACAACCGTCACGAACCGTAGTGAAATAGACCCGGCTCAGTCCCTGATGGCGCTCCTTGCCAAAGCTGACGGCAGCATCAATTCCGGCATCGACATCCTGCAATCCTTCCGCTGCAGCCTCCAGCGAACAGTGGGGAACGGTCACAAACCGTTTCAGAACCTGTGTCATGATCACGGCATCAAGGAACCCCTCAAAACCGACATCGCTCAACCCCGGAGAAACGTAACCCGTCTCGGCTCCGGGTGGAACGGGGATCTTCCCAGCCAAAAGACGGCGGTACAGGCGAACGGCATCAAGGTGTTCGTCTCTGTAGGAGGGAACAACCTGCGTGTTGATGAGATTTACTGTCAAATCCCGATCGACTTCGCGTCCAAGACGTTTAAGCCTGCGTAAAAGATTTTCGCTTCCGGCAAAAGAAATATTGGCGATGGGAACAGTCAATCCCATAAGCCGTGCATCACGAATAAAGCTCGCGCCAGCCGAATAGGAGGCAACAAGCACGATAGCGTCAGGCTTTCCCTCCATGAGAATTCGCACCTGCCCGGCCATGGAATCGGAATACGTGGCCCCCCTGCGATAGGTGGCCTCGGCAACGATATCGAGCCGGTGCATGCTCAGGGCCTGACGCAGGCTGTTCCAGCCGCTGCGGCCATAGGCGTCATTCTGATAAAAAATCGCAACGCGTTTGAGCCCTGCAAGGCTGAAACGGTTAACCAGAGCGGCAAGCTCCTGCCGATAGGATGCCCGCAAATTGAAAACGAAACGGGCATAGGGTTCTTCCCGCTGCGGCTGGGCGCCCGTAAACGGGAAAAAAAGTAATTTTGCGTTTTGGCTGGAAGCCTTGAGCACGGGCAAAACACGAGTCACGGTTGGTGTTCCCACGTAGCCGAACAGACAGAGAACTGACTTATCGTTCAAAAAACGGATGGTATTCTGAAGGGCTGGTCCGGGATCATAGCCGTCGTCCAAGGCCAATATGCGTATCTTCCGCCCTTCCACGCCGCCTTCGGCGTTCACATGATCGAAGTAGGCCCGGGCTCCTCGGTAGAGTTCAATACCCAACCCTCTGCTCGGTCCTGAAAACGGTGCCGACATGCCCAACACGATATCCCCGGAGCCGGTCTTCGAAGCGGACCACGCATAATGAGGCTGAACAACGTGCAATCCCACGCTGAACAGGACGAACAGGAATGACGAGATAAAACCGCACCGCAGCCCAAACATTCCGAACCTCCACAGAAAGATGGTCCAACTGTAACGCAAGCGCGGACGATGTGAAAGGGCTATAGAAAAAAGGAAAACGCCGCCCCATAACATCCCGAAAAGAAAACGTAAAAACTGTCTCCAGCCCCTATGCAATGGCTTGAATACGGAGACTTCCCGGAAGGATCGAATTTCGTTTAAAAGGAAATCCGGGGATCACTCTCATCGCAAATCCTTGAATCAGCATTTTCTTCATGACCGCTGTTTACTACAGACGATGAGCCGACTTCGCCCTCCCCGGCAAGCAGCCGCTTCACGGCATTCAGGTATTCCTCCCGATCCACGGGTTTGCGGACAAGAGCATTGGCCCCCATGACGCAAACGGCATCGTCAGCGGTAGTATCCACAGTGACGATCAGTACGGGAGTGTTGGCAAGGTCTCGGTCCATGCGAAGGTTCTCAACGGTTTCCAGACCGCCCATGCCGGGCATGATCAAGTCGAGACTGATGAGATCCGGGTGAAGCTTGCGGGCCAGTTCCAGGCCGTCTTCAGCGCAGGCCGCTGTTTCCACGTGATATCCGGCATGGTCGAGAATCGAATGCAACAATTGGCGCATGGCCGGATCATCATCCACCACCAGGATGCTTGGAATCCCTTGGGCAGAGTTATCCCCAGGCGAAGGAACAACACATGCAGATGGTAGTGCCACGTGCATGGTCGTACCAACTCCGGGTTCGGAAGTCGCCCAGATGTGCCCCCGATACCGGTCTACGATATGCCGACTGATGGCCAGTCCCAACCCGGAACCTCCGGAAGGCATTCTGAGCGTATCGCCTTCATTGGCCTGCTGGAATTTGTCGAAAATGGTTTCAATACAATCCGGCGCAACACCAATGCCCGTATCCCTGACCTGAACATGAGCATAGCCACGGGCATCCATGGAGGCCTCGATGGTCACACTGCCACGCTCCGTGAATTTGGCCGCGTTGTTAAGCAAATTGATGAACACCTGAAGCATGCGGTCTTTGTCCACATGAACAAGGGGAAGCCCTTCCATATGGCCGAGAACGAGCTTCACATCCTCCTTTTGGACAAACTGCCCGCTGACCGAATCCGCAGCCTGCCGCAACAGCTTGGCGAGATCCACGTCCTGATCCCGCCATGTAACCTTGCCGGTTTCAATGCGGCTCAGGTCGAGCACATCGTTGATCAGCCGGGTAAGGCGTTCACCCTCGCTATGGATGATTTCAAGGTTGGATCGAATACGCTGCCCGATTTTTTGGCTTGTGGCGTCATCCGCCCGGGGCACAAACACGCGGGAAAAATCCCGGTCGATAAGCCGGGAGAACCCGAGCAGCGAAGTGAGAGGAGTCCGTAATTCATGGGAAACGGGGGAAAGGAAGTTGGACTTCATTTCGTCCAACTCGCGAAGCCGGCGGTTGGCACGTTGCAATTCCCGCGTCTTGCTGACCAACACCTGCGTCCGCTCCCGCACCGCCTGTTCAAGGTCGGCATTGAAGGAAAACAACTCTTCCTCGGCCTGCTTGCGCTTGGTAATATCTCCGACCACACAGACTATTTCACCCAAACTGGTCCGATATTCGCAAATCCGGAGACATCGGCCGTCGGTCAGCCTTTGCTCAAAAGGCTTTCCGGGATTGGCATGCTGCTGCATGCGGTGCTCCAGCCAAGCCTGTTCCTCGCCTTCGGCGTCCTTGTATATCCCCCGGTTGAGGTTGCAACGAATGATATCCTTGAAGCGGTCGCCTATATCGAACATTTCAGGAGTATTCCTTTCAATGTCCATGTAATTCCGGTTGCAAAGAGCCAGCCGGTCGTGCCGGTCATAAAGAGCAAACCCGTCGGGAACGCTTTCAATGGCTTCGATCAGTCGATCGCCTGCAACTGCGGCCTCTTTTTCCAGATCATCGACCAGCCGGGTCATGCGTGCGGCCATGCCGTCAAGCGTTGCGCCAAGTTTACCGAATTCGTCAGGGGCGTCGATGTTTGCGCGCGCATCCATGTTGCCCCGGCTCAATTCCTTGGCAGTCTGGGAAAGCCGCAATACGTTACCCGCCATGGAACGGAACAAAAGCCGGTAGATGAATAACGTCAAAACCGTACATAACAACAGCGTTACGATTACTGCGCCCAGAGCCATGGCCATGGCCTCATCAATACGCATGCGCGCAGCCTGGGCTTCGTTGGAGGTAGCTTTGACCAAACGGTCTACAACAGGCTCAACAAGTTCCATCTGCCGGTCAAACACGGCCATGCAACGGGCAAGACGCACTTCGGCGGCATCGGCATCGGCAAGTCCGGACTCAAGTTGAATAAGTGCAGCTACCAATCCGGTCCTGTCTTTTTCCGGCAAGGAAAACTGCATGGAAACGGCCCTATGAAGCTTCCCCAAAACCTGTTTTGCAGACTCCATGTCCTCAAAACGATGAATCAGGGCAAACTTGAGTACCAAAAGACGAAATTTGCGGAACAAGGCCAGAAGGTCTTCGCGTCCCAATTGGGCCAATCGTGCGCCAGCCTGGTTGCCGAGTTCGTCCATCCGGGCGCGCAGTCCTGTGGCGTCCTGCCCCAACATGGACACGATGCTCACTCCGCGCTCAAAAGTCTGCACATAATCGTTGGCAGCACGGATGATCACTTCCACATGAGAGTCCGCACCAAGCGTACTCAACCCGGATTCCTTGGCAAGAGTCAGGGCTTTCTGCAGCTCCTGGCTGTTTTGGATTACGGAAGAAAGCGATTTGCGGCACGGTTGCGCATGACGCCGATGTGCTTCGTCGAACCCCACGTTAGGCCATGAGTGAAAAAAATCTTCCTCGGACCGCCGGGCACGAAGCAGATCCGATTGAACCTGCAAAACCAGCCGTTGCACACGGACAGCGTGCTGTACCACATCATCGGTGCGGGCGCGCAAAAAATTGAGCGCCACGGCGGCTACCAGCCCCACAAAAACAACCAGCGCCAGCATGGCTCCGGACGCCGCGGACAGTTTTCCCACTACACCAAGACCGTCCCAGCGATGCCGTATGAATTTGATCATCCCTTGCTTGCTCCCCTCGCCCCACTCACGCCAAGCGCATGAGGCATCTACTCACGTTCTGCCGTTTAGCCCGATTGGCTGGAAAAATCCACCTTCGCAAATCCTGTTTTCAATCACCTGAAATCAATGGTTTATAGCAAAAACTATTTTTAAGCCCTTCTTGAGAAGAGGACACAATTTTCTTGCCTTTGGACACCGGGTGCATTAGTGCTTCATACACATGAATGTAATGAGCGGGGCACATGCCCGTTTCCCATCAATCATGCCCTACCGAAAGACATCATTCATCCTCATACAGGAGAACGAATAATATGTGTGGAATCGCCAGTTTTCTGAGCAATGACCATTGGCACAAACACGCGGACACCAAATGGGTGGCCGCGCTAGCCTCCCGCTTTGCCGATGCAAGCGGACAAGGCGATCTTGCAGCTGCAACTCCCCTGCTGGACGAAATTGCCGCTTCATTCCAGCAACTCATGAGCTTTGGCCTGCATCATGCCCTGCTGAACGAACCCGGCACTCTGGCCGCCCTTGAAACCATGCGTGACGCCATCCGGACACTGCGCACCAACGTGGCCGTCCGTCTTGAACACGACGTGCGCACCGATGAACTGGAAGCGCTGCTTGAGCGGCTTGAGGACTACTTGTGGCAAATCGACCGCGAGGTTCTGGCCAACGTAGGACGAGTCAAGGCCATCATGCCCGAAGCGCTGGCGCGGAATACCGAAGCATTGCACCGCCATTTTCTTGCATGGGGCCTTGAACAGGTTCTGGAAAGCATAGACAAACTGGAAGTACGCGGCCGCGATTCCGCAGGCATTGCCGTCACGTTCATACTCCCCGAAGGTGCCGATCCGGTAGCATCGCTCACCCCGGCTCTTTCCTCCGAGCTGAAGGAACGCACCGCCATCAAGAACGCTGCCGACCGCCATGTTCTCGTGCGCAAACTCGATGACGGAAGGACCGCCTGCCGCTTCCTGTACAAGGTCGCCCAGCTTGTCGGACAGCTCGGAGATAACGGCGCCGCACTGCGTGCCTCCATCCGTGAAGACGAGCTACTGTGGTCCATGGCCGCAGGACTGGAGACCCTGAACATCATCGCCCACACGCGGTGGGCTTCCAACGGTATTATCAGCGTTCCAAACTGCCACCCGGTGGACGGGCTGGTGGAAGGCGACGTGAGCACCGGACTGGACAAAACCATGTTCGTACTCAACGGCGATGTGGACAACTACCGCACGCTGGTGCAACAAAGCGTTCTCCCCAAGGGAGCGACCATTTCTTCCGCCATTTCCACGGACGCCAAAATTCTGCCCGTGCTCTTTCACCTGGACGGACCGGAAAACGGCGGTTCCGAGGACCGCTTCCGCAACGTACTCCAACGCTGCGAAGGCTCACTGGCCGTGATCATGCAAAATCTCTCGGATTTCAACAGCCAGTTTCTGGCCCAGAAAGGCAGCGGCCAGAGCTTCTATGTGGGCAGCACGCTGGACGGTTGGGTCGTAGCTTCCGAGGCATACGGACTTGCCGCGCGTTGCCGAAGTTCCTACCCCATCGCCGTACACAAACACGGCGGGGTCAGCGTGGTGCTTTCCAGCACAGATACGGACGCCATGCCTGTTGCCCGCTTTCTGGACACGGGCGAAGCCGTGGAGCTGGCCGAGGAAACCATCGAAATATTCTCTCGCGACATCTTCCGTGGCGAATATGCCCACTATATTGAAAAGGAAGTGCACGACGCATCCGACTCCGTGCGCAATACCCTGTATGGCAAATACATCAAATCCGACGGAAAAGTTCAGTTCTTGGCGGAAGGCTTCGGCAACGGCCCGGCTCTGCGTCAACGGCTGCTGGACAAAAAATCCCCGGTAAAACGAATTATTACCGTGGGACAGGGGACTGCCGCCATCGCAGCCATGGGCATGGCCCACCTGCTCAAGCGGTCTCTGGGGCAAACCGACATCAGCATTGAAAGCTATACAGGATCTGAACTCATCGGATTCATGGGCGACGGGCGCATGGACGATGTGCTGCTCATCCCGGTGTCCCAATCCGGCACCACCACAGACACCAACAGGGTCGTGGACCTCTGCCGTGATCGTGGCGCATGGGTCAATGCCGTGGTCAACCGCCGCAACTCCCCGCTAGTCAAAAAATCAGACTCCTACTGCTATACGTCCAACGGCCGTGACGTGGAAATGGCCGTGGCTTCCACCAAGGCTTTCTACTCCCAGATTGCTGCTGGCAAGCTGCTGTCCTTGTGGATGGCTGCCGAACTCGGCTCCATGGGCAATAAAGAACTGCTTGACGATCTCGAAGCGCTGGAATCCCTGCCCGATGTCATCGACGCAGTGCTTGCCAACAAGGAAGCAATCGGTGCCGTTGCCCGTGCCCACGCCCCCAACAACCGCTACTGGGCGTTGGTGGGCAACGGATCCAACTGCATCGCAGCGCAGGAAGTGCGCATCAAGCTCTCGGAACTCTGCTACAAGTCCATTCCCTGCGATGTAACCGAAGACAAGAAACACATCGACCTGTCCACTGAACCGCTGACTCTGGTGATGGCTTCGGACCTGCCGGAAATGGTGGTAATGGATACGGTCAAGGAAACCACCATCTTCAAGGCCCATAACGGCCAGCCCATCGTGTTCTGTGCCGAGGACGAAACCCGTTTCGACGACATAGCCCAAGCCACCATCAAGGTTCCCCGCGTTGGTGGCGGATTGGACTTCATCCCCGAGACCGTGGCCGGACACTGGTGGGGCATCGCTGCGGCAAAGGCCATTGACGAACAGGCCGAACCATTCCGCAAGGCACGTGTCCTGTTGGGAAAAATGATCGAGACGCCGGGGATATGGGACCGCAATCAACTGCTCACGGCGCTTAATGCCACTATCGAGCGTTGCGCTTCCGGAGCAACGGACTCCGCTCTTCCCGCCAGCGTATCGGCATCGCTTGCCAACTACATGCTCTGGCTCTGCACACAACCGGCCAGCATCGGAGCTGCGGACGCCCGACTGTCAGATATCCTCAACATCCTGAACAAGGCCATTGAGGAAATGACCCGTCCCATCGACACCATCCGACACCAAGCCAAAACGGTCACGGTCGGTATTTCCCGCCCTCAGGGGTAAATCTTCTGTGGGATGACAATAAAGTTGTTTAGTGAGTAATAAAGTTATTAAGTAAGTAATAAAGTTGTTAAGTCGAACCGCTTCTGGTACGTTGTTCATAATGAGCAAGCCAGGAGCGGTTTCCTTATGGCCAAAAACAAATACTCGTTGACCGAACCCAAAATCCAGAAATGGATCAAAGAGGGACGCGGCAAAGGCCGAGGTCGTGACTACAAGCCATGGCTGACGGTACGCGATCTTCCGTCTCGGGGGCGGTCTCACCGCGTGTTCGGGCATAAGTCGCAACGAACCCACCATCTCTTTTCCGACCTTGAATTGGCGATTTTCCTCATTCTTGAATGGCAGTCGGATATTGTTGAAATCAGAGAGCAGTTCCCCCTTCAGAGAGAATTGACCCTTGAGATAGCAGCAGAGTGCGGCATCCGCCATTCTGCCGTTGCCGGCGTCGAGCAATACCTGTCGTCGGACTTCCTGGTGGACTCCTCATCAAAATCCCTCCCGAGATTTGCCCTGCAAGCCAAACGGTCCGAGGACCTCATAACAGAACAGCACGGCTGTGCCAGTCCATGATCGCCACGAGATACAGAAAGCCGCGTTTCATCGGAATGTACGTGATGTCGGCACACCAAACCTGATTGGGCTTCGTAATTGCCCTGTGCCGCAGCAAATACGGATACGTCTTGTGTTGCGGATGCGGATGGCTCGTCTTAGGCTTCTGGTAAATCGCCATCAGGCCCATCTTACCCATCAAACGCCGAATCCTTTCACGACCGATCCGCTGACCTCCGTCTCGCAGAATGTTACGCATCTGCCTAGAACCGAAAAACGGCAGCTCCATAAACAATTCATCGATTCGGCGCATAAGAGCCAGGTTGGCCGGAGATTCGCCAATGGGGTCGTAATAGTACGTCGACCGATGCAGTTTAAGAATCCGGCATTGCCGCCGGATGCTGAGCTCGGGGTGAGTCTTGTCGACCACCGTTCGCCTTCGCTCACAGCTCAAATTTTGGCGAAGGCTTGTTGCAAAAAATCCTTCTCTATGTGAGTTGGCCTATCTTGGCGTGAAGCTCCTTGATCCGAGCTTCATCGCTTTGCTGCGTCTTTTGACGCTTTTCCTGCAAATCCCGCTACGATCTGCTCCTTGGCCTGCTTCTTCCATTGGGAAACCTGGTTGGGATGCACTCCATACTTGCTGGCAAGCTCGGACAATGTGTGTTCCCCTGACAGTGCGTCTAGGGCGACTCGGGCTTTGAATTCGGCAGTGAACTTTCTTCTCTTCTTGGACATGAACAGCCTCCTCAGGCTTGTTTACGTCCACCTTGCCAAGTGGTCCAGTTTCTTAGACCCACTTCTCAGGCTACAGTTCCGTGTTGTTGGGCGCAGACGTCAACCTCCGAAGGGGCGGGAGGCAATCGAGGATCGAGCGAAGCGAAGTTGCCCACCTTGGCTACTGATTGCTGCCCAATGCGATGGCCGCATTGGTCAACGCGTCAGCAAAATCCGCGTCCAGGGGAGCATGGCCCGTGAGAAGCCGGTACCACATGGCGCCGAAAATCATATCCACCAGCAAATCCGGTCCCTGGCCGGGATCGATTTCCCCGCTTTTCATCCCATTGCGGATAATCGCGTCCAGGACCGTCCGCCGGGCGGCCACGAAGTTGTCCCGGAACCTGTCGTGAAATTCCGCGTCCTGCTGCGCCTGGGCCATGAGAAACCGAAGAGGATCGCCCGCCCCTTGACGGATGGACTGCATCAAGCGACGCAGGAACTGATTGAGCGTTTCCCGAAATGTCCCGCACTCGGGGATCGGCAGCTCCGCTCCGGCCTGGCGCAGCAGGACGTCAAGCACGATGTCGGCCACGGTCGCCCATCGGCGGTATATGGTCGGCCTGCCCACCCCGGCGCGCCGGGCAATAGCTTCGATGGTCAGGCCGCCGCCCCCGGTTTCACGCAACAAGTCCCGGACCGCGTCCAGTATCGCTTCCTGCGCCTTCTCGCTCCTTGGACGTCCTCCCCTCCCCTTTGCCATGTCCCTTCTCCTCGATTAACCGTTTTCCCGCATGTTACGTTTGACATCTTGCGACTGGTTACATTACGTAACGGCATGTAATGATATTAGTCAATTACAATTCGCGCTTTTCCGAATATCCGGGCCTACACCCGGTGTGTCGGCTTATCAGAAACACATAACTTGGAGGCTGGGGTAATGAAGACAAAAAAGATAAAGCTGGCATACTTCTCGCCCACAGGGACCTCGGAGAGGGTCGCCAGAGGCGTAGCCGACGGCATCGAGGCCGCCGAGCTTGAAACCATTGACATCACCCGCCCGGAAACGCGGGAAAAACCGGTCAGATGCGCAGCGGACGAATTGCTCCTGGTGGCCGTCCCGGTATACATGGGCAGGGTCCCGGCGCTGCTCCATGGCTGGCTCAACGCCCTTGAGGCCCGGGAAACACCCGCCGTCTGCATCGTCGTTTACGGAAACCGCGCATACGAAGACTCGCTGCTCGAACTCAAGGACACTCTGGCGAACCGGGGCTGCATTCCCGTTGCCGGAGGGGCGTATATCGGGGAGCATTCGTTCTCCGACGAGCAGGCCCCCGTTGCCATGGGGCGTCCCAATGAAGAAGACCTGCGGCATGCTCATGCTTTCGGCAAAGCAATCCGGGAAAAACTTGATTCCGTTGCGTCCCCCGCCGACCTGGCCGACCTCCAGGTGCCGGGCGAACACCCCTATGGCGGAAGGACCCAACTGTGGGACGTCGATTTCATCGCCGTGGATGACCGGTGCGCCCAGTGTGGACTGTGCGCGAAAGTCTGCCCCGTGGGCGCGGTGGACCCCGCCAACAGCGCAGCCATCGACATTGCCAAATGTATCACCTGCTGCGCCTGCATCAAAAAATGTCCGCAAAACGCCCGGTCCAAGAAAGCCAGCCCCGTCATGGAAGCATCCCAGAGGTTGTTCAACCTCTTTACCGAGCCCAAGAAACCGGAATACTTCCTCTGACCAAAGGGGTGCAAGCGCAGCAGGAGCAAGCCCCTGTCTGCGCCATTTAGGGCGTGCCGTTTTGCGTCCTGCGCTCTCGGCGACGCAGCCTATTCGCCTCCGGCAGGTGAGCGTATCGCAACAAATGGACAGGCCCCCGCAACGACCGTTGCGGGGGCTGTCGGTTCGGATTGCGGATGCAGGCTTTACGGCACTAGGCGTTGGACGCGCTTGTTCACATCGGACGCGACTTCCTTGGGGGAGGCGTCTGTGGTGATGACCTTTTCCATGGCGTTGTATATCACCTCGGTGATCTTGAGTCCGTTTTTTCCGGGGAAGGCGTACCAGCCGGCCATGAAGGGCTGTTGCCGGTACACGGTCATCTGGTTGGGGTCTTTTTCCAGGGAAGCCTTGAGCGCGGCCGCCGCGTTTTTGTTGGGTGCCATGTATCCCGTGTTGGAGGCCATGACCGTGGCTCCCTCAACGCCGCACCAGAACTTGATGAATTTCCATACGGCCCGCTGCTTTTCCGGGTCCCTGGCGACCATGATGGCCGCGTTGCCGCCGACGGGCAGCCGTGAGCCCTCGCGCAGGCCCGGGAAAAAGTGGGTCTTGAGCTCGAACCTGCCGCCGATGGATTTCTTGACGTTTTGCAGGATGGAAGAAGTCGCGACCAGGAGGCCCAGCTTGCCGGCGTAGAAATCCGTGCTGCCGGTATTCCACCGGTAATCCTGCCGCATGTGGCCCCTGGCCACCATGTCGCGCAGGGTCTGTAAGGCTTTGATCCCGGTGGGGCTGTCTAGGAGCACCTTCTTTTCCCCGGCGTCCATGAAGCTGCCGCCGTCGGCGAAGACCAGGGCCTGGAGCTGCCAGAACCCGCTTTCACACCAGTTATAGAAGAAGCCGCCCTCGCCGGTGGCGGCCTCTACCTTGCGGGCGTATTCGTACACCTCGTCCCAGGTCTTAGGCAGGGTCTCCTCGGTGTAGCCGGCTTTCCTGGCGAGGGTCATATTGTAATAGGTGATGGGCAGGGAAACGGCAAACGGGAGTCCGTATACCTTGTCGTCGAATCGGCAGGTCTGGTACATGGCGTCGTTGAAGCCGCTCGCGCCGAAGTCCTTTTCCTGTGCGATGAACGCGTCCAGGGGCTGGGCGATACCCTTGTCCTTCATGACGCGGACGCTGGAAATGCCCTGGAAGGTCACGTCCGGCAGGCTGTTCGTCATGGCGGAACGCAACATGGTCTTGGTGCCGTCCTCATAGGACTGGTACTTCGTGCGCACCTTGACTTCGATGTCGGGCTCCACTGCTTTGAACTGTTCCAGAATGGGGCCGTGCACCTTGTCGAAGAGGTCCGGGTACGGATACTCCATGATGATTGTCGTCTTGGCCATGGCCGTGGCGCTCATGGCCAGGACCATGGACAGCATGAGCAATACTTTTACCGTTGAGTTGATGAGACGCATGAGGGGGCTCCTTGATGGCTGTTGCGGTTATTTAATTCCGGCCTGCATGGACACGCCTTGAATGAACTTGTTCCTGGCGGCCCAGAAGACGGCCAGGAGGGGAACCGTGATGACGCAGGCCGCTGCCATGAGCGGCCCGTAGCTGATCCCCGCGTCTTCGGTCTTGAAGTAGAAGATGCCGAGGGGCGGGGTGAAATACCGGACATCCTGAAGACAGATAAGCGGCCAGAAAAAGTCGTTCCAATGGGCGATGAACGAGAGGATGCCGAACGCGGTGAGGGCGGGCATGGCCATGGGCATCACGACGCGCAGCAGGATGGAGAGCTCGCCCATGCCGTCTATGCGGGCCGCGTCTACGATGTCGTCGGGTATGGTCATGAAGAACTGGCGCAGGAGGAAGATGCCCAGGACCGAGATCGTCCACGGCAGGATCAGGGCGGTGTAGGAGTTGAGCTGCCCGATGGAATAGAGTTCCATGAAGACCGGGATGGCCACGGCCTGGGGTGGGATGAGCAGGCACCACAGCACCGCGTTGAACAGCGCCTTTCGCCCGGCGAAGCGGAACTTGGCCAGCGCGTAGGCGCAGGGCACGGCCACGATCAGTTGGATGCAGAAGATGGCGGTGGTGACGAGCACGCCGTTTATGAGGAAGTCCAGCATGGGCAGCTTGGTGAACACCGTCACGTAATTGGACGCTGCGGCCCATTCGCCGGGCAGGAAACTGAAGCCGCCAGCGAAGATGTCCGCCTGGCTCTTGAGGGACGTGCTGAGCATGACCGCAAAGGGAAGCACCATGAACGCCGCTCCGGCCAGGAGCGCGGCGTGACGCAGCAGGGGGTTGACCTTGTTCATTGGTAATGCACCTTTTTTTCAAGCCACATGGCCTTGACGAGAGTAAGCCCGCCCACGCCGACGAGGAAAATGACCGTGATGGCGGCGGCTATGTTGGTCCTGAAAAAGTCGAACCCTTCCTTGTACATGGTGTAGGTCAGCACCTCGGTGGCGTCGTTGGGGCCGCCCTGGGTCAGCACCGCAACGCTTTCGAAGACCTGGAAGGAGTGGACGGCCAGCAGGATGAGCACGAAATAGGTCACGTGGCTGACCAGCGGCCAGGTGACGAGCATGAACCGGGAGACGGGATCGTCGGCTCCGTCCAGTTCCCCGGCCTCGTACATCTCGTCGGGAATCCCCGACAGACCGGCCAGGAACAGCACGATGGACAGCCCGAGGTTCTGCCAGATGGAAATGAGGGCCAGGATGGGCAGGGCCAGATACTCGGTCCTGAGGAGGTTGACGGGCTCCACGCCGAGCCAGCCCGCCACCAGGCCCCAAAGCCCCACGGTCGGATTGAGCACGAAGTCCCAAACCATCAGCATGGCCACGGCGGTACCCATGAAGGGCATGAAGTAGACGGTCTGGTAGAGACTGCGCATTTTGCCGCTACGCAGGATCATGGACGCAAAGAACATCCCCAGGAAAAGCGTGGTCGGCACGGTCATGAGGATATAGAGCGCCGTGTTGCCGATCGAGCGCAGGAACAGCGCATCGTCGAACAGGCTGCCGTAATTGCGCAGTCCCACGAAGGACAGGGCCGTTTCGCCCAGTTGCCAGTCCGTGAAGGACAGGGCGGTTACGGCGAGGACCGGGCCTATGAGGAAAAGAAGCATCAGCGCCACTGCCGGGGCGCTGAGCCCGTACGGCAGGGCCAGCCTATAGAGCGTGTGCCAGCGCATGGCGCTCCTCCCGTGTCGGCCTGACAGCCGTTTCGAGCCTGCGGGAGCCTTGCCGGGCTTCGTGAAGGGCAGGATTCCAGCCGTCCGCATCGAAGTGGATGACGCTGTCGGAGCGGCAACTCAGGTGGATTGCGGCCCCCACTTCGGGAATGGCGGCCCTGCTGTCCAGTCGGCTGATGGTGCGGGTGTCGTCCGCCAGGACGGCATGCACCAGGAAGCTGGAGCCCAGGTCCTCCACGTTGACGACGCGGGCGGGCCAGGCGTCGTCGGCCTTGGGCGTCACGGTCAGCCTGCTGGGACGTATCCCGATGCTTCCCCGATCCCTGACAAAAGACGGGGCCGAAAGCTTGACGCCGCAGACGTCCATGACTCCGGGGGAGGTCACGGTCCGGGGAAGGATGTTGATGCCGGGGGCCCCGATGAATTCGGCCACGCGCAGGTGGGCCGGGCGGGAGTATATGTTGCGCGGGGTATCCACCTGCATGATCCGCCCCTGCATCATCACCGCGACCCGGTCGGACATGGTCATGGCCTCTTCCTGATCGTGGGTGACGTAGACGAAGGTCGTGCCGAGCTTGCGGTGCAGTTCCGCCAGCTCGGTGCGCATGTGGGCGCGCATTTTGGTGTCCAGGTTGGAAAGGGGCTCATCCATGAGGAAGACCTCGGGCTCGCGGACCATGGCGCGTCCCAGTGCCACCCGCTGCCGCTGTCCGCCCGAGAGCTGCGCCGGTTTGCGGTCGAGAAGGTGCTTGATATCCAGGCTTTCGGCCAACGCCTCCACTCGCGCCTTGATTTCCGTCTTGATCCTGGCCGTGCCGCCGATGAACCTGCCGACCAGGGGGAGGCGCTGGGGGCGGCTGAGCAGGCGCATGGTCAAGGGAACGGCCATGTTCTGAAACACCGTGAGGTGCGGATAAAGGGCGTAGGATTGAAACACCATGGAGACGCTCCGATTTTTGGGCGAGATGCCGGTGACGTCTCTGCCGCCGATGCGCAGCGAGCCGCCGCTTTGGGTTTCCAACCCGGAGATAATCCTCAGCAGCGTGGACTTGCCGCAGCCGGACGCCCCCAGCAGGGAGAGGAATTCCCCATCCCGAATTTCGAGGTTGATGCCTTCGAGCACGTTGACCTCGCCGAAGGACTTGCTGATATCGTTCATGTGTATGGAAGCCATGTCTCTTCCTCCTGCTTGTTTTGAGTGAAAAATCAGACGGCGACGACCCTGTTTTCGTTGTCCTCCCGGATTGCCGTCACGGCCCGGCACAACGTTTCCATGGAAGGAAACCGGTAAACGCCGGGCGGCTCGTCGCTTCCCGCCTGCTGCAAGTCGATCCAGCAGGCGTCCATGCCCACGCTCAGGGCGCCGGCGATGTCGGTCTCCCTGTTGTCCCCGATCATGAGGCACTGCTTCGGGCCGACGCCGGCGCTCTTGAGTATGGCATTGAAGGCGTATGCTTCGGGCTTGCCGGTGAATGTGGGATGGATGTTGGCGATGGACGCGACCGCCTTGGCCAGGGTGCCGGTCTCCGGGGTCCTTCCTCCGGAAGAGGTCGGGTGGAACATGTCGGCATTGGTGGCGATGAACGTGGCCCCGTTCAGGACGAGTTCGACGCAACGCTCAAGCCGTTTGAAAGTGAAATTGACATCGCGCCCCATGATCAGGAACCCGCACGGTTCGGTGGACGTGAGGTCGACGACGGTGTGGCCGAAGCGCCGGAATTCGGCAGCCAGGGCGTCTGTGCCCACCACGCACACCCGTTGTGGGCCGTGGTGCTCGAAGAGATGACGGGCCGCCAGGGTGGAGGCCGTGAAGATCGTCTCTTCCGGCACGGCTATCCCCATCTTGGCGAGCCGGAGCCGGATGCCTGTGGGCCCATGGGTCGAATTGTTGCTCAGGATGCAGATTCGTTTCCCCTGCTGCCGGAGATGATGCAACAGCGTGGTCGCGCCCGGTGCGGGCTCGTCCCCGAAATAGACGCACCCGTCGAGGTCGAAGATGAAGGTGGAATACCGTCCGGGATCGAATGTCATCGGGTGTGGCTCCAAAGGGATTGTTCGCCGATGACCAGGGCGTCCGCTCCCGCCGCCAGCATGGCTTCAATTTCGTCGGGTTGCTTGATGAGCCCTGCGGCAAAGATGGGGGTGTCGAACTGCTTATCCAGCTTTCGGATGATGCTCGGCATGAGGCCGGGCATAACCTCGATGGCGTCCGGGCGGATCGAATCGATGTTGCGGAGGCCGGTCTGATAGGCCTGGGAGTCGATCATGAAGACTTGCAGGGTGGTGAGCAGGCCGAGCTTGCGGGCCAGGCCCAGGAGGTTGGGCTTAGTGGAGACCACCCCGTCAGGCCGTGCCTCGTGGGCCAGGAACTGGATGGCTTCCTTGTCCCGGCCCAGCCCCTTGACCAGCTCCACGTGGAAGAGGATGTGCTTTCCCGCCTCGTGCGTACGGCGGGTGATGTCCCGCACTTCGGAGATGCTGCCGCCCATCATGAAGATGGTCGTGACCGGGCTTGCCAGCGCCCTGTCCACGTCGGCGGCGTCGCGTACTGCCGCAATGATCGGGTGGCTTCGTGTCGCCATGAGTATTTTTTCCATGATTTCCCCCCTTGTCAGTTGCGGAAAAACGGTTGCGTCCACGCCTGGCACCAGTTGCGGTCCATGACCTGAAAACGGATGTACGGCGTGTCAGCGTCGCGGAAGTCAAAGGCGGCTTCCGTGCCCACATGGCGGGCGAGCAGCCTGCCGGCCCGGCCTATGGCGTCTATCCTGGCGTCCTCCTCCGTCCCGATGCGGACCACGTCTCCGGCCCTTTCGATGCCGCCCAGAGTGACCCCGGTCGAGCCGTAGAACCGGCCACGGCGGATGGCGTCCATCACCACCTCGGGGGTATTCCGCTCGGCTGCCACCATGATCCAGGCGCGCCCTATGTCCTTGACGGCGTGGGCGTCGTCGCCGACTACGCCGAGGACCCTGTGCCCTGCCGCGAGGAGGCGATCCCAGACGTTTACGGCGGAGGCGTCGCCCTCCTCGGTCTCGACCAGGGCGTTGTATATTTCGATGCCGTGTACGCAGCCGCCGTCCCCTTGCAACATAGTGAGGCCATGGTGTCCGTGCTCCATCCAGTTGGGATGGTTGGCCACGACAAAACAGCCGCCCGAGGTCTGGAGCACACCGGCCCGGGTCCGTTGTTCGAGGCAGCGTCCCAGGATTGCGGGATCGCCGTAGATGCCGAAGTGATCCTGGTGGGTCACCGCCCGGTTGGGCATGAAGCCGACGCGGGAGTTCCACTCCAGCCCGGGGAGCAGGGTCAGTTCGCCGCCATCGGCCTCGGTGAGGGCCAGGTGGTTGGACACGGAAAGGAAATCGTAATTTCGGGAGCGATATTCCCGCAGCAGAGTCTCTTCGGAGATGCCCGAGCAGGGGCTGAACGGCGCGCAATGGGCGTGCAGATTGCCCTTGAACCAGCTTTGTTGTTTGGTATTGCCGTATAGGTTCTTCCAGTCGAGAGTCATGTAGGCCATCCTCCGTTTTGGGTGAAGGGGCCGTACAAAGACAAAACCCCGGAGATCTCAAACACAGCAAAGACCCGCGTATGCGTTCAAAGTCCTTGCCGTCGTTTTGGGATTTCTCTGGGGCTCTTCCGCAAATCGAGTGGCTGCGAAAGGGAAACTATCTTCTTTCTGTTACGGTATCATGTCGCCCAAGTGCCTTTTCATTGCTGACGAAGCTTGTCGCGTATTGCCTTAATCAGTCTCAAAGAGGGGAGCACGTAGCTGACGCAATTGATCCCGAGTCCTGTTTATGGCGATTTGATTGAGGCCCCTTCTCTGCCAACGGGAAAAATCAGCAACGTTCTAATCGAAGAGACCGCCAAGCCTCTCCGAAGCAATCGCAGGATGTGGTTGAAGCGCGAAATGTCGTTCCTTTCCCTCTTCGCTTCAAATGGCACTTTACGGTCATTTCCCTTTTCCAAAATCCGATGCTGTTTTCTGAAGGCCCCACCGCCCGCTATTGGAATGCCGAGAAAAGAGGCATGGGTGCGCCTTTGCCGAGTATTCGCAACGCCAGTATTCCATGGCGTGAAAATGCTCTTTGTGTTCCCGACATAAGGCAGAACTTAATTGAAAATGAAAATCATAATCCATCAATTCGAAACTCATGGATCGTTAGCGGACAACCATTTCACAGAGATGGGTCCACTTTGTTGGACCACTGAACAACGCTTTTAAGGTAGACAGTTAAATGGGCCACGATTTTAGTTAGACGAGTTGATCACGCCTATCGACAATCTACACTATACTTCATTTTCAAATTGAATTATAGTCGCACCATGAAACGACTCCCCGTCATAACCCACAGCCTGTTTGCCGAGCTTGTTGATCAGTGCAGAGCCGAACCGCCTGATCCAGAACTTTGGCCGTTGAGCGGGGGCATCGTCACAGTTCCTGTTGACGGCCAAGACCACTGGTATTTCCAAAAAAGCAGACGAACGACTCCGGGAAAATATCAGCAGAGGGAGTACATCGGCCCCGTAGGTGACACGGAACTTGCCCTCAAGGTAAAAAGATTCGAAGTGGCCAAAGCGGGCTACACAAGTCGGGGCGAAATCATCAGCACCCTCAAGTCATCAGGAGTTGCGGCCCCGACGGGCAAGTTGGCCAACCTGCTCCTGGGCCTGCACGAAGCGGGAGTGCTTGGGAAAGCCATCCTCGTCGGAACCATTGCCTTCCAAGCCTATGGCGCGATGCTAGGGGCAAAATTCGGGCAAGCCGCATTCTACACCATGGATGTAGACATGACGCAAGCCGACGCGATTTCTCTCGCCGTAAAGGACGATTCGCTTGATGTCCCATTACTCGACATCCTCAAACAGCTTGATGATACATTCAGCGAAGTCCCTGGAATGGACCCCAGAACGCCTCCGGTATCATACATCAACAAGGACAAGCTTCGCCTTGATGTGCTCATGCCCTTTTCCGGTCCTACCCGGGGACCAATCCACTCACGCACACTCAAAACGCACGGACACCCCCAACGATTTCTGGATTTCCTCGTTGTCAATCCCGTGCAAACAGTCATGCTCGTCGGAGGTGGCGCACTAACGCACGTCCCGTCACCCGCTCGGTTCGCACTGCACAAGCTGATTGTCTCCCAACGCCGCGAGTCCATAGAAACAGCCAAACGGCGCAAGGATCTGCTGCAAGCTCAGCAGCTCATCGACATGCTCATGGAAGACGACCCCGACGCATTGCTTGAAGCGCATGAAGACCTCAAACAACGTGGCCCTAACTGGAACAAGTATTTCCGGGATGGCTTAAACTCATTGGACAACACGATAGCCAAGCAGGCCGCACTATCTTTTTTTGAAGAGTAAGGGACAGGAGATTCAACTGCCCCAAATTCAGACAACCAAATGACTAATAATCAGTTAGTCAGCACCTCTTTAAAACGGTTCATCCGGTACAAGCGTACTTTTGACAAAATGAAAGGACATGGCGTCCAATTTATTGAATTCCACATCCCTATATTCAAACACGAGAAAATTCATCCCATTAAAACCATTGGTGAAACATCCTATTTTCAGCATCCAACAACCAACTCCCATCCGCCCGATATCATTTGTATATTCTTTTGTATAATCCACAATAAAACGGTTTAAAAGGGATATACTTTAAGCCCTTATCAGACCGTTGAAAAATTCCGATTTTAACCGTCCCTCTTGCTGGCAACGCCTACCACAGCCACTCGTCAGGTCGGTCTTCATGGGCGGCGAAAACCAGCAACATCCAGCAGTTCGCTGCCCTAAATCCGATGAATATAAGGCTCCAGACGCCGGCCGCCCCTTTCGGGGTGCCGTATCCGGTCAATTTGCGCATGAGAAGGCCGAGGTTGAACCCGGAGAGGTGAAGCAGGTATCGTTTTTCGATGTTCTCACGGCCTCGCAGCCACGTTTTGCGCATGCCGCCCCGATCAAGTGCGTGCTGAAAGCTGCGCTCGGCAAATTCGGTTCTCCGTTTGGCTGATGCGACGGCCTTGCCGGAACCAAGTCGTATCCGATTGTTATACACCGCTCGCCGGGCTTCATGGTCGCCATTCCACCAGTTCAGTCCTTTTCGTTTCGGCTCGGCTATTCTGGTTTTCCAGGGGCCGCCGTCCAGCCCCTTCAATACGGCCCGAGAATGATATCCCTTGTCGGCAATAAGCTCTGACGGGGTGTTGCAGGTCGGGGCTTTACCGATCTTTTCAAGGTTTGTTTTGGTGGTTTTGAGCGTCTCACCCAACGTCTTTGTGTCGCCCAGGTCTGCCGGATGCACATCCACTCCGACGACTGCACCGGTATCCAGATCCACGGCGTGCTCCGGCTTGTAGGCCAAGTGAGTGCGACCATCTTTCATTCGGGCAACCTTGGCATCTGCGTCGGTCGGCGACTCCCAGTCCCTGTTAGAGGTCTTTTTGCCCTTGCGTCTGTCCCTGATTCAAGAAGCGGACTGTTCGCTCATAGGGTGGTCAGGAGCTATAAAAACAACCTGATCTCTGAAATACTGGAGCTAAATATCTAAAATGCAGCAAGGACGACTTTATACAGCACGCTGATGGTATCCTTAGCTTGTTTGAATAGCAGTCCTTAGCCTCCAATCATGTTGACGGGCAGTTGGTTAAAAACTTTATTACTCAAAAAGCCGTAGACAAATCGCTTCCACAGCCTCACGAGTTAAAAACTTTATTAATCCACCGTTTCAGTTAGTAACGAAACATGAAGGATAATGGCTACCCCAATAAACAACTTTATTACTCGCCCACAAATCTTCTGTGGGATGACAGTAAAGTTGTTAACTGGAAACGCTCCTGGTTGGTTCGAAAAAATGGACCAACCAGGAGCGTTTTTTCATAATCAAAAAAGAACTTTCCGACAAAATAGTGCATTATAGGCCGCTATTTCGAGTCTGGCCCATTCCCCACATCGCCATACATTTCATTACTTACCCATATTAAAACACGATCATCTTGACTATTGCTTTTCAATAATTTAAATTGAGCAGCATGAAAAATCCTTTCCATACAGACACATTGGAGCCGGATCAGCCCTTCTGCAATCGCGTTGCGGAATTGAAAGAATTGACCAATCATGCCCGTAATGGAATGAATGTGGTCCTCTTTGCTCCCCGGCGCTATGGCAAGACTTCGATTGTGCGTCGAGTCCAGCATCAGCTTCAAAGTGAAGGTATTTGTGTAATTTATGCCCAATTTATGCGCCTTGTATCTGTTGAGGATATGGTTCAACGCTTGGCCAAAGCCGTCATAACGGGCTTGCATGAACACGAGTCACTTTTGGAGAAAGGGCAACGATGGCTTAGGCATTTCCCTTCTATTCAGGCCAGTCTCTCTTTTGATCCTGCTACGGGTATGCCATCCGTGAATATTCAACTGGCAAAGCGCCAGCTATCCCCTCTCGAATCGCTTGAGACTATCTTGGATGAAATTGGTAATGTTTTAAGAAAAGAGAATTTCCAAGTATGCATAGCCTTGGATGAATTTCAAGACATCATAGACATTAAAGAACCTCGGGTTGAAGCTCTTCTCCGTGAACACATTCAACGGCATAGATGCTCATATTTTTTCCTGGGAAGTCGCCGCCGGGTGTTGTTGGATATTTTTAACAACAAAGGCAGGCCATTTTACCAAAGTGCGGTTATGATGGAGCTTGAGCCTCTTCCTGAAGGAGAAAGTACTGAGTTCGTTATGAACCAATTTGCTCTAGGCGGAAAGCTTTGCCCCCCTGAAGTCGCAGCCAAGATAGTAGAGGGAGCCCACGGTTATCCATACTACCTCCAAGCAATGTCCTACCGTCTGTTTGAATTATGTGAAGATGAATGCTCGTCTGAACTTGTGGACCAGGCATACAAAATTCTTGTTAGCAATGAACGCTATGGCTATCTCGCTCTTATTCAAAACTTGAGCAGCGGTCAGCTTAAGTTGCTTCGTGCTATTGCAGAAGAAGGACAGGCGAGGGTCGCATCGACAGCTTTTCTTCAAGGGCATGGATTAACCCTTGGCGGGGTCCAGGCCGCTCGTAAATATCTCAGTGAGCAAGACTACATAGAACAAGACAAAAAGGGGCTTTGGTTCGTTGTAGATCCAATTTTCCGAGATTGGCTGACTTCTGCTTTTTAAAAAACAAACAAGAAGGATATCTATCAATCTTTATAAATTTCTCTAGTTAACAACTTTATTGTAATAGCTCTTTTTTGAAGCATGGAAAAACAAGAATTTGCAGAGGGCTGAGTAAACAACTTTATTGTCACCCTACATCTTCTGTGGGAGAGTAATAAAGTTGTTAACTGGAAACGCTCCTGGTTGGTTCGAAAAATGGACCAACCAGGAGCGTTTTTTCATAATCAAAAAATGACTTTCCGACAGTGACAACCTTCCGATGGATCAAGGAAGAACATGGTTCCGGTAGCGGGCGCGACTACAAACTATGGCTGACCGTAAGGGATGTTGCCTCCCAAGGCCGCTCGCACAGGGTTGTCGGGCAACAAGTCCCAGCGACCCCATCATCTCTTCTCAGACCTTGAGCCAGCTGTTTTCCTTATTCTCGACATCCGGAAATAATACCCTCTCCAGAGAGAAACCACTCTTGATCTCGCGGTTCAACCGGGGAATGGCATGGGCTAGAACAAATCATACCGGGCAGCACTCTGAAATGCATGTTCCTATGTGTAATAAGATTCCACTCATTCTTCGAGATCGAGTGAAGCTTTCCTCCTTATGAACTTGGACAGGCAGCTTCATACTCATCTGATGCCTGAAGAATTCCTTTGCGGCTCCATTCGCAATGAACCAAAGCTCCGGCAAGAAATATTGTTCAAAGAAACAGACACCGCCGAACAGCTAACAGGCATAATTATCATAAAAAAAATAACCAGCTTCAAAAGAAAATTCCTTTCTCAAGAAAATGCACTGTGCTATGCAGGTATAGAGTTTTCTTTTTTTTTACGGACACTCTGAAAATGCAACCCTCAACGGAATACGGAGCCTAGCACTCCGCACAGCATCCGGTAAATGCACTATGAAACAGACACTCTTCCACATCACATTGTCGTTTACTCTTGTCCTTTTCTGGACCATTGCTCCAAAGGCAGTCCACGCTGCCGAGCAAAAGAATCCACTCATTTATTCGGTACAGATCAGCACGAACGTCATGGAGGCAAAAGCCGCCCTTGCATACGAACAACTCAAACTCGCCCTGCCAAACTATGGCAGTGAGGCCCGGATGGAAAAGGTTGGCAAATATTACTCCATCCGCATCGGAACCTATGCGACCCAAAAACAGACCGCAGCGGTGCTGCCGGAAATCCGGCACGCTTACCCGGACGCCCTGATTATTGCTACGCGCCTGCTGGAAGACCGTATTCTGCTTCCCCGGCCTGCAGAAAAGGACGCCATTAAAAAAACTGTGGCCGTAGGAACAGACGCGCTGCCCCAACCAACGGAAATCACGCCCAACCCCACCCCTGTAAATATGGAAACCGGGACAGAAGCCCAACCCAAAACACAGGCTCACCAAAACGCTCCAAATGCAATACGCCAGAGGATCAAATCCGAAAAACCGGAAAACAAAGCAGCGCAACCTGTTGCCGCAGCAGATGCGTCAGGAGATACGCCGAATGCAAAAGATCCTGCCACGATGCTCGGCATGCCCATTAAAATGGTCACGGACATACTGCTCGGCATCGTTGCCCTGCTCGCGCTTGCAGTCCTGCTCCTGCAACTGCGGCCCGACAAGACAAAAGTTCTTAGCAAACAGGACTACTACCAGAAAGAATCGGCCACCGGACCATGGAAGCTGCACCCGAAGCTGGAAAAACGGCTGCAGGAAAACATCAACCACGCCGCCCTGGCCGAAGAAAACCTTATGGCGGTCAACAAAAACGCGCGCACAGTTTACTTTTCGAGCAGTGCGCGGGGTGAAGGCAAGACAATTGCAGCGCTCTCCATGGCCCACGCCATCAGTACCCAGATGGATGCACCAGTCCTGCTAATCGACGGCAGCACGCCGGAACCGACCCTGCACAAGCTCTTCGGCATGAAGCGAAGCCCGGGCTTCATGGATGTTATGCCCGGCAAGATCACGGTCGACGAGGTCATCAAGCCCACGGTCTACAATAATCTTTTCATCATGCCTTTCGGCTCCGAGGATTCGACCAAAAACATCCACCCGGAAAAGGTCTCCTCCGTTCTTGAAGTCCTGTGCTGTACCCACAAGTATGTTATCTACGACGGCCCGACCCTGTGGTCCACGCCCAACGCCGCGCTCATCGCGGCCCGATTCGACGGGGTGATTATTGCCGCAGAATCGGAACGAACCAAATGGGAAGTGGTGCAGATGAACAAGGAAAAAATCGAGCGTGTGGGGGGATCGGTCTTCGGCATGGTTTTGAACAAACGGTACTACTACATCCCGCGCTTCCTCTATGGGAAGGTATAGGACAACGATATGACCCGATACACACGCATACTCACCGGCCTGCTGCTGATCTCGGCCCTATGCTGGTCGTGCACGCCCCGGACAAAGCTCGCGCCGGGGGAAGAAACCACCGTAGGGCAAACCACCTTTGCAGCAGAACAAGGCATCTATCCACCGGAAAACAACCTCTTCCCCGAATACCGACTCGTTCCCGGTGACCAACTGGACGTCCTTTTCCAGATTCAAACTCTCCAGGCCGTGGAAGACTACACTGTCACACCCAACGACACCCTGACCGTCAAATTTGTGAACTTCCCCGAACTGAACGAAACCCAACGGGTTCGCCCCGACGGCAACATCTCGCTGGGCTATGTGGGTGATGTGAACGTGGTGGGCAAAACTCCACAGCAACTCAAAGATGAATTGGAACAACGTTATGCCAGCTATTTCCGCAATCCGCAGGTATACGTAACCGTGGACGAGTTCCGGGAGCGAATCAAAGAACTGAAAAAGGACCTGCACACGGCCTCACGTGGTTTGAGTCGTCTGGTCACGGTGCGGCCCGACGGATACGCCACCTTCCCGCTGGCCGGGGATCTGCTTGTGGCACACAAAACCATCCCGGAAGTACGCGAGGAATTGGGCGACTTTTACGAAGGCTATCTGACCGGACTGCACGTGGACCTCTTTTTGGAGGAACACGCCGGGGCAGTGGTCTACGTTCTGGGCATGGTGGAAGAATCCGGAGCGCACAAAATAAACAGGCCCATTACGGTTCTTCAGGCACTGGCGCTGGCTGGCGGCGCCAAGAGCGAGGCCGGATTAAACACGGTGCTGGTCTTCCGCAGAAACGGCAAGGAATTTATTACCACCCGCGTGAATCTCGAAGATCCGCTCCAAACCGCGCAGGGCAGCCAGCTCTTTTTCCTGCGTCCGGACGACATCGTCTACGTGCCGGAATCCAAGTACTTCGAAGCGGCCCGCGTCATGAAGGCCATAGCGGACATCATCCTCTTTCGGGGATGGGGCATCACCTTCAGCAGCGATACCCTCCAATTTCCCGGAAACTAGCGAGGCTATTTACATGATACGAACAGAAGATCACCTGCGGGAAATCATCACCATATTCTTTGCCAAAAAACGAACAATTCTGGCTACCACGTCGATATTCGTGCTCTTTGCCGCGCTTGTCTCCCTATTCTGGCCCCCTGTGTATTCTGCAACCAGCGAGGTGCTGGTTAAAGCCAAAAAGCTGGAAAAAAGCCCGGAAGCGCTGGAAGACACACAGATACGCATGTTTGAACTGGACACCGAAGATCTGGCCTCGGAATTGCAAATCATGATCTCGCCGGACGTGCTATCCGCAGCCATTACCTCCATGGCCGAGCAGGGAGTGGTTTACGACACATCAACGCTGCAGCCGGACAAGTTGGGCGAGGCGGTGATGAAACTGCAAAAGGGACTGGATACGGACATCATTCCCAAATCCAACATTATCGAGGTTTCGATCTCCGGGCCGGACCCGAAAAAGGTGACCACAATCTTGCGCCATCTGGTCACCAGCTACATCACCCACAGGGGAAATATATACAGCCCCTCGGAAGTAGAGGATTTCTTCGACAAGCAGGTGCAGCGCTTCAGCGGTGATCTGAAAAAAAAAGAAAACGAACTGCGTGATCTGGTGGCCGAAACCGGCGCACCAAATCCCTCACTGGAAATTGAACACAACCTGACCCGCAAGCGCACGCTGGAAGTTCAACTCAACGAACTGGAAACCAGCGTGGTGGAGCGGGAAAAACTCATCTCCCACCTCCGCCAGTCGTTGGCTTCTGAGGACATCAAATTCTTCTCCTTTGTCAACAACTTAACCATCAACCAAATCAGCGAGAAGCTGCAGGCCCTGGTCATAGAAGAAGGCAGTCTCCTGCGGCTCTATACGCCAAAGCATGAAGCCGTCGTCGCCATCCGCGAACAAATTGCCAGCCTCTTTGGCAAATTGCAGACCGAAGTGCAGGCCTTTATGGAAAACGAAAGCACCCTACTGGCCATTGATACGGAACGGCTGGAACTGATCCGGCAACGGTTGCAGAACATTGCCAAGCGCAATGTGGCGCTGCACGGACAACTCATCGAGCAACAGGGCATCACTCACGAAATGGCCCTGCTCAAACATTCTTACGCCACCTTTACCAAGCGTTTGGAAGAGTCGCGCATCAGCGGCAGCAAAGATGCCAACACCCTGTTCATGGTCTCGGTCCTGAGCCAACCCTATTCCACGGGTTTGCCCGTTTTTCCGAACAGGCGAACCCTGATGCCGCTGGCTCTCCTGGCCGGATTCATCACCGGATGCAGCCTCGGCTTTTTGCGGGAATACTTCGACCACACTTTTAAAAAGCCGGAAGACGCGAAGCGCTATGCTGGCATGCAAACCCTGTTCTCCATTCCGGCCTGGAAGGAGTAAAATGCGTTTCGTGGAAAAAGTCACCACATCGGTCAGCGATGATTCCGACTGCCTGACCCGTCCCATGCCGGACCCAGGAGACTTTCGCCACGACTACACCGAACCTTCGCTCTGGGCCTCCTTGTGGAACACCGTGTTTAACCGGGTGGCCGGGGCGCTACTGCTTGTGCTGACGCTGCCCGCCATTCTGGTACTGGCCCTTGCCGTCAAAATTATCAATCCCGGCCCGGTCTTTTACATGGGTACCCGCCTCGGACAAAACAGGGTTCCTTTTTACATGTATAAATTCCGCACGCTGGATACGGGCATACAGAAAAAAATCGGAGCAAAAATGCTTTCCGAAAAGAAGCAGGAAATCCAGCCTTTTCTCAAACTCATGCGCGACACACGGCTGGACGAATTGCCCCAATTCTACAACGTGGTCAAAGGCGAAATGGCGCTGGTCGGGCCGCGTCCAGTCCGCCCGGAGCTATACGAAAACGTCTGCAGTGACCTGCCCGGCTACGACATCCGCTTTCTGGTGCGGCCCGGTCTGGTCGGTTTTTCCCAACTCTTTACCCCGCACGGCACGCCCAAGCGCATCCGGTCCCTGATCGACGCACGGCTGGCAACGACCCAACGCAATATCCTCTGGGATATGGCCATCATCGTCTACACCGGGCTAACGCTTCTTCGGAGCCTTGCATCCAAAAGCTGGAGCCTGCTCTCGACCAGATTGCTGCTTCGCCTGCGCCATGGCCGCCCTGCGGATGAACGGGGGCACCACCGCATCAGAATCAAGAACGCCGTTGTTTTTGTGGCCCCGGCGGATGATGAAAACGGGATATCCGGAAACGGACAGGATTACGAACACGTAGGGAACTTGAAAGATTGTACGGACACCCATTTCCGGTTCCGCTCCCATGCAATACTGGAACGCGACACGATCCATAAATTCCGTTTGCAACGCATACTCTCCCGACGCAAGGGAGTCAGCAGAAAACGGGCACATTGCACAGGCCGCATCTTCCGCCGGGTAGACAGCCCCGACCCCGAACAAAAACATGACTATATAATTGAATATTTTGTAGAAAACCCGTTTCAACAATACCTCATGGACAAATATTTTCTGGACAAAAGTATTGCATAACCGCAAGGCAGGTACTCCATGCCCTCCTCAAGGCTGTCTCTTCCCCCGTTCTTCTTCGGCATGGCCGCTGCGATCACCATAGCCGTCTCACTGGCGCTCCTGCTCACGCCCTACGCATGGATGGCCTTTTTGCCAGGCCTTATCCTCGTCTTTTTCCTGCTGCTGGGCCAAAAGCCCGAATGGGGATATTACATCATTGCCTTTCTCCTGCCGTTCGCGGCTTACCGCAACCTTGGCGGACCATTGGAATTCGTACGGCTGCACTGGCTTTTGGCCGCCGGGATCCTTGTAGTGATATTCTTGCGGCAGGTGGCAGACAAATCGCACTCCCTGCACCTGCGCTCTTCCCTCTGGCCGTGGCTGGCCGTGTATTTGGCGCTCTCTCTGGTTTCGGCCCTGTATTCCGATTATCCGGCAGTCGCGCTCAAAACCGTCGCACTTCAAGCCGTTGCCTACATTTTCATCGCGCTGGGCATGATGCTGGTCTCACGCAGGGGATTCCGAACCATCCTGCCCAACATCATCGTTGCCAGCATATCTCTGGGTTCCCTCTTTGCCTCATTGGGATTCTTTTTCAACATTTCCCTCTTTGCGGAAAAAGTGGACGGCACGTTCAAGCGCGGACTGGGCGTAACCACGGACCCCAATTCCCTGTCGCTCATGATTCTTTTTGTCACCCCGTTTCTGGCATACCGCTTTCTGCGAGCCACATCCAACCGGGGCCGCCTCTTTGCCCTGCTGTTGTTATTCGTCAACCTCATGGGGCTTGTTACCACCTATTCTCGCGGGGGGTTAATCCTGCTCACCCTGCTCTCGATTTTTATACTGGGTACACATATCCACATGCTTTCGCCCCGCCACATAGGACTGATACTCGCTCTCATGGGGCTGATCGCAACCGTATCTCTGGCCGTTATCCCGCCTTCGTACTGGGAACGGCAAATCAGCCTCGTCAAGACCGACAAACGCGACCTCTCACTCAAGCGCCGAGGATCCTATCTTCGGGTTGCGGGTGATGCATTTCTCAAACACCCGGTGCTTGGCTCCGGGCCAGGCACCTTTAAGGAACTCTATGCCCAAAGCCCGTACGCAGACAAATTCGTGCGGGCCGGGAAAAACAGAAAACGCCCGGCCCACAACACCTATGCAGAAGTGCTGGTCGGCGGAGGACTGCCCAGCCTCTTTGTTTTCCTTGGCGTACTTGCCACCGGGCTTGCCAACTATACCCGCGCCAAACGCCGGTTCGAAGCACGCGAGGACAGGGAAATGGCCTTGCTGGTCGGCACCTATCGCATGTCCTACATTGCGCTATTGCTTTTCTTGATGCTCTTCAGTGATCTTTTCCAAAAGTATCTGTTGCTTTCCCTCGGCCTGTCACAGGTAGCGTTCAATCTTTCCGCAAATTCTCCCGGAGATTCGCCAGAATCACAGCCCCCGACTTCGCCCCCCGATAACGAAACGGAAAAAGAAGGCAAGACATGCCCCCTGCCGAAGGAGCTTTGACATGGAAGCACTTGCCATCCTGCTTTTTCTGCTGTCCGCGAGTGTTCCTCTGATCTTTTTCGTGATCTATCCCATATGGCTGGCACTTTTACCGAAAAACCCCATTAAGCCGGCCCCGCACACGCCGCTCCCGTCGGTCACTGTGGTGGTGGCCGTGCGCAACGCAGCCCCCCTGTTGAGAAAAAAAATCGAAAACACGCTGGATCTGGACTATCCGCAACAATCTCTTGAAATTATTTTCATCTCGGACGGCTCCACGGACGAGACCATGGACATTCTGCGCGACTATTCACCACGAGTGCGCATATTGGAAATAAAAAAGCACGAGGGTAAAAACAATGCCCTGAACACGGCCCTGCCTCACATCGCCACCGAAGCCGTTTTTTTTACGGATGCGGACGCAATGCTCGCCACGGACGCCCTTCGCCGATTAGTCATGCCATTGGCGGACCCCACAGTCGGCGGGGTCTGCGGCAGGCGCCGCCCACAAAACGAAGCCGTGCTCGGATCGGCCCAGCAAATATACTTTCGGCTCGATGGGATCATCAAGCAAATGGAAAGCCGCACCGGGTCCATGACCTCCAATGACGGCAAAATATTCGCCATGCGGACTTCCCTGCTCGCCCCCCTGGCCGAAGGCGTCACCGACGACCTCTATGCCGCGCTTTCCATCGTTCGACAGGGGTATAGATTCGTGTTTGAGCCCACGGCAACCGCAGAAGTCCGACAACCTTCACGCACACCGCGCCACGAAATAGAACGCAGGCATCGCATCGTCACAGGCAGCCTGCGCGGCATCCTTGCCCATGCCGGACTCCTGAACCCGCTTCGATTCGGCTTCTTCAGCCTTGCACTGGGTGTGAACAAAATCCTGCGCCGCATGCTGCCACTAAGCCTGATCGGGCTGTTTATCTCTTCATGGATACTCGCTGATCTTGGCTTTTTCTTTATTTTCCTCTGGATTCAGCTTTTCTGCTACGCCCTTGCTGCGGCAGCACCGTTCCTGCAACATCGCGGCCCAGAAAAAATTGCCAAAGCGTCTGAGATGGCACTCTATTTTGTTCTCGGCAACTGGGGCACCCTGCTCGCTCTCGCAGACCTTGCGCAGGGCAAGAAGGTTGCCCGGTGGGATCCCGTCAAGCACGACAAAATCAAACACGACACCTTGCAGACAAAACTGCCCCGGCTGGCCTATGTCATGTCCCGATTTCCCAAGATAACGGAAACCTTTGTGCTCTATGAAATTTTGGAAATGCAGAAACGCGGCCTGCCCGTGGAAATCTATCCCCTGCTGCGCGAACACCAGCATGTGGCCCATCCCGAAGCCATTGATTTATGCAAACGGGCGCACTACACCTCGCTTGTTTCGGTCGCCGTGTTCATGAGCAACATCCGCGCCCTCGGCACCATGCCCCTGCGCTGGCTCGATTCGTTGGTCCGTGTCGTTCGTGAAACGGCAACAGCCCCAAAAATCTGCGTTAAAAGCCTTGCCGTCTTCCCGCTCTCGGTCCATTTTGCGTTGGATATGCAAGCCAAAGGCGTGACCCATGTACACGCCCATTTTGCCACCCATCCGACCACCACGGCACTGATCTGCCACACGCTTTGCGATATTCCCTACAGCTTTACGGCTCATGCTCACGACATCTTCATGGATCAGCATTTTCTGGCGACGAAGATTCAAAAATCCGCCTTTACCGTACTCATCTCGGAATTCAACCGCCGCTTTCTACGCGAAAAGCTGGGCACAACTCTGGACGAAGAAAAACTCTGCATCATCCACTGCGGAGTTGATCCTTCGGTCTTTCGTCAACGCCCGAAGACACGCACACCCGGTCCCTGCCGCCTGCTCTGCGTCGGCTCGTTCAAGGACATGAAAGGTCACACCTTCCTACTGGAAGCCTGCGCCTTGCTCCGCGACCAAGGTCTGGAATTCGAATGTACGCTGGTGGGTGACGGCCCGTTACAGGGGACGGTGGAAAGGCAGATTGCCCACCTCGGCCTTGAGGATCATATACACCTGACCGGTCCCTTACCCAGAAAAGACGTGGCCCGGCTAACCCGCGATGCAGACATAGCCGTGCTTGCCTCGGTGCGGGGCAAGCGGGGTGACATGGACGGCATTCCCGTGGCTCTGATGGAAGCCATGGTCACCGGCCTGCCAGTGGTCTCCACGCGCCTCTCCGGCATACCTGAACTGGTTATGGAAAATGAGACGGGATTATTGGCAGACGCGGGAAACCGGATGGAACTGGCAGCGCACCTTGAAACGCTCATACGCGATCCGGAACTGGCCCGCCGCATGGGCGAAGCCGGACGCACCAAAGTCCTGCGCGACTTTGATCTGCGCATCAATGCCGCCAAGCTGGCGGATCGCATGATTTGATACTTCCGGGAAACGACACCGGCGTGGGCCGTGTAAAAAATATTGCCCGCAACCATGAAAACAGGGTAGCAACGCCTCTGTCGGCATTTTCGCGGGGGAGCGGAATAATCCGGAGAGTCCAGCATCAGACAAATCGAATGAGGCGAATGGGCCATGCCCGGCAATCATGCACGAAAGCAATAGCTGTCTGCTGTCTTTATTCCACCCCGACCGCCGAAGCACTCTTACTCACGCCATTGTGGCTGGCCGCCACCACGGTGTAGAGCGTGCCCGCCGCCTGAACTTTATCCTGCCACTCGGTTTCCGAGACCCACGAAGCAACAAGAACCCATGCTTTTTCCGGCTGTCGACGATAGACCCTATACCGCGTGGCCGAGGGTACGGGCTGCCACGAAAGTCGCACGCCGTCCGATCCCTTTTCCACGGTCAAGCCATTCGGGGCGGCAGGCCGTTCCGGTGCGCCAAGATCCAGCACCCGAAACGCGGTGTAGGGAATCTTATACAACAGACCTTCGCGCACCACACCGTTCCACTGTGCCGTGCCCTCGTATTCCGCATAAATCTTGGGATGTCCGCTGCTGTCTACCAAAATCATGCCATACTCCTGTAAGGCTCGGGCAATCACACGCGCCGCAGGAGTCAGTCCCCACCGATCGAAATCATCCTCTGCCAAGCCCGGGTCGAGCTGTAGCCGCGCCCCGGAAGGAAGCTGAACCATAAGTGACTGCTGCCCGTCACCAAAAACGTCAGCGGACAAATCCCGCCCGTCACTCTTCGTGGCCGGATACACAAACATTTTGTTCGGATAATTCACCCCGAATGCAATGGCGTGGTCAATGCGCCCCTGCGCGATTTCCCACGGCCGCACCAACCCGGCCAGATAAGGAACTCCGGCACCCCGGTTAAAAAAACCAAAGGGCGGCACTCCCGACCAATTCGTATTGTAATGATACCCGTTCACGGCCAGAAACGCATTTGCCACAGACTCGACCCGCCACAGCCCCCATTCATCGCCGGTTTTCGGATTCCAGATGATAAGCTGACCATCCCTACCCGCCGCAGGCACGGCATGGGCAGGCACCGGGATGAACACTTTGGCTTCCTTGATCACCGTGGCCCGACGGTTTTCACGGTCCACTTCGGTATACCTGCCGGAAAAATAGACCGGTACATGCGGGATTTTCGTGTCCACCTCATACACCGGCATGGTGTATTTCGCGACATTGGATCCGAACAGGCCGGTCATGGACTGCACAAAAACATCGCTATGCCTGTCGTACGCCGGATTCGGACCTATGCGCAAATTCCACGGACTAACATTGTTGTAGGGTCGCTGTCCGGCCAGACTTGCCGCAGCGAAACACAAAACGGCCAGCGAAATCAGCAAGCTGTATTTCTTAGTCATGGAGCGAAACACCTCCTTTGAGAATCAGGCGAACCGCATCCCCGATCCCGCGCACCCGGTCCCATTCGGGGCCACTGCGCTTCAGGAGCGCGATAATTATGCGGTCCAAGGCGTATCCGAACACAGCCCAGCTGAAAAATATCGAACTCCACCACCCTTTGTATCTGTATTCCCGGAAAAAAAGATATCGGCCCATGATGAACTTGCGACCCCAGGTTCGCAGATCCGGACGCATCACAGTCGACTCCAGGTGATCCAACCGGGCCAGCTGGGAGAGCATGAGCGTATATCGCCGGGAAACGCGATAGGAAAAGTCCTTGTCTTCACCTAATCCGTATTTGCGATAACGGTCCGTAAAGCTTAAATCCTCAAAAACTTCACGACGGTAGGAGCAGGCTCCGCCGTCCAAGAACTCTACTTCTGTCACGCCGGACAGGGGAAAGGGCGTGGTTCCGAAGTCCGTACAAAAGCCTGAGGGCAACACACGCCCCTCGCGCCAGCCGGAAACCAGAAAAGGAATATTGACCACGCGCCGAATTTTTTGAAGTACGCCCAGCGGCTTTTTATTGGTTATGCCCCCGCCCACGCCGCCAACGCGCCCGGTTTCGTCAAGTTCATAGACCTTGAGAATCTCGGCCACGTATTCCGGCTCCAACACAACGTCATCGTCCAAAAAGAAAATGATCTCCTGCGTGGCCAACGAAACGCCCATATTACGAGATTCGGTCAGTCCCGGTTCTTCCTTTTGCGTGTATACGCAGTGAATAGCTGCGGCCTTGCACTCGGCTTCCAGCGGAAACCCGGGCAAGTCGCCGTCGTCCACCACAATAATTTCTTCCGGCAGACGGGTCTGGGCCAGCAGGGAGACCATGCAATCGTGCAATTCTTCAGGCCTGTTGTAGGTCGGTATAATGATGGTTGAGGTCAACATGGATGCTCCTTTTGAGAAACCTTAAAATCCCGACAACACATCGTGACAAAACGCGGCATACCCGGAATCAATGTCCGGCAAACAGACGCGCATCAATGGTATCCCCCCACCTTCCAGACATTGCGCCAAAACAGGCTCCACTCCTGCTCCCCCCGAACCGTATACCGCGTGCAACTGGCGGAGCGCCACGTAATCGGCATGAGCCATGTCGTGCACAGCCTTAACGGCACGCGCACCATCCTCCACCGCATTGCACGCATACTGCGCCCCGGCCAGCAGTAACACCCATCGGGCAATGGGTGCGTCCGGCACAAAAAGCCGTTCCGGGGCAACTTCTTTCAGGTCCAGCCGCACATAAGGATCGCACAGATTCCGCACCTTCCCACTGACCTGCAACATTGAGGGCAACACCGGCACTACCCGCGCCAGGCCACGCCGCCATGCAGCCAGCCTGCGCTTTCGGTTCAAGACAAAATATTCTGAAAACCGTTCCAAATGATAGTGGTGCACCACTATATGACGCCGAAAAGCCAAAGCCCGCCCCGCATGCAGGATAAACGTGTTGTCGCTCAAATAATCCCAGCCATCGTGCAACATGCGAAGCATGACACTGGTTTTGCCCGCGCCCGAAAGCCCGGCCAGCACCATGGCCTGCTCCCCTCGCACCAAAACGGCCCCTTTGCAGAGCATAGTTCCACGCCGAACCAGAACGTGTTCCACAAGGGCGAGCAGTGCATTCATCACATTTCCGGCGTGTGCCGGACGGGCGGAACAATACAAAACCGGCGGCCCGTCCAAAGTCGCCACTGCACTGGTCACTCCCAAGCGGGTCAACACCGCGTGTACGCATCCGCCCGCCTCGTCCGCATACCAGCAGCCCGCAGCAGTCTTGATGCGCCGAAACAGTCCCGGTGGCAGAGGGGCGTTTTCCAAAGAACGCACTACCAGCTCCGGTAGCTCCTCACGCGAATCCACATCGGAGACTTTGAACCAGCCATAATCCGCATTCAACCGCGCAACCAAATGTCGGGGCAGGTCAACGCACCGGACACGCAACAGGCTGTGCAGATCAAACCATAACTCCTGTCGCATCATGCCTCCTTCCTGCCGCCCAAAAGCGTTCGAACAGTCAACCCGGCAAGCTCCGGATGCGTGCGTATTCCGCGCCTGATGACAATGGTCATGACCGCCAGATACACCAATCCGCCGCCAATATTCATGCCCCATGTCTGCCATGCCCGCCCAGCAATGGCTCGAAACCCGACCAGATAAACAATCATGACGAAGCTGGGGCATAGCACGGCCCGCAACACCCGCGGCCACTGGTCATAGCCGGTTCCCACGCGCACACGGATCAGGGTCAGCAAGCCCACAAACAGCAGGGCAAAAGAAATGGCCGAGGCCAGTCCAACGCCCTCAATTCCCCAGCCCACACGCACCAGCCCGATGCTCCCTGCCAAATTCACGGCAAAAACAGCTCCGGCCACAAGAAGAGCCTGATACTGCCATCCTCTCGCCACCAAAATACCGCGCAGCACATAGCACAGGCCTAAAAAGAAACTGCCTACCACCAATATCTGAGTAGCCGGAACGCCAGCAGCGTACCGCGGCAGGAGTAGAGGCAAAAAAAGCGGTGCGGCAAAAAAAGCCCCGCCCACCAGAACAGGCAGCAGATACAGGGTATGCAGCAGCGGCACGAACAAAAAACGGTCTAAATTCTCCCGCTCCCCCTGCTGGGCAAGAGACTGCATAAGCATGGGTTCCATGATTTCCCGACTTACGGTGGGTAGATTCATGAGAAAATTGAAGGCCATAACCGCAATGGCATAAAAGCCAAGCTGCTCTGTGCCGAGCATGCCGGAAATCACAAACCGGTCCGTGGTGCGGATGGCCAAAATGCCCAGCCCGATGCACATGACAGGAAATCCCTCGCGCATCATGCGCACATATTCTCGCCAGTCGAATCGCGGCAAAGCCGGCAAGGGATACAGGGCACGGAGCATGGCCGAAACAACGGCTACGTTTAACACCATGGCTGCAATCAGGCCGTATATCCCGAAAAAATAAAGGAGAGGCAACGAGCCGCAGGCCATAAGCGCCGCAATATAATTGGCCCGGCTCACCAGATCAAACCGCTGGTGCGCCTTGAGCAGCGTTATCTGGTAGTCGAAGTACCAGTTGATCAAAATGAACAGGCCGAAAGCGGCCACCCCCACGCGGTGCACTGTTGTAACTGCTTCGGGCAGGGCCACGCAGAAGAATATGACAATGAAAAGCAGATTGGCCCAGAAGGTACCGAAATAAAGAGCACTCTCCATGGCGAGCACACGATCTTCCCGCTTCTCGGCTTGAAACCTCGGTATGGAAAATCGCGCGGCCTGCCGGGCGCCCAACGGGACGAAAGCACCATAGCCGGGAATTACCTTGAGCAGACTATACAACCCGTAATGCTCCGGGGAGAGTAACTTTGGGCGCAGCACGGCCACCACCACGCCAAGCATCTGCCTGAACGCGATGCTGGAAAAATAGGCGGCTATCCGCTGCGCCGTTGTTTTCGTCTGTGTCATATTACCGCCGGAAACAATACGGATTTCAACCCATACACTACCCCGGAACCGTGGCCGGAGCAAGCTCCGGCTCTTGATTTCTTGACTCCTGATTCCCCGATTATGCGTTTTTTCTTCCCTCCCCAACGGTTGCGGCCTCTGGTTCAGGCAGCTCTACCGGTTTTCGCGTGTAGGGGTGATAAGTCTCGCGGTTTGTGGCGTAGGCCGCAGTCAAGGGGGGTAGTCAGACTCCTTATCCCTTTTGAGTCATTATTGAAGCGACGGACTTCACTGAGGATGTATACATGCCCTATGCCTTACGGGGTAATCACGAGAGCTTTTCCGCCAGTTCCCCTGTTGGTGACCGACCACGACAGAAGGCTGAAACAGACCTGTGCTGCCCAAATATCAAGTACGGGGCATCCGAAAAAAATGATAAGGATATCAAGCCTGTTTCTAGAAATTTTTCGCAACCATCGCCTAGCGACAAACGATGCCCGGTCGAAAAGCTTTTTTCAAAGCCGACGGATTAATTTTTATTTTTTGTTGACAACGCAGTAGCAGCTGTCTATTCCACCAAAAAAGAACAGTGTTCATTTATGCAAACCAAAAAAGATACCATACACCAAAACGTACTCGCCGTGGCACGCGAGGAGTTTTTTGAAAAAGGTTATAAAGATACCAACATGCGTACCATTGCCCGGAAGGCCGGCGTGGGACTTGGTAATATCTATAATTATTTCAAGAACAAAGATGAACTCTTCAACCATGTATTGGAACCGGCAATAACAACCCTGCTAAAACTCACAGAGGATCACAATAGCAACGCGAACCTCAATATAGCCATATTTGAATCACAGGAATATATTACCAAAAAAAACAATGAATTTCTCAAAGTTCTGTTGGAATTCAGAGAAGAAATGCGGATATTGTTTTTTAAAGCACATGGATCTTCGCTCGAAAATTTCAAAGAGCAATATATTGAAAAGAATACGGAAACAAGCCTGGAGTTCTTACGGCTGCTGAAAGAAAGGAACCCGGATATCAACATTGATATATCGTATTTTTTCGTTCACGCAGTAAGCTCCTGGTGGGTCAGCGTTATGGGAGAATTAGTCATGCACGATCTGAAAAGAAGTGAACTGGAATGTTTCATATCTGAATACATCGAATACATAACAGCGGGATGGAAAAAAATTATGCGCGTCGAATAATTTTTTTCGCCTTAAAATGAACGACGTTCACTTTTAAGAAAGGATTATGAAATGCAGATTATATCGAAACTTAGAGAGTACATACCAGAGAAAAAAGGCTTGTTGACCGGCGCATTATTCCTGTCGGCAACGAGTTCTCTTCTCGGAATACTGCCGTTTGTTTTCATATGGCTACTTGTCCGGGAACTGCTCAACACGCAAACGCCCCCATCGCAAGCTCTTGTAAGCACCTATGCGTGGTGGGCATCGGGTACGGCGTTGGGAGGCGTTTTACTATACTTTCTGGCGCTCACGCTTTCACACTTGGCTGCTTTTCGGTTGGAGAACAACATACGCAGGCAGGCCATGCAAAAAATAGTACATTTCCCTCTCGGTTTTTTCGACAATAATCCCAGTGGCCGTATCCGCAAGATCATAGACGACAACGCCGGGATTACTCATATGTTCCTGGCCCATCAATTACCGGATCTGGCTGGCAGCATTTTGATGCCCCTTATCTCGTTGGTTCTTTTGTTCGTATTCGATTGGAGACTCGGACTTGCCTGCCTTATTCCCATAGTAACGGCCTTAACCATAACGCGCTTCATGATAGGCGAACAGGGCCGACGCATCATGAGGGAATACATGACTTCCCTTGAAGACATGAACGCAGAAGCGGTTGAGTATGTTCGTGGAATCCCTGTTGTAAAAGTATTTCAACAAACGGTTTTTTCATTCAAAAACTTTTACGACAGCATCATCAGATATCGGGACATGGTCCACAGTTTTGCCGTGACGAGGGAAAAATCTCTGGCATCGTACGTGACTACGATTCATGCTTTTGCCTACATTCTTATTCCCCTTTCCATTCTGTTGATAGGAAATAGCGAAGACTACTCCTCCATCTTGCTTGATTTGATCTTTTACATCTTGATTACGCCGGTCTTTGCCCAATGCATCATGAAGAACATGTACATGAACCAGGCCGTTGGACAGGCAGTGGAAGCAATAAGGCGCATAGAGGAGTTAACCGACGTAAAACAGCTGGATGTGACGGACGATCCGCAGCCCATTACGAATCATGAGATCGCTTTCAAGGAGGTCTCTTTCACCTATCCGGGCAACAACTCCAAAGCCGTGGAAGACATAAAGTTCACCATCCCCCAAGGGAAAACATATGCGTTGGTCGGCCCCTCGGGAGGCGGTAAAACAACAATTGCCCGTTTTATCCCCCGCTTTTGGGATGCAGACACAGGACAGGTCTCCATCGGTGGAGTCGATGTCAGGGACGTTGCGCCAAAAGAACTCATGCGCCATGTTTCATTTGTTTTTCAAAATACGAAATTGTTCAAAACAAGCCTGATCGACAATCTCCGGTATGGCAACGCGCACGCTTCCGAAGAAGCGGTTAACCGGGCGCTGGATTGGGCTCAGTGCCGTGAAATAATCGACAGGCTTCCAAACGGCTTGAATACGGTCATAGGCTCTGAGGGGACATACCTTTCCGGTGGGGAACAGCAAAGAATAGCCCTCGCAAGAGCCATACTGAAAGACGCTCCTGTTGTCGTTCTGGATGAAGCCACGGCTTTCAGCGACCCTGAAAATGAACATCTGATCCAACGGGCCCTCAACAAGCTTACCCAAGGTAAAACCGTTCTTACCATCGCCCACAGGTTAAATAATGTGGTGGACGTGGATTCCATTCTGGTGATCGACAAGGGAGCAGTTGTGGAACAGGGTAAGCACGAAGAATTGTTACGAAAAGAAGGGACTTACGCAGGCATGTGGAATGAATTCCAAAAGTCGCTTCAGTGGACGGTAGGTAAGGAGGTTTGCAATGATTAATTTCCTCAAAAGACGTTTTGCCCTGTCAACCAAAGGCGCACAAAACTTCGTCAAGGCCGTTTTTCTGACAACCGCGCTTAACCTTGCGCTCATGTTGCCTGCCGTATTTATTTTCTTGTTCCTTGATGACTATCTGCGAGAGCTACTGGCTCCTACCGGCAACGGGCACATCAGCATTTGGTATTACATGACAATTGGAATACTCTTCATAGTCATCACATGGCTGTTGGCGCGCTCCCAGTACCACGGCACTTTCACGCCAGTCTATGAAGAAAGCGCGAACAGACGTATCTCTCTGGCAGAAAAATTGCGTAAACTTCCTTTGGCGTTTTTTGGCGAAAAGGATCTTTCCGATCTCACGTCCACGATCATGACGGACAACACGGAACTGGAGCACACTTTTGCGCACGCCGTTCCCCAGCTTTTTGCTTCCATTATAAGCCTTTCCTTCATTGCTGCTGGTATGTTCCATTTTAATTGGCAGTTATCCCTGGCTTTATTCTGGGTAGTGCCTGTAGCGGCAATAGTGATTCTTGCATCCAAGCAATGGCAGAGAAAAAACAACAAGATAATATATGACGCAAAAAGAGATGTCTCAGAGCGTATTCAGGAAGGATTGGAGACAATACAGGAAATCAAATCATACGGTAATGAAGAATTGTATCTTGCCGATCTGGATAGCAAACTCAACTCGTATGAAAAGGAATTGATCCGCGGCGAACTCTTGAGTGGGGCTTTGGTGAACAGCGCCCACAGCCTGCTCAAACTCGGAATTGCCAGCGTCATCATCGTCGGGGCACACCTTTTGGCCACCGAGGCGATTGATCTGTTTACATACTTCATGTTTTTAATCGTCGCATCAAGGATTTACGATCCCATCGGCGATGTATTCAACAATCTGGCTGCACTGTTTTATCTCGACATCCGGATCAACCGCATGAACGAAATGACACTACTTCCTGCTCAGTCAGGGGAGACGGAGTTCAATCCGCCCAATTTCGATATCGTTTTTGATAAGGTCGGTTTCGCATACGAATCCGGAAAACAGGTCCTGAAAAACGTTTCCTTCACTGCCAAACAGGGTGAAATAACAGCTCTGGTCGGCCCTTCCGGTGGGGGAAAAAGCACTTCGGCCCAACTGGCTGCACGCTTCTGGGATGTGGATTCCGGCGCCATTACGTTGGGAGGCCAAGACATAAAAACCATAGACCCGGAAACCCTGTTGCAATACTTCTCCGTGGTCTTTCAGAATGTTGCGCTTTTCAACACCACGGTCATGGAAAACATCCGCGTAGGAAAACGCAACGCCACGGACGAAGAGGTTCTGCGTGTGGCAAAGTTGGCCCAGTGCGATGAATTCATCCGCAACATGCCGAAGGGGTATCAGACACTCGTTGGCGAAAATGGCGAACGGCTTTCCGGCGGTGAAAGACAACGCATTTCCATTGCACGCGCCCTGCTCAAAGACGCCCCCGTGGTCCTTTTGGACGAAGCAACGGCATCGCTTGATGTAGAAAATGAATCCAAAGTTCAGGCAGGCATTTCAGAGCTTATACGCAATAAAACGGTACTCATCATAGCTCATAGAATGCGCACTGTGGCCAATGCACATAAAATCGTTGTTCTTGAAAACGGAACCATCGTGGAAAGCGGTGAGCCAAAGGATCTCCGCAATAAACAGGAAAGCGTTTTCGCTTCCATGGTTGATAGACAAATGACAACCACAAACGCATCGCCAGCTTCGAACATCTGATCGTTATACAGCGCTCCGCCTGGGGGTTGATAATAAACAGCAACGAGGCCGCACCGGAGACTTTCGTATGTCCTCTGGTGCGGCCCTTTAAAAACTTACGTACGACTTCCGACCTTCTCCCAGTGAGACCAACCAGCCTTCCGGCAACCTGTCCTGTCTTGCAGATCACCTATTCGAAATGAGACGATTTCGAATCCCGAAGCACCGCAATTCCAAGGATCAGCTTCTTCCGTAGCCATTGGTCGGCTCCCTCCAAAAGATTCCCTCCTCAGCCTCATTCACAAAAACATTCGATCAAGCGATTGACAGAGTAAGTTCACCCGTATAAAGTTTGGTTAAACAAACAAGCGTAGGCTTGGTTGAAAAAGCCTGACTTGAATGTGCTCATGCTGCCCCTCTTGCCACAGCAAGAAGTCACAGGCACGTTGCAATCACATATAACGACTCTCCCGGAAGGTAACCGTTGATGTACCGAATGGAACCAGGAAACCCGCCCAGGATCATCCCGGATGATCAGGCTTCGCTCCCCAAACGCAAATCCCGGCACTGGCCGGTCCGAGAACTGATCGTCATCGGAATATTCGCTGCGGTCGTCAAAGTTGCCAGCCTGGTCATAGCCCTGATCGGAGGCGGCATGAACCCGCTGACGTTGCTGGCTAAAAACGCTGTCTTCACCAGCCTGCTGGTGGTATTGCTGCACAAGGTTCCACGACTCGGAACGTTGACGCTGTTCATCGGAGTTTCGGCCATTGTTTCTCTTTTGCTGATGGGAAGCGGAGCCATACTTCTTCCGGTTTCTCTTGTTGCAGCCCTGCTTTCCGAACTGGTCATCCTGCTTGCCGGAGGCTACCGCCGCACAATTGGAATCATGATGGGCGTTGCCGTGTACGATTTATCCAGCAAAGGACTTTCTCTCGGCCTTTCATGGCTTGTGATGCGCGAGCAATCAGCCCTGCTGATAACCATCAGCATTATGGTGGCCATAGGCTACATCGGGGCATTGATAGGACTCGGAAGCGGACACCTCTTTGTCAAGGAATTGCGGCATGCAGGCATCGTTCATCAGTAATACAAACCCTCCGGGCAGTTTCCCGGCCACACTGGATGTACGTACCAAACTTTTTCTGTGCGTGCTGTCTTCCCTCTCGGCCATCATATTGAGTTCACCTCTGGCGCTGGCGCCGCTCCTGGCCGTAAGCGCGCTCTATGCCCTGTCTTCAAAAAACATAAAAAAAATCCTCATTGCCTATGTGGTAATTTTTCTCATGCTCGGCGTATCGACGATCTTCATCGTGCTCCTGCGCCTTGTTTGCCCGGAACTTGCGGCAATGGAATTCAGAAACTTCCTTACACCGTTTCTCCGTATCATCCTCATGCTCAACGTGGTTCTTGGGCTGGCCCTGAGTTCACGTGTCCAATCATTGCTGATGGCGTTGAAATCCCTTCGATTGCCCAGCCTTATTTATATTCCGACCTCAGTCATGATCCGGTTCATTCCGACCTTCCTCAACGATGCGAAGCAAGTCCTGCAAGCCCTGAAAATTCGTGGTTACCCACTGACTCCGCGAACAATGTTCATGCACCCGTTGCACAGCTTGCGCGTCCTTTTCGTGCCACTGGTTTTCCGCGCCCTTCGCTCATCGGATGACCTTGCCATGGCTGCCGAGCTCAAGGGTGTCGGGCTTTCGAATTCCATTGTCCCATATCGACAACAGACACTCCAATCCCGGGATCTGGCTGTATCTGCCTTCGCCGTACTGCTGGCGACAGCAAGCTTCACCATACAGGCCTATCACGGCGGATTTTCAATGGGCATGCACTAGGCCGCTCGCCAAAGGACTCTTCATCATGATTCGATTGCAAGATGCATCATTCTCCTACCCGTTTCATTCCGAGCCGGCGGTAAAGGGAGCCAACCTCACAGTGGCCCCCGGAGAAATCGTTCTGCTTACAGGGCCTAGCGGGTGCGGCAAATCCACTATGGTTCGCATGATCAACGGATTGGGCCTGCACCATTTCCGGGGAAATCTGTCCGGACAGGTAACCGTTGGCGGCCGTCAGGTGAGCGAGCTGGAAGCAGCAGACATTTCAACGTTGGTGGGAACACTGTTTCAGGACCCGGAATCCCAATTCTTTGCTCTGGACGTATGTGATGAAATCGCCATGGGCCACGAGTGGCGGCAGACCCCTCCCCGGGAAACGGAACGACGCATCCAACACGTCGCAGATGAGTTCGGCCTGAATCCCATTCTGGACAGATCCATTCTCACTCTTTCGGAAGGGCAAAAGCAGAAAGTGGCCCTCGCTTCCATCATGTCCCTTGGTCCCCGTGCGTTGATTCTTGACGAACCCACGGCCAATCTGGATCCGGAGTCAACGGAGGCGTTGGCAAAAACCCTTTCCGCACTCAAAGCCAAAGGGGTTGCCATTCTGATAGTGGATCACCGACTCTACTGGTTGCGGGGTCTTGCGGACAAGGTCGCAGTCATGGACAAAGGGCAAATCGTCGCCCAAGGACCTTTTGAACTGGTTGATGACGCTTCCCTGCGCAGAAGATACGGACTTCGCAAAAGCCATGTAGTTGACCCGCGCCCGGAGCTGCTGCCTCCGGAGCTTACCAACGGTCACACCATCAGTCTTTGCAACCTGACGTATGCCCACGGCCGTCAGGAACCCATTTTTTCGAATGTCAGCATGGACCTTCCCATGGGTCAAGTTATCGGCCTGTTAGGCGCCAATGGCGTGGGAAAGACCACATTGGCCATGCTGCTGACCGGATTGAACAAGGCCGAGAAAGGATATCTGGTTATTGACGGGCAGAAACGCAAACCTTCGGAGTTGCTCAACAGGGCCAGTGTCATTCTTCAAAACACGGACCACCAGCTCCACATGAAAACCGTTCTGGACGAAATCATCGCATCCTTGCCCCGCGAAAAAAAGCCGGATCAAAAAAGACATGCCCTGACCCTGCTCGCCAAATACAACATCGCCCATCTCGCACAACGGCACCCCCAATCCCTGTCCGGCGGAGAAAAACAACGTCTGGTCATCGCATGCGGCGAAGCCAAAGATCCGGATGTACTTATTTTGGACGAACCCAGCAGCGGTCTGGATGGAGCCAACATGCAGCTCATTGCCGACTGCGCCCGGGAATTCGCCCAGCGCGGCGCCTGCGTTCTGCTCATCAGCCATGATCTTGAGCTTCTGGGTACCGCATGCTGGTGCGCGCTCACGCTTCCCCTGAAAACAACAACCCACAAGGAGTTTCCACATGACAACAAAACCGCCGCGGAATATCATCCGCGAAAGGATAGCCGAAAATCCCAGCACCATGACCGATGCCCTGGCTCGTGAGCTGGGCTTAAGTGAAGCCGAAGTCATTCGCGCCCTCCCAAATGAAATGCGGGTTGAAGCTCCGACCAGCGACTTTGAGACCATATGGCAGGACATGACGAACTGGGAAAAAGTCACGTTCATCGTCCGCAATGCGGGAGCCGTGGTAGAAATATCAGGAACATTGCCGGGTGGCAGTTTTGCACACGGCATGTTCAACCTCATGGACCGCAGCAATCCTCTGCGGGGACATTTGATGACGGACAGGCTCGGCTCGATCTTTCTGGTCTCCAAGCCCTTCTTCAAGTTGGAAAGTCACAGCGTGCAGTTCTTCGACACTGAAGGAGAACCCATGTTTGCCGTTTATGCCGGGCGGGATGAAAAACGCACCCTGCTGACTTCTGTAGTGGAAGGATTCACAGCCATGCGTTCCCGATATGAACAACAGGAGGGATGCTAATGTCTCTGCTCGTGGTCTATTCCAGCCGCACCGGCAATACACGCAAAATAGCTGAAGCCGCTCAGGAGGTTCTTCCGGACGACGTCGTTCTGGTTCCGGTGGCAGAAGCCCCCGCGCCCAATGGACATGACGCCGTGGCCGTAGGCTATTGGGTGGACCGAGGCCGGCCCGACCCCAAGGCCCTGAAGTACATGGAGAGCCTGAACGGAGCAAAAGTCGCCGCGTTCGGCACGTTGGGGGCCGACCCGAACTCCCCACATGCAGAGGATGTGTTGAAGCACACGGAAGAATTGCTCCAGAACAATGAATTATTGGGCCAGTTTCTGTGTCAGGGCAAAGTTGATCCCGCCGTGGTTGAAACCATGAAACGCTCGGGGCGCCACCCAATGACTCCTGAAAGAATGGATAACCTCAGGGAAGCGTCGAAACATCCCGATAATACTGACCTGAAAAATGCGCGTGACTTTTTCAGGGACGTGTTCGAAAAGATTTCCGGGGGAAAATAAAATGAGAGCCATGACACAGGAAGAAATGGAGCGGCTTGTCGGCCTGTCGGAATGGGCAACCATCTGCGTATCTGGGCCGGACGGAACCCCTTACGCTATCGAGGCCACCCCGTTTCGGCTGGAAGAAGACATCTGTTTCATGATCAACCCTCGCGGCGGCGTATATCGTTGCATCCAATCCAACCCCAAGGTGCTGGTCAAATTCACCAAAACCCAGTCAGGACTGGGCCATTGGGCTGGCGTTTCCTGCCATGGGCAGGGCCGGTTTGACCCCAATATCGAGGCTTTGCGACGAGGGTGGAAAAAATTAGGCAAAATCATGAACGAGGATTATTCAAAGGTGGCCTCGGTCCTCAACAAACCGACTCGTTCCCCACTGTTCCGGGTGCGCGTGGAGTCCGTTACGGGACGATGCAGTGCGGTCTCAGGAGAACCCTGCACCCTGATAGGAGCTTCCGCACCCATTACCGGGAAATAGCGCTTTACCGAACTGCCGAAAAACTACAATAATACCGTAAACAAAAGCGGCCTTCCATAACCTTGCCGGCATACGCCAATGCAACGTCATGGAGGACCGCTTTTCCAGCAAAGCCGTACATACCGCAATTCGTATCCAGCCGGAAAGGGCCGGTTTATCGCTTTTTTTGCTCCCGCTTGGAGCCGAGTACTTCGACAATGGTGGAGCGGGTATGGCTTTTCTTCAGTAAATTTTCCTGTTCGTACACTTCCAGCCAATCCGACCAGAACTCGGGGCAGCTTTTAAGAAACAGAATAAATTCCCCAAGCCGCTTGACGATATCATCGGAAACAACATGTTCAAGAGCACAGGCAGTAGTGTCCGCTGTTTCCGGGTCCAGACACAAAACCTTTTCCAGAAACGCCAAAAAGACAAAATGACGGTGGGCAATGGTCCGGCCGACATCCCTGCCCTTTTCGGTCAGGTAGATGAGGCTATAGGGAGAGTATTCCACATAGCCCATGTTCTTTAAAGCCTTCAACGCTCCGGTGACCGTTGAACGGGAAACCTGGGCGGCTTCGGCGATGGAACTCGCCCGCGCGGCACCATCGCGAGTCTCAAGACGAAAAATGGTCTCAAGATAATTTTCCTGCACGGGAGTAAGCTGCTGCTCTTCTTTCTGCTCTGGCATATGACACTCCTTTCAAACAATATTCGTCTAGCCGTACTTTATACAAACTTATCGCTCATGCCAATGATAATATTAAATAATATTCTTAAAAAAGATAATGTTGGCAGCAATGTTAAATATGAAACATCAGGCATTTCTTCGCTTGACACGAAAGTTTCGATTCAATACAACTTCACAGAGTTTGGGTGATAAAACTTTATACGTTGTTAAAAACTTTGATTGTGAAACCAAACAAAGAGTACATGCAAATGGACCATCCGACATCTCTCCAGACCTATTCGGGCACCAAGAAAACGGCCGGCCATGAGCAGAAAATGCCCGTGGGCCATCCGCACGAATCAATTGAATTCGCCATGGAACATCATATGAGGTCCGAATCAAACGGCATGCCGCATCACAAGGCGAGTGGCAGCATGTTCACCCCCGGAAAGGGCATTATGCCGCATAAGGTTGAGGCAAATGATCCTGAACGCTTTTTTGCCAAAGAAAATGATGATCCGCTAGGCAAGGCATTCGAGGGTAAAATTGCCGTTCATCCGGGCATGGGTGGCATCCCCATTATGCCGAACGAAAAAGAAGTCCAGCTGGAAAAACTGGCCGAAACAGCGTGCAACGGCAGGAAACTGGCATACATTCATGTTCCTTTTTGTGAAACACATTGCCTTTATTGCAGCTTTTACCAGAACGCATACCGCAATGAAGCGGGAACGGCATACACGGACATTCTCATCAAGGAACTTGCATTATGGAAAGACAAGGCCGCACAAAACGGTGATCCGATCCACGCCGTCTATTTGGGTGGAGGGACTCCTTCAGCCCTGACACCCAAAGATCTTGGCCGACTGTTGCAGGCAGTCAGAACATACCTGCCGCTTGCAAACGATTGTGAAATCACCCTGGAGGGCAGGACGGCCAATCTTACCCCGGAACGCATTGAAGTGGTACTGGAAAACGGCGTAAACAGATTCTCCCTGGGTGTGCAAAGCTTTGATACGAGTATCCGTCGCACCATGGGGCGTACCCTTGACAGCGAAGGGCTCTTCGAAAAAATCAAATTGCTGCAATCATACAAACAGGCAAGCGTTGTTATCGACCTCATCTACGGACTTCCGGACCAGTCAATGGATGTATGGCAGGAAGACCTCCGGGCTGCGCGTACGCTCGGGCTGGACGGTCTGGATTGCTATCAGTTGGGAGTCCACAAAGGCTCTCCGCTGGACAAGGCCATCGCCAAGGGAAAAATATCTCCCGCAGCCGACGCCCCGCAAATGGGCAGAATGTTCGCATCTTCGGTTCAGACTCTGGAGTCCGCCTTTTACCGCCGGTTGTCGATCAACCACTGGGGACGCACTCCGAGAGAACGCAACATATACAACCATTATACCCGCGGCAATTCATCCTGTCTGGGATTTGGTCCGGGTGCAGGTGGCAACCTGAACGGTTATATGACTTACAATTTCCGAGATTACCAACGGTGGAGCGAAGTCGTGGGGTCGGGAGCAAAGCCTGTCGGGATGTTGCTCGCACCTCCTCCACGCGCGGCTCTGAGAAATGCGCTCACTGAAAGCCTTGAACAGGGCTACCTGGATATTCCTTCGCTTGAAGCTGTTTGCAAACGGCAGGAATATGATGGACTGGAGGAAAAGGGCAAGCTGCAAACGCTGGTTTCACCGCTTCTTGGGCAATGGTGGAAATGCGGACTTCTGGAACCAAGTGACGAATCTTTTGTTCTTACCGTTGCCGGTCAGTACTGGTACGTGAACCTGACCCAGCTGCTGATTGAATACATCGACGAGCGCCTGGCATAGGGAAATCGTTTGACTATGCACATCCCCTTGCTTGACAGAAGTGGGTCCAGAAAACTGGCTCACAGTTTAAGGTGGACGTATGAAAGCCAAAAATCAAAAGAGCCAACAAAGCGATGAAGCGCACATCAAGGAGCTTCACGCCAAGATCGGACAGCTCACAATCGAGAAGGTTTTTTTGCAACAAGCCTTCGCCAAAATCTGAGCTGTGGACGAAGGCGTGAAGTCGTCGACAAAGAGCATCCACAACTCAGCGTCCGGCAACAATGCAGAATCCTCAAGCTGCAACGCTCGACATATTACTATCAGCCAATCGGCGAGTCTCCGTACAACTTGGAGCTGGTGAAACGCATCGACGAGTTGTTCATGGAACTACCGTTCTTCGGCTCACGTCAGATGCGCAACATCCTGCGAGATGAAGGGCATTGGGTTGGTCGTGGCCGTGTGCGTCGACTTGTGCGCAAAATGGGCTTGATGGCTATTTATCAAAAGTCGAGCACAAGCTATCCCCACCCGCAGCGCAAGACGTATCCGTATTTGTTGCGAAACATGAAAATTACAAAGCCGAATCAAGTCTGGTGTACCGGCATCCCGTTCATTCTAATGAAACGAGGCTTCTTGTATCTCGTGGCGATCATGGATTGGCATAGCCGTGCGGTCTTATCATGGCGTTTATCGAATACGATGGATGCCGATTTTTGCGTTTCGGCTTTGGAAGATGCAATCAGCCGCTATGGAGTACCTGAGAGATTCAATACGGATCAAGGTAGTCAGTTTACCAGCGATGAGTCCACAAAGACTCTACGGGATGCGGACATCCGTATTTCAATGGATGGTCGAGTACGCTGGATGGATAACGTCATGATCGAACGGCTCTGGAAGTCGTTGAAATATGAATGTGTTTACTTGAGAGAATTAGAGACAGGAAGTCAGTTGCGGAGTGCTTTGGCCTGGTGGTTTAACTTCTACAACAATCGGTGTCCTCATAAGACCTTTGACGGATGCAAGCCGATGGAGATATCTCAAGCGAGACCCAACCCAGAGGGAGTACCCCCTCTGGGTTGGCCCCGCCAAGCAGCGTAGCCCGTAAAACTGTCTACCTTAAAAAACGCTGCTCAGTGGTCCAACAAAGTGGCCCCCACTTCTCTGTCCTCAAAGACGGTTTCAATACTCTGGTTGCTGATCTCGGTCTGGCCGACTTTTTCCAGTGCATCGGCTACCCCTGCCGCACCATCGTGACCTTCGACGGCCAGGGGAAGTACCACGACCTCGACATGAAATCCTTCATGCAGCAGGAGTTACTGCGTGAGGGTATCCTCTGGACCGCCTATCATGCCCTGTCCTGGTCCCATAAGCGTGAAGACATCGATTTTACTCTCAACGCCTACGAAGTCGCCCTGAAAAAATTCAAGGCCGTCCATGAGAAGGGACTGGACCTTCGCTCACAGATTGAAGGAACGCCTGTTCGTCCGGTCTTCCGCAAGGTCGCGGACTTCAATTCCTACTCCCGCAAGAAGTAGTCACCATGAAGGCACTCTTTCTCGGACTCGGCGGTGTCGGCCAGCGCCATCTACGCAACCTGCTTCAAATTATGCCTGACGTGGAGCTTGGCGCCGTGCGCCACTCTGACCGGGCATTTGAAATCGGCTATGATCTCCAGCCCAACCATGATGTGGATATCATGGAGAAGTACGGCATCGCCCGCCTTGCCAATATGGACGAAGCCATAGCCTGGCAGCCGGATTTTGCGATTATAGCATCTCCCACCAGCGCCCACATGGAGCAGACTTCAGCATTGGTGAAGGCCAGTGTGCCGGTATTTCTGGAAAAGCCTATTTCAGCGGATTCCGAAGGGCTGGATGAGTTGCTGGCCCTGTCCGAAGAAAAAAAAGTGCCGGTTATGGTCGGTTACATGTTCCGCTTTCACCCCGGAGTGCAACGATTCATGCAACTGGTGGCGGAACAGGCCACAGGCCGCCCCCACACCATGCACATCCAGCTCAACTCATACATGCCCTCATGGCATAGCTACGAAAAATATAATGAGTTCTACGCTGGCCGCAAAAGTCTCGGCGGTGGAGCCGTACTGTCGGAAATACACGAATTGGACTTGCTCACCGCCATGCTTGGCGCCCCGGAATTCGTGCATAGTGCTGGTGGCAAGCTTTCCTCTCTTGATCTCGACGTAGAAGACACGGCCTGCTCCCTGATCCAGTTCGATTTGGATGGTCGCCCGTTCCCTGTGACGATGCAGATGTCCTTTATTCAACGCCCCCCTACTCGCAGTATCACTTTATACGGCGAACTTGGCACCATCAATTGGGAGGGCATGACTTCCATCGTTACTATCAATCACGTTGATAACGGAAAAATCCAGGAAGACTTCTCTTACTTTGAACGAAACCAAATGTTTATTGATGAATTGACCCATTTCATAAATTGTCTGGAACATAAAACTGCACCTCTTTCCAACATCAAAAGTGTCATGAAAGGGCATAGATTAGCCCTGACTATCCGTGAATTGATAGACGGGTGACACTCTGCCCCTCAAAGGATTGATGGTATTCTTTATTAATATGACTAGAATAGTCCATTAGCCGCCAAGTTGGCCTTGTTCAAAAAAAATTAAATTCATTACGGACAGCCGTTCATAAAGCTTATTCTCAATAACAATACTCGGAGGCACAAAATTTTTGTGCCTCTTTTTTTCCCTTCTATCCTTCCCAAGAGCAACGCTATGTTTGTTGCTCTTGATGCACTCCATTTTATTCTTGTAACGTTTCCTCAAGAATTGGCCTCAAAAAAGGCTGCTTTCGGATTTCATTCACACCCCAAAAGCAGCCTATCGTCATCAGTTGATTAATCTTTTGGCACACAAAAAACATCACATCTTAAAATGTGATGCGTAATGGTGATGTCAACCGTCAATTCTTGTAGGCAAGCACAAATCCGGAAACATGACTTTCGCTGTCATCCTGAACTTTCTTGGAATCTGATCCTCCACGAAGTTTTGTATAACCGCTTGCTATGACTTTATTATTATGGTTTTCAATAGATAACGAAGATGTGACCGATCTCAAATGGCGAGAATCATCTTTAAAAGTTCCCTTGAAACCTGAGATAAAAGGTTCATAACTGACACCATCTTCAATTTTTATTTCCTTATTTGAATTTTGCAAGGACTCACATGAAAAGACCTGAAGGCTATCCTTTGGAAAACCGCAGTCAACAATTAAGCCTCCATCAACGGTAGGATCTTTTGCCTTTTTACTGCCATTATCACACATTTCCGCATAACCAATAACAGACACACTCTTGTTGGAAAAATTTGATCCAACATTGGCCAAGCAGGTTTTTAAATGATGATCTGCATTCCCATAAGAAAGATCAAAACCAGTCAACGCTGCCTGAATAATTTTTGGAGCGTTGCATGAAATCGGAATATTCCCTTCCTGTGTACCTGATGGAATATTCCCGACATTTTCTAAATACAATTTTTCTTCGTCGGCTCCTGTCAAAGCGATTACAGAGACAGTGACATAAGATGAAGAATCTGCATTGTGACCACTGGTATCTTTAAGAATAATATGAGGTGTGATTGTTATAATTTTTCCCGCCTGATTTGAAATCAAACGGAGAGACATCGTCTCGACGTGATGCTGTTTTTTGGAAAAAGAAATTTCAAACTCCTTGAATCCAATCATTTTTGATACGATATCTTCCTTAAATTCGAACGATTTCGTTTTGTTGATCTCGATTTTGTGACAAACGACTTCAATTGACATACCTTGCTCCTTTATCTGTTTATAAATATTACATTTTATCTGTCGAAGACATCTTTGTACGGTGACAACGACAAAAAAACAATTAGCACTTATAGAGCAAGTAGTATTCACTATATTAGAAATTATACCCTTCTTAACCTTTCTGGCAGCCTCAACCCTCCAGCTTTTGAGATGAGGTTCCTCCAATTTAATCACAGCCTCCAAGCGAGATCTCAACTTCCTAAATCTGCGGGCTAAAACCGATAAAAATTTGTTTAATCTTAAGCGTTTACAATTCCTCCATTTTCCCACAACAAAAAAATAAAGCCACGTCGGATATTCAACCGAAGTGGCTTTATCGTATGGAGAAGAAGGTTGTAATTACACGAATCGACGGCGCAGCACCCCGCAAAGATAATCAATCAACGTGACTGACGCGATGACCATGATCATCATGGTACACACTTCGCGGTACAGATACCCGTTGATCTTGTCGAACATGAGAAAACCGATTCCTCCTGCCCCGACAAAACCGAGAATAGTGGCAGAACGAACGTTGGATTCGAAACGAAGCAACGTATAGCTGACGATCAACGGCATTACCTGAGGGATGACCGAAAAGGCCATGATCTGAGCCGGTCCGGCTCCAGAGGCCGTAACAGCCTCCACCTGTCCGGGTTCGATCTGTTCAATGGCTTCGGAAAAAACCTTGCCCAAAATGCCGAACGTATGAATGGCCAACGCCAGCACCCCGGCAAACGGGCCCAAGCCGATGACAGCCACGAAAATCAGTGCCATGACAAACTCATTGAAACCGCGGCAGAAATCAAGCAGCCGCCGGGCAACGAAATGGCCGAACCAACGAATGATGCGCTGGAGCAATCCGTCGCCCTGAACCATCAACTCCAAGGTATTCCTTGCTGCGAACATGGCCATGGGCACGGCCACAATAAAGGCAATCAAGGTTCCCCAGATGGCGATGGCAACGGTTTCAA
>CAJXRQ010000010.1 GCA_913060505.1 uncultured Desulfovibrio sp.
CGATCCCCGGGTGGCGCGGCGCAGCACGTCCAGATGGGTGATTTCGTCCGCCTCGTAGCGCAGCCGGGCGATGAGCAGCGACATGCGCACTTCCTGAATCATGTTGGAGCAATCATTGGAGGCAGAGCCGTCCACGGCCAGTCCCACATGCACTCCGGCGTTTTCCAGTTCCCGTGTCGGGCAGATTCCCGAAGCAAGGATCATGTTTGATGACGGGCAGTGTGCCACGCCTGCACCGGCCTTGCCCATGCGTTGCATTTCCACGCGGCTAAAATGGATACCATGGGCAAACCAGACATCCGGGCCAAGCCAGCCGAGCGATTCCATGTAATCCAGCGGCCGTTGCCCCGCAAACTGGATGCAGAAATCATTTTCATCATTGGTTTCGGCAAGATGTGTATGCAGGCGTACCTTTTTTTCTTGCGCCAGTTTTGCGGAGGAACGCATCAGTTCGGCAGTGACCGAAAAGGGTGAGCACGGAGCCAGTGCAATGGTAATCATGGAGCCTGCGGACGGATCGTGCAGCGTGTTCACGAGCCGTTCACTTTCGGCCATGATGGTGTCTTCGTTCTGGACCACGCTTTGCGGGGGCAGACCGCCCTGATCCTGCCCCAGACTCATGGAACCGCGGGTCAGCGCGACCCGCATGCCCATGGCTGCGGCGATCTCGGCCTGAATGTCCATGGCGTCGGGAACGGCTTCAGGGAAAACGTAATGATGGTCCGCAGCCGTGGTACAGCCGGAGAGCATGAGTTCGGCAAGTGCCAGTTCCGTGGATACGGCCACATGCTCTGGTTTGAGTCCGGCCCAGATGGGGTAAAGCGTCTGGAGCCACGGAAAAAGCTTTTTGTTCAGGGCGTGAGGAAAGGCGCGGGTAAGCGTCTGATAGAAATGATGGTGCGTGTTGATCAGGCCGGGGATGAGCACATGCTCGCTGGCGTCGATTGTTTCGTCCGCCGGGCTGGCGGGTTGACCTCCGGCCGGAACAAATTCGGCGATGGTCGAACCTTGAATCACCAAACCGCCGTTCGCGTCAACATCGGTTCCGGTGTATATGGCCAACGGGTTTTTGATCCAGATACGCTTGCTCACGGTATCCCTCCTTATTTTTCCCCACGGTAATGGGCTTGGGACAGCGAAGCAAGTTACGTTCCCGTATCTATGAAGGCTGTTCCTTTGCATGCCTGTATGCAAAAAGAAGAGCGCATGCCGTTGTGGTGGCACGCGCTCCGGGATGTCGGTAGGAAGTTGGCGTCAGCCGTTCATGCGCGGCAGTTCGAATTGGCCTTTGGAGACCATGTCCTCGATCTGAGCCACATCCTTGTCACCGCGGCCGGACAGGTTGACCACGATGATGGCGTCTTTGTCCATGTCCGGCGCGATGCGGATGGCGTGCGCCAGGGCGTGAGAGGATTCCAGCGCGGGAATGATCCCTTCCATCTGCGAGAGCATGAAGAAGGCGTCAACGGCCTCCTTGTCCGAGGCGTAAACATATTCGGCCCGGCCCAGATCCTTGAGCATGGAATGTTCGGGGCCGACGCTGGGATAATCCAGACCGGCGGAAATGGAGTAGACCTCGGCAGGTTCGCCCTTGTCGTCCTTGAGCATGTATGAGTTGAAGCCGTGCATCACGCCGGGTTCTCCAAGACATAGGCTGGCTGCGTGTTCTCCGTATTTCAGGCCGCGTCCCGATGGCTCGACACCGATCAGGGCCACGTCCCTGTCGTCGATAAAGTCCGCGAAAAGACCGATGGCGTTGGAGCCGCCGCCAACGCAGGCGATGCAGCAGTCGGGCAGGCGTCCTTCTGCTTCCATGATCTGCGCTTTGGCTTCCCGGCCCACGATGGATTGGAATTCACGAACCATGAGTGGATAAGGATGTGGACCCACAGCCGAACCAAGCAGGTAGAATGTATCTTTCGCATCTTCGATCCATGCGCCCAACGCTTCATCCACGGCTTCCTTGAGCGTACGCTGGCCGGATTGTGCGGCAACGACCTTTGCTCCCATCATTTCCATGCGGAATACATTGAGTTTTTGGCGTTCCACATCAACAGCACCCATATAGACGGTGCATTCCATGCCCATGAGTGCGGCTGTGGCCGCAGTTGCTACGCCATGCTGGCCTGCGCCGGTTTCGGCGATGATTTTTTTCTTGCCCATGCGTTTGGCCAGCAGGATTTGGCCGATGGTGTTGTTAACCTTGTGCGCGCCCAGATGATTGAGGTCTTCGCGCTTGAGATAAATTTTTGCTCCCCCCAATTTTTCCGTAAGGTTCTTGCACAGGTAGAGCGGGGTTTCCCGGCCCGAGAAATGTTTGACGTAATATTCGTATTCCTTGATGAATTCCGGATCGTTGCGATATTTTTCGAACGCTTCGGCCAAGGTGTTCAGGATAGGTTTGAGCGGTTCGGGCACGAATTGGCCGCCGTATTCGCCAAAGAATCCTTCTGCGCTGATGCTGGTCATGATGAATACTCCTCTCTTTTTTTCTGCGGGCATGCACCGGGCACAAAAAAAAACGCGGCCAGTGCTAACTGCCGCGGTTTTTATTTTGTCTTTCAAGTCTCGTTATTCGGACGTGACATTCCACGGCGCCTGTTACCAGCGCCACCACCAGTTACCATCGGTGAGGAAAGTCATTGCGAACATGTGCATGGAGAAATCCCTAGCGCGAAGCCGGACCACTGTCAATGGCCGAAGTGTTTTCGGGATACAACCGTTTCCAGTGATGAACATTTTTGTTTATGAACCCGCATTGCTCCAAAGCTCTGCGGATGGTGCCCCGCTTGCGCAGCACGGTCATGCCACGTGTGACAGCCTGTGCCAGCCTTTTGCCCATGGGATGTTGTTTGGAGAACAGGAAATGTCTGCTGTCGTTGAGGGCTATTTTGACTCCGGGGACCGGGTACAGGGTTATGTCGTAGTGTTGGAAAGAGAGGTCTTTGGTACTGCCTCCCAATTCCCCCAGAATGAAATCCACTCGCCCGGAATCGACCAATCGAAGCATGAGCGAATAGCGTGGAACCTTGATGATGCTGCCGATATGCATTTTTTGCAATACATCTATATCCTGAGTCCATGTGAGATCCACTGCTGTGCTCAGCTTTTGCAGGTCTTTAAGGGAACGTACGGTCATGAGCCGTCTGTTTTCCTTTTTGCCGTAGATGCCTTTTTCAAATTCCCCTTTGCGCACCACGGGCGGTGAAATGATCATGGTGTCGTCTGCTTCGCATCGCCACATGTCTCCGGCAAAGGCTACGGCCTTGCCCTGCTTGACCTGCAGCAGGGCGCGCCCGGGATTGGGAGCTTTCCTGAAGAGGGGCGAGAACGGCAAGCCGCCGATGTCCGCGGCCTGTTGCATGAGTATGAGTGATATGACGCTTCGCGAAGTGCCGGAGTAATCATGGATATTGCAGGGATCATTGTCGCGTTTGGCCAGGAAATGGTTGTAGCTGGCGGCGAGTCCCTCCGAGGCGGCAATGGGCAAAAAGTATTTTTCGGCGAATGCCGATACGGGTAATGTCAGGAGAACCAATATGGTGATATACGTCCACAGCTGCTTCACGGCCTTCCCATAGCATGCGTTTCTTCAGGTTTCCATAGTGGTGTTGTGAGATAGGAAATAGAGTCAGCCTTCCATGCTGACCGCGTTGCTTTTGTGTTCCTGCCGGAAGTGATAGAAAAATTCGGGGTACTGGGAAAATGGCCCACACGGCTCAGGGCCTCATACATGTAACAGATGTCCTGACTATGGGGGTGACGAACGTGGTGCGCGGGATGTGGGCTCGCGATGGCAAATGTCAGTCTGGGCACCGTTTGTTTCCGTTTTTTATTTTATCAGGCAGGAATCCTGCCGGGCCTGAATTGCATACAAAGTCAAAAAAGACAATGTGCCGGGATTATTTTTTCTGATCGGAAAGGGAATTCTGGAAGACGGGCAGGTTCAGATGTTGCCTTTGCTGTAGGACGAGGGTAGTGCCATGGGATACAAAAAGTTTGTTGGTGGTATTTATTAATGAATGAGAGTTTGAGCGCATTTCCCCATGAACCGGAGCGGACCATTTCCGATCTCGGGTGGTCGGATTTTTTTCAGGGGCAATGTACGGCAGAGGATTTGGAGAATTTGCTGCCTGCACGTGTTGTTTCCATGCACCGGGGGCACGTGGTCGTATCCACCGGTAGTGAGGAACATTTGCTGCCTGTGGCGGACAAGGGCATTTTGCGTCTGAACGAACAGCCAGCCGTCGGGGATTGGGTGCTGCTGGAAAAAAGCACCATGTTGCCTGCGCGCCTGTTGGACCGGACCAGCGTGTTCAAGCGTCTTGCTCCGGGAGCCGGAAAGGGCGTGCAACCCATTGCCGCCAATGTGGATACGGTTTTCATTGTTTCATCCTGCACAGAGGAGTTCAACCTCAACCGTCTGGAACGGTATCTTTGCCTTGCTCTCGACTCGGGCGTGGAGCCTGTGGTGGTGTTGACCAAGGCCGATCTGGCGGAAGATCCGCAGAATTATTGCCGCCGTGCCGAGACAATTCGCCAAGGAATGCCTGTCATGGCCGTGAACGGCCATGACCCTGAGAGCGTGAAAGTATTGGAGCCGTGGTGCCGCCCCGGACAAACCATCGTGATGCTCGGCTCCTCCGGCGTTGGCAAAACCACTTTGCTCAACGCCCTGAACGGCTCGAACATCCATAAGGTGGGCGACGTCCGCAAGGGAGACGGCAAGGGACGGCACACGACAACACGCCGGACCCTGCATGTTTTGCCTTCCGGTGTCCTGCTGGTGGACGTGCCCGGAATTCGCGAATTGCAGTTGCACGAGTGCCGGGACGGTATTGCCCGGGCTTTTGCCGACATAACGGAACTGGAACAGCAATGCCGGTTTGCGGATTGCAGCCATGAAAACGAACCCGACTGTGCCATACGCATGGCCTTGCAGGACGGGGAGGTTGATCCCAGAAGAGTGGATAATTATCGCAAGTTGCTCGAAGAGGCGGACGAAGGTTTGCAGGCCGCATCCGGCAAGCAACGCCGTAATGCCGCTCGTGCCGCCATTGCCCGGCGTCGGGGTGCCGGGCGAAAACCATCGGGCAAGCGCCGCTGAATTTTTCCTTTTACGCCGGAGAACGTACATGAGGATCGCAGTTCCAAGCACCAGACCGGATCTTTCCGGGCAAGTGGAGCACAAGTTGGGAACGGCGGCCCATCTACTGGTGATCAATACCGAAGACATGTCCTTTGACGTTGCAGCCGGTCCGGGCAAATCTCCGGGGCCGGGTGCCGGAATCGAATCGTTGTCTCTGGTTGTTGGCATGGGCGCACAGGCTCTTCTTGTGGGGCATATAGCGCCGCATATTGCCAATGCCCTGCATAAAAAAGGCATTGTGGCCGAGGTCCGGGTTTCGGGACCGGTCGGAGAGGCTGTGGCCGAATTCATGAAGGCCCGCGGTGAATGTCCGGTCAGAGACGCTACCCCGAAGCAGGGACGAAAAGACGTCGACAAACAGACTACGGATGCTGCGGCTCCGAACTTGTGGAGCGACGCCGCGAAGCGTGGCTTGTGGCAGTTCGGCATCATGTTGCCCATGCTTATCGGCGTGATTCTGCTTTTGGGGTTGTTCCGTGCCTTTTTCCCGGACCGCGTCGTTCTGGAGCTGCTTTCCGGCTCCATGCTCCATAACTCGTTCCTTGCCGCCTGTCTGGGCAGTCTTTTGACCGGCAATCCCGTTAACAGCTATGTCATCGGGGAAAATCTGTTGGGCGTCGGTGTGGGTGTTTCCGGCGTCGCAGCGTTGATGCTGGCATGGGTTAATGTGGGTGTGATCCAATTGCCCATGGAAGCTTCGGCACTTGGCTGGCGGTTTGCATTGGCTCGCACGTTGGCCGGGTTTGTGATGGCTGTGGTCATGGGAGTTCTTTTGGGCATGGTGTTGGGCCTGTGGCCGGGAGCAGGAATATGAACCTTTTTTCGCGCCTGCCGAAATGGACCCGAGCCTGGCTGTTCCCGCTGGGTATGTGTATGGTGTACTGTTTCGCCATGCTTGCGGAACCGGCCATTGCCCATCGTGCGTTGGATATGAGTGTGGCTCTCTTTCGTCAGATTGGCAGGCCGATTTTCATGGCACTGGCCGTCATGATCCTGCTGAACCGCTTTCTTTCTCCCGTGTCGGTGTCCCGGTTTATGGGCAAAAGTTCAGGGTTGCGAGGCATGGCACTTTCAACACTGGCGGGCATTGTATCCATGGGGCCGCTGTATGCGTGGTACCCCTTGTTCAAAGCTTTGCGGGAAAGGGGCGCGTCCGTATTTCATGTGGCCAATTTCATGGCCTGCCGTTCCATCAAGCCTGTATTTTTACCCGTACTGATTGCGTATTTCGGGATGCGGTTTACCATACTTTTTTTGCTGGCCAACCTTGTTGGCGCATGGCTCGTGGCCTGGGGTGTGCACGTCGTTTGCGCGGGGCGTGCGTTGGCGCTGGAGAAAACCGATCCGTCTTCCCGCTGAACAGTCCCCTCAGATTTCGTCCAACGGCCAGGCGCAGGTATAGATATTCATGGTATCCTGCCGAATGCGGCCCACCAGCGTTATGCCGAGGCTTGCGGCCCGTTGTACCGCGGAACTGGTGGCAACGGAGAAACCGCACAGGATGGGGATTCCGACCGATTCAGCCTTGTTGACCAGCTCCAGAGCCAGCCGTGATGAAAGCATGGCGATGCTGGCCTTGTGCAGTTGCCCCGAATGCATGGCATTGCCCACGGCTTTGTCAAAGGCGTTATGCCTGCCGACATCTTCGCCGAACGCCACCAGTTCACCTCTCAGTGAGAACAGGGCTGCGGCATGGGAGGCACCCGTGTTGCGGAACAATTTCTGGCGGCGTTCGAAAGCGTGTTTCAAATCGAAGAAACGGTGTACGTCCACCGGCCCGTGTTCCGGGCGGGGGGAGGGCCGGACAGGTCGCGTTCCGGGAGGAGCGAAGCTGACTATCGCACAGTCCTGCCGTTCGGACAGGGTTATGTCCAGAATGTCTTCCCTGTCTCGTATGGCGCCCATACAGAGCAGATGCCCGGCCACGAGGTTCTCGTCGTCACCCGGCGTACGCGCCATGTCAAATGCAGGAAGTCCCGGCGCATGAACCCGCAATGGTTCTTCAACGGCCACCATGTCCGGTACTCGTTGCAGCATACCGCAGTCATAACGGTGCAAGGTGGTCGGCCGCAGGAAATTCGATGCCTGCCCAACCGGAATTTCCGGTGTGCCGGGTGTTTGTATGCCGGAAAGTCTTTTCATGTGTCTGCTCCCGAATATTTCAGGACTCGATGCTGTTCCACGTGGTCCTGACTATGGGAGCCAGTTTCTTGTCCTTGGCAATAACGTCGAGATGGATGAGACCCAGTTGGACGGCGTCCAGTTGCGGGATGGGATCACATTCGCGCAGGTCGATGCACAGGCAGTATGTCCCACACTCGTTGCAGGCTTCAATGCGTTCGTGCTTGGCATCCTCGGCATAGAAAAGTTCGCGTTTTTTCTGGTCCGTGTTGCCGCAGGCCGGACAGGCGTCACGCCGATGCGCCCAATTGTTGCCGCACAGGGAACAATGCAGATGTTTTTTGCCGCCACCGCCGACAAGTTGGTCCAGACTTGTCTGGTCCTTTCGGGAAAGATAGGCGATGGAAGGCAGTGAACCGCACATCGGGCAGTGCCCTTTGTCCCACTGGGCATTGGAGAGCTTGTCGCCAAGTTTGGCTGCTACGGCGGAAAGCACCGGCCCAAGGATGTTTTCGGTGATGGCGAACAATACTGGAGCCGAAGTGTCGTCCAAGGTGTCGGCCACGTCCTGGAATATTTTGTCATTACCTTCCAGTCGGGCCTCGGCCAGCTGCGCCAGCACTTTGCCGGGCAGCTCGTCCATACAGTCCTTTTTGCCGGGCCATACTTCATCCGGGATCAGTTCGCCCAGCAAAGGGAGAATGGCTCGGGCCGAGGTCTCCAGTTGGGGAATCCATGGTGTGCAGGTTGTTCCCGCAAGAACATGGACACCTTGCGACAGCCTTGCCGCATCGACTTCGGGGATAAATATTTCTTCTTTCGCAAATGTTTCTGCCAATTCGGCTTGTGCAGCCATGAGAGGAGAAAAGGTCTTTATCAGTTGCTGATAGGCCGGTCGGATGCGGGCGATGGATTCAAGGGTGGTTGCAACGGCTTTGCTGTCGGTAGCGGCCATGGGATTCCTCCGTTCGTGATGTTTTCCCCAAGGGGCGCGGACCGCCCGCCCTATGCGAACGGCCCGCGCGATTACCTGTAGAGGTAAACGTGCTGCCAGAGTTTTGGTTGCGTCCGATTCTTTTCGGTCGCGAATTCTGCGGCTGTTCGTCTTTTCATGACGGGCCGCGGCAAAAGAAATTTTCTATTCCAGCGTATTCTTTGCGGAAGGCGGAGCTTCCACGAATTTTCCCGGCACAAAGGGCAGATACCGCCGACTGCTGAGCAGGGCGAAGTCTTCCACTTCCCGGAACCATTGTTCGAATTGCATGATGAGATCGTGGGCGAAAGGCGTCAGGCTTGCACCTGACCTTCTACAGTTTTCCCGGGAGATGAGCGGTGTTCCTAGAACTTCCTCGGTTTTTTTGATTTTTCCCCATGCCCCGCGGTACGACATGCCGAGTTGTGAAGCCGCGGCTTTGAGTGACCCCATACGTTCTATTTCTCGCAGGAGCATGAGTCGGCCCATGCCGAAGATGACGCCGTCCCCGGTTTCAAGCCAAAGATGCATGCGCATGGTCGGTGATAACGATGTTTCCTGCATGTCATCTTGCTTTTGCTTTTCCAGTTTCGTCATGGTGCCAGCCTCCGGAAAAATATTCGGGAATCGAACCGGGATACCTGGGAATCGGGCCTGATTGTAGAGTTAGACATTCAACTCGTTTTGCACAACAAAAGTCCACTTGCCCTTGGTTTGGCACCTGTTTGCCCCTGTTGGGCGGACCGCCCGCGATGTGCGGGCGGTCCTGTGAGGGGAGTCTCCTGATGAAGGATGCTTTGTTTGCCGGTTATGCCTGCTTGGACATCCGCGCGAACGGGCGCGCGAATTTTGCCAGGAACTGCTTGCGGTCCATACCGGTGGCTGGTGCGGCTGCCACTGCGAAACCGTGGTAGTTTTCCGGCTTGTCGATGAGCAGGTAAATGACGTTGACGTCTTCGGGGTCGGCCAACTGTGCCTCGGGGTGGCTCTTCCGGGCCAGGGCCAGACGTTCGTCGGCCAGCTTGAGCATTTCCTCCCGGTCGCCAAACATCATGGTACCGGTGGGGCAGGATTTGACGCAGGCCGGAAGCATGCCGTTATGAACGCGGTCATTGCACATGGTGCATTTGGACATGAGACCGGTTTCCTCGTTGCGTCTGGGGATATTGTAAGGACAGGCGTCGCGGATTTCCTCGAACACTTCCTTTTTCAGTTTTTGAGTTTTGTCCGTGAAGAGCACGGCACCGGTCTTTTCGTCCTTGAGGATAGCACCTTCAAGGTACATGTCGGCGGTTTCCTTGCAAGGTGCGACTTCACAGTGGCGGCATTGGTCCGGGAAGAAGTTCCAGTGGACCACGCCGTCTTCAAGGTGTTCGCTGAAGCGGACCAGCTTGTAGTTGTTGGGGTTCAGGTCCTGCGGGTTCTGGTGGCTGCCCCAACCGACCTGATAGGTCTTGTTGGCGGGCAGTTCGTGCCACTCCTTGCAGGCAATCTGGCAGCCCCGGCATGCAGTGCAGCGCGATGTATCTATCAGAAACGTCTTTGGCATGATGTTCTCCTTAATCCTGCGGCGAGGCCAGCTCGGTGAGTTTCTTGGCCTTGCTGATGTTCACGCAACACGCCTTGTACTCCGGAATGGTTGTGTTGGGGTCACCCACGGAAGGCGTGAGCCTGTTGGTGGAGTCGCCCGTTCCGGGAGTGGTCCAGCCGAAGCAGTACGGCATGCCGATTTCGTGGATGATGCGGCCCTGCACCTTGAGCGGGCGCATGCGGACCGTGACCATGGCAACGGCCTCGACACGTCCCCGGATGCTTTCCACGACGACACCGTCCCCGTTCTTGATGCCCTTTTCCTTGGCCAGTTCCGGGCTCATTTCCACATAGAGCTGCGGTTCGGCTTCCAGCAGGTTGGGAACGTTTCGGGTCTCACCGCCACCGCACCAATGTTCGGTGACACTGTAGGTGGTCAGCACGATGGGGAACTTGGGATCCGCCGGTTTGGCCAGCACATCCGGGGCGCTCGTTGCGAACTTGAAGCAGGGGCTGTGCAACTGCTTGGAGAAGAGGTTCTTGCGCACCGGAGTTTCGGCCGGTTCGTAATGCTCGGGGAAGGGACCGTCCTGCCTGCCCGGGCCAAAGAGGTGACCCTTGCCGTGCGGATGCATGATGAAGGGCAGCTTGCCTTTGCCTGTGGCCAGCGGCGGCCATCCACCATCGGGAATGTCGCCGATCCATTTGCCGTTCTTCCATTCGATGACGGCTTTTTCCGGGTTGAACGGCTTGCCGTTCAGATCCACAGATGCGCGGTTGTAAAGGATGCGCCTGTTCACGGGCCAGCACCACGACCAGTTGGGATACAGACCGATCTTGGCTTGCATTTTTGTCTGGGAAGGATCGCGGCGGAGAGCCTTGTTGCCTTCCTCCTCGGTCCAACTGCCCGCGTACAGCCAGTTCAGGCTTGAGGTGGAACCGTCGTCGGCCAGAGCCACGAAAGTGGGAACCTGCTGGCCTTTTTTGTATTTCTTGCCCTTGTACACGGAGTCCCGTGTGAAGCGGCCGTTGATGCGCTGGCACAGGTCTTTGGGATCGTACTTTTCGGGCCAGTCCATCTTCAGGACCGGATCAGGATATGTGCCGCCTTCCTTTTTGTACATCTCACGGATGGAATTGAGGATCGGGACATACATTTCGCCGAACGGGCGGGCCATGAACTGCGGGGGAATGCTGCGGAAGTGCCAGAGCAGCCAGCGCCCTGAGTTGGTCACGGAACCGCTCTTTTCCAGCCTGTGGGCCGAAGGCAGCAGGAAGAACTCGGTTTTGATCTTTTTGGGGGCCGCGCCCGGACGGTGCCAGTTCTCCGTTGTTTCGGAGTTGTGCAGCTCGGCGCAGACAACCCAGTCCAGGTTGTCCATGGCCTTGCGGATCTTGTTGGTGTTCGGAACGCTGTTCATGGGGTTCAGGCCCATGAAGAAGCCGCCGGTGATCTCACCACGATACATGCGGTCGAATAGGAAGAGGTAGGAATAGTCCTCGCCTTTTTCGACCTTGGGCAGCATTTCATAGCCGAAGCCGTTTTCCTTGTCGGCATTTTCGCCGAACCATGCCTTCAGCAGGCTGGCAAAGTACTTGGGCTTGTGCTGCCACCAGTTGGCCGACTCCGGATCATTGCTGACCGGGGTGTTGGCTTTGTTATACTGGTCGTATGTCTGCCAACCGGCCTGAGGCATTGCCATGTAGCCGGGCAGGATGTGGTAGAGCATGGCATGGTCCGTGGAACCCTGCACGTTCGGTTCGCCGCGCAGTGCGTTGATGCCGCCGCCAGCGATGCCGATGTTGCCCAGCAGGAGCTGGATGATGCCCGAGGTGCGGATGTTTTGTACGCCCACGGTGTGCTGGGTCCAGCCCAGTGCATAAAGGATGGTTCCTGCCTTGGTTCCGGTTCCGGTGCTCGTGTAGGTCTTGTAGACGCGGAGCAGGGTCTTTTCGGGCACGCCAGTGGTGGCGGACACCTTGTCGACCGTGTAACGCGAGTAGTGTTTCTTGAGCAGCTGGAATACGCAACGGGGATGCTTGAGGCTCTTGTCCCGCTTGGGAATGCCCCTGGAGTCCATCTCCAGATCCCATTTGCTCTTGTCGTATGTTCTGGTCTTGGGATCATAGCCCGCGAACAGGCCGTCCTTGAATCCGAAGTCCTTGCCCACGATGAGCGATGCATTGGTGTATTCGACGACGTATTCCTTGAAGTACCGGTCGTTGTCGATGATGTATTTGATCATGCCGCCAAGGAAGGCGATATCCGTACCGGAACGGAGGGGCACATGGAAGTCCGCGCGGGCAGAAGTGCGCGAGAACTTCGGGTCCACGTGCATGACCGTGGCTCCCTTGTCCTTGGCTCTCAGCACCCATTTGAAAGAAATGGGATGGTGTTCGGCAGCGTTGCTGCCCATGATCAGGATGGAATCGGCGTTCTTGATGTCGATCCAGTGGTTGGTCATGGCGCCACGACCAAAGGATTCACCGAGTGCGGCCACTGTGGAACTGTGGCAGACGCGGGCCTGATGGTCCATGTGCACGATGCCAAGGCCGCGAGCGAACTGATGGGTCAGCGCACATTCCTCGTTGCTGGCATGGGAGGTGCCCAGCAGGAACATGGATTCCAGACGGTTGACGGTCTGGCCCTTGGCGTTCTTGGTAATAAATTCCTTGTCGCGGGTTTCCTTGACGCGCTTGGCGATGCGCTCAAGCATCCAGTCCCAGCTTTTTTCTTCCCACTTGTCGCTGTACGGGGCGCGATACATGGGCTTTTGCACCCTGTGGTCGCAGGTGGTCATGCTGAACATCGCGGCACCCTTGGCGCAGAGTGCCCCTTCGTTGACAGGGTAATCCGGGTCACCCTCAACGTTTATCAGCTTGCCGTTTTTCACATAGCCGATGGCTGAACAACTGACGGAACAGAACGGACAGATTGTGAAGAGTTCCTTGGCCCCGTCAATTTTCAGGCCGGCAGCATATGCCTTGACCGGCGAGAGATTCACGCCGAGCTGGGCCAGCGAAAGACACGCTGCGGACGAGCCTGCGAGCTTCAAAAAGCTCCGGCGGTTGCATTTCATGAAGGCCTCCTTGTTTGTGCAAGACGTTGAATGACGTTGCTTTGGTACGAATTGCAGAGGCTTATATGATGACATTATTTTTCTTTATTTCAACTTGTTAATTTTAACATGGAAGAGAGCTTCAAGCCTTGTCCCTGATGTGAATTGTACGTTTTTCCCGCGGCATTAGACTATAGCTGTCGTTCGTTTTCTTGCCTTGGAGTCGAACATGGGACGGCTTTGTACATGGTGTTTGCGTAAGGTCGTGTCTTGTGGCAATTGACTGTTTTTCATTATTTTTTTGTTGATCTTCTGGTCAGGGTGCCTTTTTGAAAATATTGCCATGAAAAAATATTGTCCGTTGCCGGGCGCAAAAGCTGTTCGGCTATGCCTGTGCTGGGCGCGCTGTATATGGTTCAGGACAGGTAATAAGCTTCTGTTGAAGTTTTGGCCGGTGCAGGCCGTTGTTTCTACTGCGTTAAATTCTAGATACCGAGTTAATTAAATTGCGCCGGTTCAGCAGTTTTTCAATGAAAATCTGGGCCAGCTTCGGCAGGATCAGATATCGCTGATTTGAAGAAAATGGACAGGACTTCCCCACGGTTTGACACCATGGCTGGAATTGTTGTTTCGGCCGGGTCGGAGTGGTGAAGGTCATTGCCGATAACTTCCCCTTTGCACAGAGCCTTTGCTTTGTGCTGGTTATTTTTTGGGGGAGAGTTCAGATCCGGACGTTTCATTGAAAGGGGCCGTTTTGATGCCGGTATGTGGGGAAGTGCGGTATCCTTGTTTTTTTTCAATCGGCCACGTACCTTGCGGACAAGGTGATCCGTCGTCTTTGGAGGCTGCTTGAAATATGTTTTCCCGGCCCTTTGCGGCCTGTTGCTCATGGTGTTCCTGTGTGGAGCCTGCCAACCGGTAGACCAGCCGGAGGATTTGTCTCGCACTACGCCCGGAGTGAGCGAAACGGAAATTCGTCTCGGATCGTCTTTGGCGTTATCCGGGCATGCCGGATACCTGGGGACGCAAACCTTGCGCGGAGCCATGAGCTATATCCGTTACGTAAATGACTCCGGCGGAGTGCATGGCCGAACCATTCGAGTGATTTCCCGTGACGACGCCTACGACCCGCCCACGTGCCTATCCAATACTCAGCAATTCATTTTGAACGGTGATGTGTTCGCCCTGTTCTGCTATGTAGGCACGCCGACCACCATCAAGATTCTGCCCATGGTTGACGAGGCTCGTATTCCCTTGCTGGGCATGTTCACCGGAGCCAATGCCCTTCGCGAACCTTTTAATCGCTATGTCATCAATATCCGGGCTTCCTATTATCAGGAAACCGGGGAGGCCGTGCGCCATCTGGTGCGTGATCTCGGTATCCGGGATGTCGCTGTCTTCTACCAGTTCGACGCCTACGGATTCGACGGGCTTATCGGCACGGAACTGGCGTTGAAGCAATACGGGCTGGAGCCTGTGGCTCGCGGATCGTATATCCGTGGAACCCGGGACGTGAGGGAAGGATTGGACAAAATCCGGCATTCCGGGGCCGAGGCCGTGGTCATGATCGGAACCTACGATGCCTGCGGCGAATTCATCCATCAGGCGGCGGGGCAGCGGTATTGTCCTTTGTTTTACAACGTTTCTTTTGTTGGAGGCGAGGAGTTGGCGCGCCGGGTGGCCAGTCTGGACCACTGCGTGGTGGTCATGTCGCAGGTGGTGCCGCCACCGCAGAGCTTTTCCGGTGAAGGCGGCGATCCGGACTATATTACCTTGCTCAAGCGCTATTACCCCAACGAGAAACCCTGTGACGTCGGTTTGGAAGGGTATCTGAATGCACGGATCATGGTAGAAGGGTTGCGCAAGGCTGGCCGGAATCTGACGCGCATGGGGTTTATTCGCGCCATAGAGTCCCTTTCCGACTATTCTTTGGGCAGCTCTCTGCGTGCTTCGTTCGGTCCGCGGGATCATCAGGGACTTGATCGGGTTTTCTTTTCGCGTCTGGTCGGCGGGAATATGGAGCCGTTTTATGACTGGAAGGCCCTTTTGCTCCGGCGTGATGTGCAAATTCCCAAAACAACCGTTTCCGGCGGGAGCAAGCAGCAGCCCGGAGGCGGCGCATGAGCTTGGTGAGAACCTTTACGCGCCGCTTCAATACGGCAAGCCTCCAGAACAAGATGGTTCTCTCCATGCTTGCGGGGATCATGTTCATTTCCGTGATGATCGCCCTTATTGCGCGCTGGATTCTGGTATCGTCGTTGACGAACGAGCTGGAGCAGCGGGGCAAGAGCATCGCCCACTCCATTGCGGACCGTGGCGGGGTGCACATTCTGGATGACGACGTTCCCCATTTGCTGGCCCTGATTTTTGATGAGGTTCGTTTGCAGGAGCGCAAGCATCTCATTTCCTACATTGTGGTGGCGGACCAGCACGGCAAGGTTCTGGCCCATACCATGACGCGCAAGCTCCCCCGGGAATTACTGGATCATAAGCTGAGTGATGACGGCCGGGACAGCGTGCGGTTGGTGCGGGTCGGGTGGACACAGGTCTATGACATCGCCGCGCCTATCAACGAGGGCCTGTACCGTATCGGCACGGTGCATGTGGGCTTGAGCAAGACGCACATAGACAGCCTTGTTTCCAAACTGCGAGTGGCGTTCCTCGGATTCATTTCCGGGGTGGTTCTTGTGGCGTTTTATCTTTCGCACCGCCTGTCGAGGTCCATCACCCGTCCCATCCATGATCTGACGACCATTGCCGATGAAATCAGCCGGGGCAATTTCGATACACCCGTGAAAACGTCGGACGGCGACTGGGACGCGACACAATGCCCGGCCTATCGTGATTCGGATTTGCCGTGCTGGCATTTTGACCAGAGTTCCGGCCGGGTTCCTGACGATGCGGACGGAGAATACCGCAATTGCGACCAATGCCTGTTTTATCGCGAACGTGACGGCGACGAAGTCGTGCAGCTTTCGGATTCCTTCCGCAACATGGTCTGGTCCATCAGGCTGTACCGACATCGGTTGAGAGAGTCCGAGGAGAAATACCGTTCGCTTTTCGATTCCGGGCCGGACCCGGTTTTTGTTGTGGATTGTACTTCGGGGTGCATCATGGACGTCAACACCCGAACCGAGGAACTGTACGGCTATACCCGCAAGGATTTGACCGGCATGGCCTTTGCCGACCTCACTGCCGAAAACGGCAAGGCCTGCACGCAGGAACTGGACGGCGAGGGTGGCTGCGCCTATTTTCCCAAGGTCATCCACTACCGGAAGGGCGGCGAGCCGTTTTTCGTGAACATGCACGCCTGCCCCATATCCTATCGCGGACGGCATGCCATTATTGTGGGTGTGACCGACATCACCGAAATGATCGAAAAGGATGCACAGCTCATTCAGGCCGGGAAGATGAAATCCCTGGGTGAAATGTCCGCAGGTATCGCCCATGAGTTGAACCAGCCGTTGAACGCCATCAAGATGGGCAGTGAATATCTCATGATGATGCAGGAGAACGGCGAGGAGGTTCCACCGGAGCAGCAGCGGGAAGTGATTGCCGAGATCAGCACGCAGGTGGACCGTGTTTCCGAGATCATCAGGACGTTGCGAGGGTTCGGACGCAAGGCAGATCTGGTTCGGGAAAGCGTGGATGTGAACGATGCCGTGCGTGCCGTCCTTTCGCTTTTGCGGCGGCAGTTCGAACTGGATGACATCCGCTTTGTGCTGGAATTCGGCGAGGTAAAGCCCGTATTGGCGCAGTCCAACCGTTTGCAACAGGTTATTCTCAATCTGCTGACCAATGCACGGGATGCCATCAACGACATAGGTATTCCCGTGGATGGACAGGCGGATCGGCATATCGCCATCTGTACCGGCATGCGTGACAACCGGGTGTTCGTGGCTGTGGAAGATACAGGCCGGGGAATTCCCGAGCATGAGCGTCACAAGGTGTTCGAGCCGTTTTACACGACCAAGGAAGCCGGGCAGGGCATGGGCCTTGGGCTTGCCATATCCTATGGAATCGTGAAGGATTATGGCGGGGAGATGCTGATAGACAGTACTTCGGGGCGTGGGACGTGTTTCCGTTTGGAATTCCCGGTCCGCGAGGAGAAGTCGCCCTACAGGGAGGAATACGCTTGATGCGCAAGATTTTGGTCATAGACGATGAAAAACCGACCTTGAAGATGTTCGGGCTGTTGCTTGGCGCAATGGGCTATGAAACCCTGACTGCGGAAAACGGCCGCGAAGGGGTGGATGTTTACCGCCAACACCGTCCCGAGATTGTTTTTACGGACATCAAGATGCCGGTTATGGACGGCATTGCCGCCTTGCGCGAGATCAAGCGCATTGATCCGCACGCCGAGGTCATCATCATTACCGGCCATGGCGACATGGATCTTGCCATCCAATCCCTGAATCTGGACGCAACGGATTTCATCAACAAACCGGTGCAGCGGCAGTCGCTGGAACAGGCATTGGAACGTGCGGATCAGCGGTTGGCCTTGTCCCGCAACGAGCAGGAGCAGGTCGCCGTGAAACAGGGCGTATCCGGTGCCGTATTGGCATTGCGAGGCAATCTTACCGGCCTGAGTGAGAAAGCGCTTCGTAATGGGTTCGAAGAGGCCACGGCCGATGGTCGCGGGAGCCTCGTGTTGCATTTTGAGGCCAATGCTTCCATCAATGGAGCTGGAATTTCCGCTCTCGTGGAGCTGCTGACAGGGTATTGCAATGACGGTGGGCAGGTCGTCATCGAAGGACTTTCCGACAATTTCCGCACCGTGTTCGACATGGTGGGAATTTCAAAATTGGTACGCTACGCCGCGATCTAACCGGCTATGCGCTGATACCGGGCCGCACCAGTGCACACAGATAGCCGTCCAACAAGGGCAACAAGTCCTTGTCCCGGTTGTTGTACCGAAATTCCAACTCCTTGAGATAGAGCGGAAACCGCTGGCTGGAGATTCCGCGCAGCAGTTTGAGGTTGTCCAGCAGGTAGTTCCAGAACGGAGAGCCGGATTCCTCCACATGCACCTTGTCCTTGCTGCGGCGTATGCAGTCGTAGGGCAGGCTGTCGTTGCCGCACATGAGCAGTGTGTCGTAGTTCTTGTATTTGTCCGAATAGACCAGATGACCTGAGCGTACTATTTTCAGGTGGAAATTGAGGTGGAAGTGGAACAGTGTTTCGGCGCGGAATCCCGGAATGAGGTCGATGAAGGCCCATTGGCCTGTTTCCATGATGCCGTATACCGGAATGGAATCCATGGTCATGCAGGCCGGGCCGCCAGTCAGCCGTGCCCCCTTGAGGAACGAATCGAGCCGGGTGTCCGGACCGAGAAGCTGGGCGCTGTCCGTTGCGTGGGCCAGGATACCAAAGCGTATGGCCGTGGTGGCCTTGAACGCGGTGTTGTACGACAGGCTCAGGGTTTCCATGATTTCACTTATGGCTGTCTTGTGCGCAAAAAGCCGCAGCAGAGCCAGCCATTGGGTACAGCTCAGAGCCCCGTTATCCAGCCAGCGGCCCGTGAACGGGCGAAACGTATATTTGCAGGCGGCGCACCGCAAACGGTCGTTGCTGAGAGAATAGACTTTGGCATGTGCACAGCGCGGGCACCGGGGCATCTTGTCCGGCCAGCAAAGGGAAAGCAGGTATTCGCGTGCTGCGGACTCATCCTGTTCCAGCGCAGCCCGATCAGGGAGAGCTTGCAGGGAGCGACCCTGTAAAATGGGGGACGATGGCTTTTCCTGTGCTGTCGCCGTGTCCGACATGGTTCCTCCGTTGCTGTGCCGATGTCCGGTTGTTGCCGCATGCTAGTGGGTATAAGGGATCGTGCCAACGAATAAACATTTACGCAAGGTTTGGCACAAAAAACATGATTCCTTTCAAAATCAAATCGCATATTGACGCGATGTACTTTTGATGGTTCAGTCCGGGCGCGGTGTGGAACATGCCGTGAATTCAGAAAAAATATACTACACTGGGGTGAAATGATGCCGACATATACAGTTGAAGAATTGGAACGTGATTTGGAATCGTTGCTTGGTGAGACCTGCCCGGAAGGCGCGGCCCGGGATATCAATGCGGCCTTGCAGGTTTCCGACCTGATACAGGGAAAGGGTTTCTCCTTTGCCATGAAGGATTGCTGCCCCAAAAGCATGACGGACACCCGCTGGCGTGCGATTTTTTCCCGTGGCGATGATGCATTTGCGGTGGAGCATGAGAGTTCCGCGCTCGCCGTATGTGCTGCTGCCGTGGCCGCCTTGCGGGGGGACTGCTTGTGACTACGACGGGGTAGCCAGACAATGTCCGTCTTGTTGTAACCGGGCGAAATCTGCGCGGCAAAAGTTTTTTCAATGGGAACAAAGAGCGCCATCCTTGATGGCGCTCTTTTATGTGCGAACGATAATTCCAGTCATCACGAGATGTTGGTGTTTTGGCCCGGAAAATGCTTTTTCGAGTATGAAACGGCGGTGTTTTTGTCCGGGTACAAGATATATGACCAAGGAGTTGCTTATGCCTGGATTTGATAGAACAGGACCTCTCGGAATGGGAGCCATGACAGGCGGCGGATTCGGCAAGTGCGCCGGAGGCGCAGGAAACGGCGGCACCGGACGCGGCCGGGGAGCCGGCAATCGCGGCAGAGGCCGGGGGACCGGTCGTGGCCTGGGACGTGGATTCGGCGGTGGCGCGTATGCCGCCGGTCTGGCTGCACCCGCCACACCTGAAGAAGAAAAGGCCTTGCTCGAAAGTCAACTCGACCGTTTGGAACAGGAAACAATCCGAGTCAGGGAACATCTGGAATCATTGAAGTCCTGACAGGAAATTCATCCGACTCTCTCCTCAGGCAAGGGCCGTTCGCTATCTGCGGGCGGCCCTTGTTGCAGAAAGGAACGTCTGGAGGCGTTGATGAACGCGAGTCATGAAGATGGTTCGTCGTGCAGAAAAATTGAGATTTTTGCGGCAACTCGCAGTAATCAATTGCTTTTGGCTTGTAGTCGGGGTAAGCAACCAATTACGTAGGAATTCAGTTTGTGGAGGGCTTGCCGCAAGCCGGGCCGTTGTGCCCAATTCGGAGCCGGACTGAGGCAGCCAGCCGCGCGATGTGCCCGCTATATTATTGTAACGGGTTTGACAAACCATCAACTATTTCAGAGGAGTTGAACGATGCGTAAATTGATGCTTTCCACGGTGCTTGTTCTTTCCATCGTGCTCTTTGGCGGTGCTTCCGTTTTTGCGGGCGGACCCGTCAAGACCCTGCCGGGTGACATCACCCTTTCCCAGGCACAGAAGATCATGGCCGCCGCACTGAAGAAAGCCGAGGCGATCAAGGTTCCCATGAACATCGCCATCGTGGATGCGGGTGGTAATCTCAAGGCTTTCTCCCGCCAGGAAGATGCCTTTATCGGCAGTATCGACATTTCCATCAAGAAAGCTGTCACTGCCCGTTACTTCAACATGTCCACCCGTGCTCTTGGTGCGGCTTCCCAGGTCGGCAAATCCCTGTATGGCATCGAAGTCAGCAACGACGGCCTGATTCTCTTTGCCGGCGGTGTGCCGCTGGTCGATTCGAACAACGTCATCATCGGTGCCATCGGCGTGAGCGGCGGCAGCGTGGATGAAGACGAGTCCGTTGCCATGGCTGGCGCGGCTGTCATCAAGTAAGGGCGAGCGCGCTTTTACGCGCCTTTGTCCTTGCGTCGTGCGCAAAAAAAGTAAGGCCCGGAGGATATCCTCCGGGCCTTTTCTCTGCGGAAACGGGGAATGTTCCCCCTTTGGCAGGAAAGACTATATGGCGTTCTTTCTTGCTTCTTCAATGTAGATTTCATTCAGGCGGACGGCGAGAGGGCCGGGCTGACCACCGGAAAGTTCCGTGCCGTCGATTTCCACCACGGGCCAGACAAAACAGGTGGCGGAGGTCATGAAAGCCTCTTTGGCCTTTTTGGCTTCTTCGATGGTAAAGGCGCGTTCTTCGATCTCCAATCCCTGCTCGGCAACCAGCTTCAGCACAGCTGCGCGGGTAATGCCGGGCAAAATGGAGTTGGAGAGCTGACGGGTGATGATTCTACCGTCTTCAGTGACGATGTAGGTGTTGTTGGAGCTGCCTTCGGTAACAAATCCGTCCTCGACCAGCCATGTGTCGTCCTTGCCCTGTTTTTTTGCGGCCATTTTGCTCAGGGATGCAGGCAGGAGCTGGACGGTCTTGATGTCGCGACGGCCCCAACGGATGTCAGGTGCGGAAATGACCTTGAGTCCGGACTTCGGTTCCGTGAGGGTTTTGGTCTGGGTGAACATGACCAGTGTTTCGGGGGTGTCCTTGGGGAACACGAAGTTGCGGTCGGCAACGCCGCGAGTGACCTGAAGGTAGACACATCCGTTCTCAATGTTGTTCCGCTTGACCAGCTCGCGGTGCAGTTCGAGCATGGTCGCGCGATCCACGGGCATTTCCATTTCCAGTTCGCCAAGAGAACGCTCCAGTCGGGCCATGTGTCCGTCATATTCCAGCAGCTTTCCGTCCATGACGGCGGTCACTTCATAAACGGCATCCGCAAACAGGAAGCCCCTGTCGAATACGGAAATCTTGGCCTCTTCCTCGGGTACGAACGCCCCATTTACGTAAACTGTACGGCTCATATCAACCTTCTCGATGTTTCATATATCTTGTTGATAACGGGCAACCAAACCCGCCAATCAAATTTAAAAAGTCAGCGATTATCCCCAAAGCACGCCCACGGGCGGGAAGACATTCCCTTCCTCGTAGCGCAGTCCGTACGGGCGGTCATCCGCCAGAAGCAGCGGGCCGTCCAGATCAACAATATCCGCCCCCTGGGCTACCAATATGGCCGGGGCCATGGCCAGGGAAGAACCCAGCATGCAGCCGACCATGATTCGATAGCCTTCCTTCAGGGCGCTTTCCCGGAGCGCGAGAGCCTCGGTCAGGCCGCCCGTCTTGTCGAGCTTGATGTTGATCATGTCATATTTGCCCTTGAGGCCAGCCAGAGTGGCCCTGTCGTGGCAGGATTCGTCCGCACAGACGGGTAAAACACGCTCAAGATCCCGCAGGGCTTCGTCATCATCGGCAGGCAACGGCTGCTCGACCATGGCCACGCCGAGGCGAACCAGCACCGGAGCCATGCGGCGGTAGGACTCGGCAGTCCAGCCCTCGTTGGCATCCACGATAATGCGGGCGTTGGGGGCGCCTTTGCGCACGGCTTCAATGCGGGCAATGTCGTCATCTGTTCCGAGTTTGATCTTCAGCAAAGGACGATTTGCATTGCGTTGCGCATCCTGAAGCATGTTCTCCGGCGTATCCAGCGACAGGGTGAAGGCCGTTTCCAGCGGTTGCGGCTCATCAAGGTTCGCCAGCCGCCATACCGGCTTGCCGGTCATCTTGGCTTCAAGATCCCACAAAGCGCAGTCCACTGCATTCCGGGCCGCGCCGGGAGCAAGCAATTCCTGCAGCTCCGCACGGTCGAACTGCTCGGGCAGGCTTTCGATCTGGGCCGTGACACTTTCGACGGATTCCCCGTAACGTTTGTAGGGAACGCATTCTCCGTGCCCGCACAATTCACCTTCCTGAATATCGACCCGGAGCACGACGGCCTCGGTGCGCGATCCCCGGGAAATGGTAAAGGCTTTCGCCAGCGGAAAAACGTCCCGGGCTACCGTGATTTTCATGACAGAGCCTCGACAAGGCGGCCTGCCCCCTGGCGGAAGGGATCGACAGCAGGGATGCCCATGCGCTCTTCAACGTTTTTCAGATAGGCCAGGGCCTTGTCTTCGTCCATGTGCTGCGTGTTGACGGACACGGCAACAACTTTGCAGTCCGGGTTGACCCTGCGTGCGAGCGGCAGAGCCGTATCACGCAATTCTTCCAGAGTGGGCAGCGTGTAGTCCGGGAGTCCGCGCATGGTTTCGCGGGTGGGCTCGTGGCAGAGGATGAGGGCGTCAGGCTGTGCGCCGTGAACCAGAGCCATGGTCACGCCGGAGTAGGAAGCATGGAACAGGCTGCCTTGTCCTTCCACAATATCCCAATGGTCGGGATCGTTGTTCGGGGTCAGCCATTCAATGGAACCGGCCATGAAGTCGGCGACAACGGCATCCAGCGGCACGCCGTTGCCTTCAATCAGAATACCGGTCTGACCGGTGGCGCGGAACGTGGATTTCATACCGCGTTTTTTCATTTCACGGTCCATGGCAAGGGCGGTGTACATTTTGCCCACGGAGCAGTCCGTGCCCACGGCGAGGCAGCGTTTGCCCGTGCGTTTTTTGCCGTTGGCAATAGGATATTTGATGGAAGGAACACGGACATCGTGCAGGGTTCGGCCGTATTTCTTGGCGGCTTCCACCAGAACAGGCTCGTCGCGCAGCAGGTTGTGCAGACCGGATGCGATGTCGAGTCCGGCTTCAAGCGCCTCCACAAGAATGGAAAGCCAGCTTTCGGAAATAATGCCGCCACGGTTGACCACGCCGACGACAAGTGTCTTCACACCGGCTGCGGCAGCTTCCTGTACGGTCATGTCCTTGATGCCAAGGTCTGCCTTGCAGTTTTTCATCCGTAGCTGCCCGGCAGCGGCTTCCGGCCGCCAGTCGTAAATTCCGCGAGCCATTTTGGCTGCCAATGCGTCCGGGACATCACCAAGAAAAAGTAAATACGGTGCTTCAAACATTTTCAATCCTCCATGGACGAAGTGGCCCCCCACTCCGTTTCGTTCTCGTTGACCCATGGCCCGAAGGCCATGCCTCCTCTTTTCAAATTAAAAACGAATTTTCATCCGTAGAATTCTCCGGCCGTAAATACAAAATTCGCACCCAAAAATGTAATTGGCGTGGAAAAATAGAGCCATGCGAGTTTTGCGTAATAACAATGAACTATTTCAACCTTTTAGCAGTTGCCGTTTCAGATGTTTTTCTGGGGCTCGGCATGCATGGTGAGCCTTGTTGCGTTGTCGAAAATACAATTATGGAATCATTTGATTACAAAATTTCCATTATTGTGATTTATCTTTTGCAAATTTCGCCGTGGCGAAAACTTCGTTTTACATTTTTCGACGCAGCTCTCAACATTTTTTTTGGCAAAAAAAGTATGATTTGTGCTTCTATAACAAAAACAGGGTGTTCGGATATAGCGATATGTGGTGGGAGAAAATGGCTGTATTTACGGGAAGGTTTTGTTCAGGCTCCGGATCGACGTGTTTTCACCCTTTGAGACAAGGGTATGCAGAAAAAAATGTTATTTTTGCTATTTTTGTTAAAGCTGGCAAGGGTGTGCCCTCATACAGGACGATGAGAATACAATCAGGCGGTGGTTTCCCTCACTGCAAAGACATTCATGGCTGGATGTCGTAACGCTGCATTTTGGCATAGAGGGTGTTTCGCCCGATGCCGAGGGCCTTTGCCGTTTTGCTGATATTTCCCTGATGGTAGTCCAACGCCTCTCGGATGGCCTTTGCTTCCCGTTGGGTGAGCAGAAAACCGTCATCCTTGTTTGACGCCTGTTCGCCCTGCGCTTGTTTTGGTGCCTTCTCCTGCAAGTAAACGGGCAAATGCTCCGGCGTAAGCTGCGGACCGGACAGGTTGTTGGCCGCATATTCCAGGCAATTGATCAGTTCGCGGACATTTCCGGGCCAATCGTGCGCGTTCAGTATTTCCATGGCCTCCGGCGTTATGGCGGGGCAGGGAATATCAAAGGATGTGCAGAGCCTTTCAAGATGATGGTTGGCCAAAAGGGATATGTCTCCGTCTCGGTCCGCAAGTGGGGGGATGACGATACTGACCACGTTCAGGCGGTAGTAGAGGTCTTCCCGGAAGTACCCCTGCCTGACCAGTTCCTTGAGATCCTTGTTTGTGGCTGCGACGATCTTCACGTCAACGGGCAGCGGGGTTGTTCCGCCCACGGGAACTACTGCGCGTTCTTCAAGCGCCCGGAGCAGGTTGACCTGTTGGGTAAGCGGCATTTCCGAAACCTCGTCCAGAAAGAGCACTCCTTTGTCTGCCTTTTGAAATTTTCCCACGCGCCCGCGTTTGGCGGCTCCGGTAAAGGCTCCCTCGCGGTAGCCGAACAGTTCGCTTTGCACCAGTTCCCCGGAAAATGCGCCGCAGTTTACAGCGACAAACGGATGCTTTGCCCGTGGCCCGGCCTGATGAATTCCGCGTGCAAACAGTTCCTTGCCTGTGCCGGATTCGCCCAGCAACAGCACGGTGGAAGGAGTTCTTGCCGCGTTGGCTGCCTGTTGGATGACTTGCCGCATGGCCGGGCTTGCGTGAAGCACATGCTCAAATCCTTTGGGCGATTCTTTTTTTCGGGAAGTTTTTTCGGCAGAAAGTGCATAGTGACGCACATGCTGCGTTTCGCTGACCGTGATGATGGTGTCCAGCCATGTGCCGCTGGCGTTGAACGTGGGCATGGCCCGGATGAACAGATTGGGCTTGACGCGGCACTTGATCGTTACCGGCTCCACGAGGGAGGCGTGCTTTGCCTTGGCAAGATAGGGAGCAAGATCAAAAAAATCTTCGGCATTGCGGCCCCGCAGCGTTGTTCCCTCGCGGCTGAGCAGCAACTCCGCGATGTTGTTGGCGCTGGTGACCCTGCCATTTTTGTCCAGAAAGAGCACTCCGGTCATTACCGAATTGAACATGGAGGAAAAAAGCGAGGTCATTTGGCCTTCAAGTTTCGAACAATACAACCGGCTCAAGTTTTGTTCCAGCGCCCGAACAGCTTGGATCACCAGTTCCAGAGCCGTGGAATGGTCCGAGTTCGCAGGGCCGGAAACGTCAAAACAGCCCCAGATGTTTCCTCTTGGGTCAAGAATCGGAGCGGCCGTACAATTCCAACTGTGGTGGCTTCGGCAAAAATGCTCCGCACCGAAGACCTGCATGGGGCGCCCTGTGATCAACGCCGTGCCGATGGCATTGGTGCCAACGCTTGTTTCCGCCCAGTTTGCTCCGGGGCCGAAGTTGAGGCTGTCCGCCTTGCGAAGAACGTTCAAGTCTCCGCATGTTCTGGCGACGCGGCCATCGGCGTTGGTTATGGTGATCAGCAGCCCTTTGTCCTTGATGGCTCTATACGCGGTGGATTCTATTTCTCCGCAGATTTTGTCCAGCGTATTTGTGAACGGCTTGATCTGGTCCATGGGCAAAAAGTCCCAACAGCTGCGTGGCGCGGGATCAACTCCCATATCCATGCAACGATGCCAGGAATCCAGTAACGGTTGAGCCATATCCCGGACCGACGACTTCCGGCCTTCGACAAATCGTTTCCAACTGGAATAATTCACTTGGGCACAACGTTGTGTCCGGGGCCGGGAAAGAGGAAGAGGCATATGAGAATCATATGTATTGGGAACAGAGCATATTTCGAAACCGTCACCATCCCTGCGAAGCGAATGCATGCATAGCCTCCATGGTAAAACGACTACTATAGGTTGGACCGCATCATCCCTGTCACCTTATAGTAGTGGAACTGTCAAGTGTTCGGATTTCGAACAAGGAACAATCGGAGCTTCCCCGGTTATTGCATTGATAACAGTACGGTAGCCTCTTTTTTCCTCCTGAGATTACGTTTCCCCCCTTTTTGTTCGACCCACGAACAGTCCGTCTTTTTTGAAAATCGCTTATGGGTTTAATGTATTATAATAAAAGTAAAAAATAGCTTGGCATCCGGGTTGCAGTCCTCCGGCGGAATCTATGAAACAAACCAGGAGGACTTTGGTTATGGCTCATGAAGTGATCATGCCCAAATGGGGCCTGACCATGAAGGAAGGCAAGGTCGTCCGCTGGCTCAAAAGCGAAGGTGATTCGGTGGAGGCCGGTGAACCGCTTTTTGAGGTCGAGACCGACAAAATTACCAACTCGGTCGAGGCGCCCGCCAGCGGGATTCTGTCACAAATCGTCGTTCCCGAAGGGGACGTGGCTCCGGTTCAGGCCGTGCTCGGTATCATTGCCGCGCCGGGAGAAACTCCGGAATCCGTTGCCGGGGGGGCTGCCAGTTCCGGCGAGGCTCCTGCCGCGGAAAAGGTAACGGCAGAAGCTGCACCAGCCGCGGATGCCACATCGCCAACTCAGGATGGCGATTTTGTCCGGGCCATGCCCGCGGCACGCAAGCTGGCTCGCGAACTGGGGGTGGATCTGGCTGCGGTTACGGGAACCGGCCCCGGCGGCTCCATTGTCATGAAAGACGTGCAAGCCTCTGCTGATGCCGAGTTTGCAGGCGTCAACGCCAGTCCCAAGGCAATTGAGTTCGCGCGTAAAAAGGGAATTGACCTGCATCAGGTTTCCGGAACGGGTGAAGGCGGCAAGATTACCAAGGCCGACATTCTCCGGGCCATGAACCCGGCGGCGGAACAGGTTCCGGCAGCCGCGCAGCCTGTTGCCAGGGATACCATCATTCCCATGGAAGGCGTCCGGCAGCTCATTGCGGACAACATGCAGGCCAGCCTGCAAAATGCCGCCCAGCTGACGGTATTCGTGGAAGTAGATGCCACGGAAATGGTGCAGCTGCGCGCTACGCTCAAAGAGCGGAACAAACGGAATCCGGATTACCGCATCTCGTACAACGACATTATTTGTTACGCCACATGCCGGGCCCTCAAGCGTCATCCGATCATGAATTCGACGCTTCAGGAGGACGGCATCCATCTGCATGATTCCGTTAATCTGGGCATTGCCGTGTCCATTCCCAACGGACTGATCGTTCCCAACGTCAAGAATGCCAATACGTATGGTCTTGAAGAACTCAAGACGGAAGTGCGCGATGTTGCCGGCCGGGCTCGCGGCGGCGGATTGAGCATGGACGAAATCGCCGGCGGCACCTTCACCATCAGCAACGTCAGCATGCTTGGCGTGGACGGTTTCACGCCGATTCTCAATCCGCCGGAAACGGGCATTCTCGGTGTCGGCCGGGTTGTTGAAAAGCCTGCGGTGAAGGATGGCGAAATCTGCATACGTCAGATGATGACCCTTTCCCTGACCTTCAACCATATGACCACGGACGGCGCTCCGGCCATGGCTTTCCTGCGCGAGCTGGGAGACATGCTGGAAAATCCGGGCCTGATGATCTTGTAGGAGGCACGCATGGCGCGAAAACGGTTTGCCATCGAACTCGGCTATGCCGCCGACCTGCACGGTGAGGACATGACCAAGGCCGCAGTGCGCGCAGTGCGTGACGCCGTATCCCGCATTTGCCTGTGCGGCATTGTGGAGATTTGCGGCCGTGACAGGTTTCAGGGGGTCTACGTGCATGCGCATGTGGCTGTCCCCGATCCCGATGGCGTGGACCGTGACGCGGTGCTTGCCTGTATCCCCATCGGCGAAACTTCCCTGACTCTGGTTTCGGGCGGCATGAGCGTGTCAGGTATCGAAGTCCCCTGTTTTGCTCCCGGAGTGAGCAATATTGTCGCGGCCTGCGCCGCCCTGACCGTTTTTATAGAAACGGACATGCCTGATGGGGAAGCGGATGGATCGAAGAAACCGGCCTGCGGATGCATTCCCGGGGCCGAATAACCCAGAGGAGAGAAAGCAATGGCTCTTAGCAAGAAGACATTGATTCACATGTATGAAACCATGAACAGGATTCGTTTGTTCGAGCAGAAGTTGCAGGAATTCTTCGCTGCTGGCGAGATTCCGGGCTTCGTGCACCTCTACCTCGGTGAGGAAGCAGTGGCCACCGGAGCCTGCTCCACGCTGACCGATGCCGACATGATTACCAGCACCCACCGCGGCCATGGACACCTTCTGGCCAAGGGAGGAGACCTGAAGCTGATGATGGCGGAAATTTTCGGCAGGGCCACCGGATATTGCAAGGGCAAGGGCGGTTCCATGCATATTGCCGACCTTGATCTCGGTATCCTCGGCGCAAATGGAATCGTCGGCGGCGGTGGACCGTTGGCCGTGGGAGCGGCCCTTGCCGCAAAATACCGCAAGAGCGAGGACGTTGCCATCTGCTTTTTCGGTGACGGTGCCTCCAACCAGGGCACCACGCAGGAATCCCTGAATATGGCCAGCGCCTGGAAACTGCCGCTCGTCTTCGTGAATGAGAACAACGGCTACGGAATTTCCTGCCCGCAGTGCAAGTCCATGGCTGTTGTGGACATTGCCGACCGGGCAGCTGCCTATGACATGCCCGGCGTGGTTGTGGACGGCAACGACGTGCTCGCCGTGCATGAGGCTGTGGAAGAAGCCGTCAAGCGCGCCCGCCGTGGCGAAGGCCCCTCGTTGATCGAATGCAAGACCTACCGTTGGCGCGGTCATTTCGAGGGCGATGCCTGCACCTACCGTTGCACCGAAGAACTGGAAGAATGGATGGCCAAGGATCCCATTCCCCGCTTTGAGGCCAAGCTCATTGAAAGCAAGACCCTGACCAAGAAGGAAGCGGAGAAGATCAAGAAACGTATTGCAAAGGCCGTGGACGAGGCCGTGGATTTCGCCAAGGAAAGTCCCATGCCGCCAGCCAGCGCGTTGATGGATGACGTTTACGCCTAGGCTGAAGTTTTACCTTTCACGAATCCATACAAAATCCAACGGAGAATACAATGTCCGAAAAAACATATCTTCAGGCACTCAATGAAGCGTTGAGGCAGGAAATGGAACGCGACGAGAACGTATTCATTCTCGGCGAGGACGTGGGGCAGTTCGGCGGTTGCTTCGGCGTCACCCAAGGGCTTTTCGAACAGTTCGGTGAAGACCGCGTCATGGATACGCCCATCACGGAAAGCGCCATTGTCGGCGCCGCTACAGGAGCCGCTGCCAGCGGATTGCGCCCTGTGGCCGAATTGATGTTTGTGGATTTCATCGGCGTATCCATGGATCAGCTTTTCAATCAGGCAGCCAAGATGCGTTTCATGTTCGGCGGCAAGACCACCGTGCCCATGACCCTGCGCATGCCTCAGGGCGCGGGGATCGGCGCTGCGGCCCAGCACTCGCAATGCCTGGAATCCTGGTTTATGAATATCCCGGGCCTCAAGGTGGCTATCCCTTCAAGCCCCTACGATGCCAAGGGGCTGCTGATCAGTGCCATTCGTGACGACAACCCGGTGGTGTTTCTGGAGCACAAGCTGCTCTACGGTGCCAGCGGCGAAGTCCCGGATGAAAGCTACACCATCGAAATCGGCAAGGCAGACATCAAGCGCGAAGGCGGCGATGTGACCATCGTGGCGACCGCCCAGATGGTGTATGCGGCCCTTGAAGCAGCGGAAAAGCTCAAGGCGGACGGCATTGAGGCGGAGGTGGTCGACCCGCGCTGCCTGTTGCCTTTGGACAAGGATACCATTCTGGAGTCCGTCAAGAAGACTCATGCTCTGGTCGTGGCGCACGAGGCCGTGCAGTTTGCCGGTCCCGGAGCCGAAATAGCCGCCATGGTGGCTGAAGAGGCGCTCGATTATCTGGACGCTCCGGTCAAGAGAGTCGGCGCACCGTTCTGCCCGGTACCGTTCTCCCCGCCGCTGGAACAGTTCTATATTCCTGACGCTGACAATATTATCGAAGCAGTCAAAAGCCTTCGTTAACTCCCAACTCCGGGCGGGGGAGCGGTGCAAGCGTTCTCCCGCCAAATTCATGAGGGGGCACAGTTGAGTATTGCAGCCATTTTGGCAAATCCCGCTTCCGGCAAGGATATTCGCCGTCTGGTGGCCCACGGCAGTGTTTTCGATAATCAGGAAAAAGTCCGGATGGTCCGGCGGCTGATTCTCGGCATGGAGCGGGCCGGTGTAACAAAGATCCTGTTCATGCCGGATTCCTATGCCATCGTCCCCCGAGCGCTCAATTCCATTTCACCGTCCATTCCCGTGGAAGCTGTGGAAATGCCCATTCGCGGCAACCAGACAGACACCACCGTGGCGGCCGGGCTCATGGAAACGCTTGGAGCCAAATGCCTTGTCGTCCTTGGTGGTGATGGAACCAGCAGGGCAGCCTGCAAGGGGACGCTTGCCGTTCCCCTATTGCCGCTCTCCACCGGGACCAACAATGTTTTTCCGTTCATGGGCGAAGCCACCGTGGCGGGATTGGCGGCGGGACTTGTTGCCAGTGGGCGGTTGCCCCGCGAAAAATGCTGTTACCGTTCCTGCATGTTCGATGTCCTGTTGAATGATGAAGTGGTGGATATGGCGCTGGTGGACGCGGCGGTGTACGACGATGTGTTTTTTGCCTCAAAGGCTGTCTGGCATATGGAAAAGGTGCCGCAACTTTTTTTGACGCGATGTGCGGCTGACGCAATAGGGCTGTCCTCCATCGGCGGGCAGCTTCAGGCCATTCGCCCCGAAGAGCCTCGTGGGCTTGCCCTGAAACTGGGCGGCGGTTCTCCGGTCATGGTCACGGCGCCCATTGCACCGGGGATGTTTGCGGATGTTCCCATAAGCGGTATTACCGAAATGGCTCCGGGAGAAATCTTTCCCGTTTCGACCAATCCGGGTCTCATCGCTCTGGATGGAGAACGCGAGGTGGAGATTCCAAGTGGCGCTCATGCCGGTATTCGTTTGAATACCGAAGGCCCCATGGTTGTTGACGTGCGTGAAACCATGGCGCTCGCCAGGGAAGAGTGTGTTTTTCGGCAACCGTCATGACGCGGTGCATCAGTAAATATCCGGGCCGTCCGAAATGCCGTTGCATGGACGGTCCCAAATAGACAAGGAGATCCCATGAGCAACGTACTCAAAGCCGCATTCATTTTCATCGCTCCCAACGGCGATCCTGCACAACACAGAAACTGGGTCCGCACGGACGCCGTGGAACTGCTTGCCGTGGCCGTGAGCAATTATGATCAGGCCGAAGCTCTGGCCCGTGAACTGGTGGAAAAGGAAGGCATTGCCGCCATCGAACTGTGCGGTGGCTTCGGCTCGGTGGGAACAGCCCGTGTCGCCGCAGCCGTGGATGTGCCGGTAGGCGCAGTCCGGTTCGACATCCATCCGGGGCTGGGCAACGTCAGCGGAGACAAGCTCTTCGGCTAAGTTGGCATATGTGGGACAGTGCGCTCTGGCTCGCTGTCCCTTTATTTATGTGCCTGCGAGGACGTGTTCCTTGGTGACAAAGCAGGTGAATGTACCGGAAAAGACAACGTCTTCCCCGCACAATACGTCCACGTGCACGATATGCTTGCGTTCCTGCGGTGTCTGGTCCTGTGCCTTGGCAATCAGTACATCCCCGATTCTGGAAGGCTTCAGAAAACGGGTTTCCGCTGCACCGAGCACCACGTTGGGATGATTGACCGCGAGCATGGCCGCATAGTCCGCCAGCCCGAATATGAAGCCGCCGTGGATCAGGCCGCTTGCATCTGCCGCCATATCCTCGCCGCAGTCGAAACGTACTTCACTGCGGCTTTCCCCAACCTCGACAGGCGAGCCGCAGAGGGCCTGATTGATTCGTTCATGGGTTTTTATTTCCATGGGCTCCTCATTGTTGCGGATGAACGAATCCGCTTTGTTGCAAGGCGCAATTCCGGGGTCTGGTGAGACTCCTGATCCCAGACCCCGGAACAGTCCGCCGGTTAGTCAAACAGGTCTTCCACTTCTTCGAAGACGTATTTCATGTACATCATTTTCGGTGAGCCGCCCATGGCTATGGCCAGCATGGCGGCCTGCATGATTTCTTCCTTGGATGCGCCATGGCTGGCCGCTCCCTGAATATGGAGGGAGATGCACATTTCGCATTGGGACATCATTGAACAGGCAACGTGAATCAGTTCCTGCATCTTGTGGTCAATAGGGCCGTATTGGCTGATTTCCTTGGTGAAGGCAAGGTAGTTGGGGAAGACGTCTCCGGCCTGTTGTGTCATTTTAGCCAGAGTCATTGCTGCATTTTCCGCTGCATCCATTGTGGTTCTCCTGAAGTTAGATGGTTGAGATGCAGGGATAAAGCAAAGAGCATGCCGGGGTGTTTTTATTATTAAAAACAAGTAGTTCAGTGTATTTATTGATTGCCGGGGTCGGAAACGGCTTCAAGGTCCTGTCCCGGACGTGAACATTGATCGAAATTCGAACAGGTCCGAACCGTGGCAGTGTCCTTAAAACAGACAGTCCAAAAAGATGGAAAGCGGCACTTCATGGATGAATTCTCCCAGCGGGACATCGGCCAGACGGGATTCCAGCGCGTTCCGCTGATGGCGGCAATCCAGCAGCATTGCTTCCAGTTCGCTCACATCCCGGACGCCGAAATAGTCGCCATACAATCGCACCTTTTCGATATGTCCCTTTTTGACGTGCAGATGAACATCGAGCAATCCCCCGGGAGTCCTTGTGCGCCGGGTAAAATTGTAGGCCGGTGAGGAACCGAAATTCCAATCCCAGGTACGGTAGCGTTTTTCGGCAAGGGTTTCGATCAGGGCCGTTTCTCCTTCGGAAAGAGTCATGAGATCCGGCGCTTCTCCTTGAGATACAAAATCCATGAGCGCTGCAATGAAGTCGGTGACTTCCATTGGTTCCGGCAAATGGCTGGAAATATTGGTGACCCGTGACCGAACGCTTTTGACCGCCTTGTCCCGGTATTTTTCGGGGGCCACGCGCAAGGCGCCGGAAAGGTCGGCCATGTCCGAGGCGAACAGAAGGGTGCCGTGATGAAGAATACGACCGCCGTGAAAATGTTGGGCATTGCCGGAAAACTTTTTGCCTTTTATGAGCAGGTCGTTACGGCCGCTGAATTCGCACTCTACCTCCATGGACTGGAGGGCCTGCTGTATTGGTTCCGTAAAGCGTTGAAAATCCAATCCTTCCGATGGCGTTGCGTTGCGGATGAAGGTAAAGTTGATGTTGCCCAGATCGTGAAAGACGGCTCCTCCGCCGCTGAGCCTGCGCACGACGGGAATACCGCGTTCCCTGATGAACAGTTCATCGATTTCCGCAAGCGTGTTCTGATTGCGGCCGACGATGACAGCTGGCTCGTTGCGCCAGAGCATGAATATTTCATCTTCGGATTGTGTCAGCAGCCGCTCTTCGGCGGCCAGATTGAAGGTCGGATCAGTGGATTGGTTGTATATGTAACGCATGATGTCTCCTCTGCCCGTGCAATGCAAAAGGTGGGCCTGCGATGCCTGTTTTTTGTGATCGGGAATGTTCGGCATATTCCGTGGACAGCGGTTCGGCAAGTGAAGTTTTTTCGGCTCAGGTTTTCCATAGGAATGTCCTTTGCAGGAACGGTTTGATCATATGAGCGGCACAAGCGAACAACAGGACAGACTTTGCAAAAGGAACGAACGTGGAAGATTGTATCGATATAATTCTCGTGGCCAATGCCGGTGTGCTGGTTCGCGCCCATGGGGTTGGTTTGTTGTTGGACGGGATTCACCATGCGGACGGGCACCCGTTCATCAAGGTGCCGGAAAACATTCTGGAGTGCATGAAGCTGGGAGAGGAACCGTATTCCGGGATCGACTATCTGTTGTTTACGCATGAGCACCCCGATCATTTTACGCCGGAACTGGTTTTGGATCAGGTTCGGCATCGGCCGGTAAAAGGGATATTTCTCCCGGATGAAGAGGAAGGAACACCAGCGTTGCGGCATTTGTACAGCCACCTCCGCGAGCAAGGTATCCCTTATTGGCCCTTGGGCTTGGAAGCTGGTGAAGTGCGAAAGTTCCAGCCCGAACCCGGTTTGCAGATCACTGCCATTGGTGCCCGGCACATGGGACCGCAATTTCAGGACGTGCGCAACGACTGTTTTCTTGTGTCCATCAATGGCATGAACCTGCTGTTTACGGGAGATGCGGATCACGTTGGAGAGTATTTCGAGCGTGCGGTGAAAGACGTTCCCATCGAAGCGGTTTTCGTGAATCCCATCTTTTATCACAACCCGGAAGGCCAGGCCGTGATCAACGAAATCATCAATCCGCGCAAGGTGGCCATTTATCATCTGCCACAGAAACAGAACGATCCCATGCATTTGCATTTTACGGTAAAGCGCGCCATGCAACGATATGCACACCCGGCTGTCTGTATCCATGTCCTGACTGAAGAGAATCCGGGATTTCGTCTTAATTTTTCGGAGTGATTCCAAAGGCAGGAATTGCAGCCGGAGATGGAGAACGGGGAGAAAGCGTTTAGCTTAAATAGCGCTTTCTCCCCGTTGGATGCCTGTCGACGGCTTTTTTCTAGGGTGCGGTAAAAACCGCCGGCACACATCCCTCTGAGGCAGGGTATGGGGTGCTTTGTACTCACCCATGCACGGTTTTTGCCGTGCGGGATGCTTTGCTAGGCCATGTATGCGCCTTCCATGGCGGAAACGGCACTGTCGGAATAGCGTTTGAGCACGCCGCGTTTTTGCGGCCGTTCCGGCAGTTTCCAATTCTTTTTGCGCTCGGCAAGGATGGTTTCCATCTCTTCGGAGGATTTTTCCTCGCCCTTGACGCCGACAACCCTCAGTGCGCGTTCCGGGATGTTGATTTCGATCAGGTCATCGTTTTCAACCAGAGCGATGGGGCCGCCATCAAGAGCTTCTGGGGAAACGTGCCCGATGCAGGGACCGCTGGTGGCGCCGGAGAAGCGACCATCCGTCACGATGGCCACGGTGCCGTTCAGGGTTTCGTCATAGACAATGGCGTCTGTGGTCATGAACATCTCGGGCATGCCACTACCCTTGGGGCCTTCATAGCGGATGACGACCACGGAACCTGGCTGGATTTTGCCCGCGATGATGGCTGTTTGGGCCTCGTCCTCGCTGTCGAACACCGCTGCCGGGCCGATATGCTGGTGCATGTCGGGCTTTACGGCTGCGTATTTGACGACCGACCCTTTGGGGGCGAGGTTACCCTCCAGCACTGCGATGGAACCGCATTTTTCCGACTGCTCGGGCGTACGGATAACATCGTGCTGCGGGATGCTGTAACTTTTCAGGTGGCCAAGGCAGCGGTTGAAGAAGCCGTCCTGCTCAAGGATTTCCAGCGAATCGCCCAAGGTACGGCCGGTAACGGTCATGACATCCAGATCGAGCTGGTCGCGGAGCATGTGTTGCACCATGGGAACGCCGCCCGCGAACCAGAAGAGTTCCGCAGTGTATTTGCCGCTGGGCTGGATGTTGGTGATGTATTTGATTTCCTGCCCGATGGCGTCGAATTCCCTGGGGTCGAGCTTGAGGCCCAGTTCGTGGGCAATGGCGGGCATGTGAATGAAAGCGTTGGTGCTGCCGCCGATGGCCGCGTGGATTTTCATGGCGTTGGCAAAGCTCGCCTTGGTCATGATCTTGCGGGCGGTAATGCCTTCTTTGGCCAGATACATGATTTGTTTGCCCGCCGCACGTGCCATGCGTCGGATTTCAGCCATGGTCGCAGGCATGAGCGCGGTTCCGGGCAGGGCCATGCCGAGCGCTTCGGACATGCACTGCATGGTGCTGGCCGTGCCCATGAACTGGCACGCGCCGCATGAAGGACAGCCAGTGAGCTTGTAATCCCGCATTTCCGCAAGGTCGACATGGCCTTTTTTCTTGCGTGCGGAAAGAGGTCCGGCCAGACCGGAAGTGGAGTTGCCGGGACCGGAGCGCATGGCTCCGCCGGGGATATGGATGGTCGGAATGTCCATGCGTGCCGCAGCCATGAGATGTCCTGGGGTGGACTTGTCGCAACCGGAGAGCAGCAGCATGCCGTCCCACGGAATGACGGATGCGTGGATTTCCACCATGTCGGCAATGATGCCGCGAGAGCAGAGGATGAAGTTCATGCCTTCATGTCCCTGGGCCCATCCGTCACAGATGTCCGTGACATGGAATTTTGCCGGGCGTCCGCCGACTTCATAAACGCCTATGGAAGCCTCTTCACTCAGGACATCGAGGTGGTAGCTGCCGGGATGGCTGTCGCCCTGGACGTCGTCAACAAGAATATGCGGTTTTTCAACGTCGTCCCGTGTCCAGTTCATGCCCATCATCAGGGCGTCGACCTGGGACCAGAGATCGCGAACGCGTTCACATCTTTGTTTTTGCAAGGTCATATCTCCTTTTTCACGTTGTGATTTGTTTCCTGCGCCTTGGCGCAACGCTAGAAACCGGCCTGCCTGAGAAGTTCCGCGAAGCGTTTTTTGACGTCATCGCCGGGCTCGGTTGCCGGGGCCGCCACGCCGGTGGGAATGTCCGAACCTGTGGAGCGGACGGCTTCCTTCAGGATCCAGGAAAACGGGATGTCCAGGGCGTAGAGCTGTGAAAGAGTGCTCAGGCGTGGAAGCAGTTCCAGCAGGGTGTCCATATCCTTGTCCTGATAGGCCTTGTATATGCCGCAGGTGATTTCCGGCGCAAAGTTCGCAGTTCCGGTGATACCGCCGTCGCCGCCGAGGGCAAGCGTGGTGAAGAGGTATTCGTCAAAACCGCAGATGACCCGGAAGTCCGGGCGCACGCCCTTGACCTGGATGATCAGGTCACGGATGTGGCTGATGCAGTCCACGGTATCCTTGATGCCGACGATGCTCGGGCAGTCTTTGGCAATGCGCTTGACCAGCGAAGGCGTCAGATCCTGACCGGTCAGGGCCGGGAAGTTGTACATCAGAATGGGCAGCGAGGTGTTTTCCGCGATGGTGCGGTAGTGGTTGTAGATCCGCTCTTCGCTCATCAGCGAGTAGTAGGGGTTTACAACGATTACCGCATCGGCCCCAATGGAAGCCGCATGGTCGCTCAATTCGATGACTTCCGCAGTTGCGCATGCGCCGGTGCCGACGATGGCGGGCTTGCGCCCGGCCACGTGCTTGACGCAGAATTCGGCGACCTGTCTGCGCATGGCGTTGGTCATCTGGGCAAATTCCCCCGCGCTGCCGAGGAAGAGCAGGCCGTCGACATCGCTTTCGATCAGCCTGTCTATCATTATTCCCATTCCCCGGCTGTCGAATTTCCCGTTCTCATCCAAAATGGTCGGAACTGGAGGGAAGATACCTTTAAAAGAACAATTGGACATTGATTACTCCTATTTTTTCCATGTGTGGTTCTTCTGTTTCCGGCAAGGACTTGTTATGAAAGCATCCGTTGCCGACAAAAGCTGAAAACGCTGAAAATTTGTGTACTCCTCATACCTTGCATGATCAAAATTCGCCGTTTGTCTGTGGAAAACAGGAAAAGCGGCGACATCCGTCTTGATCTTCCCGTAAAAGGTGTTTGCCCCTGCTGGAAAACTGTATTGCAATCTCGTTTTCTCCACACAATTTCAAATCATTTCGTGATTGTTCCGTGGCGGCCACACGAGGTGTCCGCCACGGGGATTTTCGTTTGTTTATTCCGTTTTTCTAGATCAGTCCCATAGACACGAAGATCGTCAAAGTGATGATACCGATCAGGCCGGAAACGGCGCGCGGGACGGTCAGATATTTCAGGCCCTGCGTCGTGTTCAGGTTGAAGAACTGGGTCATGATCCAGAATCCGCTGTCGTTCAGGTGGCTGAGGATCATGGTTCCGCAGCCGATGGACAGGGTTGCGGCCACCGGAGAGATGCCCAGCGAATCCATCATGGGCAGGATGATGGCAGCGGCGGTGAGGCCTGCGGTGGTCATGGAACCCACGGCGGTCATCAGTATGGATGCCGTGAAGAAGGGAATCAGAATGGGAAGCAGGCTGGTTCCGGCAACAATGGCACCAAGATCCTTGACCACCGGAGCGGTTTTGAGCATGCCGCCCATTGCGCCGCCCATGGCGGTGATGAGCAGGGGCAACAGTGCGACAACGAGTCCGCGTCCAACCCAGGTTCCGAAGATGATCTGCTTGAGGGGAGCATTTTTTTCGCCTGTGGTGCGGGCATGGTGGGCCCTGACTTTATCGGCCTTGATCCAGCCGAGAATTACGGTGAACACGACGCCCAGCAGCAGCGCGATGACCCTGTCACCTACGGAGGTGAAGAAGGTGAGGGTGCTGCCGCCATCCTTCATGTAAACCTTGGCAAACGAGGCGAAGGTGATGAGCACGACCGGGATCAGCACGGGCAACATGGCCATGAGGGCGCTGGGCAGACCCTTTTCGTGGATGATGATGTCCTCGATCTTGTCGGATTTCGCAGGCTCGAAGCCTTCCACAAAGTCTTCACGCGGGGCGATCCATTCCTTTGCGGCCCAGGAGCGCAACAGCAGCCAGGTTCCGAAGAAGGCGATGGCCGCGATGATCGAACCCCAGAAGATGGTCAGGCCGAGGTCTGCGCCGTACATGAGGGCAATGGCCAGAATGCCCGGAGTCGGAGGGACAAGGCCATGGGTCAGCCCCAGCCCCATGCCGATGAATGCGGACATGGAGGACATGGATATTTTTTTGCGTATGGACAGGATGGAGGCGATGGGCGCGGTCAGCACCATGGTGATGTCGCCGAACACAGGGATGGAAACGATGAATGCCGTGAGCGCGGGAGCCAGTTCCAGAGCCTTGCCCCGGAACAGACGGGTGAAGAAGTTGGATATTGCGGTGGCCGCGCCAGTGTCCTGAATGCCCATGGCCAGAATGGAGCCCAGAATGATGGTGACGCCGATGCCTTTGAGGGTTCCGCCGAAGCCCTTGTTGATCAGGTTGACGGCGTCAATGAGGTTGTTGCCCAGTGCCAGTCCAAGCCCGAGGCTGGTCAGGAAAAGCGCGAGCACGGGGTGCATTTTGACCTTCATGATCATTACCATCAGGAAGGTGATGGCGATCGCAAGAATTACCAAGAAAAGTACTGGAGTCATAATCTTCTCGTTTTTTTATGCCGGGAGCAGCCGTTTACAGCGGGAGATCGGGCCCGCCACATCCGTTTTGCCCGCTACGCCCCGGCTATTATTTCCTTTATTCGGCTCATTTCCTCGTAAGTCATCTCAACACGACTGAAACGCATGGTCGGATAGCTGGAAACCACCTTTTCATCGATGGCGAATTTTACTGCCGGGATAAAAGGGATTGTCACCCTGTATATATCCATGAGCCTTACGGCCCTTTCCTCGCATCGGCGGACGGTATCCATATCGCCGTTTGCCAGCGCATCGCGCATGCGGACGAACAATTCGGGTTCGAAGTTGCAGATTCCCCCTATGACGCCGTTTCCGCCTGCCCGGATGTTGGGAACGAAATCCCCGTCAAACCCCGAGAATACGCTGAAGTTCCCGACAGTATTTTTGACCTCGTTGATATACTTCCTGGTGTTGTCCATATTCGCACTCGCGTCCTTGATGCCGACGATGTTTGCGTGGTCGTCGATCAGGGAAAGGATCATGTCTGTTGAATAGGTCACACCCGTTCTGGCCGGGAAGTTATACAACATAATGTCGATATCCACGTTAGAAGCCACTGTTGAGAAAAAGTTCCTGATATGGGATTCCGGCAGGGCGAAGTAGTAGGGACACATCACCACTGCGGCATCGAATCCGCATTGCTGGGCATGTTGCGTCAGGGCGACGCTTTCACGAATATCCATGCCGCCGGTTCCGGCGAACATGACCAGCTCGTCCCTTGTCTGCTCGGCGGCAAAGGACAGATGCCGTTTTCTCTCTTCCAACGTGAGGTTAAAGAATTCCCCCGTGCTCCCCAGCACGAGAATTCCGTCAACGCCGTTTGCCGCCAGATTGGCAATCAGCTTGACGTTTGCCTGTTCGTCCACCTCACCACGTTCGTCAAAGAGCGTTGCAACGGCGGCGAAAACGCCAGTGTACATGAATACCCTCCATCCTTGAACAGTTACCCTCTCATGGAGCGTTACGGCAGTTGGAGAAGCCCTCGCCTGCTTCGACCTGACTGCCCGCCCGTTCCTTCAACATTCTTTTGTGCGATAATTTCGCACAGCGTTCACATCGTATGAGAAAAATCCATTCGAAATTCGTTAAAAAAAACAGTGAAATTGCATTGGCAGGGCCGCAACTGATACTCTTATTCCGGATGTGTCTGTTTTTTCAGCCTAGCCGCGGCCTTTCTGTCCACTTGCCTTTCGGCATCCATTCTTTCGATTCCATATATGTGGACATCCTATGGCCTCATCGAAATCTTGTGCGACATTATCGCATATTGTTCATACTATATGTGAAAAAAATATGTACAGGCGTTTTCCGGTCGTCCTAATCGGAAATGCATTTTGCAATACAAACTTCAGCCTCTCTGCCCTTGTCCTCCAATCCGTCACATCTATTCGCCTGTGTTATTATGAAAATTTATAGAATTTTCATGTCGTTCACATAACTGTTTTTTCTTTTTACCTTAAGAAAATGGCTGCTGTCCGTTATTGTCGCACGACGTTCACACGATATGTGAAAAAAAATTATATTGCCGCGCTGATCTGCTGTGCAGCCCAGACAATCCGTTCTGAAATTTCAGCGAGCATTTTGGATGAAATTCCGGCCTTGGCCCCGGAGATGCTTACGGATGCGACCACTTCGCCATCCTGCGTATGAACTGGGGCTGCGATGCACATCAGTCCCGGAGCATGTTCTTCGTCGTCGATGCTGATTCCCCGCTGGCGTATGGATTCCAATTCTTCCCGCAGTTCATCAATGTTCGTTATGGTGTTGGGGCCCCGGCGCAGCAATTGCGGCTCCACCTGCTTGAGAAGGCGTTCCCGCTTGGCTTCGGGCATGAAGGCCAGCAGGCACTTGCCGACTGCGGTGCAGTACATCGGGTTTGCCGCGCCGATTTCCGATTGCATGAAAATGGCGCGCTCGCCCCGGATTTTATCGATATATACCACCATGCCGTTGCGTTCGACGGTGAGGTGGACGGTTTCGGAGAACTCCTGAACGAGTTGTTCCAGGAAGGGCTTGGCCCGGCGCACCAGAATGTTGTGCTTGTGGACATGGCCGCCGAGTCGCAGGAGCTTGAGGCCGAGTGAGTAGCGGGAGTCTCTGGGGTTCTGTTCCAGATATCCTTTCTGGGCCAGAGTATTGATCAGGCTGAATGCCGTGCTTTTGCTAAGGTCCAGCAGATTGGCAATCTCGGTCACGCTCAGCTCCTTGGTCGAACTGTCGTAGAGTTCGAGGATGCTCAGGGCGCGGGCCACTGATTGTATGAGTCTGCTCTCAGCCATTGGGTTCTCCTTGTGTGCGATATCGTCGCACGGCGTTTATCTTTCAGTAGCTAAATGTCACCAAATCGAAATCCTGTCAACATTGAAAGTGGGAATTTTGTCACGAATCCTGTTTCAACGCAGATGCAAACGTACCGGGACAGCAATTTTTTACAAGAGAATCCAAATGCCTCGGCCTATCTTCGCCCTTTCAAAACAAGGAGGGCCGTCATGGCTGACAAAAAATATGTTATTGTTGTGGATAAGCATCTTCCCGCAGGATTGCGTGTAAATACGGCTGCTGTTCTGGCCACCAGCATAGGAAAGGCAACCGACGGCGTTTTGGGGCACGACGTTGAGGACGCTTCCGGCCGGATCCATCGCGGGATCACGCAATTGCCCATCGCCATTCTGGCCTCGGACGCCAAAGGCATCGCCGCACTGCGTGACAAGGCCGAGGCCGAGGACGATCTGCTTGTGGTTGGCTTTACCTCCACGGCCCAGAAAGCCAAGCGGTATGACGAATATGAGCAACATCTTGCCATGTTGGAAACCGACGAACTTGAATACGTGGGACTCAGCATTTTCGGGGAAGCTGATTCCGTGAAACGTCTTACCGGGAATTTGCCGCTCTTGCGCTAGGGGAAGAAAATCCTTTCAGACAAACGATAAAAGCCGATTCGATAAAAGAACGAATCGGCTTTTGTGTGTAGAGAGGAAAAGGCAGTGAAATTGTCTACAAATTGGCACCGGCGTCGGCGGGTTTTGTATGTCCTTTCATGGGTGAACCAAGGTTTTTCCTGAACCAATCGACAACCGTATCCGTAACCGGTTTCTGGAACCAGATTTGCGTACCGTGTTGCGCACCTTCCAGCACGATATAATCCGCCTGATTGCCGCCATCTTCAAGAGCGCGGTAGAGTTGTTCGCTCTGTTTCGGGGACACTCGCGTATCCGCGTTGCCGTGCATGATCAAGAAGGGCGGCTTCTTACCCTGAACATGCCCCATGGGGCTGGCCGCCAAAGCTTTTTGGGGGTCACTCAGGATGGAGGCCCCGGCAAAGGAACCAAAAGCCGTGCCATGCACGAGTAACGCCTCAGTCACTGCCGGAGAAGCGTGGACCTTCTGGCTTTTTTCCGAAAATCCTTCGCCGATGGTCATCAGGTTGGAGATGCCGAAGAGGGTGCCGACAGCCTGAACATCTGATGATTTATCAAGAAATTGCCCTTTGTCGAAGGTTTTGTCTCCATTGGTGGTGCCGAGCATTTGGGCCACGTATCCGCCTGCGGAGTTGCCGAGCGCGCCAATACGTTTCGTATCGATTCCCAAATCTGCCGCATGTTCCCGCAGGTAGCGCACGGCGGATTTGCCGTCCTGCACCAGTGCCGGGAATTTGTATGGCACTGTCCGGTACTCGGCGGATGCGACCACAAATCCCGCCTCAGCCAAAGCCATGCGCAGCTCGCAGTATTTGCCGTGGTCCGAGGCCGTGAACCCGCCACCCGGAAAAAACACAATGGCGGGCTTGAGATCCTGCGTCCTGGGGATCAGCAGTGACATCTGCAACTGGCAGATTCCTGTGGTTCGGAATATCTGGGAGTATATGATCCCATCCATTGCGTCGATCTGGGGCCGGGTTATTTGCGTTTTCATGATTTTGGCACCTTCCGTGTATCCCGTCAGGTTGGATTTTCCGGCAACGGCCTGTTTCGAACTCGTGAACAGAAAAAGTATTCCAAGAACGGCCAGAGACAATATTTTCATATTCATTTTCTTGCTCCTTTTCGCAATGTCGAGTGGGTGCATTGAGTCTGCGCAATGGAGGCCAGTGCAGGCATCATCAAGCGGCTCGACAAAAAGTCGAAGAACATTCCCGGAGAGTCATATCCCAAAGGGAGATCTCAATCAAAACCGTTGGTGCGAGTGTGGCGCGTTGCGTTTTCGTTGAAAAGCACGACCTCCACCAGCAGTGATGGAGGTCGTGTTTACAGGTTTACTATTCGTAGTGGCGTCCGGTGATCATTCCCTTGATCAGGGAGAACATCCGTTTGCCGGTTGTCGTCATATAGACGTGCAGCATCAGGAATGCCAGATAGCCCATGCCCAGAATGAAGTGGGCTGTGGCCAGACTGCGCGTTGAAATCCCGGGCGTGACGATGGCGGCCAGCTCGGGGATCAGCAGGAGCAGTCCCGATCCGAGCAGCACGAACATGCCGAGGCAATAGAAGACCAGGTAGGTCAACTGCTGAACGGGGTTCAAACGTTTTGCCGCAGTGGCGTGATGCGGTTTTTCCGCTCCCGTGAATATACCGACAAGGTAGTAGCCCAACTGCTCTCCGAAACGAAGTCCCATACCGCGTCCAAAGGAAATGTATTGGCGAATCTGTCCGGTGAGAAGGCTGTACAGCAGGAATATCACAAAGTGCGCCACCAACAGAACCGCGGCTGCATCATGCACGTTCACACTGAATTCCATGGGCAAACTCAGCATGGCGTCCGGGTAGTGGATGCTCAGTCCCGTTGCCAGCAGCGTCAGGAAGAGCAGGGCGTTGGTCCAGTGCAACACCCGGATGGTCAGCGGGTATATTTTATCGCCGGGAACATCTTTTTCCGCCTTGCCGGAGCGACGTCCGAGCACTGCCCGCAACAGGCCGTGGACCAGCAGTATGACCAGCAGGCCGATCAGGATGGCGTTCACCTTTCCGTCCAGCCTGGCTGTTTGTCCCAAGCCGGGCACATAGTTGTCTCCGAAGGAACGGAGAACATCCGCCTCGGGCACGACACGCATGGTGATGGTGCCGGTTTCGTCGAGAGTGACGCCTGCCTTGCGCATTTTGGCGATCAATTCCGCATCGTCAAAGAAGCCCTTGCCCACATAGGCACCACCGCCCTGCTGCATGTCTGTGTAGTGGGTGACCCGCTTCACGAAAAAGGAGTCCTTTTCCGTATGGCATGCGTTGCAGTCGCGCAGGGCCTTTTCCTTGGGCAGGACATGGTGCACCTGTCCCACCGCTCCTTCTGCCGGAGTGTGGCATTCCACGCAGCGGACGCTGGCAAAGTGCCGGTCCCGTTGCGGCAGGAAGTCGTGGGAAAGGTTCTGGGTGTATACGGCGCGTCCGGTCAGTTCCTTGTAGCGGACTGCGCTGGTGTGGCAGGCCACACAGGGCTTGTTGCTGGCTTCGACCGATTCCACGTAGGAATCCATGGCGCCTACATGCTGCTGCGTATGGGGATCATGGCAGTCCGTACAGGTGATCTTGGCACCCAGCTTTTCAAAGTGCCGGCTTTTGCCCATCTGCTTGCGGATATGGTCGAAGGTTTTGTCATGGCAGTTCATACAGGACGGCAGGGCCTCACGTTGCAACGTGTGCGGGATAACCTTGAAGTCCTCGGCCTTGGCCTTGGGCGCGTGGCAGACCACGCAATCCATCGAGCCGTGCACACTTCGTTCAAAGGCACGGCCGGAGATGTGGATTTTCAGGCTGGAGCCGCGTTCCGTAACCGGGCGCAGGTCAGCCTTGGCATGACACCCGAGACAGGTGTCTTTTCGCACTCCTTCGGGGAACACCGGGCCTTCATGAACAGACGGCTTTTGGGCCGTTGTTCCGCCGGTGTCCGCCCAGGCCGCATGCAGCGGAGCCGCACACAACAGGAGCGCCATTACTATGAATAAACTATGGCGATATATTTTCACAATTGCCTCCAGTGCGGAAATCCTTTGTTCCACAACCTACTTTTTGAAGTTTTCAAAAGTGAAGCTATGACAATCGGCGCACAATACTTTGGAGGGCTTGTGCTCTTTATGACAGGTCGTGCACGGCATATACGTGCCGTAATGCGGCGCGTTGTGAGGGTTCCGCTCCAACTTGGCCGTGACCTTGGCCATTTGCTCCGGGGTGCCGTGGCAGCGGATGCAGCTGGCGTCGTCCGGGGGAGTGGTCGGAGCCTGCCCGGAGTGGCACAACTGGCAGTTGGTTCCGTTCTGGTGGATTTTCTTGTGGTAGTCCTTGAGAGTGCGCTCCCCAAGCATCACGCGGGTAGCTTCGGCAAGCTGGGAAGCTGCGGAGGGATTGTATCCCACTTCATCCACCTTTTTCCCGTCAGGGCCGGTTTGGGCGGAAGATGCCATGGAGGCGCTTCCTCCGGAAAGGACTCCCCAGGAAGCGGCAGCAAAAACAACGACCGCGGCAACGATGGCTAAATGTTTCATTTTCATTTTCCCCTTTAGCTCCTGGCCCTGTTACGGGCCGCGTTCTTGCCTGCAATGGTGCCCATGACCAGCGTTTCCGCAATGGCGCAACTGCCCAGACGGCTTTCGCCGTGGATGCCGCCGGTGATTTCCCCGGCTGCGAACAGCTTGGGAATGGGCTTGCCGGTGCTCATGTGCGTGACTTCCGCATTGGTGTTGATGTTCACACCACCCTGGCAGAAATGGACCTTGGGCCAGGCACGCATGGCATAGAACGGCGGTTTGTCCAGATACAGGGCACGGTCGAATTCGAAGATCGGCTTGCCGAACTCCTCATCCTTGCCGTTGGCCACGAATTTCTTGAAGCGGTCCACCTGTTCCTGAAGCGGTTTCAGCGGGATGCCGAAGTTGGTGGCCAGTTCTTCAAGGGAATTGAATTTCCAGGCAACGCCTTCCTTGAGCGCGTGTTTGACGGTCGGGGATTTCACGATTCCCGGCTCTGAGCAGAACGCCACGGGGTAGAATATCTTCCCGTCTTCATCCTTGCAGTGCTTGAGCTGGGCATCGGCGCGGGTTTTGCGGTCGGCGTTTTCGTTGACGAAACGCTTTCCGTCGCGGATGTCCACCATGATGCCGTACGGGAATGCTGCCTGCTGGTTGAACTGCGGCGCATAGCCGAAACCGTTTTCGTCCGGGGAAGCCCACGGACCAAGCTGGAAGCAGGCCGTGTTGACCGGAGCGGCGTTGACTGCGAGCAGGGCATGGAAGGACTCCGCGGTTGCACCGGAATGGTTGGTACAGCCCACGTTTTCGTCCAGACTCGGATTCTGCATCGTGCGGAAATCCATGTCGTTTCCATAACCGCCCGTGCAGGCCACGAAACCGCGATTGATCTTGTAGCGGCGCAGGGAACCGGAGTTCTCGTCCGGGAAGTAGTAGTTCTCCCGAACCACGATGCCGGCAATTTCGCCGTTTCCATCGGTCAGGATTTCCTCAAGACGGCAACGGTTCTTGAAGATGGCTCCCAGCTTGATGCCGCCTTTCATCAACGGAACGGTAATGTCGCCGCCGGTGAAATTGACGGTCTGGCAGGTGCGCTGCACGGAATGTCCGCCGAACTGAAGCAGAACGTCCTTCCACTGGACACCGAATTCCTTGGTCATCTCGAAGGCTTCCACCGTACCGGCACAGACCACGCGCAACAGATCCACGTGGTTGGTTCCGCGTCCGCCCTTGAGCATGTCGGCCGTCATCAGTTCCACGCTGTCCTTGATGCCCTTCTCTTTTTGCAACTGCGAACCCGCAACGGCCATGGCTCCACCATTGATGGCCGAGTTACCACCAAACACCGGCATTTTTTCGATGACCAGTGTGGAAGCGCCCTCCCTTCTGGCGGCAATGGCCGCAGCACATCCGGCAAATCCGCTTCCCGCGATGATTACGTCAAACTCGCGGTCCCAGTATTCGTCGTTGAGCGTCGCCGCTTTGGCTTCGGTCACGGCAACCTTGGAAAACAGGACAGATCCCGCAGCTATTCCTGCGGCTTTGAGCATGTCACGCCGCTGGATTTTCTTTTGGTTGTCACTTTTGACAGTCTTTTTCCTCATAACCCTCCTCCGGGTGTAGTACGATTAATCGCGCCCCCGAGCGCGAAAACGAAAAACCGGAAGAAGATAGCAAACCCTATTCCAAATACTAATATGTTGAAATAAAAGAATAAATATAAATAGACGCTGCGATGGGTTGCGAAATGTCGCAATTTGACTGTTGCGACTCGTAACGTGTCGCGATATTTCGCGTTCCAAAAGCATTGACTGGCCCGTTTCCTCCTGCTAGCGCTAGACGAATATCTGCTACGGACCGGGTAAGGATATGGACGGCAAGCTTTTTGAGGAAATTGTCGGCAAGGTGTGCTCAACATTGGATTTGCAGGCTGCTATCAGCGACTTGCAACGCCTTTTGAAGTCGCACATCGGCATTGAAGGCATTTTCGTAGGCCATCATGCGTGGGATGAAAAAACCGTGTATAGTCTGGTGTATGCCGACGATTCCCGTTGCAGTGACCTCAACTACATGAGGCCTGCCGGGGACGAACTGCATAATTATCTGCTTTCCGATAAACGGCGCGAGCTGAACATGCTCAGCCGGCTCAACGATTTTCCGGCCATGGCGACCACGTTGGCCTCTCATATTCCGGCTTCCCATTCCCTGTATGAATTTCGTGTCCGGCTGGATGGCGAGCACATCGGCATGTTGGCTTTTCATACGGCCAGGCCGGACCTTTCGGAAGCCACTCTTGATTTGTTGATGAAAATACGGGCTCCCATTGCTCTCAATCTGGTGAACAGGCTGTCCCAGCTGGATGTCTGGCCCCGTTCGGGAAGAGTGCGCGATGCAGGTGCGAAGTGGGCGAATGACATTGCCCATGTCATCTGTAAATCCGCAGCCATGCGCCGGGTTTATCAGATGCTGGATGCGACGGCTCCCACCAGAAATACCATTCTTCTCACGGGTGAAACCGGAGTGGGCAAGGACGTTCTCGCTCGTCATATCCATTCGCTTTCACCGCGCCGGGAAAAGCCGTTCGTGCATGTCAATTGTGGCAGTATTCCGGAATCCCTGATCGAGTCGGAGTTTTTCGGCCATCGCCGGGGTTCGTTTACGGGTGCCGATATTGATCATGTCGGTTTTTTCGAGCAGGCGCATCAGGGAACCATTTTTCTTGATGAGGTAGGCGAGCTTTCTCTGGGCATGCAGACAAGGCTGCTGCATGTGCTGCAAAACAAGACCATCCGCCGAATAGGGGGCACTCGTCAGATTCCGCTTGATTTTCGGGTTATTGCGGCGACGAACTGTGATCTTGACGCCATGTGCAGGAACGGCCGGTTCCGTCAGGACTTGTTTTTCCGTCTCAACTGTATTCGCGTGGAAGTCCCTCCATTGCGAGCCAGAAGGGACGATATTCCCTTGTTGGCGGAAAGGTTGTTGCAAATTGCCGCTCAGGAACAGGAAGAGCAGGATGTCCCTTCCATTGCTGAGGCTGACATGACTCGTATGGTCCGGTATGATTGGCCCGGCAATATTCGGGAGTTGGAGAACTGTCTTCAACGTTCCATGGCGTTAAGCCACGGCGGTGCTTTCCACGTTGATGTGCCTTCCGGATTTGCCGGTGAATTGCCGTCCCCGCTCTGTCCGCCGGATTCCGTAGGGTTGTCCGTACCTGATTCGATCGGCATGCGTCCGTTTTGTGCCGGGCAGGCAGGCGGCGCATCCTTGCAGGACCACATCCGGCAACATCTTGAAGAGGTGTTGCGTCTTTCCCATGGCCGTATTCACGGTAAAGGCGGAGCTGCCGAACTGTTGGACATCAACCCGAGCACACTTCGCAGCCGGTTGAAAAAAATGGGTATTCCTTTCGGACGGCAGACCTCGAAAGATTCCATTTAAACGATTTGCCTCTCATGCGGGATCATGCCATCCCAAGTCCCGCCTCTCTTTTTTCGCCAAATATTCCCCTCGCTGAGTCCTGTCAGGTGCCACGCTTTTTTAGAACGCTTTCTGATTTTTCAGGAGTCTTTTTTTTATGCGGAGGTTTTGCCGTGCCCAGAAATAGTTGGAAAAGCTTGGCGTCCACATCTCGGGGATTGAGGGAAAGGGCCTTTCGGTATTCCGTACGGGCTGCCTCAAGGCGGTTTTCAAGGAAACAGGCATATCCCTTGAAAAGGTGGGTTTCTGCAAGGGTGGCGCGCTGCAACTCTTTTCCAAACGGATCATGTGGGTTCTTGTCCGGTGGGATCAGGAAGGTTCTGCCCGTGTTCACATGTCGCAGGGTGGCAGGCATGTCTTCCCTGTAGTGAAGATAGTGGAGGCTCCGCGGAATGGAGTATTCGATGTAGGGTTTGTCGTCGGTGACGACCTGTGCCCCCGCAGCAAATGTGTTCCATTCCTTTCGGTTCATGAGAAAGTGCGAAAGCAATGCAAAAGGGCTGTCCAGCCCGGTGTCCAGTAAATCCTGCCGCAGGTTGCCGGAATTCATGACGGACTGGATTTTTCCCCAATCGGCTTTCAGCGGTTCCCTGGTGCCTATCAAGGCGAGGATATCCGGCGTTGCACACCAGAGAGAGGTATGCGGAAAGACGTTGCCAAAGGTCGCCATGATACCACGGAGTTCTTTTTCCGGGAGGTCTTTCATGGATACCCATTGGCACATCATGCCGTTTGCTCGCAGCCTGCTCAGGCAGAGTGAGTAGTATTCCCGGGAATACAGATTTCCCATTCCCGCCAGGGCAGCATTGTAGAGATCTCCCACAATGAGGTCGAAAGGTTGGCCATGCTCCAGCAGATAGTGTCGACCGTCCTCCCGGATCAGGGATATGTGATGATTATGCAGGATGTCCCTGTTTTCCGAGGCGAAGAAGCGGCTCGCATTCATGACGCCCTGTGATATTTCGCAACAGGTTATGTCTGCCGGGTATGCCGTGGCGGTGCCCGGGGTGATGCCCGTTCCCATGCCCACGAAGAGAATCCTTTCTGGCGAATTGCAGAGCAGGATCGGTAAATGGGCCTGTAACTTCTGGATTCTTTTCATGACCGGCGAGGTATCGCCTATGTACTGGAAAAAAGTGGTCATAAGCCTGCGAACGTGGTTTTGCGTACTTTGCAGGATCATGACGTTGTTATCCAGCCCTTCATGGTAATAGAGGAGATTCCACGGTTTTTTCAGTCTGTGGGCCATGGCCCGGGTGGTGAGATCTCCGGGGATCAGAAAAAACAGCAGAGCCAGAGCACTTGTCGTGATTACCAGCATTTGGCGTTTTTTCGGGATCGAAAGTCGTGACACGCCCACGGCATACAGTGCCAGAAAGCCGTTTGTTGCTCCCAGAAGATCAAGCGAGTTCTGTATGCCGAGATAAGGGAGCAACAAGAGCCCGGCAGCCAGTGAACCAATGACACAGCCCACGGTGTTGAAGGTGTAGAGAGTTCCAACGTTTTTGCCGACCCTGTTTCTTCCGCCGCCCCATATTCGGTTGGCAAGCGGAAACATGGCCCCGAGCAGGATGGACGGCACCAAAACAAGGATGCTCGAAAAAAACAGCATTTCCAGTAGTTGGCTCCCCAGGGATATTCCCAGGAGCCGGTTCATTGCACTCTGCAACGCGGGGAAGGCGTTGTACGGAAGCAGCATTGATTCTGCCCAGACTGAAAGTCCTGCCTGCATCCCTCCAAACCAGAGCAGGGGGTGCGAAACCGTATCGGCTTTTTTCCGAAACAAGAGACTTCCCAAAGCCATGCCGCCCAGACAGGTTCCCAGCATGGCGGCAAATCCATAGCTTGTTCCGATGAACGTGTTGGACAACAGCCGAATCCAGAGCACTTCGTAGGCCAGTCCGGTGGCTCCGGAAACGGCATAGGCGAGCAGGAACCATCGCGGCGGCACATGGGACGGATGCTTGCTGCTGGAAGTGTCTGTGGTTTTCTTGCGAGCCATATTCCCGGCAGGTGAGGTGATTGCAACTTTTTCCGATAACAGGAAAAAACAGCAAAAAAAGATACCGATGTTGATTGCGACTGCCATGTACGTGGTTTCGAGCAGGCCAAGAATTTCAATGGAGTAGAATCCGCTGAAAATGCAACCGGAAAACGCACCCAACGTATTCAGGCCATACAAAATCCCAATTGGAGTGCCGAGTTTTTGCGGTTGCCTGACCACGGCTCGGGTCAGGACCGGCAGCGTACCGCCCATGAGCATGGCAGGAATCAGCAGGAAAATGGCGGCAATGGCGATTTTGAGAAACAGGTTTTCGGAAATCCCCGAAATGCGGGACAATGCAGGATACCACTGCTGAAGGTGAGGGAGCACTGTGCTCACCACCAATGCCGAGATGCCTATGCCTGCCTCCAGAAGCGCATACATTTTCAGAGGGAAGGAAACCTTGTCTGCCCGTGATCCGAAGAATCGTGCGCCAAGGGCAAGGCCGCCCATGAATACTCCCATGACGATGCTTGCTGCGACGATGGTGCTGCCGAGGCTTGTGGCGAGCATCCTGCCCCAGACGATTTCATAAATCAGTCCGGTGGCACCGGAGAGAATGAAAGCCAATTTCAGTAGCCAGTGCATAGTTCTTCCGTCCAAATCGATTGTAGCGAAAGTGTGTTTCGTCTTCATTGCCATGCCGCTCACACGCGAAGGAGGACAATTACCTGCTGTTCCGCCAGCTTTAGTACGCTTTTGAAGGATGGGGATCAACATCTGCCCACTTGGGCGGCGGGGCAGAAGTCGAGAGAGGGGTATAATGGATGATATTTGACATCGGGATGTTGCTTTTGCAACGGACTGGGTGCTTTGTTTTTTTCATAATCTGTAAATGAGTATAAGAGATCGAAGAAATTTCGACCGGCAGAGTTTGGGAGAGCTCTGGTCGAAGAGGTCGTTTACAATCCGCAATCGCGGCTCCCGGGAATGGATATCCAATGAGTTCTGAGGCACGGAAACCCACATTGTCGAGGCGCGTCCTGATTTTCGACAGTTTTCGGTGACGGCATTGTCGTGGGTCAGAAGGTCGTCGGCCTTGTAATTGTCGATTTCCGTATTGATGCCCCAATAGCTGCCCCTGCATTTCTTTTCCCGAAAGTCGGAAATGAGTTTGCGTTTGCGCAAGGCGCGCGTCGGGTCGGTAATGATGTCCATGACGCGCACGGTCTGGCGCACGGGAAGCATCGGCGGTTTTTGTGATCATTTTAGGGGAGCGCCCGCACCACTGACCAGCACGGTGTTGCAGCTATCCCATATTTTTTCCAATTCCATGTTGTCATACACACCGCCATCCGTGCGGTAGAGCTTTGAACGGTACTGTTTGTCGGGGAACAGATGCGCTGGTGATGATTGAGGTCTTCCTCAGGTAGCCAAGCTCGTTGAGACGCCACAGCGAACCGAGGTTGTAAAGGATTGCCCGAAACCCTCACCCGGACAAGGCCAAACCGATGTCATAACCGTTTGCGCTTTCTCCCATGTCCTTACCTCCCTATTTTGGGAAACATGCTTCTTGAGTAATCGTTTGCATAGATTTTTTGGAAGGGGCGGCGGGATACCAGTACAGCGGATATCAATTGAACGGGAAAAGGTGTGAACCGTACATGGAGAAATCTACAAAAAAGAAAGTGGCCCGCCGAAGCGGGCTTTTTCCCAGGTATGTTTCTATTTGCACGGAGTGTTGCACCCGCAATAGGAGGTGCCACCCTGGCTGGTCCATTGCCCGTTCCAGCCGTTATGGGAGGCGCATGTTTTGGGGCACATCTCTTCCGCCTGTTTCTGGTTGAAAATGGGGCCGGCATTCTGGTCACAATAGCAGGCCGCGTCGTCGAGGTATTCGCTGGTGAACAGTTTTTTCATTGAGGAAACCCACCCGCGAGCATCATTTCCGAGGCTGAACATGATGGGAGAAACGGACTGCACCATGGCATATATTTTCCTGTACATCTCATGGCTTGCCAACTCTTTGAACGCACTGGTCCTTGTCGGCATGAGGTATTGCGGCCCCTGGTCGCCATAAGGACCGAAGCAGTCCACAATGACTTTTGTGGAAGCCATCAGGTTGGCCAGCTGGATGGCCAAATCCGTTGTTTCGCGCTCTGCGGTTTTGGGGTGTATCCCGATGACGTCCGCATAGAACAGCGGTTTTTCTATTCCGGTCTTGTTATCGCCCCAGAGCATGGTTCTGCAGGAGATATTGGCATATTGATCAGAAGGGATGCGGGAAAGGGATTCTGTAAATCCGATATAGGCATTTCCGTGGTTCTCCCCGAACCATGTGCCACGTTGGTAGGAATCCTCCGTCGAGGCCAGAACGTTTTTAAAGCTGGACATGGCTATGACCTGGCGAATATAGCCGACAACATCCTGATCTATTTCTTTCTTGCTGATGGGCAGCGGAACCGGGAATTTTGCCAGTTTGCACTCAAGACCCTGCACGTAGTATCCAGCGTTGCTTGAACCGCTGGAAAAATCGGCCATCAGTCCCGTATTGGCGGGAGGTATTTGATCATAGAATGTGCATGTGCCGAGGGTCTTGACGACCTCGGAAAGAGTTTGCGCCTGTGCCAGAGCCGTGTTGTCCGAATGATAGAAGAGCACAGTGGTGCAGCCGAGCTGTGGAAGGCCGAGGACGTTATCGCCGCTTGCGATCCCGGCAGCCGCCCACGGAAGAAAATCGCTGAAGTTGTCCACTTGCGCCTTAGGGATTTTGTGAAGATACCCTTGCGCATTGAATTGATTCAGGAACATGGCGTCGAATACGAAGAGATCGTAATCGGGTGAGGGATCAATGCCGTACCCCCCGTCCCATTTTTTGTAGTCAGTCACCCACTCAATGGGCTCGGTATGCGTTTCCGCCCATGCCTTCGTGATTACCTGCTTGAATTGTTCGACGCGCGGAACATAGGGATAGAGGGCAACTTTCAGGCTTTTGGCAAAGACACTGCTGGAAAGCAGCAAGGTAAGCAATACGCCGAAAATAAGTGCAAGATGCTGTCTTTTTTTCATGATCTTCTCCTGTCATGAATTGTTTGACCCGCTCCCCTGCAAACACATGATTCTCCTGTCGTATCGATAACACTTTTTAACTATAAGTAAACTGTATTTTGAACGTTTGGTTGAAAAAAATACCATGTGCCGTTCAATGTCGATATGAACTGTCTAGTATGGTAAAACTGCCGGAATATGGGAAAGAGCCCGCCTTGGCGGACCCTTTCCCTTGGTTTGTCAATCTTTGATTGAATCATCGTTGCATGGTTTCCGGACGTATTTCAATGATATCCGTGTAGAACAAGGGTTGTTGTATGCCCGCCAAAACGTTGCCCCACGGCATAACCTTGCAGGCTATGTTTGCATATTGGTCGGGTGGAATACGGGAAAGGAATTCCGTGAATCCGATGTTGGCCCTGCCATACCCTTTTCCGAACCATTCGCCGCGCTGGTAGGGGATTTCGGAACGGCACAAAATGTTTTCAAGACTTGATGTGCGATTCTTCGCACGTGTGGGCGAAAGTCTTTACGTATTGCTGTCTCCCTGGCGCAGATGGAGTATTCGCTTTTGGAATATTCTGTGGAATTTCAGAAAAAATAAGCGGGAAAATCGTTACATCATTTGCAACTTGCGGGAACAGATGGGGCAATGCTGATCCGCAGACAGAGCTGCAGATTTGGCATTGCAGCGGCGGCAACGTCCGATAGTCCCACTGAACAATGTGACTGATGCTGTTGATGCGGCTGTTTCGAGCGTGGCTTCCGCGCGCTCCAGAAAACCGGTGCGGCATACCCGGAGGCAGGAACCGCAATCCATACAGAGCATGCTTTTGAACGTGAGCGAACAGGAGTTGCCATCCTCTTTAATGGACAATGCGTTGGTAGGACATATCCGTACACAGGCTGCACAGGCTGTGCACGTCCCATTGCCTTGGATATTTCCCGCTACAAAATCTTTGGGGAGCGGTCCGCTTGCTTTCAGTTCTTTCAACAACGTCGCAAGATGTGTTCTTTTGTTTTCGGATGCGGCGGGAGCAGATTTTGCTGTCTGGGGTTCGGTATGTGCAGCGGATTCCCTGCCCCTGAACATACCGAGAAAATCCCTGCGGGAAACTGTATGCCCGTGAGACTGTTTTTCTGGTGAGTCGATCCGCGAGGCTCTGCAGACAACAGTAAAAGGCGTTGTTTCAGAGGCGACGGCGGAATTGGCTATAATGGCGTTGGCCTGTTTGGCCGCTTGGTGGATCGCGGTGCCGCTATCTCCTTGTTTGCAGCTACCGCAATCCCCGCAGACCAGAGTGATGGCTTTCCTGTTCATGAGCCAAAGCTCAAGCAGAATATCCACCCCCAGGCCTGCGAGGCATGCCCGAAAGGGCATTTCGGTATCCACTCCCTTGTGAGCGGAAGGGCAAAGGAGGATCTCAGGGCACTTACCTTTTTTCCTCAATTGCCTGAGCAGCGAGTCACAGGTCGGGAGGGCGAGCGCCCCGGATGGGCACACAGAGGCGCACGCCCCGCAATCCCGACAGACTTCGGCCCTGATGGCGGGGCCGTCATGGAGGAGTATGGCTTCCGAAGGACAGACCGTTAAACACCTGCCGCAACTGCCCCCGAGCGTTTCGGGGCACAAGGAGTTGTTCACGACAAGTGTTCGGTGCATGGCCCGTCCTAGGCGCTTGTTTCCTGCAAAACGTTTTCGGCCCGTGCGATAGTTGCTTCGCTCAGACGGGCTATCGCGCCATATGGGGAGGAGTCGGCGCGATCAGCCACAGTGTGCAGGAATCGGGAAGCCCAAAGGGAAAGATGAACTTTGAGAAAATCGGCGGCAGTTGCCGCGTGCTCTTGGGCAGCCTTGTCGTCGCCGTGGAAAAGGGCGTCTGTTGCACAGCCCATGACGCCTCCGAGAAACGACATTTCAAGACCGATGTGATCGTCGGGTTCGTGTTCAGGATTTGGCGAAGCCAAACCGTATTTTGCATACCGCTCGCGAACGTCGAACATGGGGCCGTCAAAGAGCAGATGTTCCTTGGTGGTCCAAACGGATTCCCACAGGGGAATGGCGTTGGCCGGTCCTATGAACAGCTCCGTGTACTCCGAGTTCAGTTCCTTCAGGCAGGATTCGTCGTAGTCACGGAAATATTTCGTCAGCAAATCCAGAGCCGCAGCGTCTTCCTTTCCCTGGGATGGAACAGGCCACTGCTCAAAGACCCGGGCGTTCTTGATCTGAAGCATGAGATCGTTGCTCGGGGCTTCAAGGAAAAGCCTTGCAAGGAAATTCAAGGTCATGGCGCAAGCGCCGAATTTTTGTGCGTTCATGTTGTTCTTGTGGCCCGGAGGCGAACCCCCGGGCCTTTTGTATGAAGTTAGATGCCGATGCGCATGTAGGTTCCGTAGAACATGAGCCTGCCGATGATTTCTCCGGCCAGCACCAGCACAAGGGCGCAGAGCGCGGGATTGGCAATGAGCCTGATCTGCTTGGCGCCCATGGCCTTGACCGCAAACCAGCTGAAGAGCCCCACGCCGGCGCAAACCATGATGATCCATGCCACGAGGCCGTCGATGCCCTTGTCGGCCACCATGTGCAGGGCGTTCATGCCGTAATTGTCGGTGTTGTTCAGGGCGTTCATGCTCAGGACAATGCCGAGGAATTTCAGGGTCAGCCCTACCAGTGCGGCAATGCAGAACACGCCTGCCATGGAGGAACAGCCTTCTGCATCCTTGCAGAAACGGTTTTCCATGCTGCCGAGAACGCCGCAGGAAACCGCGCCGGAAAGGAGCATGGTCCCGAAGAATCCGACGGAGGTGGCCACAGAGTTCCAGACGGGAACCGTGGGAAGCAGGTAGACTCTGGTCATGACAAAGATTGCGCCGAGTCCTACGACAATGGCTGCCAGCGACAGTGGCGTTGCAGCACTTTCGGGAGCTTTGCGGCGTTGCAGCACCAGCAGCAGGATCACTGCGAAGAAGCAGCCGGTCACGAGGATTTCACGGCTGAGCCAGGACGAACCAAGGTTCAGAATGGTGAAAACGCTGTGCATCGGCGTACCGAGGTGCGTCAGGGACAGAATCAGGCCCAGTGCGGTCAGCACGCATGCTGCCGGAGCCTGCCAGCTCAAATGTGCACCGCTTCCCTTGACCAGAATGCGGGTGAGTTCGGATATGACGACAATCCCCACAGCAGCCTGCGTGAGGACGGTGAAGAGTACAAGACTCCATTCACTGGAAAACATGGTTACACCTCCTCGGGGTTGCTGATTTTTCCTGCCTTGGAACCAGCCGGTTTCGCGTTGCGGTTCGGCTTCACCAGCAGGTTGGGCTGGGTGATGGACGGGTCCGGCAGGGGGGCGAGGAGTTGGGCTTCGCCATACTTGGCGACAAGCTCGTCAAGCTCTCCGTAGTGAAGAGCCCTTGTCGGGCAGGCCGAGACGCACGCCGGGTCCATGCCTTTTTCCAGGTAGTCCCTGCAGAAGTCGCACTTGGTCATCTTGCCCAGTTTTTCATTGAACTGGGGAGCGGAATAGGGGCATCCCCATTCGCAGTAACGGCAGCCCACACATTTGTTGTGGTCTACGCTGACGATGCCGTCCGGTCCCTTGTGCATGGCCGTGGTGGGACAGGAACGGACGCAGATGGGGTTTTCGCAATGGTTGCAGGCGATGGACAGGTAGTATGTGAACACGTTTTGTTCATATGCTCCCGTAGCCGTTCTGACCCAATCCCCTCCGGTGTATTCGGAGACCCTTCTGAAGTGTACACCGCTCGGAAGGTCATGTTTGTCGATGCAAGCGATCATGCAGGTCTTGCAGCCGGTACAGGCCGTAGTATCTAAATAAAAAGCCGGTCTTTTGAGCATTGTTGCAAGACTCCTTTACAATTTGGCGACTTCGACCAGGTTGGTATGCTGCGGATTCCCTTTTGCCAGCGGCGAGGGATGATGCGTGGTCAGGGCGTTGATGCACCCGCCCTTGTCGATTCCCTTGGCATCGGGCTTGAACCATGCGCCCTGAGGCAGGGTCATGACTCCCGGCATGATGCGCGGGGTAACCTTGGCCTTGACCTGCGTTTGGCCCCTGTCGTTGAAGACCTTGACCATGTCGCCGTGCTTGATGCCGCGCTTTTCGGCGTCAATGGGGTTGATCCAGAGTTCCTGCGGCGCAACTTCCTGCAGCCAGTCCACGTTGCCGTAGCTGGAGTGGGTGCGTTGCTTGTAATGGTGCCCGATGAGTTGCAGCGGATACTTCTGCTTGCCTTGCTCGTCCTCGGCACCTTCCCAGCAGGAGTGGTATTGCGGAAGCGCAGTAATGAGGTCGCCCTTGGGCAATTTCCATGTCTTGCTGATATCCCAAAGCCGTTTGGAGAAGATTTCGATTTTTCCGCTAGGCGTCTTGAGCGGATTCGCAACGGGGTCTTTGCGGAAATCTTCAAATGCCACATGCGGCTTTTCCGGACGCCCCAGCTTGATCAGGCCGATTTTTTGAGCGTCCTTGAAAGTGTTGGGCAGTTCCGGTTTGATTTTGCGACATTTCTGATACATGTGCTCCAGCCACTGCTCCCGGTTCATGCCGAGAGTGAATTCCTTTTCAACACCCATACGTTTGGAAAGGTCCGTGACGATGTCGAAGAAGGAGCGGCTTTCGAAGAACGGCTTGATGGCCTGCGTCGAAGCGACCATGTATGCCATTTCAACGGCGTATCCCTGCCGGATGATATCCTCTTCTTCCAGAGCCGTGCAACAGGGCAGCAGGATGTCCGCGAATTTCGCGCTTGAGGTCATGAAGTTGTCGAGGATGACCACCATTTCACACTTGGACTCGTCCTGAAGGATTTTGGCGGTTCTGCCGCAGTCCGAGTGCTGGTTGATGATCGCGTTGCCTGCATAGCTCCAGAGGAACTTGATGGGCGTTTCAAGCCGTTTTTTGCCCCGCACGCCGTCGGTGATGTCGGTCATGCTGGTGGGATCGTCGATAGCTTTTGTCCATGTGAAAACAGGGATGGACGTTTTGATGGGATTTTTGCCCATGGGCAGGCGAGGGAACGGAACGCCGTATGCGCCTTCCCTATCTCCGGTGTTACCGCCGCTGATGCCCACGTTTCCGGTCAGGATGGAAAGCATGCAGATGGAACGAGCCGTCTGCTCGCCGTCCGCCTGACGCTGGGGCCCCCATCCCTGGAAGATGGCACAAGGTTTGGCCATGCCGATTTCACGGGCGAGTTTTCTAATGGCGTCCGCCGGGATGCCGGTGATTTTTTCCGCCCATTCCGGAGTCTTGGGTGTCTTGTCCGGGCCAGAGCCAAGGATGTAATCCTTGTAAGAGTTACCTGCGGGGATACCTTCTGGCATGGTGGATTCGTCATAACCCACACAGTATTTGGACAGGAAATCTTCGTCGGTCATGCCTTCGGTAATCAGCACGTGGGCCAGTCCGCCGACAAGGGCGGCGTCCGTGCCGGGACGGATGGGAATCCATTCATCGGCGAAGGTGGATGCGGTATCCGTGTAACGCGGATCGACAACGATGACCTTTACGCCGTTTTCCCTTCTGGCCTGGAGAAAATCGTATACGGTTCCGCCACCGCTCATGCGGGTCGCAGCCGGGTTGTTGCCGAAGAAAACGACCAGCTTGCTGTTGACGATGTCTGTAATGTGGTTGCCGTTTCTCTTTCCGTAGGTGTACGGGAGAGCCGTACTGATCTGGGCAGTGGAATAGCTGTTGTAGTAGTTGAGGTAGCCGCCGAGACAGTTCATCATGCGCCAGAAACCTTCCCTGCGGGAGAGGGTTCCGCCCAGAACTCCGGTCGCATAATGTCCGTAAACCGCCTCGTTGCCGTACTTGTCGAGGATGTGCTTCAGTTTGGAAGCGACAGTATCAAGAGCCTCTTCCCACGAAATACGTTCAAATTTGCCTTCGCCACGTTTGCCCACACGTTTCATGGGGTATTTCAAACGTTCTGGCGAATATATCCAATGGCGGGTTGAACGGCCGCGCAGGCATGCGCGGATTTCATGTGTGCCGAAATTATTGTCGCCGGTGTGGTCAGTCTCGATGCGAACTACGTGCCCGTCCCGGACATGAACTTCGAGGGGGCAGCGGCTTCCACAGTTGACATTGCATGTTGCCCAAACGACCTTTTCGTTGGAATTCGGTTGGCTGTTGGCTTTTTTAAGACCGTAAAAAAGCCCTCCGCCCGAAACGGAAGCAACGCCCCCAAGGGCTGCAGTCCACTTCAGGACAGTACGTCTGCTGACGCTGCCCAGCTTTTCAAGGGGATTTGTTTTTTTGTTACTCATACACTCTCTCTACTCGTTGCATTAACAAAATATGGGAAACTGACCGATGTATAACAACAATCATGCCAACAAATTTATGTAGTAAATTTAACTGGTTGATTTGTTGCGGGGAAGGGCGGAGAGGCGGGATATCTGATTTGCTGTACAATACAGCACAAAAAAAGTGGAATTTCCAATAAAATTGGAAAAGCTTATTCCTTCTCAAGGCGGTACTTTTTTACTTGGGAATACAGGCGGCTTTTGCCTAGCCCGGAGAGCTTGGCAGCACGTTTCATATCGCCGTCGCAAGCCGTGAACAGTCTCGAGAAATAGCGTTTTTCCGCCTTGGCGAGAACATCCTGCCGGAATGCCTTGTACGGCAGGATTGCCCCATCCGCCTCAATGCTTTCTTCAATATCATCCGGGGACAGCCCGCAGTCAGGAGAGCCGCTTTTTTCAATAGTGTGCTTGAGGACACGGATACGCAGTTGTTCCGGGAGGTGGTGCGCGAAGATTTCCTGCATGTCATAAGTGGATGCGAGTGCGCTTTCCAGAACATTGCCCAGTTCCCGGACATTGCCGGGCCAATCATAGCCCATGAACGCATCCATGACGCTGTTGTTCAGCGTCTTTCTTGGTATGCCGTATCTGTCACAGGTTCTTGCAAGGATGTTTTTGGATAGTTCGGGAATGTCCTCGCGGCGATCTTGCAGGGCTGGCAGCTCGATGCACATGGCCCCAAGCCGATAGAGCAGGTCTTGCCGGAAGAGTCCGTGTTCGACCATGTCCGCCAGATTTCTGTGGGTGGCGGCCACCAGTCGGAAGTCACTTTCCTCTTCATGGTTGGCGCCTACCGGGCGGAAACGGTGTTCCTGAAGAACCCGGAGCAACCGTTTTTGCAGATCAAGGGACATCTCGCCGATTTCGTCCAGAAAGAGTGTTCCCTTGTGGGCTTTGAGCACCAGACCTTCACTGGGACGCTCCGCTCCGGTAAATGCCCCTTTGACGTGCCCGAACAGTGTGCTTTCCAGCAAGGTCGGAGGGATTGCAGCACAATCCACCACGATGAAGGGACCGGAAGCCCGGCGGCTGTTGTTGTGCAGCGCCTTGGCAAAGAGTTCCTTGCCTGTGCCGGTTTCTCCAGTGATGAGAACGCCCCCGTCACTCCGTGCAGCGGCAGCCAGCCGTTCAAGCGCGTTTGTCGTCGCCGGGCTGGTTCCGACGATGCCGCAGCGGTCAAAGCTTTTGGGCAACTTGGTATGTTTGCGCAAGGTATCCCTGTATTTGAGGACTCGTTGCAGGGGGAGCAGTATTTTCTTGGGGGACAGAGGCTTCTGGAGGTAGTCCCAGGCGCCGTTGCGGATAGCCAGTTCCGCGCCGTTGGGGTCGCCGAGGCCGGTCAGGATGATTACTTCCGGTGGTAACTGGCGTTGGCGCAGGGTCGGAACGATGCTCAGTCCGTTAGCATCCGGAAGCCGAACGTCCAGAAACACGACGTCGAATTCGTCGTTTTCCGCTTTGCGGACGCCTTCCGTGGCCGAAAGGGCGAAGTCGGCTTTATGACCGATGTTGCGCACCAGCTCCATGAGCGCGTCACAGGTGGGCCTGTCGTCGTCAATTATCAGCACGTTTGCCATTTTGATGTCCCGCCTTATGTCTCGTTACTGGAGAAAAAACCGTCACCGGGGCGCAGGAAGCGGTTGACGCACAAAGCCAGATTGCGCAACTCCACAGGTTTGTGCAGGAACGCTTCTATGCCCATTTCCTGGGCGTCGTTTTCACTGAAGCTCTGGCTGTAGCCCGTACACAGGATAATTGGGATGTCTGAACGGATGTTCAGGATTCGTTTGGCCAATTTGTCACCTCGAAGGCCCGACAAGCTGTAGTCCGTGATGACCAGATCAAATTCGTCGGGAGCACTTTGGAACAGTTCCAAAGCCTGTTTGCCGTCAGTAATGGTGTGTACCTTGTATCCGAGGGTGGTCAGAAGCTCCCCGTAGGACTCGACCAACTCTTTTTCATCGTCCACAAAGAGGATTGTGCCGGTGCCGTCCGGGAGTTGGCGCAGAGGAACCTCAATGGGAGGTTCGGACGCCTTTTCCCGCTGGGCCGGAATATAGATGCGGAACACGGAGCCTTTGCCTTCCATGCTTTCCACTTGAACAACGCCGTCCCACGCCTTGACAATTCCCTGCACCATGGAGAGTCCCAATCCGGTGCCCTGTCCCATGGTTTTTGTTGTGAAAAACGGATCGAAAATACGTTCAAGGAGTTCGTGGGGAATGCCTTTCCCGGTATCGCTGACTGTCAGGCATAAATAACTGTCTGCCTTTTTTTCTGCCGGTTCAAAGTTGAGCATTGCTTTGGCCTGATGCAGGTCTATGGACAGTGTGCCGCCGTTTTGGCTCATGGCATGCGCGGCGTTGGTGCAGAGGTTCATCAGGACCTGGTGCACCTGGGTCGGGTCCGCCAGCACGGGAGGTTCCGGTTGGCCGATGGCATATTCTATTTCGATGGAGGCGGGCAGCGAAGCCTTGAGGAATTTGGCGGTTTCCTTGATGATCGGGCTGATGTTCATCAGCCGCGTTTCTTCCTTGCCGTTGTTGGTGAAGGTCAGAATCTGGCTGACCAGATCCCGGCCCCTGTAGGCTGCGGCCAGAATGGCGCGTGTCTTGGACTCAAGGCTTTGGTTGGCGTCAAGGTGAAACAGTTCAATCATTTCTCCGTTGGCCACGATGACGCCGAGCAGATTGTTGAAGTCGTGCGCTATGCCGCCTGCAAGGGTTCCGAGGGCTTCCATTCGCTGCACCCGTTGCAGTTGGCGTTCCTTTTCGTGCAGTGATATTTCCGTTCTCTTGCGTTGCAGCGCCTCTTCAAAAACAAAAAGTACTTCCGTGATCTGTGAAATTTCGCCGTCCGTGTATTCCTTGCGCGGACGCATGACGCAGATGATTTTCGGAAGGGCGTCCTCTTCCTGCTGGAGGGGGACAGCTATGAGCCTTCTGTCGCTGTTTTCCATGTGGGCGCAAACATGCCGACCCGACTTCAGCTCCTGTATCTGCTCCGCGTTCAACCGCATGGGTGTTTCGCTGATGGACGCGGTGCGGGAGGAGTTGTTGTCGGTTACGGTGAGCAATACCAACAGGTCGCGGTTCTGCGAAACTTGCGCCAGAAATGCCTGCTCACTACCGGACATGGTTTTTGCTTCTGTCAGGCAACGCAACATGACCTCCTGTTCCGTGCGGCAATCAAGTGAACCCAGCAGAACCTTGTTGATGGATCGCAAAGCGCGGGTACGTTGATTGACTTGCCTCTTCAGGCTGCGGTTCCAGAACAGAATCAGGACGATGCTGCCGATAATGGCCCCGAAGACCACGAATACGCCAATCCAGAAGGTTCGGCTGACCCAGAATGGCCGGTACTGCAGGGAGAGCCATTCTTCCTCGACGATCTGGCGTTCGTGCGGAAGCACCATGCTCAAGCCCTTGCGCAGGATGTTGCCGAGCATGGTGTCGTCATTGCGCGAGGCAATGCGCAGGTCAATGGAATAGTTGGTGATTCCCGCAATGCGCAGGTTGCTGATGCGTGCGTTGGCAATATAGCGCGAAGCCAGAGCCATGTCGCAGATAAGGGCGTCCACGTCGCCCACCGCCAAACAGCGCAGTCCTCCGATGTAGCCGCCTGCCATGGGTACGATGGTGAAGCCGCCGTCGGGATACCGCTCATGCAGGTATTTGAGGAAGTGGTCGGAAACCGTCACTCCGATGCGCATGCCGGACAGTTTTTCCAGCGTCAGGTCTTCGGTGAATTCCTTGCGGCAGATTATGGCAGCGGGAACGCTGACATAAGGCTGCGTAAAGTCCAATGTTTCCCGAAGTTCGGGTGTCATTTCCAATGCGGCCATCACGCTTACTTTGCCGCTCAGAAGTGCCTTCAGGGTTTCCTGCCGGTTGCGAAAGCGGACAGGCTCGAACTCAAGCCCCGTTTTTTCGCTTATCAGCCGGATGAAATCGGCGCTGAGTCCCCGATAGTCTCCGCTCATGTTGAAGGTCTCGTAGGGAGGATAATGCAACCCCACACCCACTTTTATCGGATCAGGATGTTCCTTGATCCAATGCCGCTCTTCGGCCGTGAGCAGATCCGTCCCTTCCATGACCGTGCAGGACGACAGGGAAGTCAGGATTAGCAAGACGAGAACGGCTGTGGGCAGGAGTCGCATGCGAATTTCAGACCTTTACTTGCCGAACGGGCATTTGGGGAAGGTGCAGTTGGCGCAGCCCATGCACATGCCGCCTTCACCCATTCGGGCGAGGTCGTCACGGGTTACATCCACGTTCGCCAGCAGACGCGGCAGCAACAGGTCGAGGGCTGTGGTTTCAAAGAATAACGCACAGGCCGGGACGCCCAGAAGACGGGCGTTTCCGATCTTGCCCACAAGAGTCATGGTGCCGGGCAGCAGGGGAACGCCGTAGAGCAGGTCGTGCGCGCCTGCGTCCACAAGCCCGTGGCGGGTGACGTCGTCCGGGTCCACGGAAAGGCCGGCCGTGGTGATGATGATATCGCAGCCCTTGTCGAGCAGGGTCTGGGCGCTGTCCGCTATGCGCTTTCTGTCGTCAGGAACCAGAATGGCCTTGTGCAGCGTGCTGCCGAGCGCCGTGACCTTTTTGCGGATAACGGCTTCAAAACGGTCTTCGATTTTGCCCGTGTATACTTCGTTGCCGGTGATGAGCACTCCCACCCTGGCCTTACGGAGCGGCAGGACGGAGAAAAACGGAGTCGTTGCGGCTTTCAGCGTACTCAGTGCGCGGGAATACTGCTCTTTTTGCAGGTACAGGGGAATTGCCCGGGTTCCGGCAACTTCCGCCCCCTTCTTGACCAGCGTCCACCCCACACGGCTGGCTGCCATGACGCCGGGACAAAGGTTGAAGGCGTGAAGCGCGTCCGAGTTGACCTTGAGCAGACCGTCATGTTCGGCCTGAAGGGTGACCTTGCCTTCATGGGGTTTCCCGGAAGGCGTGACGCCCGGACCGGCCATTGCTGCGGAAAACGCGCGGGCGCAGTCGTCTTCATGCACCCAGTCTGCGCCCACCTCGGCATCTTCAACATACAGGTTGTTGCGGCCCATGTGTTCCAGACGGCAGAGGTCACCCGCCTTGAATACCTGCCCCTTGCGGAATACGGCTCCTTTGCTGCAGCCGGGTTCAATACGGGTCATGTCGTGGGCAAAATGGTTGCCGACAGCGTCCTTGGCGGCAACGGTGGAAACGCTTTTGGGGATCGGGTAGATGACTGGGGAACCGTCTTTCATCGTTTCCGAAACATACGGTGATTCACCTTTGCAGGAACGGCAGACAGGGCCGTGGGCGATCGGGTAAGCCTCATGGCAGACCGGACATTCGCCGATAGCACCCTTGCTTCGCTTATAGAGCTGCTCGGCCCGAATGGTTATGGGACGTACCGAACAGGTGTCCGCGCCGGCTTCGCCGATTTCCCGGAGCAGCTTGTCCGAATCCTGCTCGTGCTTGGGCTTGAGCTTTAGGTACCATGTGAGCATTTCCGAATCTTTCGGGATTTTCTTCAGGTCCAGCCATACTCGCACCCCCTTGCCGGTGTGCTTGTCAAAAAGGCTGAGCGCATAGAGCCCGAAATTCATGACCCGGACCCAACCGTTGCCGATGGTGCAGGGGGTCAGCATCTGTATGGCGTCCGGCAGACACCATGACGTTTCGGAAATGGCTTCAAACAGTGTGCCTTCAGGGATGTGGCGCCTTGCTTCTTCGACCATGTAGCCACCGAGGATGAGGCCCGGAGCCGGGTAGTTGTGAAAAAGGGTGGCCATTTCGATGTATTCATCGAAAGTATGCTGGCCGATCTTTTTGAAATTGGCAGTTGGTGCGGAAATTGTGGTCATGAATGTATTCCTTGTATGTCGGAGGAATGAAATGTGGGCGTAGCTTCAATATCCATACCAGTTCATTCTGTTGTAAAAAGGCTTGCTGTGGCGGCAAATACAGCGCAACGGACGACTTTGTAAACTCTTTTTCCATTTTTTCTGGAACACCCCGGCATGGCTTTACCGGTCATATTCCAATTTTATTGGAAAAAAGTGAACGGAGGGGAGAAAGGAGAGAAAAACAAGTGTGTGGCTTTGAGCAGATGTTCTTTTCATTTCTGCCGTCCGCCCTTGTTGAACGAGGGCGGACGGCAGAAGATTAATCAAGGCTGGTGGTATCTGCCTTCCGGGGCGGATGATTAGCTGTTTTTGAGTTCAAAAGAAATGGGCTTGGAGAGGATCCCGTGGACAGGGCAGCCTTTCAGGGCCGCAAGCAGGCGTTTCTTTTGCTCTTCGTCGATGCCCTCAGGGACTTTGGCTGAGTATTCGAAGACCGTGCCTTTGTCGTCCGACTTGAGCGTTGCGGTTGTTTCCACATCTCCCAGTTCCAGACCGTGGTTGTTGGCATAGGCCCGAAGAGTGATGTTCAGGCATGCTGACAGTGACGCCTCAAGCAGGGCCATGGGCGTGAAGGCTCCATCGGCTCCGCCTTTTGCAACGGGTGCGTCGCATTCTGCCGTGTATTTGCCGTCGGTGAATTCCGTGAGAAAATCCGCTTGCTTGTTCTTGCTGGTAATCATGATGAGACCTCGTTTTTGAAATCGGTTTGTAAGAGCCGACGCAGAAAAACTGCGGCGCTGAAACCATAGCGCCCCTCCATCGCGAAGGCAATGCACGAGGACAGTCGTTACCTGCTGTTGTGGATTCGCTTTTCTACCGTGCTTTTCGGCCCGGGAACCTGTGTTGGTACCCGGGCCGTCATGAATTTTTCTGTGCCGCGATGTTTTTGCCTACAGCAAAGGCCTGTTGGGGAAAGGCAGACTCCCCGGCTTTGCGTCCCTATCGACCCAGGACCGCATGGCGGCGTCTGCCAATGCATAGCCCCAGTTGATGAGGCGCTCCTGCTCCTTGTCGCTGAACTTGTTGAGGCGTGTCCTGATCTTTGAAAGCTTTTTGGTGATGGCACTGTCATGGACCAACAGGCCTTCGGCCTTGTAGTTGTCGATTTCCGTGTTGATTCCCCAGTATGTTCCCTTGCGTTCTCCCTTTTGAAAATCGGATATGAGCTTGCGCTTGCGCAGGGCCCTTGTTTGGTCCGTGATGATGTCCATGACGCGCACGGTCTGCTGCAGCGGAAGGGTTGGCGGTTTGGGCGTGGTCTTCAAGGGCGCTCCCGCGTCGCTGAGCAACACGGTCCTGCAAGTGTCCCATATCTTTTCAAGACCCATGTTGTCGTACACGCCGCCGTCCGTGAGGTAGAGCTTGGAGCGGTATTTCTTGTTAGGGAACAGGTAAGCTCCGCCGGGATCGCTCCACAAGGACGGATCAAGTTCCATGATTGCAGGTGACAACACCGGAGGAAATGCGCTTGATGCGGCGACAGCTTCCGCCAATGGGATGGTGGGATTGTTGATCTGGCCGACCTTGTAATCGGCGAGACGGGTTCTGCTCATGCGTACACTGGCGCCGCTTTGCAGGCTGGTCGCATAAAAGATGAAGCGTGGATTTCCCTCCTGCATGGAGTCGGGCAGGTCTTGCAATGTGGCTCCCTTGAAAAGGTGCTCATTATATTGTTTCGCTACGCGGTTTGAGATCGAATAGAAGGGAGAGATAAGTCCTCCCAGAACCGAGCCGACATCAATGGTCCGTTTGCAGAATTTTTGAATCCTGTCTGCGACGGCGCTTTTGAAGTTGATAGCGACATCGTTTTCGAATTTGAGTTCGCCCCATCGGCGTCCCAACACACCGGAAGTGATCGAACCGCCGGAGACGCTGGTTATGATGGATATCTTCCGCAAATAGCCGAGTTCATTCAGGCGCCACAGGGAGCCAAGGCTGTACAAGGTGGCGCGGTAGCCTCCGCCGGACAAGGCCAGGCCGATTTCATAGCCATCTGATTGCTGTCCCATGCCCTCTCTCCTGTTTTTGAAGGTTATTCCTCATTGAATAATCGTTTACCGACTTTTTGGGAAGTGTATCATTCTGGTTACGCCGAAGTTGGTCTTGGTCAATATGTTGTACAAAAGTTTATTATGCTGAACATCAGACTCGGGAACGTTGGAGCTTTCGGCTATCGACACAAGCCGGGCGTGGGAAAAGCACGGCAGGATTTTGTCAATAGCCAGAAAAAAGATGGGGGAGTGAACAAGCCGGTAACTCGTCAGATTGGCAACAAAAAATGGTCACACAATGATTTCACCAAAGTGGACCGAGCTTTGCTGCCAAAAGACGGGAATGTGATCGGAGAGAGTGTTTTACTGCCAGATAGCTGGCAGTGAAAACCGGATTTTAGCGGGGCTGTATCCGGATATGCCAGGGATGCCTGCTGGCATTGTATCTGAATGCTCGCCTGTTCAGGCAGTCAGGCCAGAAAGGTGAAAAATTTAGGCAAAGTGGGCATGTCCCCATGTTTTGTCTGGAGTGGATGGGTTAACCCGTAGCTTACGGTATGTGATATATTATCTATTACCAAATGCTGTGGTCCCCCTTTGGGGAAGGAAGATATTTCCTGTCCAAGAGTACACTGAACTGAAGGGTTCTATTTGGCATCACCGAACGGCAAAGAGGTGGGAGACGCCCCAAGCCGGAGAGAAATACGTGTTGCGGCACGCGTTATGTTCTGTTCAATGCTCTTGCAGGTCGTTTCGTTCAAACGCACGGTGGGAGCTGAAACGCTTATGGTGGCCACAAGCCTGCCCTGAAAATCCAAGAGCGGGACAGCCATGCAGCGTACTCCTTTAAAGACTTCCTCGTAGTCATAGGCACGTCCGGTTCGGCGGACTTCTTCCAGCTCCACCTGCAATTCCTTTATGATTCGATCCAGATCCTGCAGCTGGCTTTGCTCGCGAATGAGGTGCAGTACCTTTTCAGCTTCCTCCGGTTGGGCAAAAGCAAGAAATATTTTCCCTGATGCGGATTGAAACAAGGGAAACGAACTGCCGATAATGGAATCCTGCCGAAGCATCTGCGATGTCACTTCCTTGTGCACAACAAGCATTTCCGTGCCTGACGCCACGCACAAATTAACGGTTTCATCCACCGCTTCCTGCAGTTCCCGGCAGTATGGTTTTGCCACATCCACAAAGCTGGAATGCTGCAATACCCGGCTGCCAATGGAAAACAGCTTGTAAGTGAGGCTGTACTCCCCACGCTCCGTTTCCTGAAAAACATATCCACTGTCTCCCAGAGTCAGAAGCATGCGATGTACGGTTGTCTTGGGCAAATTCATTGCCCGGCTCAGGTCGGCAAGTTCCCATGATTGCTTGGTCGACAGCTTTTCGATCAACCTGCATACTTTCGTAATAGCGCTTATTTCATAGTATTTTTTTGTGGTTTTGGGCATCGGGACTCCCTTTTTAGTTTTTTGAATATTCAATTTTCGATAAAAGACAATCTTAAGGGAAAAAAGCTGGAAGGGCAATAGTTCGGAATGGCGTTCCGAAATTTGCGGGTGAGGGGGCCAAGTTGGTACATTCGGTTTAACTGCGAATCAGTGTTTGGTCTAACGGCAGTAATATGTTTTTGAAATTCTGAAACAGGTGACAAATATCAATAAAGAGTTTTTATAACAGTTTTCTACTTAATTTGGGTGGCGGCCCGAAAATTCCCTTTCTGTCCTGTCTGCATATACAAAATAAATCCGGACAACTGACCGCATCGTATCAATCCAAAACAAAACGCACTCCCCTTGGCAAGCAGGCCTGGCCGCTTGCCAAGGGGAGTGCGTTTTGTTTTGAATTCAAAATGTTTGTTTATACAAAAATGTCATAAAAATAATCCAATATTACAGTATTTTGCGAGAATAATACACTTGTGTGCATTTTTCATGTTGACAGGCTGAATTTCTATCGATTAGATTTATTGGCAATAACGGTACGCCATACCGCAATGCGGTACGCACTGAAAAGCATTTCTGAACGCCGAGACTTTTAACTTTGTGAGGAGCCAGAATGAAAGAAACACTGTTTTTGAAAAACACGGAAGCGTTTGCCGAAAGCATGATACGTTGCGGCATTCGCGGCCATTTCGCCTATCCCATTACCCCGGCTACGGACGTTATGAAGTACACGGCCCGTAAGCTTCCGGAGGTCGGTGGACGCATGGTGCAGATGGAAAGCGAGCTGGCCGTATCAAATGCCTTGGCCGGCTATGCATGTGCAGGCAAGCTGGGAGCCACCTCCACTTCCGGTCCCGGCATGACTCTGATGCAGGAAGCCATCGGCTTCATGGCTGCGGGAGAATTGCCCTGTATTATGCTCGACGCCATGCGCGTCGGCCCTGGGGATGGCGATATCATCGGTGCGCAGAGCACTTATTATCAGGCTACCCGCGGTGGCGCGCACGGCGATTACCGAGTCATTGTCCTTGCTCCCTCCTGTGGACAAGAAATCGTCGAATTGATGCCCGTCGGCATCAAATTGTCCTTGACCTATCGCAACCCGGTTCTCTTCGTGGTCGATGGAGTCACCTGCCAAATGACTGAAACCACCACCTTCGACGATCCTTACGACTATACGGCGGATTTTGACACTTCCGACTGGAGTTACACCGGAGCTGATGACCACTCGAAGCGCTTCCTGCTGACTGGCAGCTATACCCATGAGCAGGGTTACGAAATGAACGAGCGCATGCGTAGAAAGTATGAGGAAATCACGGAAAAAGAGCAGCGTTGGGAGCAGGTGGAAGTGGATGATGCAGAGGTCCTGGTTGTGGCCTTCGGTATCCATGGCCGCATGTGCAAGGATCTTGTTGCCAACTTCCGCAATGAAGGCAAGCGCGTGGGCTTTATCCGGCCTATTTCGTTGTGGCCTTTCCCGAATAAGGCATTTGAGAACATCCCGTCCTCGGTCAAATCCATCCTTGTCGTGGAGATGAACCATGGTCAGATGGTCGACGATGTGCGTTTGGCCGTGAATGGCAGGGTTCCGGTGCACTTTTTGGGCAAGACGGGTGGCGACATTCCCATGTGCACATTGGCGGAGATGTCCTGCGAAGTAAGCAAATTGCTTGAGGGAGAATAGTATGCAGACATTGGCAGATTACTACGGCGAGACGCTGAAATTCGACAAACTTTACAACTACTGTCCTGGTTGCGGGCACGGTATCGTCACCCGCCTTGTTGTGGAGACCATTGAGGCTCTGGGTATTCGGGAAAAAACCATGTCCGTGGTCGGCATCGGCTGCGGCGGATTTTCGCACCACTACATGAATGTGGATGCCATTGAAGCCATTCATGGCCGCTCCCCGGCAACGGCCATTGGTTACAAGGTCGCACTGCCCGATCATGTGGTTTTCACCTATCAGGGTGATGGCGACACCAGTGCCATCGGTTTGCATGAGATCATGCATGCCGCCAACCGTGGCATGCCCATTACCTGCATTATGGTCAACAACTCCGTATTCGGCATGACCGGTGGTCAAATGTCGCCGACGACCATTCCCGGACAGGTTACCACCACGACCGCCACAGGCCGCGATGTGGATATTCACGGCCATCCTCTGTTGGTGCCGGAGATGATGCGGGCCATGAACGGCGTGGCTTACCTCGCCAGAGAATCCGTGGTGGACGCCAAAAGCATCAACAAGGCCGCCAAGAGCATCCGGAAGGCGTTCGAGTGCCAGATCAAGGGACTGGGCTTCTCCTTTGTCGAAGTCATTTCACCTTGCCCCACCGGTCTCCATCTGAAGGTTCCCGACGCTTACGAATTCGCCGCAAAGGAAACTCTCAGCTACTTCAAACCTCAGGTTTTCAAAAACGCATTGGAGAACAATGATGAAGTATAAGTGTGCATTCTCCGGTTCCGGAGGGCAGGGGGCAGCCCTGATGGCCAAACTGACTTGTCTCGCCTGCATTACGGAAAGCAAGCAGGTTGTCATGACGCAGACCTATGGCGTTGAGCAGCGTGGTGGTGATTCCACCGGATTTGTCGTCATCTCTGACGAAGCCATTGGCAATCCCATTGTCGAGAACGACGCCAACGTTGCCGTGGCCATGAGTGAAAGCATCTATCAAGCCACGCTGGACGGTGTTCGGAAAGGTGGAACTCTGTTTGTCAATAGTTCCATGGTCAAGAATGAAGTGGAGCGGCCCGGTGTGAAACAGGTGCATCTGCCTGTTTCGGAAATGGCGCAGGAATTGGGCAATGTCCGTGTTGCCAACATTATTATGCTGGGTGCCGTGGTTTCGGCTACGGGCATGCTCAAGGCGGACTCAATCGCTGGCGCGCTGACGGATATCCTGACTCAGAAGAAGAAAGATAAGTTGGTGGATATTAACATCCAGGCCCTGAACAAAGGTGTTGAGGCTGCGGAAAAGGAGGTCTGCAAATGAGCAAGAAAGCGAAAAAGCACTTGGTTGCTGCCGAACGGTGCAAATCCTGTGGTCTGTGTATCGCGGCTTGTCCGAAGCAGACCCTCACCATCGGCTCCGAACTTAATGGCCAGGGCTATGCCTATGTGATGCAGGACAAGCCGGACGACTGCATCAAATGCAACATCTGCCGCATTGTCTGTCCCGATGTCGCTATCGGCTGCATCGACATTGCTGGCTAAACGAGGAATGAGGTAACCATACATGTCCAATCTGACTCCCCTTTTCAGGCCCAAGAGCGTTGCGCTCATCGGGGCTTCTTCCGATCCCAAGAAATACGGGTACTGGACCGCCAAGGGACTTATTGACAGCGATTTTACCGGAGATCTTTACCTGATTTCCAGAACTGCGGCCGACGACATTCTCGGCTACAAACCTTACGCCAGTATCTCGGATGTTCCAGGCCCGGTCGATCTGGCTATCGTCGGCATCTCTCCCAAGTACATTCTGCCGGTCATTCAAGAGTGCGCCGACAAGGGCGTCAAAGCTATCGTCGTCGTAGCCACCGGATTTGGTGAAACCGGCTCCGAAGGCAAGGCCCTCGAAAACGAGATGGTCGAAATCGCCCGGAAGGCCGGGATGCGCATTCAGGGGCCGAACTGCATGGGAATATTCAGTTCTCCGGTTCACCTAAATGCCAGCACCATCGATCTGGAAGATGGTCCCATGGGGCTGGTTCTTCAAAGTGGCAACTTTGGCATTGATATCAACTTCAATGCCAAAACCCGCGGTATTGGCTACAGCGGCTGGGCCAGCATCGGTAACCAGGCCGACTTGCGTTTTGCCGACTTCGTGGAATACCTCGGCCAGGACGAAGATACCGCTGTGGTTATGATGTACATGGAAGGGCTACGTGTCTCTTCCGTTGATGATGGACGCAATTTCCTGAAGAACGCCCGTCAGGCGTCGCTGAAAAAACCGCTGGCTGCCATCAAGATCGGACGTAGCCAGGCTGGAGCACGGGCGGCAGCTTCGCATACCGGATCTCTTGCCGGCAGTGAGAAGATATTTGATGCCGCATTGCATCAGGCCGGTGTCGTCCGCGTGGAAACTCCTCAGGAACTGCTGGATGTGGGTGAGGCTTTCTCCCGTTGCGACAGGCCCAAGGGAAATCGCATTGCCATCCTGACCGATGGCGGAGGCCATGGCGTCATGGCAACAGATATGGCCGAGCGCCTGGGATTGGATGCTTTCGTCCTTTCCGAGGAGACCCAGAAAAAGTTGCGCGACATTCTTATGCCTCATTGCCCGATCAAGAATCCCGTCGATCTGGCTGGCACCCCCGAGCATGACATGTGGGTATTTGACCGCTGCGCCGAAGTGTTGCTGGCCGATCCTGAAGTGGATGGCTTGGTCATCGCAGGGCTGTACGGTGGATATTGCGACTTTTCCGAGGAGTTCCGCCAGTTGGAAATGGATGTGGCCAAGAGCCTCGTCGAGCGGGCCAACAACTCGGACAAGCCTGTACTTATGCATTCGATGTACTACGCTCAACAGCCCGAGAGCCTGACCTATATCCGTAAACACGGTTTCCCGGTCTACGGGTCCGTGGATGCTGCGATGCGCGCCATGGGTGCCCTGGTCGGCTACAACACTCACCGCGAGAACATCCGTAAGGAACTTGAGGCAGCTCCACCGTTGCTTCCCGAAGACCGGTTGGCCAAGGTTGGGGCCATCTTTGAGAATGTTCGTTCCCAGAACCGTGTCAATCTGGTGGAAACCGAAGCCCGTGAGGTTCTTCGTGCCTATGGCTTCGACATCCCCGGACACCTGCTTGCCAAGAGTGCCGACGAAGCGGCCAAACGCTTTGTCGAATTGGGAGCGGATAAGGTGGTCATGAAGATCGTCTCTCCCGAAATACTGCACAAGACCGACGCAGGAGGTGTGATCCTGAACGTGGATTCCGAGGCCAAAGCCCGGGAAGCTTACGAACAGCTCATTGCCAATGGCCAGAATTATAAAGCAGATGCCAAAATTTTTGGCGTGATGCTGACCCCCATGCTGCCCGCCGGTGTGGAGTGCATTATCGGTTCCAGCTACGATACCACCTTTGGTCCGGCTGTCATGTTTGGTCTGGGTGGCATTTTTGTGGAAGTCCTCAAGGACGTATCCTTCCGTGTTGCCCCGGTGAATGCACCGGAGGCCGAACGCATGCTTCGCGAGATCAAGGGTTTCCCCATTCTTGAAGGTGTACGTGGCCAGGAAGGCGTGGATTTGCCGGCCCTGGTGGACGCCATCAGTCGGCTTTCCCATATGGTTGCCGAGCTGAAGGATGTGGCAGAAGTGGACTTGAACCCGATCTTTGCCATGGAGCGCGGGATTGCGGTTGTGGACGCACGCATTGTCCTACAGTCACAGGAAAATAAATAGGATGAACCCCCGACGGCCTTTGCCGTCGGGGGTTTTGTTAACAACTCTAGTGTTCTGTAAATGGAGGTAATTATGGAATATATTAATGACAAAAATGGGCCGGCGCCTTTGGGCCCGTATTCCGATGCCATTCGAAGCGGCAATATGCTTTACGTCTCTGGGCAGGGCCCCTTCGGCAAGAGCGGAGAGCTTGTGGGCTCGGACATCACCGAACAGACTGAGCAGTCAATGAAAAATCTGGAATCCCTGTTGGGTTCCATTGATCTGGGTGTGAAGAATGTGGTTCGCGCCACGGTTTACCTCGCCAACTGGGACGATTTCTCCGGTTATAACGAAGTCTACAAAAAGTACATGGGCGACCACAAACCAGCTCGAGCCACAGTTGAAGTGAGTCGTCTTGCGGCGGATGCCCTTATCGAAATGGAATTCACCGTGGAGATTTCTTAACCACCTCTGGTAGGCGGCTAGCGTTTGGCAGATCACGTTATCCCACGAAGAAGCGCTTGGCCGCCCTCCCTTCCCATGAGGGAATTAATAGGAGAGTTATGGCGACAAAATGACAAATATCATTTAAATATCAAAAGATTAACCGTTGCGGAGATTTTTGGCACCGTTGTGGAACAGCGCTAGGCTTTCAGAGGAGAGTGATATGAAAACCGGGTCATTGGCAGAACTATGTGATAACGCCCCCCTAAACAGCTTTCATAAACATTTGGCCGTTTATTCGGCCGGTGGGCCGTTTTTGGACGGGTATGTGATGGGCATGATCGGCATCGCTCTGGTACAGATTACTCCCTTCATGCAATTATCTCTCTTCTGGGAGGGCTTGATTGGCGCAGCCACCTTGGCTGGCATGTTTCTGGGTGGTTTTGCCGGAGGCTGGGTAACCGATAAATATGGTCGCCAGTTGCTGTACACCATTGACCTTATTGCCTTGGGTGTTTTCTCGATAGCCCAGTTCTGGGCGGAAACTCCGCTGTTTTTGTTTATCTGTAGATTCCTGCTCGGCGTTGCTGTTGGGGCCGATTATCCCATTGCTACAGCCTTGTTGGCCGAGTTCACTCCCAAAAAATACCGTGGGCCTTTCATTGGCATGTTGCAGGCTATGTGGTTTGTCGGAGCTAGCTGTGCCTATATTGTTGGTGTTAGCCTGCTTTCCTGCGGCCCGGAAGGCTGGCGATGGATGCTCGCCAGCGCAGTACTTCCATCGGTTCTCTTTCTTTTTATGAGGCGCAATACTCCGGAGTCGCCTCGCTGGTTGATACACAAAGGGCGCCTGGACGAAGCCAGTGCAGTAATAAAGCAGGTTTATAATAAGGACATCCCCTCTGATCGCCTCAAATCCATGACCAGCAAAACCGAGCCCGTCAGCCTGCGGCGCCTATTTCAAGCAGGCTATGGCACTCGCATGTTTTTCATCACCATTTTCTGGACATGTGCGGTCGTACCGCTGTTTTCTGTCTACTCATTTGCTCCCAAAATATTAGCGGCTCTTGGCATAGCCGGTGAATTCGGTTCCACCGGGTCAGCAGTCATTACCGTCATTTTTATGATCGGTTGCATAGCTCCCCTGCCGCTTATAAACCGGATAGGTCGTCGTTCTTCACTCTTGCACAGCTTTTTTTGGTCTGCCGTGGCGTTGTTACTGCTCGGGCTTTTTACCCACAGTTCCCCATATGTGATTTTGACTCTGTTTTCGATCTACGCACTGGCCACCGGCAGTTCTCAAAATCTCCAGTTCGTCTATCCCAATGAGTTATTTCCCACGGAAATTCGTGCCTCAGCCGTGGGGCTTGCCTCTTCCTTGAGCCGCATCGGCGCAGCCATAGGTACGTACCTTGTGCCCATGGCCCTGGCTCGGCTGAACATTGACGTGACCATGATGATTGCTGCCGGGATTACGGCTGTCGGGTTTCTCGTTAGTTGGAAAATGGCCCCCGAAACACGGCATTGTAGCCTTGAGGACGCAGCTTTTTGTGAAGAGCAAAATTCCACTGGAGATTTCGTACAGAGCGCTACTTCCTCGTCGTCTGCCCGACGCTGATGTTGTTGCCACCTTGTCTTTGGATACTCGGCAAGGCCGAAATATACTTTAACCAAGCTTCACTGAAATGCCTCAGGCAACAGGTTGCAGAATAGCCTGACCTGTAAGGCAAAAGGAGAATTGATATGAGCAGCAAACGATCCGCTGAAGCCGTTGTCATCGGTGGCGGAGCCGTCGGAACAGCTGTTGCCTGCTACCTCGCCATGGACGGGGTCGATGTGACAGTCGTTGAACGTGGTGAATTTGCCTGGGGCACCAGTCGGCGTTGCGAGGGACATGTCGTCACCTACGATACTCCTCCCGGCGATTTCAGCCTGTTTTGCAAAACGGGGCAGGATCTTTTTTATGAGGCCCAGGATTTTCTACCGGTTGACTTTGAGTTTACGCCCGAAGGCATCGGTCTGTTGGTCGACAATGAAGACCACCTTGAAATCGTCAAGCAGAATTTCGAAGGCAAGAAGGCGGAAGGATATGACGTCACACTATGGGATCGGGATGAACTGCGCCATCGCGAGCGCAATATCGGCGACAACGTCATTGCCTGCCTGAACTTCAACAATGACTGTACCCTGAACCCCATGCGCCTGTGTTTTGGCCTTGCCAAGCACGCCGAGGAAAATGGCGCGACCATTCTGCCGCGTACGCAGGTCACGAAATTGCTTACGGAAAACGGCCGGGTGAGTGGGGTCGAAACGGATCAGGGAATTATCGCCACGAAAAACGTCATTCTCTCCTCCGGAGTCTGGACTCCCTCGTTGGGGGCCATGCTTGGCGTACAGATTCCCATTCGTCCACGCCAGGGGCACATTCTCGTCACCGAGCGCGTCAGCGGATTGTTGAGCAAGGCTTACGTCGAATATGGATATTTGCTGACCAAACATGGTGTTACACGCGAAAATGTTACGCCGGATATGGATAAATTCGGTGTGGCTTTTGTCATCGAACCCTCTTCGGCCGGTACTGTGCTCGTCGGCAGCAGCCGCCGTTTTGCAGGCATGGATATTCGGCCTCATCCCGCAGTCATGCGGGCAGTGGCCGAAAGGGGGACTCATTTCTTTCCTTCCCTGTCCGACATGCGACTTCTTCGTTGCTATGCGGGCGTGCGCCCCGCCTCTCCTGACGAGTTGCCCATTATCTCCTCCACGCACATTCCCGGATTGTTTGTGGGAGCCGGACACGAAGGACTCGGCATCAGCCTCTGTCTGATAACGGGCAAGATTATGTCTGAACTTGTACGGGGTGAAACTCCGTTTATTGATGCCAGCTACATGAGTATAGACCGTTTTGGCTTCAACCCCCCGGCGGTGCCCGCAGGGGAAACGACGTTGTAAGGAGAAGCGAAATGTTCAAACAAGTTAGCGAGTCCACGGGAAAGACCGTTACCATCTATTTCGAAGGCAAACCGGTACAGGTCGAGGAAGGGACTACAGTTGCGGCAGCCGTTCTGGATCCGTCTCATGGTTGGACCCGCACATCCCATGGCGGGCAGCAACGTGGCCCCTACTGTCAGATGGGAGTCTGTCACGAATGTCTTATGAACATTGACGGCGTTCCCAACCAGCAGGCCTGCCTGACAGTCGTCGCCGAAGGCATGCAGGTGCGTCGCCAGAATGGCGTGCCTGATTTCCATCAGGAGGATAAGAACCATGGATAAGGTTTGGGATGTCATCATTGTTGGAGCCGGCCCCGCCGGTATGTGCACCGCCATCCAGACTGCGAAACACGGTTTGAGCACTCTGGTCGTGGACCGGCAGACAGAGCCGGGGGGACAGATTTTCCGCAGTGCCGGGTCATCTTCCATGATTGGGAAGCTCGGGAAGGATTACGCCGCGGGTTTGCCTCTGGTGAAACAGTTTCTCAATTGTGGCGCCCAGTTCGAGCCGGGGGCCAACGTATGGGATATAGCCCCGGACCGGGTGTATTATAGTCAGCAGGGGCACAGTCATTTTGTGCGGGCACGGCAGGTTGTATTGGCTACGGGAGCCATGGAGCGGCCTGTGCCGCTGCCGGGTTGGACCCTTCCCGGCGTTATGGGATCCGGAGCGTCTGATGTGCTGCTCAAGTCGGCTGGCTTGTTGCCCGAAGGACCAGTGGTTCTGTGCGGCAATGGACCATTGGTTCTCCAGGCGGCTGTTCATATGCATGAGTTCAATGTCCCGGTGTCGGCCGTGCTTCTGACAGGGCGTATGGGTAACATCATGCACGCCATGAAGCATGCCTCAGGCATCCTGGCACGCCCCGGGTATTTTTTGCACGGTGTCAACATGGCAGCCAAAACCATGCTTCATCAGAAGTGTGTGCTGGGCGCTCATGACGTGAGCATTTCCGAAAGTGAAAAGGGGCTGCAGGTTCACTATGCCACTCGCAGTGGCAAGCACCGCAAACTGGATGCCTCTACGGTGCTGTTGCATGAGGGCGTCATTCCTGAAACCCGTATAACCAGACTGGCACGGCTGCGCCATGCCTGGGATCAAAAGCAACGCTATTGGCATGTAGATGCGGACAAATGGGGCCAGACCTCGGCACCCGGTCTGCGCACCGCCGGGGACATTGCAACTGTTCGCGGTGCGGCGGCGGCCCAGGCCGAAGGCAGTCTGGTAGGGTTGGATATCTGCCGCGAACTGGGTCAACTTTCCCTGGCCGATCGGGATCGTGAAGCCCTTCCTTTCCTACGGATCATAAAACGTTGCCAGGCGCTTCAACCCTTCCTGGACGAGTACTTCGCTCCCACACCTGCCATGCTGCAACCGCATCCGGATGCCATTGTCTGCCGGTGTGAAGAACTGACGGCCGGCCATTTGGGTGAGGTTATCCGTGAGGGAAGTTATTCTCCAAACGGTGTGAAGGCTCAAGCCCGACCAGGCATGGGCACCTGCCAGGGACGAATCTGCGGTCAGGCTGTAGCGGAAATGATCGCCGACGCCCATGGCTTGTCCATGGAAAATCTGCCCCAGTACACGGCACAACCTCCTTTGTTTCCTTTGCGTCTGGGTGAGCTGGTGGAAATGCCCAGCCCCTCGGAGTTGATGTAGGGAGCTTTCCGGCTCGCAGATCAAACTGAAAATATAACGCAACATATGAGCATGCTTTGACTTACTCCGTGTTTTAGCATGAAGCCCTGGCGGAACTCGTCGGGATTTCCGTCAGGGCTTTTCTCATTCATTTTGTGGCGTTGCATGGGGATGCCTCAATGCGTCCTACGGGAAGAGTGCGTCCATTTTTTGAAAAACGAACTGCTTTTGTGCGTGCGGGATAGGCATTTGATGCGAAGATTGCGGTTTTTGGCGGCAACAGGACAGGAATCACTATTTTAGCATGCCGTATGAACGGCGGAGGATGTAATATGGTTAGAATTATTACCGGACTGCTGATTCTTTTAGGTGTCTATTTTTTATACGTATTCATGAAGGATTACATTGCTCACCGGAGTGTGAAAAGCAGGGCAACTGTTGGTATGGTGGCGCCCATTGGTTTTTTGACAATGTTTGGCGACACTCTCGGGATCGGTAATTTTGCTCCTGCGACCGCTTTGCTCAGATTTTTTAAACAGATTGATGACCGGAAGATACCCGGTACGCTGAATGTTTTCACTTCCATTCCAGAGGTTTTTTCCGGGTGCATTTTGATCACTTCCATCGAGGTGGATCCGGTTACGTTAATCAGTATGCTGATTTCCAGTTCTGTTGGAGCCTATTTCGGCGCTACCATTATTTCGCATTTTTCCGTCCAGAAGGTTCGGCTTACCATGAGTATCGCCCTGTTGGTCACAGCCGTGGTAATGGTTTTGGGAATGATGGGATGGATGCCAAGTGGCGGTGAAGCATCCGGACTGACCGGAGTCAGTCTGGTTATTGCCATTATCGGTAATTTCATTTTGGGTATTTTGATGACGGCGGGCATAGGTTTGTATGCTCCGTGCATGGCTCTTGTCTATTTCTTGGGAATGTCTCCCCGAGCTGCTTTTCCCATTATGATGGGATCCTGCGCGTTCCTCATGCCCATTGCATCCCTGAAGTTCATCAAGGAAGGCGCTCTCGATCGCAAGGTTGCGTTGATCTATATGCTTGCAGGGATTCCCGGAGTGCTGGTGGCAGCGCTTGTGGTCAAGTCTTTGCCTCTCAATATACTGAAGTGGGTTGTCATTGCCGTGGTGCTTTATACTTCGGCCTCAATGCTTTTTGCCCTGTTTAGGGACAGAAGTCAGAAAATCGCGCTTGGTTCGGCGCAGGCAACTGAAAGCAATGCGCCGTAAGAAGTAATATCCGACTTTATGCCGCAACAGTTCACAAGCCGTATCCGGTACGTTTGACAAGGTACAGCAAGCCAGTGATTGGCTGGATTTTATAACCTATCACAGGAGAATATATTATGAAATCAAATCACCACATATTCACGGTTGAATCTCACACCATGGGAGAGCCGCTGAGACTTATTGTTGGCGGTTTTCCAAAAATACTCGGAAAAACCATGCAGGAACGAAAAGCGTATTTTATAGATCATTACGACCATTTGCATCGCGCTCTCATTCAAGAACCGAGAGGGCACGGCAATATGTATGGCGCCCTGCTTACACCTCCATGCAACCCTGATTGTGATTTTGGCGTAATTTTCATGCACGGCGATGGATATCACAACATGTGTGGCCATGGGACGATCGCCACAAATACGATTCTGGTGGAAACGGGCATGATTGAAGTCAAAGAGCCTGTGACTACCGTCCAGATGGAAACGCCGGCGGGATTGGTGGTCGCGAAGGTGACCGTAGAGGACAACACTGCAAAACAGGTCTCGTTTGAGAATGTTCCGGCATTTTTGTATAAAAGAGATGTCGAAGTAGACGTTCCCGGATATGGAAAATTGGTGATGGACATTTCATTTGGCGGCAGTTTTTTTGCCATCATAGACAGTGCCCAGTTGGGCATTGACATTTGTACGGACAATTCCCTGAAACTGACCGACGTTGGCATGACTATTCTTAAGGCTGCAAATGAACAGATTGAAATTGTTCATCCCGAGTTGCCCCACATCAAGACCATTGATTTATGCGAAATCTACGGCCCCGCGAAGTCTCCGAATGCCGATATGCAAAACATCACCGTTTTTGACGGACAGATTGACCGTTCTCCCTGTGGCACCGGAACCTGCGCTAAAGTCGCCACGCTGTGGACAAAAGGGGAGTTGGCTTTGGGCGAACCCTTTGTATATGAAAGTGTAATAAACACCCAGTTTACAGGGAAAGCCTTGCGGGAGACAACTGTCGGCCCGTACAGGGCCATCATTCCTCAGATTACGGGCAGTGCCTACATAACGGGCTATGGACAATATCTGATTGATGAGGAAGATCCTGTGAAATACGGTTTTTCCCTGCAATAATGATACTTGGGTGCGGTCGTCCATAGTGTGACTTTGGGCCACGTCATCTGTCGTTTGCCTTGAAGAGCCGGCAGTAACGGTTGACCGACGTTTTCTGGAGCCTGCGGGCATTGTGTCCGCAGGCCTTTCCTGTCCATGATGCGTGTGAAGAGGCTGCATTGTTGCCCGACATTCAACCGAGCATAGACGAACGGCTTGAATATTTCACATAGCCATTGTTGCGTCCGTTTTCTTTTTCATGTGATGCCTGCAGGGCTGGGAACATCTTCCCTCTGCCACGGCAAGGGCGACGAAGTTGTCCCATCCCGGTATGCCGTGCTTGATGTCGTGGATCATTCTGGCCCGGTCATTTTCGCAGGCAAACCGCTTCAGCAGTTTTTCGTTTCCTCCGGCGTGTGCCCGGGGCAGGCACCCATCATGGTGCTGCCCGCAATGTAGGGATATTGGTCAAAGGAAACAGTGAGTCCTTCTTCCTTTGCCAAGTCCAGAAGGTCAATAACCTGGTCGAATTTGTCCGCGTTGTTTCTGCCGCAGATTTTGAAATGGGATAAATGGGCGTATACGCCGGTGGAGTGGGAGATATCCAACACCTCGGTCATGGATTTGACAATGGTGTCGGCTTCGCTTCTCAGGTGGATGACCAGCGGGCGCCCGTATTCAGCGGCAACCGCGCACAGGACTTCCATTTCCTTTTTGGTGGCATCGGAACAGGGAGGATAAGCCCAGTGGAAAGACCGAATGCCCCAGCCTCAAACTCACGGCGCAGGATGGAGCACATGGTTTCCAGCGCACGATCCACTCTCCGTTTCACTTCATCGGAATCCTTGCCGCGAATGTTCTGGCCAAAAGCCACGTTATTCTCCACCCGCAGGCGAAGAACCTGTGCGTAGTTCCGGAAGACCGTGTTGATGGGACGCTCATACGGCATGACTCCCATGAGCGGTTCCCCCTGAAGGGTGAGGCTGCCGCCGGATACGGACGGATTCGAAGCCGCCGATCATGCGCAGAATGGTCGTCTTGCCACAGCCGGAAGGGCCGAGAATGGTGACGAAACAGTTGTCCGGGATATCAAAGTCTACGCCGTGAACGGCACGGAAGGAACCGTAATCCTTGATGAGACTTCTGGCCTCCAGCAATGTGCCGGAGGCCGAGAACGTCTTGTGGTCGTTTGTCATTTTCAGCTTGCCTTGACTTCATTCCAGATGCGGGCCCATTTGCCGTAGTTTGCGGGATTTTCCTTCCAGACAATTGAGTCCATTACGCTGAGATCGTTGATGAAGATGTGTTCCTGTTCTTCCGCGGACAGCGAGTAGCGTGCGGTCGAGGTACTGATGGCGTATGGACCTTCCAACGCCAGCTTGTGGCCGTAGTCTGGTCCGAGCACATAGTTGATAAGCTCGTGAGCGGCTGCTGCGCTTTCCGGACTGACATTTTTGGGGATTGCGCATGTGTCGCACCAGCCCATGACACCTTCCTTGGGTTTGGCCATGCCCATATCGATGTCTTTGGCCTATAGTAGGGAGACTCTCAGGAAAAGGCGCAGACGACTTCTCCGGCGGCGAAAAGGTTGGTCAGGTCGGCAATGGAGTTCCAGTATGTTCGCAGTAATTTCTTTTGGGAAATGCGGGCTTTTTTGCATTCGGCCAGTTCTTTGTCGTCCATTTTGAAAATTCGGTCACGGTCTATGCCCACGTACATGGCGGCAATGGCAATGCCTTCCAGAGCATAGTCGCGCATGACCAGACGGCCTTTATATTTCGTTCCTTCAAACAAAGTGGACCAATCCGGCTCTTCATCCATCAAATCTGCACGATATACGAGCGGATTGAGGCCCCAATAAAAGGGGATATGGTGATGTCTGAATTTTATATAAAACAAGTTATATAATTATCGTAGGCAAGGTTTTCCCAAGTCAGCCAGTTTAATTCCTTGGCTGCTGAAGCCTCCGACCATGGTCCCCATGGCTCCCATAGCCGCCAGCCTCATGAAATCTCTTCCACGTATGTTTTCTCCTTGAGTCGCTCTAAGTTGGTTTGGGCGTCTCTTTTTAGGCAACATGCATGCTACAAGTAAGATTTAGTCCTGTTTTTATTAAAAAGGTAAAAAAAACGATAGAATAAATGATGTAGTTCTGTTTCTTTTTTTAAAATGAGAAAAAAGTGCGTGTTTGCCCCGCAAGGTTTTGAGGGAGATGCTTTTGTCAGCAACCTTGCGATGAAAATTTTTGGGGAGTGAGTTTCTTTTGGATTACAACCATCTTGCTCTTATTATTAAATGTGTGTAGAAAAAAAATCGGTTCAAAATATTTCTAAATACTTATTTGTGGTTGTAAGTTTTATATATAGGGACGTTATGGATTCCAGAAAATACTTTGCGCTCAGTTTTGCATTTGGTATTATATTCGCTTTTCTTTATAATTTCCAGGTGGTCAATCATGCTCCGGGTGGTTGGTTTTTCCCAATGGTATATATTTGTACTTTATGCACATTGGTACTTTATGGCTTGGGGCTTTTTGCTTTTACCCGGGGCTTAATCCCTTTGTTCTTTATGCTCGCAGCCGTAGCATCTTATTTTGTTTACATTTTTAATTACGTAATAAGTGGGGACAGCGCAGGAATTATTGCTGAAACCTCTTTTTTTGAAGCAAAAGAGTTTGTCGACTACCGGCTTACTGTTTGGATCGTTTTAAGTTTTTGTATTTCAATACTTTTTCTACGCCTAACAAAAAAACGGATTCCACATAAGAATAATGCTTTGGTTTTATTTTTGATTGCCTTTGTGGTTGTTACGGTGTGTCAGGTCTCAAGGCTGGATGCAGTAAAAGATAGATTCCAAAAAGAGTGCTCAAGTATAGAAGGCCGACATATTACACCTTTCTCTTGCTTTGATGCTTTGGCTGAGTATATCAAGGCACAATATAGGATCAAACAGAGAGGACCGCTTAAAAATTCTGGGGATATTAAGGCCAGTTTGATGGAAGGTTCTCCAGAAGTCATTGTCCTCATCGTTGGCGAATCAGCCCGTGCCGATCACTTTTCTTGTGATGGGTATAAAAGAAAAACATCACCACATATTGACGCTGAACCTGGACTGACTTTCTTTACCAATACCTCTTCGTTTGCAGCGACAACGCGTCAATCCGTTCCAATAATGATTACCGATGCAACCTCAGATAATAAAGTAGTATCGAGTTCTTCAATATTAGATGTTTTCAATGCCCAAGGGTATTCTACTCATTGGCTCTCGCTTAATGACAGATATAATAAAAACAACAACCCTACGACTCGCATTATAGAAAATGTCAAGGATAAGCGCTTCAGATCTTTTTTTGGCGTAAAGTACAAGACTTCTAAAGACCATATGCTCTTACCTGCTATCAATGAAACAGTAAAAGATAGTAATACCCCTTGTTTCATTGCCGTACATACAAGGGGGAGCCATTGGAAATATCAATATAGATATACGAAGGAATTCGAGCGTTGGAAGCCTGCCGTTGCAGATGTTACCGATGCTCAAAGGACCATTAATGCTTACGACAATAGTATACTCATGACCGATGATTTTATTTATCGCGTCATAAACTTGATTCGCGAGAAAAATGCAATTCTCGTTTATTGTTCTGACCACGGAGAATCTTTAGGGGAAGATGGCGTATTCAACCATGGAAATGCAAAGCGTCCGGAACAACGCCATGTTCCTTTTTTGGTTTGGCTTTCCCCGAAGTATAGGAAATTGCATCCACAGACAGCGAAAATGCTCACTTTACATTCAGATATGCCTATTTCCCAAGACTATATATTTTATTCCCTGATCAGCTTGGGGTGTGTGAAAAGGCAAGGTCATAGGTATGATCTTGATTTGACCTCTCCTAAGATGATTGCAGGTCATGGTAGTTTTGGTGTTTCTAAAGCGGTTGCTCAAACGATGAAGCAATAGGCTTGGATCGTTTGCGGGGGATTTAATTGAATTCCCAATGGAAGGCATAACAGTTTTTTAGAATTGGTGCCTGAGTATGAAAGCGCTTGCGAAAGATCGCAGGCGTTTTTTTATGCCTTGCCAGAGGGGGACGGCTCGCTCAGTTATCGCAAGATTGGCCCGTTTAGGGCATGGTTTTAAGTAGACTGGCGGTTCGCTGCCAATCCGCATAATATCATCAGAACTGCTGCGACTGTCAGCAGTGCCATGCTGCCCTGCCAGTTGTGCGCAAGCTCGTGGAGGTATCCAATGGCAAAGGGGCTGAAGGAAGCTACAATATAGCCGGCGGATTGGACAACTGTGGACATGGCCCGATTTTCGTTCAGGTCTTTTGCGCGGTGCATGATCAAGCTGAAAATGACCGTGAATCCTCCTCCTGAGCCAATGCCGCCGCAGATGATCCATGGGAACCACAGGTTTGGCGCAAACCAGAAACCCATGACTGTTGCGGTCCATGAGATGGTTACCACCAGAAACAGGCCGTTGTTGGAAAGCCGCTGTGTTCCCGCAAGAAGAGGAATGCCGAAGCAGCCGAGAAGTCCCATGAGCTGAAAGAGCGAAGCCACCATTCCCGCTGTGGCATCAGACATTTGAAGCGTTTGTTCGAGGTATACCGGCAGCCATGCTGTGATGCCGTAGAAAAGGAACGTGTGTGCCGCAAATGCTGCGGAAAGTATCCAGACCAGAGGCTGTTTCAGAACCGAAGGGGACGCACTGTTCCGTTGCTTCTTTTTCTCTGCTGCTTGCGGTGCTTCATTCTTTTGCTTTCGGAGTATGGCGGCTATCCACAAGGCAATAGCAGCAAAAGCCAGCAAAGCCGGTGAAGCCAGTGCAATGCGCCATCCGAGTGTATGGGATATGGGAGCGGTTAGGGCCATGGTCCCCATGGAACCGCACGACATGCCGGACACATACAGTCCGGTCATTGCATTGATCCTGTTCGGGAATTCCCGGCCAATGACCAAAAGTCCAGCGATATTGCCAGCTGTCAGGGCTATGCCGATGATGACAGTTCCGAAAACAACGCCGCCTATGGTTCCCTCGGCCCGAAGTATTGAACCCAATGCAATGCCCAGCAGTGTCAGAAAGATGGAAGTCTCCAGCCGCAGATGCTTCATGAGATAGCCGATGAGCGGCGTCAGCAGTCCGAAGCAGAGAACGGGAATGGAGGTCAGGAATCCGGCGAAACCTCCACCGATATCGAACAGGTTTCGGATGTCCTGAATGATGGGGGGCAAGGAGGTCAGTGGTGCCCGAAGGTTCAGGGACAAGGCAAAAAAAGCCAGTATGAGAAGTAGGTATCCCCGTTGGTTCTTTCGTGCTGTCTTGTCGTTTTGCTCCACTTTAGGCTTTTGTGAAGGTGCGTTGTCGGCGTTGTTTGTCATTTGTCAGTTTTCCTATTCAAAAAAGCGCAACAGCCGGCAGGAGTACTCCTGGAATGAGCTTTTCGTGCCTTGTCGCTTGTGTTTTATGGTAAATCGGGCGGAAAATTGCGAAAACATGAGCAGAGCCTTCCAAAGAACCTCTTTGGAAGGCTCTGCTCATGTTGCGTTTTTTTCTCATTGGCAGAATCCGGTTTCCGGCTTGAAGAAAACCGGAGAAAAGGGGATGGCCAAGGGCATAAAAGCGTTAAATCGCCTGTCTGTAAAGTGGTTGGAATGTTTCTTTAGGAAAAAGTTCGTGAGTGTATGGAGAAGGTTATAGCTGTGCCCTGATCATGCCCGCTGTTTCAAGGACAATGGGGGCCAGTTCGGCCTCGGCGCGTTCGCGAGGCCATTCAGTGATTTTAGCAGAAATATATACCGCCGCTCTTGGTGCGTCGTGTGCATCGATAATCGGCGCGGAAACGGCAATTTCTCCGATGAGCTGCTCCTGTTCGGATATACAGAATCCCTTTTCCCGGACTTTTGCCACTTCCTGCATGTTTTCTTCTATGCCGGTAATTGTATGCGGTGTGATGGAAGAGCGGTCGGAGTTTTCCAGTATGCGCCGCACTGCTGTGTCATCAAGGCAGGAAAGTAAAGCCCGGCCGCCGCAGAACGCCGGAACGCGCCTGCCCGGAAGCGTGCCTTCCAGGAGGAGTAGCCGCTGGGGGAGGCGGATCAGGTAAATAATTGATGTGTCGTAAAGAGTGCCAAGATAGACCGAATTGCCTGTCCTTTCCCGGGCATCCAGCAGGAACGGCGTTGCCACTTCTACCAGACGTTCGCCTCTGAGAAAATTGTAGCCGAGGCTCATCACTTTGGGTGTGAGGCGAAACCGTTTCGTGTCCGCGTCCTTGGCCAGATATCCCAAAGATTCCCAAGTGTGCAGGAAGCGTTGCACAGCACTTTTGTTCAGTCCTGTCAATGACACAAGATCGTTCAGCCCAAGGCGGCGATGGCCTTCGTCAAAAGCTTCCAGGATGCGGATTCCCTTTTCAAGCGATGCCACGAACAGCGGGTTCTCTCGTTTTGTCATTTTATTATTCGCCATACTCAGGGAATACCTTGTCTTTTCAATTCAGTCCAATTTCTTTTTTGCAATTGGTAAGGGTATTTTCTCTTTAAGAATATACATCTGTATTCACTTTTTTGTGAAAGTGTTTCTTGATTCTAGCTTTTTTGTGCTTCGATTTTACTGTTTTTTGTCAATTTCGGCCTTGACAGTGTGGGGTCTCGGGGGTAGCTTGTATTACAATGTAAGATATTGCAATGCGATTTTTTTGATTAAAAAATAAATACCAGAAATTTTGGAAAACGAAAAGAGAAAGCGTAAAAGAATGAGATTCGGCATTGAATTATTGCTGCAGACTGAGTGGAACTTCGAGGAGTAATCGTCTTTCGGGAGAATGGATTTGTCTTGAGTCCGTGTGCCTTCCGGGGAAGATTTCAGCCGAGTAGAAAAAGGATTGTTTGTCTTGTGGGCCGGGAAAGGAGCGTCCCATCCGCAAGTCTGGTCAAATAAGCATGCACATGGGTGCCTGCCTTTGCTGTAACAACCCTCAACTTCCCAAAGGGGACACCATGAAGCGTTTTACTGTGTTTGTGTGTCTGGCGTTGATGTTGACGTTGGCTGTTCCTGCCAGCGTTCTGGCCTCCACTTCCATCAAAATGAGCTACAACGGACCGCCGAGCGACAAGGACAATGCCGTTCATTACTTTGCCGTCACCTTCAAGAAGCTCGTGGAAGAAGCCACAGGCAAGGATATTGAAATCAATTTGTTCCCCAACAGCCAGCTCGGCAACGAGGAACAGCGCATGGAACAGGTTATGAGCGGCCCCATGATCAACGTCGCTTCGTATGGCGGTTTGCAGACCGTGTTCCCGGAAATGTTTGCCACGAACATCCCGTTCCTTTTTGACAGCTACAAAGCCGCCCATTCCTTTTTTGACCAAAGCAGCTTCATGGACAAAGCCCGCAAGACCCTGCGTGAACGCACCGGTATCGAACTGCTGGAAGTCGTTGAAGAGGGCGGTTTCCTGGCCTTTACCTGCAACAAACCCATCCATGCTCCTGCAGACTTCAAGGGACTCAAATACCGGGCCATGGATGCAAGCCAGGTCGCCATGTATGAAGCATTCGGCGCCTCCGGTACTCCCATCCCGTGGACCGAAGTTTATCTTGCACTCAAGACCGGCGTTGCCGATGGTCAGATGAACCCGCCGACCTATATCATCATGGGTAGCCTCTATGAGGTGCAGAAGCACATTACCTTGGCCAACGTTCAGTATTCCGACCAGTTCCTGCTGATGAACGGTGATTTCCTTTCTTCTCTCAGTCCCAAGCTGCAGGCCGCCTTGAAGGCCGCAGCCCATGAAGCCAACGTGAAGACTCGCGGGTTTGTCGAATCCCAGGTGCAGGACCGCGTCAAATTCCTTGAAAGCAAGGGGATGACCAGCTACGTGCCCACCGCGGAAGAAGCTGCACAGTTCAAGAAGCTCGGCAGCCCTTCCTACGTCAACTGGCTCAAGGACCAAATCGATCCTTCCTGGATTGATCTCGCCATCACGGATGCCAAAACGGCCAACGCCGCGGGAGCCAAGTAATCATGCAATCCGTCACTCGCTTTTGTAAAAAAGCTTCTGACATTCTGGAGCGCCTTTGTTTAATAGGGGCAGGGGCGCTCCTTGTCATCAACCTGCTGGATGTCATGCTCGGCGTGTTCGCGCGGTTTTACCGTCCTCCCATGTGGACCACCGATCTTGCCCGAATCACGCTGGTCTGGATGGTCATGCTGGCCGGAGCCCCAGCGCTCAAGCGCGGCGAGCACATGGCCATTCGCATCATCGTGGACAGACTCCCCAGAGTTCCGCAGAAGATTGTCGCCGTACTCAGGCGCCTTGTCTTTGCGGGGATTCTCATTTTCATGGTCGTGTACGGCTACAACTATGCCTATAAACTGCGCCTGTTTACCATCATGACGCTGGGCATCAAAAAGAACATTCCCCTGATGTCCATTCCGGTGGGCATGGCACTCATGCTGATCCAGTATTCGCTGCAACAGTTCATTCCGTTTGACGGGAAGGATGAATCCGCCGGGGAGGACGCATCATGAGTTTTGTACTTCTTACAGTCTTTTTTATTTCGCTCATATGCGGACTGCCGCTTTTTGCCGCCATGTTGGCAACAGCCATCAGCGGATTCGCCTTCATTGGAGATTATTCGCAGTTTCGGCTGATGATTCAGCAATTCTACGGTGGCATGGAGCCGTTCTCGCTTTTGGCCATCCCCTATTTCATCCTTGTGGGTGAATTGATGGGCAGCGCAGGACTGACGACTCGCCTGCTCCGTTTTGCCGAGGCCTTGGTAGGACACCTCAAAGGCGGGTTGGGGTACGTCACGGTCGTGGCCAGCATTATTTTTGCCGGCGTCAACGGTTCCGCCGCTGCCGATGCCTCGGCTGTCGGTTCCATCATGATCCCGGCAATGAAGAAGGGAGGGTATCCCGCGTCCTATGCCGCAGGGCTTACTGCCGGGAGTTCACTCATCGGTCCGATCATCCCACCCAGCATTTTCATGATCCTGTTCGGCGCCATGACCAAAACCAATGTCGGAGCGCTGTTTATGGCCGGCGTGTTGCCAGGGCTGCTTCTTGGTATCGCCTTCATGGTTATGCATCGGGTCAGTGCTAGCAAACTGAATTTGCCCATCGTCAATGCGGGATTTTCCTTCTCCGAACTGATCGGGGCCACGGGGGGAGCCATTGCCTCGCTGATCGCGCCCGGCATCATCATCGGCGGGATTCTCTTTGGCTTCATGACGCCGACGGAATCCGGGGCTGTCGCCAGTCTTTATGTTCTTGTTGTCGGTTTTTTGTGGACCCGGCAATTGACATGGAAGCGCATCGCCAGAGCCATTGCCAGCACTGTGCGGTTGACCAGTGTCATTTTCGTGGTCATCGGCGCGGCAACCATTGTCGGCTGGATTCTGTCTTCCGAACAGGTGCCCCAAAAGCTGGCTCCCATTGTTTTGGAGTACGCCAAAACGCCGTCCATGGTGCTGCTTTTCATGAGCCTGATCATTTTCGTGGTGGGCATGTTCATGGAAGAGATCGCCGCATTGGTCCTCCTGACGCCGGTGTTTGCACCGCTCGCCGTGGCCGCGGGGATTGATCCGCTTCACTTCGGCATTGTCATGACGCTGAACATCACCATTGCGTTGATCACGCCACCCATGGGAGCCTGCGTTTATATCGTGTCCTCCATCGGTTCCGTGCCGCTGGAAAAGATGTTCAAGCATATATGGCCGTTTGTTCTGGTCGCCATTTTGTGCCAGCTCGTATTGATTTTCTGCCCTTCGGTTTCGCTCTTTTTGCCGCATTTGTTGGGATATTGATCCTGATCCGGCATGACTGCGAATGTGAAGAATGTAGAATCCATTGAGTTTATATTGGAGATACTGATGAAATTGCCGATTGACCTGCCACCCATTCCCGGGCTGGTGTCGCCTTCGTGGGAAACCGTGTTTGGCGTGGAAATCCGCGAGAACGACGAGAATCTTGTGCCCTTGTCGCTTGCTGAAAACACGATTCTGGTACGGCCTGCGTATTACAGCGCGGGCATAGAGCGCGCCCTGCCCGAATGTTACGCGCGAGACTCCATCCGGCAACGATTGCTGGAGGCCAACGCGCTGCTCCCCAAAGGCTTGCGTCTGGTTATTCTGGATAGCTGGCGCAGCAAGGAAACCCAGGTTGCGCTATTCAAACTTTGCGCTGCCGCGCTGACAAAGGCCTATCCGGACAGGAGTGCACCGGAAATCAAGGAAATGACCGAGGAATTCGTGGCGCCTCCCTGCATGGAAAAGAGTCGTCCTTCTCCCCACGCAACGGGCGGGGCCGTGGATTTGACTATCGCCACCATTGACGGCGTTCCGCTCTTTTTTGGCGCTCCCTTCGACTATCCCGGGCCGATTTCCTACACCCGCTACTTTGAGGAACGGCTTGAGCAGGGCGACCTCCTCAGCGAAAAGGAAACGATTGCTCTTGGTAACCGACGGTTGCTTTATGACGTCATGACGCGCGCCGGGTTCGTGAACTACCACGGGGAATGGTGGCATTATGAATATGGCACACAGCGTTGGGCCTATGTGGAGAACAAACCTTTCGGCGTCTTTGGCCCAAGGGAAGTTGTTCTTGATTCCTTCTCGGTATTCAATCCCTCAAGTGCTTCCGAACTGACGGCTCTGGTTACCGCCGGAGGTTGACAACTGCTCGTTTACTCACCGAAAAAAAATATAGCCCCCGCACGGCCGAAATGGTGTGCGGGGGCTTTTGATTAGTGCGGTTATGCCGCTTCTTCTTTTTGCAGGGGGCGCTTGACGACAAAGAGTGCTCCGGCGGTGACAAGCGTGCCGACAACGATGGATAAGGCGTACATGGGCAGGCCGGTGATGGCGTTGGGAATGGGCAGGACGAAGATGCCACCGTGGGGGACCATGGACGCGCAGCCCATGGCCATGGACATGGCGCCGGTAACTGCCGAGCCGATCATTATGCAGGGGATGACACGGAAAGGATCGCGTGCCGCAAAGGGAATCGCTCCTTCCGTGATGAATGAAATGCCCAGCACAAAGGCTGCCTTGCTGGCCTCATGTTCATCGTCGGTAAACCGGTTTTTGAAGAGCGTCGCAGCCAGTGCCAGCCCCAAAGGAGGCGTCATGCCCGCCGCCATGACCGCGGCCATGGGGGTATATATCTGCGCGGATATAAGGCCGACCCCGAACGTGTAGGCCGCCTTGTTGACTGGTCCTCCCATGTCAAAGGCCATCATGGCTCCCAGGATAAGCCCCAGTACAAGAGCTGAGGAATCCTGCATGGTTTTGAGCCATTCGGACATGGATGTGAGCACGTATTTTACAGGCGGACCGACTACATAGATCATAAGCAGTCCCACAATGAGGGTGGACAGGAACGGCAGGATAAGTATCGGTTTCAAGCCCTGAAGGTTCTGTGGCAGTTTGATCGAGTCATTGAGGAATTTTGTCAGGTAGCCGGCAATGAAACCCGCCACGATGCCTCCGAGAAATCCCGCTTCAACCTGGGTTGCCATGAGGCCCCCAACAAGGCCGGGGGTGATGCCCGGACGTTGTGCGATGGAAAAGGAAATGTACCCGGCAAGTACCGGAACGAACAGGGAAAACGCACCGGCGCCGCCAATTTGCTTTAGTGCCCAGCCGAATGTGCCCGTTGCGTCCCCGGCATAGATGCCGCCAAAAGCAAAGGCCAGCGCGATGAGCAGACCGCCTGCCACGACCACGGGGAGCATGTAGGAAACCCCGGTCATAAGGTGGAGATATGGACCGGTCCTTCCGGCTGAGCGTTCCTTCTTTATATCCGAAACCTGATCGATCAGTTCCTTTTTGGAGAACGGCGCAGCCACAAGCGCGGACTTGATGGCCTGTTCTCCGTTGTGCAGGGCGGCTTTGGTGGTGGTTTCGTAGAGCGGCTTACCCATAAAACGGGTCGTGTCCACAAAGGCGTCCGCGGCAATCACGACGGCATCGGCCCGGGCTATATCTTCGTCGGTGAGCATGTTCTTTGCGCCCACGGAGCCTTGAGTCTCAATCTTCATTTCATGGCCCATTGCCTCGCCTGCTTTTCGCAAGGCTTCGGCGGCCATGAACGTATGCGCGATACCCGTCGGGCAGGAGGTCACGCCGATGATGTATTTTTGTCCTTCGCTGTCCATTGCGGCCTGCGTCATACCTTCTGCCTCGGCCAGAGCTGCGGTGATGACTTCCCTGGTGTTCCGAACGGCTTCGCTGGTGGATACGGCATACAGGGGTTTGCCCTGGAACCGGACCGGGTCCACGTGAATGTCGGCGGCCATGATGATCACGTCGGCCGCGTTGATGGTTTCCTGGGAAAGAACGTCCCTGGCCCCCTCGGCTCCCTGGGTTTCCACTTCCACTTCATGGCCCATGGATGCTCCTACCTTTTTCAGGGCCTCTGCGGCCATGATGGTGTGAGCCACTCCGGTGGGGCAAGCGGTAACTGCAACAATTTTCGACATGTCAATACCCCCTTAGATGGTAATTTTATTGACTTCGACGTTTGGTTCCAGCAATCGGGCGGCTGCGGGGTCTTTGAGGCTCGGTGCGGCCTGTGCAACCGTGGCGGCGGACAGTGCCGTGGCCATTCGCACCCGCTCCTGCAAGTTCATTCCAAGGGCCATGCCCGCAACGAGTCCGCCGATCATGGCGTCGCCCGCTCCCACTGTGGAAACGGGATCAATGCCGGGTGGTCGGACAAGAAGCGCCTCGTCATTTTCAATGAACACGGCTCCCTGCGCTCCAAGGGATACGGTGACCGTATGGATGCCATTTGCGAGGAGATTTCTCGCCTCGGTGATGATTCTGTCTTGCCGATCCATGGGGACGCCGACCAGTTCGGCCAGTTCCTCGTCATTGGGTTTGACCAGCCATGGCCCGGCCTCCACTGCGGACTTGAGGGCAGGGCCGCTGGTATCCACCACGGCCTTTGAGCCCTGTTCTTTGACGATTTCGACCAGCTCGCGCATGATTTCGGGGGCCACCCCGGCGGGAAGGCTGCCGGCAAGCACCACAAAGGAGAAATCGCCGGACAACCGTTTTATCATATCCATGAGCTTACTCATGTGTTCCGGATCTGGTTGCAGTCCGGGGAAATTGATGTCCGTGGTAGATTCGTTGTTTGGGTCGAGAACCTTGATCCCGATGCGGGTTTCGCCCGGAACGCGCACGAATCGGTCCGTGATTTCCTGATTGCGAAAGCGGCGTTCGAAAATGGCCGCGTTCTCTTCGCCGAGGAATCCGGTAACAGTCACGGGCAGGTCAAATCCCCTGAGCAATCCTGCGATGTTCACGCCTTTCCCTGCCGCGTCCAGCCGGTGTTCGGTTACCCGGTTGACCTTTCCAGCCGTAAAATCAGGGACGGAGCAGGCCAGATCAATGGCCGGGTTCAAGGTGACAGTGAGAATGTTCTGGTTTGTCATGAGTTGCTCCGGCTATGGCAGGCTAAGCGCCCGGACCTGCCTGTTGTCCCGGCAGGCGAGCGCCTGTTGGGCCACTGCCCGGGCCTGCTCAAGCGACATGGTACGGATGCGTGCCTTGACCGCGGCAATGGACGGAACAACCATGCTCAGCTCCTTGACGCCGAGGCCTACGAGAATCACGGCACCCAATGGTTCGCCAGCAAGGCCGCCGCATACGCCGGTCCAGATTCCAGCCTGTTCGGAAGCTTCGACAACCCGGGCGATCATGCGCAACACGGCAGGGTGCAGGGAGTCGGCCTGTGCAGCGAGGGTGGGGTGTACCCGGTCCATTGCCATGGCGTATTGGGTCAGGTCGTTGGTGCCTATGGAGAAGAAATCCACTTCCTTGGCAAACTCCGGGGCCATGGCCACCACGGAAGGAACTTCCACCATGATGCCGATCTCGCACGGTCCGGCTCCGACCTCGATGCGCGCCTTTTCCGCCAGACGTTTGGCGGCGGCCAACTCGTCCAGCGTGGCAATCATCGGGAACATGATGCGGATGGGGCCGTATTTGGACGCCCGATAAATGGCCCGAAGCTGGGTCAGGAACAGTTCTGGACGGTTCAGGCAGAGCCGGATTCCACGTTCTCCGAGGAACGGGTTTTCTTCCGGCGGCAGATCGAGGTAGGAGACCGATTTATCCCCACCGATATCCAGCGTGCGGATGATGATGGGCAGGCCATTCAGTGCTTCCACCATGGCCTTGTAATTCTGGTATTGTTCTTCTTCATCCGGTGGCGTGTCACGATCCAGAAAGAGGAATTCCGTACGCATGAGGCCGACGCCTTCACCTCCGGCATTGACGGCTTTTTCCGCTTCGTTGGCCTTGCCAATGTTGGCAACCACTTCGATGCGTGCGCCGTCAGTCATGAGTGCGGGTTCGAATCGGGATTGGTATTCCCGGTTTCGTAGCTCTTCCAACTGCTTCTTGACGGATGCCGCGGCTTCCATGTCCTTTGCACTCGGTTCCAGATAGAGGTTGCCCGAGTCGCCATCAAGAATGGCCATGGTATTGTCCGCAATTTCAAGCACTGCGGGGCCGGCAGCTACAATTGCCGGGATATCCAGAGAACGGGCGATGATGGCCGAGTGGGACGTGGGACCACCGCTTGCGGTGCAGAATCCGAGAATCAGCGCCGGGTCAAGCTGCGCGGTGTCGGATGGGGTCAGGTCTTCAGCTATGAGGATGACAGGTTGGTCCGGGGTGAAGGGTTCGTCATGGAGTACGCCTGCCAGATGCTTGAGCACTCTGCGGCCCACGTCGCGCAGGTCCATGGCACGGGCCGCCAGAACTTCATCGCGATGCTTTTTCATGGCCCGGACGCGTTCATCGATGACTTGTCGCCATGCGTATCCGGCAGACTTGCCTTCAAGAATCAGTTCCTCTGTTTCGGCAATGAGTTCGGGATCTTCCAGAAATGCCTCATGGGCACGGAATATGGCCGCACTCGGCTCGCCGGAACGGGCGCGAACTTCGTTGTACAACATGTGGAGGTTGCTCTTGGCTGCGGCAATGGCCTTGGCGAGTTCGGAGGATTCATGCCTGGGATCCCTGGCTATGGCCTCCACGATGATGCGGTCATGGGTGTACTGGCGGACAGGCCCGCAGGCGAGTCCAGGCGATGCGGTGCATCCGGGAACCGTGCGTCTTACTTCTTCAGGCGCCCAACCGTGGGCTACCTGAGGAACGGATTTTTCTTCCGCTGTTTCTCCAAGTCCCGCATCCACAGCTTCCTTGAGCGCCGCCAAAGCTGTTTTTGCGTCCGCTCCCTTGGCGTGGATGCGCATGGTCTTGCCGGATGTGACGCCGAGCTTCAACAATGACGCAAGGCTTTTCCCGTTGCCGGAGCGTCCATCAAATTCAACATAAATTTCAGCAGTAAAGGCTTTTGCGATGTCAACGAAGAAGGTGGCAGGGCGGGCGTGCAAACCGTGTGAACCCACGATCGTCACGTCCACTGCCGCATCAAAGTCGCTGACGTCCAGTCGTGGGCCGGGGCGTTGTTGCGGCTTTGCGTCGTCTCCGCTCAATGACCGGGCAATTGCTCCGGCATCTTTGGTGGTGGCCAGCAATTCCGTAGTCTCGGCATCATCCAGAATGTGCGTCAGGTTCGTGAGGATTTCGATGTGTTCATCCGACCGGGCTGCTATCCCCACCACGAGGTGCACCGTCTCGCCGGTGTTCCAGGTGACGCCGTCCGGAACTTGCAGCACCGCGATGCCGGTTTTTTTGATCAGGTCACGATTTTCCGGGAGGCCGTGCGGTATGGATATGCCGTTACCGAGAAATGTATTGGCAACATCTTCCCGTTTTTTCATGCTTTCAATATAGCCGGGCTCAATGTAACCTTGCTCCACAAGAATATTCCCCACCATCTCTATGGCTTGGAGTTTTCCCGATGCTTCGGCACCGATGACGATATTACTTGTGTCCAGATTGATCATGGTTAACCTCCTGAATCCTCGGATTGTAGGATTAAAATGTAATCGTTTTCAAAAAATGTGTCAACGAGGTTGGCTGATTGTGTGAGTAGTCTGTGATTTTGCATAGTAATCCCTGTAGTTTTTTGAAAGAATTATTATTTCATCTTGCATTTTATCCAAGGGAAGACAGGTAATGTGGGGTATGGTTTGGTGTGTTTCGTAAACGAGATTGTCTCGTAAATATAATTTCATTCTTGAGATAACTTATGAAATCGTTTACATTCTAAGGCGGAAAATAAAAGGTGAGATATGTATGAATCTTAAGGATATCGCAAAAGCTGCCGGAGTTTCGACGGCCACAGTTTCCCGTGTGCTCAGCGGGAAGGACAACGTACGAGCAGACACCCGCAAGAGAATTTTGGAAGTCGTGGATAGGATGAACTACAGGCCCAACCGGGCTGCAAGGAGCCTTCGTTCTCGCCGTTCCAGTTTTATCGGTTTGATCGTGGCAGACATCCAGTCGCCTTTTTTCGCTTCGTTGAGCCGGGGGGTGGAAGATATCGCCCAAAAGAATGATTACAGCGTCATTCTTTGCAATACTGATGAAAATCCGAAAAAGGAACGGATGTATCTGGATATGATGCAGGGTGAAAATGCCGCAGGTGTCGTTGTTGCGCCCACCTTGCGGCTCTCCAAGACCATTACGCGGTCAGTGGCGGATTCCTGCGCAACCGTGGTTATTGACCGCCGTGTGCAAGGCGTGGACGTGGACATGGTGCTCATTGACAATGTCACGGCGGCCCATGATTTGACAGCGCACATGCTCGGCCATGGTTACACTCGGCTGGCAGGACTTTTTGGGGAAAGCAGTTCCACTGGGCTTGAGCGCAGGGCGGGGTTTGAGCAGGCGTTGCAGGACGCCGGTATGCCTTCGGATGAACAGTTGGTTTTGCATTTGCCTGCTCGTGAAGATGCCGCCCATGAGGCTGTTTCCCGTTTCCTTGAGTTGGACAATCCGCCGGAAGCCGTCATTACCAGCAATGGCATGCTGGCAGCGGGAGCGTTTCGCGCTCTTCGGGATAGGGAGATATCCGTCCCCGAAGAGGTCGCTTTTGCAACGTTTGATGAAACTCCGTGGACGGCCATGATTCGGCCTTCAGTCACCGTGGTCCGGCAACCAGCCTATGCCCTTGGGCAGACCGCCGCCGAGATGCTTTTCAAGCGCATTGCCGACCCGGAACGTCCAACGAGGCAGGTTGTTCTGTCGAGTGAATTGGTCATTCGGCAATCCTGTGGAAATCATAAAGAATAATCGGGTAGCGTAGTACAGGCTATGTCGTGATGGTGAAGTTGGAAGAGAAGAAAGGGAAGAGCGTTTTGCTGACAAACGTCGCCGGAATAGTGGAGAGCGTGGCGGATGACGTTCAAAACAGTTCCGACTGACGTTATGTGTTCTGGTAAGTGAAGTGCGGTGCCGGATGCCATTTTCCCGGCACCGTTTTTATGTTTTGGGCTGTTCTCAAGCTATCCGCGCAAGCTGGATCTGCAAAAAATCCGGTGAAAAAAATGACCGGCGGTCGCAATAGTTGAAATCCTCTGCGTAATGCCATAGACAAGCTGATGTTTTCGTGACGGGAAAAGAGGGATTTCCGATACGGAGAGGGTAAATTGTCTTGGTCATTCCCCCCTTGGGAGGCACATGCCAATCACATCGTTATCAAAGGTGGACACTGTGCCTGGGTGTTCACTACAGGTGCGCCAACAGCCGGGGAATATTCCTTATGAATACGAGATCTGCCGATTCCGGACAGGCGTTGCTCAAAACGCGGCCACAGTCAGAGATTGTTTCAAGACCTCGCGGGAGAGAGGAAAAGCCGGACTATACATATTCGGGGGGATCTGCGGCAAGGCCACTTCCATCATTGTAACCACGAGAGAAATTTCATGAAAAGTTTACCGGCTTATCTGGGCATTGCCTTTGTCTGGTTCAGCGGCCATTTCGGAGGCGGCTTTGCCTCCGGCCGACAGATCGTCGCATTTTTCCTTGGGCATCATTGGGCGTCCGTATTCATGCCCGCAGTTGCCATGTTTGTGATGGGGCTGACCTTCTACTATTCCATGGTCATCGCGGCCCGGTTCAATGTTTTCGACTACAGTGTCTGGTCCAAAAAGCTCTATGGCGGCGCGGCTACGGTCATGGCCCCCATATACGAAATACTGATCAACCTGCTGCTGGTGCTGGTGACCGCTGTGGCGTTTGCCACTGGAGGGGCTACTCTGGCCAAGGCCGCCGGAACTTCATACATGCTGAACACCGTAGTCATCGCGGCCATTATCTTTGTATTGACCATTTACGGGGCGGCTCTGGTCCGCAAGTCCGCTTCGGTAATTTCCGTATTGCTCATCACCTGTATTTTTATCATTTACTTGCCGAACATCATACACTTTTTCCCGAAGATTCTGGCGAATATGGCGGCGCTGCAAAAAGGCGAGATAGCGACCTCGGCCCAAAGCTCGTTTCCGGACGCCTTGTGGTGGGGCATCAAATACGGCGCGTTGCAATGTTGTGCCATCGGCGCCTACATCGTGCACACACAGGCCTGCCCGGATAAATCCAGCCTCAAAAAGGCCGCCATTTCCGGTTTTATCATCAACACCGGTGTCATGTACCTGACGTATTTCGGTATTCTCGCCTTTGCCGACCAAGGCGTACTGAAGGAAGCGGTCCCCTCGCTGTTCGTGGTCATGCACGGTGTAGGCGGAACATGGAT
>CAJXRQ010000011.1 GCA_913060505.1 uncultured Desulfovibrio sp.
AACGTGGGCGATAAAACGGATACCCAAAGAAATCGGCTCATGGGTCTTGGCTCCAGATCCCTGAGCAAAAGCTACTACCCTGAACTGCAACAGCGGCTCAAGGAGTTGGAACATTTTCGCGAGCTGCTGGACACCATTAACGACACAATCCTGTTCGTGGAAACGGACACCGGAGCCATCAGCACCGTGGTCGGGGCATCGCAGGCCATGTTGGGCTGCTCCCCGGAACAGTTGGCCGGGGTACCGTTTGCCGACATATTGCCCCCGCATATTCGGAAACATGTGGACGCCCTGTTCGCCAGCAAGCGGCAATTCGCGACACTGGAAGCCGAGTTGTCACCGCCCTGTTTCCAGCAACACGCGCCGCCACTGGTTGAACTGAAAATCCGAATGCCAGCTCCGGAAAGCTCAAGGCCGATGATCATCGTGGCCCGGGACGTCCGGGAACGCAAACAGGCGGAAGAGGAAGCCCAACGGCACAGCCGTGAGCTGGAAGCCCGAGTCCGGCAACGAACGCAGGCCCTGAAGCGGGCCAATCAGACCAAGGATGAATTCATATCCTTCATCAGCCATGAATTGCGCACGCCCATGACATCCATCCTCGGCTTTGCGGCCCTGATACGCAAGAAACTGACCACATCCATTTTACCCAACGTTACCTCCAATGACAAAAAACTGAAACGTGACGAACAAAGAGTGCTGGAAAACCTTGATATCATCCTTCAAGAAGGCGACCGGTTAACCACTCTGGTCAACGACACGCTGGATCTGGCCAAACATGAGGCCGAGCGCATCGAATACAGCATGCGCACCGGCTCCATCGCTCCGATCATTGAACAGGCCCTGAACGCGGGGCAGGGGTTGTTCGACACTACAGGTATTGCCGTACAGGCCCATATTGACGACAAACTCCCACCGATATCCGGCGATACGAACCGGCTGGTTCAAGTGTTGCTGAACCTGCTGTCCAATGCGGTCAAATATTCAGGAAAAAACAGTACCGTGCACGTTCGGGCCCGGACGGCAGGAACCTATGTGCTCGTCAGCGTGGAAGATTCTGGCGCGGGGATCACCCCGGACATGCTGGAAGCCATTTTCGACAAATTCACGCAGGCTGGGGCCGCGCAAGAGGGAAGCAACAAGGGAACGGGCTTGGGCCTGCCCATTTGCAGACACATTGTCGCCGCCCATGGCGGTCACATATGGGCAGAAAGTGAACCCGGCAAGGGAAGCGTATTTACTTTTTCCCTGCCTGCGGCCCGGGGCTGACCTTCCCTGTCTACAACAAACCGCAACAAACAACACAACCAAGTGTGATCTACCCCCTGCCATTTAAAAACGGAAAAGGTAGCGGCGCGCAATAGTATTGTACGTACCGTCCCGGTACATGGATAACAGGGCATCGCCAAGACGGTTGGCAATCGATTCCATTCCTTTGACCTTTGCTGCACGGGAAAACGCAATATGGGCCGGACGCTGCAGCCGAAGCATTTTCGGCAATGAAACCACGGTGCTGGTCATACCCATACGGCTGAGATGGTAATGCGTGGAGTCCACCTGCCCGGCAAAGGCATCTATTTCCCCCTTGAGCAATGCGCCGACACAAGCGGCTTCCCCCTTGTAGGGCCGTCCGGTGAAAATGCCTTTTTTCCAAGCGTCATGGAAATCTTCACTCAAGGCAAAGCCGCCAGCAGCACCGATACGCTTGCCTTGCAGATCCTCCCATGACCGAAAAACAAGGTCACTACCCACACGGGTGAACAAGGCATAGTCACTGTAGTGCATGGCGGCCTGATCCACGAACCATGCACAAGCCTCCCACTCCGGCGTCCTGAACAGGGAAAAGGCCCCCTGGCATTCTCCTCTCTTGAAACGGCGCAGGAGTTCATCCCACGGCACCAATTCAAGGGAATATTCCACCCCGGCCCGCTTGCACGCTTCGGAAAAAACTTCAACATCTATTCCGGCAGGCTTTCCGTCCTGCATCATGGAATACGGGGCGAAATCCCTGTCGGACAAAAAACTGAGCGGAGCGGCCAGGGCGGTACCGGCTCCCAACGCCATGAGCAAAAAGATCAGCAGCAGTCGTTTCATGAATCACTCCAAATGGTTGTGGGCGGGCGCAGACTGTATGCCAAAGTACATGGCAAACAAATCCGACACAAGGGGTACCTGCCTGTTTTTTCCCTGTGATCCAAAAAAAAGACATGCGCGGAGAATGATCTTGACGCAAATCCATGCTAAACAACCGCCATGGGCGATCAACAACGAAAACAGACCGGGAACAAGGCACGCATACTCATCATCGACGATGACGAGCGCTATGCTGATCTTGTCAGCCTTCATCTCCAGAAATCGGGTCACGAAGCGTTTGTCGCGCTTGATGGCGGACCGGGGCTGGAGCTGTTCCGCATAAAAAAGCCCGATGCCGTGCTCGTGGACCTTCGCATGCCCGGATTGGACGGTATCCACGTTGTAGAGGCCATTGCCCAGGAATCGCCGGAAACGGCACTTATTGTCCTTTCCGGCGAAGGTTCTCTTGAAGACGCTGTCAAGGCTGTACGGCTGGGAGCATGGGATTACATCATAAAAAACGAAACCGTACGCGCCGAGATTTCGGAATCACTTGACAAGGGGTTGCAGCGGGCAAATCTGCTGCATGAAGCCCAACGGCAGCATCAGGAACTGCATCGTCTGGCTGAGGATCGGGCAGACAAGCTTGCCCAGGTCAATGAACGCCTCAAACAGGAAATTCGCGAACGCAAGAAAGCCGAAGATGCCCAGCGCCAACAGGCCGAATTTCTGCAAACGGTCCTCGACGTGCTGCCGCACCCGGTGTTCATCAAAAACGTGAACGGCCAATATACCGGCTGCAACAAACGCTTCGGGGAAGTGTTCGGCCGAGATCGTAAAGAAATCATCGGCGCTACCGCGCATGATCTCCTTGATGCCGAAACCGCACAGTTCTTTAGCGATAAAGACAGACAACTGCTCGAATCCAGAAAGATGCAGGAATACGAGTATGTCATGGATACCCCCAGTGACCGGGCCTACATGCTGATGCGCAAGGCCGCCTACGGCTGCGAGGACGCCCCCGAAGGCATCGTCGGCATTATGACGGATATTACCGAAATCAAGCGCGTGGAAAGGCAGTTGCGCGAAAACGAACGCTGGCTCAGGAACCTGCTGGATATTTCCCCCCTGCCGGTCATCATCACGGAAAAAGCCACACACCAGATCCTTTTTGCCAACCAGAGCTGTTGCCGCGCTCTGGAGGCCGAAACCCTTGAAGGAAGGATTACCTCGGACTTTTTTATCTTCCCGGAAGAACGGGACAGGAAAATCGAGAACATTGAATCCGGCACCCCGCTCCGCAATATCGAATTTTTCATGAAAACCGAAAAAGGGCGGGAGATATGGATCGAAGCATCGGTGCTGCTCATCGAATACGATAACAAGCCCGCCACGTTCGCATCGTTCATGGACGTAACCGAACACAAACGCATGGTAGACACGCTGAGCCGTTATAAATTCATCGCCAACGCGGCCCAGGACCACATGACACTGGTTAACCGGGACTATGAATATGTGGCCGTAAACCAGGCATACGTGGACAGGCATGGCGGAACCGCCGACGACATTCTCGGCAAGACGGTCGGAGAGATTTGGGGCAAGAATTTATTCAACACTTCGATCCGCCGCCATCTGGAAGACTGCTTCACCAACGGACGCGAGGTCTCTTACCGGGCGTGGATTCCCTTTTTCAGCCAAAAGGAACGCTACTTCGAAGTTCGCCTTTATCCATACAAAAACGAAGAAGGTGAAACCACACACGCCGTTGTCGTCAGCCGCGACATCACCGAGGAAGCATTGGCCCAGGCCCGTATTATGGAAAGTCGCGAGCACTTCCGTGCCATTTTCAGCAACTCCATCGATCCTATCGTCCTCTTTGACCCGCAGATGTCCATCACGGACCTCAACCCTGCCGCACAGGAAGTCTTCAGCCTGACGCGGGAGCAGGCCAAAGGGCACGACATTCGCGTTCTGGGTCTGGATGATGATGCGCATGACCGCTTCAGACAGGCTTGCAGACCGTTTCTGGACCGCACGGGATCATGGATCGGGGAATGGGAGTTCATCACCAACCACAAACAAATCATCCTTGCCGAAATTTCCATCTCCATCATGCCCAAACGGCCCGGAGGCCCCCCGGCAGGCTATGCGGCCATCATGCGCGACATCTCGGACCGCAAGGCTGCGGAACGCATGTTGCGGGAAACCCTCGATGAAATGGAAGCCCTGTACCAGAACACAGTCATCGGCATCGCCATGACCCGGCATCATCGCATTGTGCGCATCAATGACCGGGGCGCGGAAATTTTCGGGCATGTTCCCGAAGCCCTGCTGGGAAAACCCATATCCCAACTCTTCCCCAGAGAAACAGAATATAACGAGTATCGCCAGGAATGCCGTTCATCCGTCGCAGCAACGGGGCAGTTCGCGGTGGAACACTCATTCATCCGCCCGGACGGAACAGCTTTCTGGTGCCATTTCTACGCAAAGCCCGTGGACCCGGAAGACTTTGAGCAGGGACTGATCTGGACATATATCGACACCACCGAACGCCGCTACAACCAATCGGTGGCGGAATTGCTGTACCAGATATCCAACGCGGTAAGCCTGACAACGGACCTCGACGCCCTGTACCGGCGCATCAACGACGCCCTGAACCAGCACATAGACGCCCGTAACTTTTTCATCGCCTTGCTCAGCACGGACCGCAAAACGCTGATTTTCGAATATTTCAACGACCAAAAGGAACAGTGCCTGGGGAAGGCTTTTGACATGGATGACCGAAAAATCGCCAGCATGTCCGCCCATGTAATACGCCTGGGACGTCCCCTGTTCATCTCCAATACGGAAAAACCGGAAGAGGCATCCGGCAGCAAGGAGCAGGGTCCGGAATTCATGACCCGCAAGGAATTCATGGAACTGTACGGGGTGGATGAAAATCACATGCTCGGATATCCCTCAAAAGTCTGGCTGGGGGTTCCCCTTATCGTTGGGGGCAAGCCTATCGGCGTCATGGCCGTCCAGCACTATGAGAATGCCCGGCATTATTCCAACCGTGATATTGACCTGCTCATTGCCGTTTCCGAACAAACCGCGCTGGCGATCGAACGCAAGACCAATGAACAGGCTCTCAGGGAAGCCAAGATGCTGGCCGAAGCCGCCAACGAGACCAAAGGCGAATTCCTTGCCAATATGAGTCATGAAATACGAACGCCCCTCAACGGCGTGCTGGGAATGCTGCAACTCTGCCAGACTACCACGCTGGACGAAGAACAAAGCGACTACGTACAGACTGCCCTGACCTCCGGGCGAGGGCTGCTCTCCATCATCAACGACATTCTGGACTTCACCAAGATTGAGGCCGGTAAGCTGGACGTGATCCGTGAGCGCTTCAACGTCTACAACGTGGTGGAAGACGTACTGCAAACCTTCCGGACACAGGCTGCATCCAAGGCCCTCAATCTTTCCTGTGTCATCGAACCGGATATTCCCGCTCCGCTCATGGGCGGCAAGGGACGCCTGCGCCAGATCCTCTTCAACCTCGTGGGTAACGCCATGAAGTTCACGGAACACGGTTCCATTTCGGTCAGCGTTTCCGTGCTACACTCCGGGACCAACGCAACAAAGGCCCGGCTGCTTTTCATTGTATCGGACACGGGTATCGGAATCCCTGCGGAAAAGCTTGATCTTATCTTCGAACCCTTTACTCAGGTGGACGGCTCCACCATGCGCCGCCATCAGGGCACAGGACTGGGACTTGGCATCGTCAAACGGCTCATCGGCCTGCTTGGAGGCTCCATGGCCATGGACAGCGAGCTGGGCAAAGGCACCGACATTTATCTCTCCATCCCCTTTGACCGCGAATCGGTATCAATGGCCAATCCCATTCCCGGCAGCATTGAGGATACCCGAAGCGGCCTTCGTATTCTTGTTGTGGAAGACAATCGCATCAACCGGTTATTCGCCGCACGCATGTTCGGGAAACTGGGCCATGTTGCCGAGACCGCCTGCAACGGGGAAGAAGCGCTCGAACTCTTGAAAAAACGTTCATACGACATCGTGTTCATGGACGTTCAGATGCCCGGAATGGACGGTGTTGAAGCCACCCGGCAAATCCGCAACGCAACACCCGGCGCCGCAATGGATCCGAATATACCGATCGTGGCCATGACAGCACATGCGATGCGCGGCAACAGGGAACAGTTTCTGGCCGCAGGAATGGACGAATACATTGCAAAACCCATCGAAATAGAAGAAGTTCAAGCCGTTCTTCATCAACTTTTCCCCAAGGCATGACCTCCATGAGTCGAAAACGAGTCTCCATCGTCATTCCCAATTACAACTACGGACGATTTCTGCCCCGCATTGCCCTGAGCCTCACCAACCAGACCATTGGCGTGGATGTGTGTGAAATCATTTTTGTGGATGACGGCAGTACCGATGAATCCATGGACAGGCTGGCCTGTCTGGAAGAATTGCCGAGTGCCGGATTTCGCGTGGTGGAACTGGAGCATACGGGCAGCCCGGCCACGGTTCGCAACACAGGCCTGCAATTGGCAGAGGCTCCGTATGCCGTATGCCTCGACCCGGACGATCTTCCCTCGCCGGAATGGCTGGCAGCCTGTGTAGCCACCATGGAAGAGCAACCGAAAACAGGATTGGTATATACGCATTTTATCCGCTCTCAGGACGGTGACTGTCGCCGCATGGAACTGCCCGAATACAGCCACGAGGAGCTGGCTACACGCAACATCCTGCCGCCGGCACCGGTTATGCGCCGGAAAGTGTTCGAAGCATCGGACGGTTTCCGGGACAACACGGATTACGAAATATGGGACTTCGGCGTTCAGGCTGCCCTGAACGGCTTTGGCTTCACCCTTTTGAACGCCACCTATTATGCCTATATGATCCATGGAGAAAACAGGTCACTCAAACGTCCTCCTGAAGACGGTCCCTCAAAAGCCGCCATCGTCCGCAACAATCCGCAATTTTTCCCTGAACAGGCACAACAGTGGGCCGAAGCAGTCATACAACACAGCAATTGGGCAGAACACTTCACCTCCGGTGTCATTCCCGATGCCACTTCTGTGGAAAAAATGTTGAAAAACAAATTCTGACCAGTCGTCATATGTTAGAATTGCGACAATACGGTAAAAAGAAACAAAGCTTTTCTTTATTACTGGCAATTCAACTTCTTTTGTACTATGCCAACCAGCATGGAACCAAGCACGGCAATGTCTCGCCCGGTTTCGTATTTTCCGATCTCGCCCATGATGCTCTTTCCCAATGCGATGGGGAATTTTTCGGTCTACCTCTGGCAGGGAAGCGACTTTGTCCTGTACACCCGTTCCGGCCAAATATTTACGGAAATACACCGAACAAAGCTCTATAATAACGGCGTCAAGGAAATATACGTCCAAAGCGACGACAGGCCCAATTACGAAAAATATATCGAGGACAACCTCGGCCCGATCCTCACGAACGATGCCCTACCCATGGAAGACCGTTCCAAGGTTTTTTATGAGGCTTCGTCCAATGTCGTACAGACAGTCTTCAGCAGCAAACTTCCCGGAGCGCTCAGTTCCAGTTATTTCAATCGCGTAAGCTCCATTGTCGAAAGCAGCATCCGCTTTCTGGCCTCGGACAACTCCCTTTCCGCACTTGGTCCATTCATTTCACACGATTACAAGACCTACACTCACTGTATCCATGTCTTCATATTCCTGATTTCCATCCTCAACACATACGAACTGGACGAACAGGAAATTTTTGAATGCGGCCTCGGCGCCATTCTGCATGACCTGGGCAAAACAAGAATTGCAAAAAAAATACTCAACAAACGCGGAGCACTGACTACAAAGGAACGCCGGACAATCCAGTCCCACCCCCTGCACGGCGTTTCCCTGTGCTCGCAGCTGCCCCTGAGCCAGAACACCATCAACTGCATTCTCTTCCACCATGAAAAAATGGACGGCAGCGGTTATCCTGCAGGCTTGAGCGGCAACGATATTCCCCTGCCCGTTCGCGCCATCGCCATTGCGGACATTTACGATGCCCTGACCACCGCACGCCCCTATGCGGACGCCATGCCCCCTTATGACGCGCTCAAGCTCATGCGCCATAATATGCGCGAAGAACTGGACATGGATGTCTTCAAACGTCTTGTCGCCGTACTGGGCGGCGCAAACATGATCTGACCCGTCCGCTCCATTGTCCACAATCCCCGAAAATCCCGAAATTATGCTTTGCCCGCAACACCGAACTTGGGCTATGATTTCATGGTCTGAAAATCCGGATGTCGAATACTCGTACACAGGCAGGGAATGATGCATACGGAAAAACGGCCGGAATATTTGGAAAAGCTTCACACAATACTTCATGAATTCAACATCACGTCCGAACAGGAATGGGTGGCCGTGGTCTTGTTCGTCCGCAACATGGTGCGCGATCTTTCGATTTTCTCGGACGAACTCAAAGGCAAGCTGCAACGCGACGTATTTGAAGTGCTTGGGTCAAAAGATCTTTCCAGGCCTCAATATGAACGCGTTGTGGACATGATCGAAGTTTTCGTGATGCACAATACGGCTACGCTGGAACTGGAAACGGCTCTGGCCGAGGAAAAGCGTTCGGCAAACGCCCTGCTTGGTGAAATGAATACCCTCATCAACATGATCCGGGGCACTCAGGAAAAGCAGCAGACATCACTCTCCAAATTCGAGGACAGAACTGTAGGCGTTATCCGCGAAGCCGAAGACCGCTCGGTGATTCTTTCCCGTGTGCGCCAAATGTTCAAGGAGCTGGTGGCCGAATTTCAGGAAGAAACCCGTGAATGGGAAAGCCTTGCCACGGAACTGCAACGCACGGCCACGTTTGACCCTCTGCTTACCGAACTTTACAACCGCCGGGCCTTTGACGCCGCCCTGATCAAGACGGTACGCAACGGGCGCAACCAGACGCCGCCGCCAACGCTCATGATGATCGACGTGGACAAATTCAAACGGGTCAACGACGAATGGGGCCACCAATCAGGGGATGACGTGCTCAAGGCCTTGGCGCGCATCGTCAATTCCCAGTCGATCCAGTACAACGGATTTGCCGCTCGATACGGTGGCGAAGAACTGGTGGTGCTTGTCAAAGGGATGGACCAGGCCACGGCCTGCCTCAAAGCGGAAGCCATCCGGGTGGACGTGGAGCGCCACCCTGTGCCCGTGCGTCGGGACACGGATGGCCCCAGAACCCCGCTTTCATTCACGGTCAGCATAGGGGTGGCCCAGCTGAAGCCGGATTGGGGTCCGGGCGATTTACTCCGGGCTTCGGACAAAGCCCTGTACCGGGCCAAGGCCGCAGGCCGCAACAAGGTGGTAGCTCATTGGGAATAGTATCCGGCGTTATCGTGCGTAAATATCTTTTCATCACCGTTTTTCTTTTTCTGCTCAGCGGGACTCTCCCCTGTCTGGCGGCCGACGTGATGCTGCTCCACTCCGATTCACAGGGGTCATACCGCGGCAACCATGTTCGGCAGGGAGTGCTTCAGACACTACAAACCAAAGACAATTCGCTACATGTCGTAGAGTTCTGGCTTGAAGCGGACAAAAACACCAGCGAGGAACATTTCGACGACGTTGCCGAAAAGCTGGCCCAACGCCTGAAGCAGCACCCCGTACAGGGTGTCATTTGTGTTGGTGAAGCTGCGTTGGCCATGTTGCAACGATATCGTTCCCATGTGTTCGGAACAATCCCGGCCACCTTCTGTTGTGTAGAAAATTTCGAGCCGCGCATGGCCCGGGACGGCCACTGCACTGGAATCACCTCCAAACCGGGGTTGGAACGTCTTTTTGACATTGTGCTGGCCCTGCACCCGAAGGCCCGCACTGTTGCCGTCTTTACTGACCAAACCCCGGAAAGCAGCGAGTTGCGGCGGCAAGCCCAAATCGCCTTTGAACGGCACATGGATCGCATACAGCTTGTGTTGCCCGGCTTTGAAGCAGGACGGGAAGGCGGATTGACCAAAAAACAGGCGCTGCAGATAGCTCAGGGCATGCCGAAAAACGGATTGATTCTGATGGCCCGCTTTGTTCGTGACAACACGGACGCATATGTGCAGCAGGACGACCTGACCCGGAAGATGGCCGAATCCGCCACGGTTCCCGTCTATGTCCTGCGCGAGGAGGACATGGCCGCGGCAACGGCCGGCGGCTTCATGGTCAATGAAATGAAACATGGGCAACAGGCGGCCCAACAGCTGCTCAAACTCATGGCAGGGGCGTCCCTGTCCAGCCAGCCAGTGGCACGGCTTCCGCGGTATTGGCAATTCAATGCTCTGCCCATGCAACGTGCCACCACGGATTTTGCCCAAGTCCCAAAAAATGCGGAAGTCACCGGTCTGCCCAAACAGGCACAATGGTTTCCTCTGCCACCGGGATTGGCCGCACTGGGCGGAATAGCCCTCGGGGCCCTGGTTGTTTTCCTGTTGCGCCGCAAATCAAAAGGGAAGAACAGATCTTCCTGAGGTTGCCCCCCAAGCGGTCTGTCCTTCCCCTGCATAAGTAGGATCAGGAAAGCTTTTCCTGCACCACGGGACGAATGTCCGCGGCGAACACGCCTTTCGGAATTCCGTTACCATTCATGATAGGCGCGGAAATGGTCAGGCAATAATCGTTCACCACATCCGAGTAGTAGATGTTGGAGACATAGGTTTCACCTGTGCGCAGCGGCTCGACATGCCAATCCCTGTCCGCCCAGTTTTTATCGCATACATCGGCTCCCAGCGTGCACACGGCATCGGGGGCCTGCGCAAAGTCCGTAACCATACGCCCATTGGTATCCGTAACCCACGCCATGTCCAGATAGTCCTTTTCATGCACAAGGGAACTGAGAGCCGTCTTGAGCGGACCGGGGACCATCGCCTGCACTTCCGGCCGCATGGCGAGATTTTCCACCTCGGCCTGAACCTTGCCCTCACCCAACATGCGAAAAAGGCCGTAGAGGTGCGTCAGGGCTTCTATCTGACGGGTTATGCGCGATATGGCCTGTCCGGTTTCATTGACGGCCTCGGCCGTGCCCAACGTAACCTTGTCCACCTCGCCGACGGCAAGGGTGATTTCCTCGCCGGCATGGGACTGCTGTTCACTGGCCTTGGCAATGCCCCGGACCTGCTCCGCAGTGATGTCGAAATGTTCCATGATCTCATTCAGCACAGATCCGGATTCTCCGACCATGCCGTTGGCGCGTTCCACAGCCTCCGAGGCGTGGTCCATGCCTTTCACATTGTTGCGCACCCCTTCCTGAATGGCGTTGATGCTCTGGCCGACCTCCCGGGTGGCATCCATGGTTTTTTCCGCAAGCTTGCGGACCTCATCCGCTACCACGGCGAAACCGCGTCCGGCCTCTCCGGCACGGGCAGCCTCGATGGCGGCGTTCAACGCCAAAAGGTTGGTCTGGTCCGCAATGTCGGAAATCACGTTCATGACCTTGCCGATGCCCTTGGCCTTTTCTCCCAAATCCCCGGCTTCCAGCTTGAGCGTTTCGGTAATGCTGTTCACTTCTCCCATGGTTTCCACGGTTCCATGAACCACCTCGGCTCCCTTGCGAGCGCATTCCAAGGCCGTTTGGACCGCAGAGGAGGCCTCTTCAGCCGACAGGGCGACCTCGACGATGTTGCTGCTCATGGCTTCAATGGCGTCCACGGTCTGCTCAACACGCATCTGCTGTGAAATGGCATTTTCCCGAATGTTTTCGGATTCCCGGTTTACCTGAGTGGAAGCGTCGTTCATGCGAGTGACGATATGCCGAAGCATGGAAGCGGCCTGCAACATGCCCTTTCGCTGGGCCTGATCCGCATCAAAACGGGCCTGCCGGGCCTGCCGGGCGTCCTCCAGCGCGGCTTCGGCCTCTTCCGCACGCTGCCGGGCGGTATCGCCAGCCTGTTCCGCCTCCTGCATCTTGGCGCGCAGATTGCCCACCATGACCACAATAGCGTCCCGGACCTCGGCAAGCTCTGCCTTGAACCGTCCCTTGGCCTCGGCTTCCAGGTCGCCGTCCGATACGGCCCCGGCAAAGGTCCGCAAAGACTTGAGCGGCTTGAGCAAGGCAATGCGCAAAAAACCCAAGGTAATGAAAACAATGAAAATGCACGATCCGGCCGTCAGCACAAGGCCGGCGTGTTCAAGGCGCGTCACGCCTGCAAAAGCCTCATCCGTGTCCATTTGAGCCACCAGCGCCCACTGGGAATCACCAATCTTCACCGGAGCGTAGGCAGCCAGCACCTCCTTGCCGTCAAATGCCGTGGTCGTCATGGTGCCTGATTCGCCACGCAAAGCCAGGTCGACCGGCTTGATCTTCATGGCGCCGGAACCGGGATTGCCAAAGGAGGCGGCCACGGAGTGATGGTTCATGTCCGAAGCAAGGTCGGAGCGCATGAGTCGATCCTGCCCCACCAGAAAAACTTCACCCGACTTGCCCATGCCCGACCTGGCCTTCATCAGCCGGTTCACGGAATTGAGGGAAATACGCAGACCGGCTACCCCTTCGATCTCGCCTGTCACACGTCGAACCGGCGCAAGAACAAAGGCGTTGGGCTCGCCCCCCAAAGGGCTGTAGGCATGAAAGTCCACAAACACGGTCTTTCCGCCCAAAGCGGTTTTCCATGCTTTGGCCAACGGGCTGCCGGCCATGGTTCCCTTGACCAGATCCGCTCCAAGCTCACGCCCCCGCCTGGCCGTAAAAACAACGCGGCCGGTATCGTCCATCAGCAAGGCATCATGGTAGCCCATGTCGTCCACGAAAACCGAAAAATCCCGCTGCACCCGTTTGAGCGCGTGTGCGTATTCCTCGTTTTTCACGTCCATGGGTTTCCCCGGTTCGGCATTATAGAAAATGATATCCCGCAACCGGACCAAAGCGCTGTATACGCCACGAGCCTTGGCATATACCGACACATCCTGTTCCCAGGATCGGGTTATATCCTCAAGATTGTGTTTTTTGGCCTGTGTAACCGAAGCAAGTTTGTCAAAAACTTCGGAACGAAGGCTCTCGGAACCGGAAACGATGCTGTACCCCACCATACCAGCCAACGGCAGAACGCCGATGATCAGGCAAAACAAAATCATCTTGACGCTAAGTCGCACGTATCTCTCCCCTCTGCGATAATACCTCAGGTTTTCCCTTCACAGGAATGAGTTAGAGGATAGTTGAATACACGGGAACAGTGCGGGTGGAAGCATGCAAATGTTACGATCACGCAACATTATCGTCGAAAAATTTTCGCTGAAAAACAGTCCCTTAAAGGGGGAAATGCTAAAAAGTGATATTCTTGAGGAAGGTTACCAGCTCTCGGCTGATTGAGCAGTCATAGGCCTGCTCCAAACGGATCAATTCGGCTGCGGCTTCGGCCGGATCGCGCCCCGGACAATGCGGCCTGTCCGTGATCATGGCCATGTAGGAATCCGCCACCCCCATGATCCGCCCGAGCAGGCCAACGGCCTCACCCCTGAGCTTATTCGGGTAGCCGGAACCGTCCAGCCGTTCATGGTGCTGCAAAATCGGCTCTTCCACTTCCGGGCCGGTCAGTCCCAGTCGGTTGGCAATCTCCACCCCTTGGCGGGTGTGTTCCTGCATACGCCGCTTTTCATCGGGATGCAGTTGTTGCGCTTTGTCCGTAACCAGTCGGGAGACCTTGGACATGCCCAAATCATAGAGGAAAAAACCGAGAGCTACGCGGCTCAACTCGTCCGCGGACGTATCCGCATCATAGTCGCCGGAACGGCAATACAGGGCCACGGCCACAAGACCTGCGTTCACCCGCTGACGCTGGCGGGTCCGGTTGCGATGTGCCGAGGCCGCGAGATATGCGGCATTGCGCGAATCCACTTTCAGGAAAACCGCCAGCAAATCAAGGGCCCAACCGATCATCTCCAGCACGTCCGGAAGCGGGTTGCCGAAAAATTCTTCCTGAAGGGTCACGAGTTGTTCGGCAAAGATGTCGGCCACGTCTTGTGCGGAGAGGTTGGGGTCGTCCACGGCCACATCCAGGCTGCTGGAAAGGCACTGCACGTAACGGGTCTGCTGATTACGCGAAAAAAAGAGCTGCCCGGCTTCGGAAAGTTGCCGCGCCTCTTTGCGCAACGCTTCGGAAAAGGGGTTTCCGGCACGGTACAGAGGCACCAGAACGTTGATCTCTTCCTTGAAGTGAAAAAGATCCAAAGGCAACTTCCTGCGGGGAAAGCAATCAAATGATTCCGGGTCGATCTGATTGAATTCCTCGATACTGAGCTCTTCGGAATCCATGGCGTTAACCGATGGTCGGCCAGTGTTGTCCAAATGCATCACCCCTCACAAATGAATACGGCATTCCTCCAACCCATATCCTGCGATTAAAATTTCGTCGATGCTCTTATATCCCTGAAAAAACAAAAACCGTAAACCCTACCCCCGCCCACAGCAAAACGGCCGCCACCGATGCCGCAGGAATCATCCACCACCGAAGCTGCACGGCACGGCCCCGAAGACGAAACGTGGCACAACAGGAGAACAGGCTGGCCACTATCTGTATGACCAGCCCCGTAGCAGCCAGCGCCGGCAACAGAAAGACCCAGACAAGGGGGTTGGAAAGCCAGGACACTACAACACTCCACAAAGAAAACCGCGATCTTTTTTTTGACGGCTAATAGCTATTACAGATTAAAAACAAAACACTTTTTCAGCATGATTGGATAAGACGGCAAGTCATACAACAAAAAACTCCAATCGCCATTACTCCATCATCCACTCCGAAAGGGGCGGAGGGGTCGGGCACCCCCTGATCTGGCTGTAACTGCACGCCGCAGTCAGCTCCACGCCGTCCTTGATAATGGATACGGGACGGTCGCAGGAAACCACCACCACAATAATATCCTCGTTTTCCGCAGTAAACCGCAAGGCGGAGTTGAAACGCGCGCCCCGTCCCCGATTTTCACCGGGGACACTTTTGCCGTCCATGAGGCAGGCGAACCCGTGCAACTTGAGATCTGCGCCAATATGCAGCGCGCCGTCGATCTTTGCCAGGGAGCAAGCCAACTTGAGATGACTTTTGTCCCGCAGGTCCAGCGGTCCGTCAAAACGCTGTCCTGCCGTAGGCACGAGCATATGCCCCAAATCAATGATCAGCGTGCATCCGTGTTTGCGGTCGCGCACACGGTTCACCAGCCCGGTAATGATATGCATCATGTTGTGATGATCTTCCATGGGCACCGTGGATTCCAGCAGCAATTCCTCAAGCTGGACCAGATTGGCCTTGAGGTTCGAAGAATGAAAATTACCATCCGAAAAGGTGCAGACCAACGTGTCCATGAGCATGAGAAAACCATAGGAACCGCTGAACTGTGCGGCCAGAAACGCTCCGGGCATGGAGCCAATGGCCACGCCGACAATGCTCACGCCGTCCGAAACCAGTACCCTTCCGGAATATTCCACGGCCTGCAACATCTTGCGGACATGCTTGAAGTCCCCAAGCTTCGGACGCTGATTTTCAGGAAACGTGCAAATAAAGCGGACGCGGTCCAACAGGCTCGGTTCAACCACCACCAATCGCCCTCGCGGCCAGGCGCCTTCCTCCTTGGTGCGGGAAATGCCCAGCACCGCATCCAGAAACGGATAGACCCGAATCCGGGTGTCCAGCCAACCGAATCTGCTGCGTTCGTCCACGAGATGATCACGCACCGCATGGACCGCGCAATTCTGCAAGACATACCCGGCCGTATCGATATTCATGATGCTCTGCATCTCATAGTTCTGGGAGAACAGGCGCACCGCATATTCCAGCCAACGACGGGTGGGACCGGTCACGCACATGTCCGGATGTTCTTCGGTAAACCACATCTGGTACGGAACGGCCTTGGAACGGCCACCAAAGCAGATGAGGCCTGTCAATTCCAGCCCCTTGTAATGATCCTCGCCCAGAAAATGAACCTCGGCATCATCATAATCGACACGGCTTCGCCAACTGTCCGTATGCAGATAGAATTGCTGAAGACGCGGCTCATGCCCTCGCAGCAGATCTTGAGGATCGTAAACTCTCAGGGGGCCGTCAGGGGAAGTCGTATAGATGAGCGCGGCTCTGCTTGAACCGGAAAAATGAGACAGGCCGTCACGCAACCCATCCAGTATATGAAAAATGCAGATGTTCTCGAACGAACTGCGGGGAGATCGTACGGACATGGTTCCTCCTGGTCGAAGGGAGCGGGGAAAGCCCCACTGATACTACTGATTTACCCGGAAACAAAGAGGGATGTCCAGACCATGCTTATTTTCGGGAAGTTGCCAGCATGTCCGCCAATTCGCGCACCACACCGGCTCCTCCTTTTGCAGCGGTAACCACGTGCGCCAGCCCCAAAATCCTTGGGTGTGCGTCAGCAGGGGCAACCCGGACACCGGCCAGATCAAATGCCGGCAGATCGTTGGTATCGTTGCCCACAAAAAGCACCTGCGAAAGATTCACTCCGCGCTCATGGGCCAGTTCACGCAACCCCTGGCCCTTGTCTTCACAGGCGTGTTTCGCAGGGACACCGAGCTTTTTCGCCCTCGCCGCCACCACGGGGTTGGTCTCGGTACTCAGTATGGCCTGATCCACGCCCAGGGAACGGATAATACCGATACCAAGCCCGTCACTCCGGTTGCAAAAAACGGCTTCCAGTCCATCTTCCCGTACCAGTACGCGATTATCGGTCATGACGCCGTCAAAATCATACACTACCAACTCGACGTCTTTCAGCCGCTCCGTATTTCGCACCTCGGTTCTCTCCTATTCTCGAACCGGTTCATTCTGTCCGGTCCGTTTGTTGCGTCGATTGCGTTTCCAATCCTGAAAGCGCATAAGCAGATCCCATTCAACAGGAACCAGCAGAATTGTCAACGCGGTAGCCACGCAAAGACCGGTGACGAACGTGGTCGCCATGGTTCCCCACACGTTGGAATAATAGGGAATCCCCATGGCCATGGGTAGTAGCCCCAAGGAGGTGGTCAGTGTGGTCAGCAGGATGGGCCGCAACCGTATGCGCACCCCCTCCCGCACGGCATCCAGACGGGACATCCCCTGCCGGTGCAGTTTGTTAATAAAATCAAGCAGCACCAGCGAGTCGTTGACCACAACACCGGTCACCCCCACCGTGGCGATAAAGCTGTTGATGGTAAACAGGGAACGGGTCAGGAATGTACCATAGACAACCCCGGTGAGCGCAAACACGACCGAGGACATGATCACCAACGGTTGCAAATAGCTCTGAAACTGGCAGGCCAGAATCGTATAGATGATCAGGAGCGCGATCAGGAAGGCATAGGCCAATGAGGAAAAAGAGCGGCCCGTGCTTTCAAATTCGCCCGAAAAATTCACCACCGAGCCCGGATACTTGTCCTTGATGCTGTTGTAGTAAGTCCGAACATCGTGAACAATACTTGCGGTGGTCACAGGTGCTCCCGCGCTGATATTGGAAGTCAGGGTTATGGCACGCTGCCCCTGATACCGGTTCTTCTGCCCGGGTTCCCGGTAGGAACGCACGCCGCACAAATCGCCAAGGCGGACCGGTCCGGACTGATGTTCCAGCACCGGTATGTTCAGGGCGTCTTCGGGCGTTTCCAACCGGTCGGGGTCGATCATGAGCCGAAGATCGACATCCTCATCCGCCATACGGAATTCGCCCACAAAACGGCCATCCAGCACACTCCCCGCCAAACGGGCAACCTGAGCCTTTTCCAAACCGAACTCGGCAATGCGCACCGGATCGGGAATGAACCGGAAAACCCGGTTGTCCGTTCCGGTATCCGCACTCAGATCAACGAGATACGGAGCAATGTTCTTATTGTTTATCAACCATTTGTGTATGTCGTTCTTGAGAGCCGCCACGGCCTGATGATCAGAACCGAGTATACGGATGTTCACGTCCTTACCTGAAGGAGGGCCATTCTTTTCAGGCCATATTTTGAGCTCCCATCCGCCTTTTTCATACGGTTTCAAGCGCTTGCGCACCCAATCCAGCATGAGCAGAGGGTCATTGTCCGGATTGTCAGTAAACTCCTGTTCCGCCTTGTCCGGCAACTCCACAATGACAATCCCCAGATTGGAACTGTAGATACTTTCATAATCCGTGTTGATGTCCATTCCGGCCAAAGCCGAGCAGGACAGGGTCATCCCCTTGCCGAACGACTGAATCTCCCGGGATATGGCCTTGGCCTTGAGGCTGGACGTCTCAACAGGCGTCCCGACAGGCCCACGCAAACTTATGTAATACGTTGTGTATTCATCGGGGAAGAATTTGACACGAATCAACGGCATGACGCCGGACATGGACACCCCGAGGATGATGAGCGCCATAACGAACGCCACACCAACGCCCCCAAGGCTTTTCCATTGATGCCGCATGCAGAACATGAGCATTTTATCCACCCACGCCCGAAACCGGAGCAGAAAGGCCGGATCAGGCCGAACTGCGTTGCTCCGGGCCTCTTCCGCAAGGCGTTTCGAACCGGGCCAGTCAAGAATATGCAGGGGCAGAATCAACAGGCATTCCAGCAGCGAAGCCACAATGGCAAAACTGACGGCCTTGGGCACCTGCGCAAAAAATTCACCGGTGGAACCGGACATGATCAACATGGGCAAAAACGCGGCGATTGTCGTGGATGTCGCTGCGATTACGGGCAAAAACACTTCGCCCGTGCCGTGTATGACCGCCTGTCGCAAATCCTTGCCCTGCTGGATGTGGCGATACACGTTTTCCACCACCACAATGGCGTCGTCCACGATAATGCCGCTGACCAGCACAAAGGAAAACAGCGTGATTTCATTCAGGGAATTGTTGGTAATCCACATGATCACCATGGTCACCAGAAAGGAAAACGGCACCCCTATGGTGGTGAGCATGGCGTTACGGAAACCCATGACCACCCAGATGCACACGCAAACAAGGAAAATCCCTACCAGAAGGTTGGACCCAAGCGTATTGATGTTATCGTCTATGTAGTTTCGCTGATTCTGGGTCAGGACCGTAGATACCCCTTCCTTTTTCAGGGTCGGGCCATACTCCTCCACAATCTTGCGCACCGCGGTCTCAATATCCAGCGCATTACCTTCGGGGGTCTTGACGACCTTGACGCTCACGCTGTCCTGACCGTTGACCGAGGAGATCACGAACGGATCGCGGTAATCCATGGCAGCCCGGTCGATCACATCGCCCACCGTTACCAGCGAGCCATCAAGATCGCGCCGGACAACGGTTGCGGCCACCTGTTCACGGGTTCGGAACTTCTCATCCACAAGAATCACGTACTCACCGAATTTGCTCACGAAGTCACCGGCAGGAACAGTAATGTTGGCCTGCTCCAGAGCCCGGGCCACGTCATCAAAGGTCACGCCGAAGCGCATGAGTTTTTCCGGGTCCAACTCCACATGGAACTCACGCGTGTATTCCCCGTCAATCTTGACTTCCTTGACTCCGGGGATTCGTTCCAACGGGATTTTGAGTTCATCCGCCATGAGAGACAGGGACCGATTGGACCGGTTCCCGATAAGGTTGATATTGATGACCGGGAGCCATTCACTGACACGAATAACCGTGAACGAAGGGGGGTCCATGGTTGAAGGCAAGTCATTCTGAATAGTCAGTATTTTGAAACGCAATTCGTCATACAGTTTGTCATAATCCGTATCGTCCAGAAATTTGACCATGACGCTGGCACGCTCCCGATAGGAACGTGAACGGACGAATTCGACATTTTCCAAGTCGTCGAGAGCATCCTCAATTTCATTGGTGACCAAAGCCTCGACCTCGGAAGGACTCGCCCCGGGCAAATAGGCGGAAATGATGACCTTGCCCATGCGCACATCCGGGTAACGCTCCACAGGCAGGTCGAAAACACAAAAGATGCCCACTACCATAAGCAGCACGAAAACTAGGTTGATGAACACCTTTTGCTGCAGGGTCAGGGAAATGAGTCCCCGTACAGGACCAAGGGGCTGGTTTTCAGAATTCATTGTCGTTCCCCTGAGAGTCTAGCCGGCGCTCGTGCCCGCCGGAAATTTCAAAAACCGATCGCCAGGGCGCACGTCCGGAGACGTAACACGCATCAAGCCTCCGGGGGCACTTCCGAGCATCACCACGCGGACTCTGTTACCGTCCGGGGTGACCAGAAAATACTCTTCATACGCTTTGAGCAGGGCGGAAGAAGGTACCAGCACGGAACCGCCCGGATCAGGCAGGTCCAAAACAAGTTCAGTTCGTACGCCTCCCCGGAACGGCAAATTGCCGGAAGAAATCTGCAAATCGACGTTGATCTTGCGTGTCTCGGGATCAAAACCGGGAGACACCCGTTCCAGCAAGGCCTGCACTGAACCGCCCGTATCCGGCAGGTTCAGAGGCACGGAATCTCCCAGAGCCTTGAGAGCGGCAAACTCTGTGCTGCTCAAGGCAAAAGGTACCAGCAACACGTCATAACGGCCCAATTCGGCGACCTTCTCACCGGTATTGACCCACTCGCCCGGTTCAATAGAGCGTTCGATGACCTTCCACCCCTCCGGCCCGCGCAACGTGTGGCGAGACAGCTGTTCCTCCAGCCGCCGCTCTTCAATCTGCAAGCCCTTGAGCTGCTGCAACGCCATGTCATGATCACGCTCATGGCTGTCCAATGTCGATTGGGCCGCTGTCCGACTCTTGACCAGATTGCCATAGCGTTCACGTTCGCGACCGTAGAAAAGGACGTCGCTCTTCAGGCGTTTTTGATCCGCACGGTTTTTCTCCAGATCCAGCCGAATAAACGTATTGTCCAGCTGGGCAAAAACACCGCCCTTGCCCAAAGTGTCCCCCACGTCAGCGCGCACGCGTTCCACCCGGGCCGAAACTTCGCTGACCAAAGTCATGGTGCTACGAGCACGGGTAAATGCGGTCAGGGTCGCGGTGCGAGCGGCCTCGCGAACCGCAAACGTTTCCGTGGATGCAGGCTTGACTGGCTTTGTGTCAGGGGTGGCCTGGGACGGCGTTTCCGGCACACTGGCCGAAGCCGGTACAGCCTGTTCCGCCCTGGCCTCATCGTCACCTTCCGTGCAACCGGCAAAAACCAACATGCCAATCAGGACTACAACTATCCACAACGTATTACTTTTCATGATAATACCTTGATTTCTATTTTTTTATGCAGAGCTTCTCTATCTGCGCAGAAAATTCAACGTGCTTTCCAGCAATTCATCCACATCCCGGTCGCTCAACACCTGCATGCGCCCGGAAGTCACCAAATTGGCAAGCCCCTGTACTCCGGCCCACAAGCCGAAAACAGCAGCCTCTTCGTCCACATCGCCGAAGTAGCCACTTTTGACGATTCGAACCACCATGCTGCGAAAGTGCTCAAAAACGCGCAAGGACTCTGCTGCCAATTCACCTTCAAGGTCCACTTCTTCGCAGGTGGTACAGAACATGAGATGGAAATCATCCGGGTGTTCCATGGCAAACCGCAAATACCCGCGCCCTGCCTGACGGAGCAGCTTTACCGGCTCCAAACTCTGGTCGTACTGTTTTTGCCGGACATGAAATGCCCGGAATCCTTCTTCGCGCAGGTGTGAAAGAATTTCCCGCTTGTTGGAAAAATAACGATAAATCGCGGCCGGGCTGTATCCGGCAGCAAGCGCGATACGCCGCATGGACACGTTGTCAAACCCCTCACGAATAAACAGATTCTTGGCTGCGTCCAGAATCATGCGCTGTTTGCGTTCACGCTCTTTTTCTTTTCGTTCTTTCGTATTCATGCGCATCCCTATATAATATCACCACAAAAGTAAACAGTGTTCACAAAAAAGAACGGTGTTTATTCACAGTTGTCACTGAACCGCCATCAGTCTGTTTTATTTAGAGGAAGAATCTGTTTTCCGCCTGACCGATTTTCTCAAGGAGAGCCAAACAATAAGATGATGAAACGGTCGAATCAGGTTGAAATAGACCGGACCGGTCCAATGGCGATAGTGCACGATGGTCGCAACATGTATCCTGTTTTCCCCATTTGCCAACGGCTCCCGGGCAGAAACCAGATAGGCCCCAAGGTGCCGATCCCTGGCCGAAGCAATCCAGTATTCTTCTTCCCGGGCTTCCAGCACGGTAAACGGTCCGACCTTGCCGCCGCGCTTCATGGGAATGTCGTCCGGTCCCACAATTGTCCGGGTGTTGAAATCCGTCTGTTGCAGCCCCAAAAGGCTTGCCAGTATTCGGCGCAACGCATAAAGCCCTCGCATCCACAACGGTTTCCAACCCAGCATACCAGCCAGATGCTCACGAAGGGAAGCCGCCCCTTGCGCGCTGTGAACGTCCACATGATCCGCACCTTGCAGCAACGGTTTTACCGCTTCAATTTTTCGAATATATTCCTGTTTCATAACCTCTCCGGAATCAGGAGCTGAACCAATTCGCAACCGTTTGCCACAATTCGTCCGTTAGATGAAGCCATCCCTTTGCCTTTTCCTCTTGTACCCATAGTCCAAATGCACGGCATGCAACAAATGACCCCGGCCTGAAAAACAGACCGGGGTCATTTCTATCACGAGAAGTCCGGGCAGCACGTTAACTCCCGGTGTTTTTACGCCGCTATAACGGGATTAAACCCGCTTTTGATACCACTGCAGCCGTCCGGTGGACTGGCGCATTTGCTTGTAGTCGGAGAATTCCCGCAAATGCACACTGCAATTGGAGATACGTTTTGCCAACGGAGGGTGCGTGGAGTACCATGATCCCTTGAAAACTGCGCCTTTCTCTTCACTACGAAGAATCTGCAGGGCTTCAATCAGGCCGTTGGGGCCGTATCCGGTACGATAAGCCGTATCCATGCCGCTCAGGTCCGCCGCGTATTCCATCTTGTGCGACAGCCCCGTGTCGAAGAGCGTTGTTTGCAGTTCTCCGATCAGGGCCTTGAACTGTTGACCCTGCTCGCCTTTCATGGCGGCGGAGGTGATGGTGCCGACCCCCTGAAGGAATTGTGCCTGCTGGATGGATTTGATGGCGTCCTTATGAGCCACGTGTGCGATCTCGTGCGACAGAACACAGGCGAGCTGTGCCTCGGTTTTCAAGCACGTAAACAGCCCCGAGGAAAGGAAGATTATGCCGCCGGGGCAGGAAAACGCGTTTTTGATGTCGTTTTTGACCACCACGAACCGGTACGGAATGTCCGGCCGCATGGAATCTCGGGCAAGTGAGACTCCGAGAAGGTTCACAAACTTTTGCACATGTTCGTCTTCCACCGGCATGCCGTACCGCTTGAACCCTTCGAGAGCCAGACTTTCGCCAATGGTCTTTTCCGACTTGTAATCAAGGCCCTGCGATGCGCGCAGAATGGTTCCCAATCCCTGAAACAACTGCTGGGTATTGAATCCTTTTTTCTTGGCTGCATCGGCTGCCAGCACCGGTCCGGCAGCAAGAGCAGTACCGGCCACCGCCAAAAGGCCGGCCAAAACCTGACGCCGGGAACGCGGCACAATCGTGCCTTTTTTCTTATTGCGCATATTCACCCACCTTGCCCCGCTTGAGGAACGCCTCAACTTCTTTTTGTGTGATGGATCTGTCCAGAACATTGTCCAAAGCCTTGCGATACTGTTCCGGAGTTCCGGTACTCCTGGCATACTGGGCGGTTTGCGGGTTGAGACCACGTATGGCCCGATCCGTGGTGGCACGGTCCGCACGCACGTCGCTGGACATGTCTCCAAACAGCTTGGTCCCACTGCTGGTGGTCTTTTTTGGGCGGGCACCGGTTATGCGTCCCCGATACACCCAGCCTGACCGGCCGTTGTCCGTACGCACCCGATACCAGCGTCCACTGCGTTCCAGCACGGACAGCCGCTGGTTCAGCGCAAGCTTGGAGGAAACTTCGGACGAAGCCGTGGGTTCCTTCTTGAGCGTCGCCCCCTGCGAAGCGACCCAAACATATTTTGCAGCCCATGCAGCACCGGCCAGCAATGCCAGCAAAAGCAACGACGTACAGGCAATTTTTACGACAGGTGATTTCACCCTTGAGCCTCCTGTTTCAATTCATTTTTACGAAAATATACGCGAGATGCATGTTAATGCAACGTTCAAATATGTACTCCAATGCCGGAAGTCCGGCAAAAGACGTCCGGACTACCCGTGGCTTTTGAGCACATCCAGAATTTCAATATGCGCGGCCTGCCAGGCCGGATAGGCCCCTGCCGCAAGGCCCAAAACGCAGGAACCGAGCAGGGTCAGCCCCAGATTTACGGGCTGAATGATCAAGGGCAGCGCTGCGAACTCATGCAGCCCCACCACCAGCGCAACCGTTGCCAAGGCCCCGCAAGCGCCGCCGGTTCCGGCCATAACCCCGGCCTCGAACAAAAATTGCCGTACAATATCGCCACGGGTTCCGCCCACGGCGCGCCGAATCCCTATCTCCACCCGCCGGGCGCGCACCACAAGGATCATGATGGACAATATGCCCATCCCCCCAACGCCGAAAGAAACCACGGAGGTGATCACGCCCAGTGTGGACATGAGATCCAGGGCCTGCTGCTGTAAACGGATGGTGTCCCGCGCTGCCAAAAGGCTGAAATCGTCCGGCTGCCCTTTTCCCAGTCGGTGCCGCTGGCGCATGATATGCCTTGCCGCGTCCGCAACCATTTTGATGTCCGCATCCTTGGCCAACCGCAGGAACACGCCATCCACATAGTCCACGTTGGAAGCGCGGCGCATGAATGTGGTCAGTGGCATAAACACGAATTCATCCTGATTGTCGCCCACAAGGTCACGGCCTTTGGGCTCCAGAATACCGATGATGCGAAATGGCGCCCGATAGATATGCATGATCTTGCCCAAGGCGCTTTGCGCGGTCCCGAACAGCCGCTCCGCAACGGTAGGTCCCAAAACACATACCATGGCCCGGGCCTCAAGCTCCTGTTCCGTGAAAAAACGCCCTTGTGCAACCGTCACGCTGCGGACTTCCGGCCAGGTCGGCCAGGTGCCGTATACACGGGTATCCAACGCGTTTCCCTCGGCCTTGAGCAATTGGTCGGCGTTGGCAAAAGGGGTTCCGGAAAGCACGGAAGGCACGCCATCCATGACGGCACGGGCATCGGCGACACGGAAATTCGTACGGTTGCCGCGCACTCGCACGCCCCCGCTCCGGCGAAAACGAATCTGTCCGGCCACCACGGCATACAGGTTCGGGCCAAGCTTTTCAGTCTCCATCACGGCTTTGCGCACCATAATGGCGGATACATGCTGTACCCCGGTAAAAGCCAGCGCTCCCAAAAAAACGCCAAGCATGGCCAACACGGCGCGCACCTTGTGGGCCGAAAGCGAGGCTATGGCTATGCTCAGGTTCAGGGGCAGCCGCATCCGCAACAATCTCCAAAAAGTGGGAGTAGCCGGAAATTACGCCGGGACAACGCCTTTATTTATTCGTATTTATCCTTGTTCCACAACGTGTTGCCATTAAATATCAGTTGCCAGAGCCTTTCGAATGCATGGCCGGTATTCTCGGCGTCATGCGGGTCATCTTCAATCAACCGCAAGGCATATTCATAAAATTCTTTTGGCCGGGTGCGAATACGCTCGGCCGAAACACAAAAAAGTCCGGCCGGTGCCCTGACCACAAATTGCCGGGGCGGTTCCGAATCAAAGAGTTCGCGAAATATACGCTCCACCGGAATATCCTTGCCCCATCCGGCCCAGCGCCCTTCATTTTCCGGCTTGGCCAGATCATGTGGACGCCCCACCCCGTCACACTTGAGCTTGAACCAGGCAAACCCCCGAAACGGAACATCACGCTCTGCGCACCGGATGATCATGGCCGCAAGGTCTTCCGGTCCTTTGGTCCGGTCCGGGGAAAGATGGTCGAAGGGATCTCCCTGCACAAAGGCCGTGTATGGAGCAAGCCGGTCCCATTGTGTCACGATATGTGTCAGATAGGTATGGCTTTCCCGTCCGATATTCGGCAGCAGCCGTGCTCCGGCAACGGGTTCCGACCCCTTGTCGTAAACAACGTATTCAAGGCCTGTCCCGTCCACCCAGGACACGTCCTCGGCATAGCGCGCCACCACCAGTTGCACGTCATTTCGCATCACACGCCTCTTCATTGCGTTCCACCATGATTTTCGAATGATCGACTTCGTTGATCATGAACGCTCGGACAAAGGACGGATGCCCGTCATTGGAACGTGTTCCGCAACCGTATCCAACGTGTTCCACAACACTTGGAGGCAATGTCGAAAAAGTCGGTTTCATCCCTTTGAGCAGCGCCAATCCGGTGGGAGTTGCACGTTCAACACCTGCCTCGGAAGCGAACACGGCCATGCCTCGGGAAAGCTCGGCACAGGCTGGTGGAGGCACCGGCATGCGACCATGGGCGATATCCACGAACCCGCTACCAAGGTCCACGGCCGAACTCAGAATCCGCTCCGGCGCGAGGGCCTGTACAAGTATGGCAACTCCAACCACATCAACCACAGTATCCACGGCGCCGATTTCATGAAAATGCACATCCTGCACAGGGACACTATGGACCTTTGCCTCCGCACGAGCCAGGGTTTCCAGCACGGCCACACTCTGCTCCCGGACAAGGCCAAAAAGGGATGATTGCTCAATCATGCGCGTCAAATCCGCAAGATTCCGCAACGGCTGGGTGCCGGTTTGGACAACGTTCACCTGACGGCAGGCAATGCCCGATACAAGGCGTTGCCGCTGTTGCAACTCAAATCCGGCCAGACCCAGTTTTTCCAGTTCAGAGCGCAAAAAATCAATGCCGGAATCAAGCCCTTGAGCCTGTTCCAAAACATGCGCCAGAGATGCCAGAAGCATGTCGCCGCTCACCCCGGTGGTACAGTCCAGAAACAGGGTGCTCATTCATGCTCCCTGATTTTTTCTGCAAACATCCCCAAAGTATTTCCTTTTGCGTTTTTTATCGATTCCTACGTGATCTTTCCGTGATGAAAAGGTTATGATGAGCATGATCGCCACCAATAACCGCCCCTGATCATTCCCTATACCTTCCTCACGGGCCATGGGCAACCCAAAGACGGGAATACGCAACACCCCCTTGACTTTCTCAAGCAGAAAAGGAATCGTACCTTTCCCACCATATCCACATAGGATATCCTGTCCCCGTATGAGGAGATTCAATGAGTTTTACCACACAAATGGACGCTGCCCGTAAGGGAATCGCCACCGACCACATGAAACGTGTGGCCCAAAAGGAGACCATAGAACTCGAAACCCTGATGGCGGACATCGCTGCCGGACAAACCATTATTCCGGCCAACATTCGCCATACCAACATCGACGCCGAAGCCGTTGGACGCGGCCTGCGCACCAAGGTCAATGTAAACCTCGGTATTTCCAAGGACTGCCAGGACATTGACATGGAAATGACCAAAGTGCATGCAGCATTGGAAATGAAAGCCGAAGGCATCATGGACCTGAGCTGCTTCGGCAAAACACAGGAATTCCGTTCCCGTGTGGTCAAGGAATCCACCGCCATGGTCGGTACTGTTCCCATCTATGACGCTGTCGGTTTTCTTGAAAAAGACCTCAAGGACATCACGGTCGACGAGTTTTTCGGCGTTGTGGAACAGCACATTGCCGATGGCGTCGACTTTCTTACCATCCATGCCGGATTGAACCGCAAGACGGCCGAACAGATCGAAAAGGACGAACGGTTGACCCGCATCGTTTCCCGTGGCGGTTCTTTGCTCTTTTCGTGGATGAAGCTCAAGGACGCGGAAAACCCGTTCTATGAGCACTATGACCGCTTGTTGGAACTTTGCGAAAAGTCCGACGTAACCCTCAGCCTTGGTGACGGTTGTCGCCCCGGCTCCTTGTATGACGCCACGGACGCTTCGCAAATTCAGGAAACCATCGTACTGGGCGAGCTGACCAAGCGCGCCTGGGAGCGCAATGTTCAGGTCATGATCGAAGGCCCCGGACACATGGCGCTCAACGAGATCGAGGCCAACGTATTGCTGGCCAAGAAACTTTGCCATGGTGCACCGTTCTACGTTCTTGGCCCTCTGGTTACGGACGTCGCCCCTGGTTACGACCATATCACTGCGGCTATTGGCGGTGCCATTGCAGCCGGAGCCGGAGCCGACTTCCTGTGCTATGTGACCCCGGCGGAACACCTGCGTCTGCCCACGTTGGAAGACATGAAGGAAGGCATCGTAGCCACGCGCATCGCTGCTCACGCCGGTGACATCGCCAAAAAAATCCCCAACGCGCTCGAATGGGACAACGCCATGTCCAAAGCGCGTGCGGACCTTGACTGGCCCAAACAGTTTGAGCTGGCCATGGACCCGGTCCGTCCCATGGAATATCGCGAGTCTTCCAAGCCCGAGCACGAGGACACTTGCTCCATGTGCGGCAAAATGTGCGCGGTGCGCAACATGAACCGCGTCATGGCCGGGGAAGATCTCAACCTTGACGATTAGAGAATAAGAGGTTGGAGGGGTTTTCCTCCCCAATTCCCACTCTCCAAAACTTTTGAAACCGGGCCAGCACCTACAGGGCTGGCCCGGTTTCATGCTTTAAATGTATTTTCGGGGGAGAAAAAATATCGCGTGTCCGCAGGATGCAGCGGCAGAACAGGGTTGCTAAAGACGTGTTCCTTCCCGCAGGAGACCAAATCCTGCCATCACACTTCGCCGAAAACCTTGCCTCTTACGATCCTCGCAGCAAAAGCCGCAGCCCCGAATCCATTGTCGATATTGACCACGGCCACCCCCGGAGCGCAGGCGTTCAGCATGGAAAGAAGTGGTGCCAAACCTTCAAACGCAGCACCGTAACCGACGCTGGTCGGCACAGCCACCACCGGAACAGGACACAGTCCGCCAAGCACAGAGGCCAGTGCACCATCCATCCCGGCCACGGCAATGACAACCCCTGCCTGTTTCAATTTCCCTTGCACGGAAAGAAGCCGGTGCAGCCCGGCCACGCCGCAATCCTGAAGCCGCACCACCCGACATCCGAGAAATTCCGCACTCTTTGCGGCCTCTTCCGCAACAGGCAAATCAGCTGTCCCCGCACTGATGACCACGACCTCCCGCATGCCCTCTTCCGGTTGCATATTCGCTCCGGCTTGCAGTAACCGGGATACCGGGTCAAAAGAACAATTCGGCAACACAGCCTGCACCGCAGCAAATTGTTCGGGGTCGGCATGCGTTCCCAAGGTCCGGCCATGGGCCGCATGTAATTCCCGCATGGTGATCAGCACTTGATCAGGCGTCTTGCCTGCACAGAAAACCACTTCGGGTTGACCGGTCCGGGCAAGCCGCCCGGTATCCAATCGGGCACAGCCGGTTTCAACACACCCTAGGGATTGCAAGGCTTCACATGCCTGTTCACGGGTCAATTCACCTTTCGCAAACCTGTCCAGAATATCATGCATGGCACGGCTCCCATGGAGAAAAAACAACCTGCCTGTCTCCATGTGCTGCGGCCAATCCGTGAGCACAGGAACGCAGGGAATCAGAAATTCCCTCGCCATTCTGGGAATATCGAATGGTTATCATCAGCTCATCAACCCGCAATCGAACATTGTGGAATCCGGCGGCAATGACCCTGTTTTCAAGGTCTTCTACCATGGCCAAAAGCTGTGGGGATAATGGGTTCCCGGTCATTATGCGTGTGGCCCGGCAACTGTCCGGGGGGTTATTCCGTGACGGGCTAACAAACCGGCTGGCCATTTCCAGGACATGTTCCTTGCCCAGACCGCAGCCAGCCAGTGGAGAATGTATACCCAGCTCACGGGAAGCACGTATCCCCGGCCGCTCAGGATTGTCTTCCGCGTTGGTTCCATCCATGATTACGGCACGATCTCCAAAACGGTGACGCATGGCCGTAAACATGGCCCGCTTGCACCAATAACAACGATCCGGCCCGTTGTTCGAGATTCGCTCGTCATGCAGGAGAGGTACAGGCAAAAGGATATGATCAAGTGACGCGCTTTTGGCCACACGTTCGGCTGCGTGGACATCGCGGGCAAAAGCCATATCACTGGTTACGGTTATCGCGAACACTCTATCAGTCAAGGTATTGCCAGACCGTCCAAGCACAGCCGCCAATACGGCACTGTCCACTCCGCCGGACAGGGCGATCACCAAAGGATCACCCCTCCGCGCCAGAGTGGACAGATAGCGTAGCAGACGTTGTTCAGCCATGGGCCCAGAGTAGCGAAGCCCTGTTCTGCGTCAAGCGTTCCCGGAAATGTCGATGACTCGCATACTTTTCCAGACACCTTTCCTGAAACGCCACCAAAAAAGCGCTCCCAGAACCATGACATAGCTCAAAAGGCATATCCACGGGCCATGAATCCCCATATGCGTATAATTATACAGCAGACTCAAGGGGATAATCATTACGAGCAAGGCAGATCCACCCATGGTCCACATGATGAACGGAGTATCGCCGGCCGCCTTGAGGCCGCCCATATAAACGATGGCCACGGCATCCATCAGCGTGAACACTGCCACGTAACGCAACAGCACGGAGGCCAGATGCATAATCGGTGCGAATTGTGCATCGTTCATATTATGCGCTCGGAATAATTCGATAAGTGGTTCAGGCAGGAATATGAATATTCCCCCCATGCAGCCCATATACAGGAGGACAAGATGCAATACGCTCTTGAGCGAATATTCAGCCCTTCTCGGATTACCGCTTCCCATGGACTGACCAACCATGACACTCACGGCAATAGACATGCCAATGGCAGGCAAAAAAGCCAGCGTGTCAATGGAAACGGCCATGTTGGAGGCCGCCACCTCATAGCGGGTGAACTTGCCCACGATAATTCCGAAAAACGAAATGGCGAACATGTCCAGAAAAAACTGGATTCCTCCGGGCAATCCGAACTTCATGAACCGGGAAAACAGGCTTGCATCAAAACGCCATCCGGAGAAGACATTGTACCGCTTGTTGTGGTTTGTTGTAAAAACAAGCAAAGCAAACAGCGCAGAGTTAACCGAATAGGATATGACAGTTGCAAGAGCAGCTCCCTTGATGCCCATTTCCGGGAAAATCCAGTAGCCGTTGATCATCATGTAATCCAAGGGGATATTCACCGCAGCAGCGAGGGTATTCACGATCATGACCGGCTTGGTGATACCCCTTCCCGAATAGAAACAGGAAAGCGCCATGGCGATTAAACCGAATCCGCTGCCCAACGAGGCGGTCTTGAAGTACGCAATTTCCATATCCCGTATTGCGGAATCGTGCCCGATAAGCCCGAAAAGCTCGCCGGACCAGACGCCAAGTGTCGCCATGATTGCTGCAGCGGGGAGGCAGAAGTAAAGCCCCTGCCAGAGCGCTGCGCCTACTCGTTCATGCCTTCCTGCCCCGGTATACTGGGCAATGAAAACGCTCACATATTCCACGGTCCCCAGGAACAGGGATTGAAACAGAAAATAGGTGATACTGGCCGGAAAAGCCGCAGCAATGGCATCCACAGAGTATTGACCGAGAAAAACTCGGTCCGTAAAGACCATAATGGTGGCGGAAGTCATGCTGATAACCAGCGGCATGCCGATTTTCAGGGCTTCGCGATATCCTCCCGGCGATTTCCAACGATTTTTCAGTCTACGTAGTATTTGATGAGTCATTATACTCTTCCTGTTCAATATATGTATGGTTCGTAATTGTAGCCGGTAAGGAGGACTCCGGATTGTAAAATGAAAAAAGGCGGCCTCCTTCTCGGAAACCGCCTCGTAAATTCTTGCATCATGATGAAATCATCGCATATGCGTCTCCACAGGACGGTTCACTCCCTTGGCTCGAGCCAAGTTAACGGAGTTGATACCAATCTTGGGGGAAATAAACATATCGATTACTCTTTTGTAAAAAAAATTTACACAGATTTCTATTGCGAGTTTCTACGCCAGCTTCAATTGCGTTGCAAGCCTTATTTTTCCGTGTCGTCACACGGACGAACCGTGCGCCCGTTTTTCAACAAATCGCGAACCACATAAGGGCGAGTGTTCATAACCGTATCCATGGTGTCCCCAAGGGCTTCCAGAATAAATCCTGTGGACATGAAGCCAACAGAGGCCATGTAAAAAAGGATGGCGCCAAAGAATGGTGGCCGGTTGCCCATATGCTCGCCGAAAAAGACTTTTTCAAACAAAACCCAGGCCATCAGCAATGAAGCCAACAGGAACAGGGCCAGAGCAATACGACCGAACAGGTATACCGGGCGCTGCTTGAATGCGTTCTGAAACCAGAGCGTGACGATATCAAAAAGCACATCCACGGAGCGACCGATACCGTAATGGCTGCTTCCTGCAAAACGGGGCGGCGCGGAAGTCGGAACCTCGGTAACGCGTCCGCCCATGCGGTAGACCAGCGCGGGAATGATGCGGTGGTGGCCTTCACGCAAATGCAGCCCGCGAGCCAGCTCACCATCAAGGCAGGAAAGTCCGCCCATGTCATGCACTTCACATTTGCTGGCCTTGCGGATCATCCAGTTGGCAATACGGCTTGGGACCAGACGAAGCCATTTGGATTCGCTACGCTGTTGCCGCATGCCGGACACGAGGTCGTAGCCCCCGTCCTTTTTCATGGCTTCCACCAAAGAGGGTACTTCCTCAGGCTTGTGTTGCAGATCGCCGTCCATGATGACCACATAGCGTCCCCGGCTCTGCTGGATACCGGCATAAATGGCCGTGCACTGGCCGCGGTTACGGGATAGATTGACGCCAACAAGGTTGGAATCGGACGCGGAAAGCTTGCACATAAGCTCCTGGGTACGGTCCGTGGACCCGTCATTGACCAGAATTATTTCATGGCTGTACCCTGCCCCGACCAGAGTTGTGCTGATACGGCGGTGAAATTCCTCAATGCACAATTCCTCGTTGTGCATAGGGGTCACGATGCTGACTTCGATATCCATATACCTTAAATCCTTGTAATTGTCCCGTACAGCCTGTCTCAGGCACGGGGCTTGATGTCGCCGTAGCTAACAATCTCGGCACCCAACTCGCGAAAAACATCGGCCCAGTCCGTGCGGCACAAGGCGTCATATTCGTCTCGCCATTGCGCTTCCACACGCATGGGACCGAATTCAACGGGCAAGGGACCGTCTCCGGGTTCAGGCAAGCCCGGATGGCAGCAAATTTCCACCACGGTATTTTTTCCGGTCAGGCCATGGCGGGTCATATACTCCAGAAAAGATTGTGGCAACAAGTCCGATCCCTGATCCGCAATACCCCAGAGCGAATCGGGCCAGTCCACATTTTGCGGCTTTTTTTGCAGCAGTGAACACAGATTCAGGAACTTGACCCGCACCCCGCCCTTGTCCAGCCGGGAAAATTCGGAACATTCGCGAGGCCTGCGCACCCATTTTACCGAATGGCGCGCGGCGAGCCTGCCGACGACTCGCATGATCGTGGGCCACGCATGTATATGCTTTTCGCTGTCAAAGTGCGTCAAATTGATGCCGAGATCCCTGAGCCGCCCAATCTGGGCGTCCAGCTCGGCTTCCACTTGAGAGTGGTCCAACCTTCCGGTCACATAACGACCAAAAAGCGCCTTGTAATCTCCCAAAAAGAACCCATTGCGCCCCACCAGTGTCGTGACCCTGTCAGCAGGCAAGACAGGCTTGCCGCGCAAGAGGTTCAGGTGCGCGCCCAAGCCAACACCGGCCATGCGCGCCGCCTCCTGCACGTCCGGCCCGTTTGCCAGCACTGTCGTGGAGGAAACCATGCCGCGTCCAGATAAATCCAGCACGGCGCGGCGCACCGCCGGATGCAGCCCCGAATCGTCTACATTGATGACCACTTTCATGCGCGCAACCTACCTCTTCCTTACTCCGCCGTAAACCTTTGCCATTCCAATACATGTTGACCCCATATACATAGCCTGCTATCTATCAAATAGAGCATACTATTTAAAAAGGATTTTTTAATGGCATTTCAATCAGATAATCATATTTATGATGTTCTGGTAAAATTTGAGAGAGATGTACGCAAAGCACTGTCTGCCCGCCTTGATCCGTACGGCGTTCGCCCCGGCCAGATTCCGGTATTGCTGGCCTTGTACCCGGACAAACGCCTGAACCAGAAGCAGCTGGTTGAAAAAATTGCTGTGGAGCAGCCGACTCTTGCCAACACGCTGCGGCGCATGGAGAGAGATGCGCTTATCTCTGCGCAACGCCAGGAACAGGACCGTCGTACAGTACTCTACGCACTTACGGCTTCCGGACAGCAAGCCCATGATGTAGCGTATGCAGCCAAAGAAGATGTGCGCCTTCTTTGTGAACAAGGGCTGACAATCACAGACCTTCGATATTTCCGCAAAATACTTTCACAAATGTCACACCATGTTGCCAATGACCTGAATGATCCGGCATTGTTTCTCGCAGACGTTGTGGATAATCCGGGCGAATGATTATGCCAACTGGACAGGCACAACGGCTTCGGCTAGTAAAACCACGTCCGGAGACACAATGAAAAATATACGTACCTCTCTTAATACATACCCCGGCCTGTGGGCCCTGGCTTTGGTGGTCATCCCCTTTTTGCTGCGCGTTCTGTTCGTTGCTTCAGGACAGCTCAACCTTGTTCAGGATGAAGCCCAGTACTGGGATTGGACCCGTCATCTTCAGCTGACCTATTATTCAAAAGGCCCCCTTATCGCACTGATCATCGCCTTTTGGACCAAGCTGTTTGGTAATACTGAGTTAGGAGTCCGATTCGGCTCGATTATCGGCATGGCCCTGACACAGGGCATGATTTATCTTTTCCTTGCACGTTCATGGAAACGGCCCGACATCGGCCTTTGGACGCTGGCTATCATGAACACCATGCCCTTGTTCATGGGACTGGGCATCCTCATGACCACGGACAACAGTTTCGTATTCTGTTGGGCTGGTGCTGTTTTTTGTCTCTACATGGGAAGCCGGCCAGCCAAAAACCTGCCGGAATCCATGACAACGGCGCCAATACTCCCGTTTTTCTTTGTGGCTCTCTTCCTCGGCGTGGGTATTCTGGCCAAATATACCATGCTCGGATTTATCGGGCTTTCTGTTATATATGGAGCCGGTTTGGCGTATAAACGCCTGCTTCCGCAACGTTTTTGGCGCTATCTGGCCATTTCCCTTATTGCAGGCTTGATCCTTGGCTTTTTGCCTACTTTTATCTGGAATATCCAAAACGAATTTGTGGGCTACAAACACGTCCTCTACCTCATAGGGGTAAGTGGCAAACAATCCCACACTTTCATCAAGTTCACCCGGGTGCCTGACCATTTGGCAGCACAATTCGGGCTGGCAACTCCCTGGTGGATGATTTTCATGCTGGTTGGCGGCGTTACCGCCATGATCAAGTATTTTACGAACGTTCTGGTTAACCCGTTTGAGGATCGCCCCCGCATGGATCAACGACAAGCCTTGTTGTTGTCCGTTTTCTTTTGGCCTGTATGGGGCTTTTTTCTGCTCTGGAGTTTTCACGCCAAAATCATGCCCAACTGGACTACGGTCAGTTATGTCACCGGCGCAGTCTTGGCGGCCTATGCGATCAACGGATTTAGCCGTAAGGCCCAGCAAAAGGGCAAGCTGCTGATAAACACCGTTCTTGGATTGTCCTTTTTCATTTTCCTGCTGGCTCATACGGCTCACCTTCTGCCTATCCCTGCCCAGTACAACATCACCAACAGACTCAAAGGCTGGGCGGAACTGGGCCAAACCGTTGAGAAACTCCGTACTACCGAGTTCAAAGATCCCAACAAGGTCTTTGTATTCTCCGAACTGTATGACATGACCGCTGAGCTGGCTTTCTATGTTCCCGGTCAGCCGCGAACATACTGCGCATGGGTTCACGACAGGCGAATGAACCAATACGACCTCTGGCCCGGTCCACAGGACAAAATCGGTTGGGACGCCATTCTGGTCCGCAAACACTACGACCCGCACCCCTATTCGCTGCTGATCGACATGTTTGATTCCGTCAGCAAACCCATTCGACTGAAAACAACCTATAACGGCCAACCAGCCCGAGAGTTCACCCTGTTTATTTGCAAAGGGTACAACGGCAAATGGCCTTCCGAGGTGGGATCCTTCTAAAAAAAATTTTCCGCAAACAGCAGAAAAACAACGCCGCCTACAATAAACCCCTGTTTCCGTAGGAATTAGATTTTTTCTAGACTTTGTGGTGCGGCGTTGTACTTTGTTGACAATTATTGACAGACTATGACAATAATTGCCGCGTATACGAAAATAATGAACAGTGCGGCCATGAACGATAGCCTGACTCCTGTCCTTCTCACGGTCAAAGAAGTGGCCTCTGCGCTTCGGGTGCATTACAGAACTGCATACCGAATGGTCACTTCCGGCGAGCTAAAGGCCATCAAAATCGGAAAACAATGGCGCGTTCCACAATCCGCACTGCTTGAATTCATTGAAGATGGATGGAAAGAGGTCCAAAAATCCAAAAAACGGATGCACTCCGGACCCAAACAGCTTAAACTCCCGCTGGAGTAAGGAGCACACCATGAAAATGACTAAAAATGCAGGCTGCGATTCCGAACGGAACGTTTCTTTGGCTAATGATTTTGGCGAGGATATTTCCTTTACCGGCCACCTTGTTGGCGAAGAAATGTATTTCAACGACGATACGGGCATGCTGACCATGGAAAAACTGTTCAAGAACAACGAACAGGCCATGGCCTACAGCATAATTTCCGCCATCGGGCATGCCCGCGAACGTCGTAGCTATTCCGTGGTTCCCGGTAAAGAAACCAGCCGTGTGGATAACGGAACCCTGCAACTCGATCTTGATACGGATATGCTTTTCGAGCTTTTGACCCTGGCTATTGAGTCCGAGCAGAACAGTAATTCCACTGTTTATGAACATGTCCGCCGGAAATTGGCTGCCAACGAATAACTACAAAATCATCCTGCATTGTATCAGAGAGCCATAAGGCTCTCTTTTTTTTGCTTTTCCTAATACTCTTTGCATGCATAAGCACAATCGTCTGCAACAAACTTTATTCATTTGCGCCAGTCATACCTCTCAGGCTCCCTCCCTGTTGCCTTGCACAAAAAAAAGGTGCCCGGACCATGTTTCTATCCCGGCACCATACAGAAAAGCCATCATGACTTGGGGTGGGAGAACTCATCCCGGCCACGACCTTCTACATCGTACACGTACGACAAAAATCCTCCTGACCGGTGGATTCAAGCACGGATCGCCAATAGGCGGAATTGACATTGAGCTTTTGCCGTTTGGCGGTCACGATTTCCAAAGGAATATGCACCATGCGGTTTTGCAGCATACTCACAACCATACCGGTCTTGCCTGCCATGGCTGCGTGCACGGCGTTTTGTCCAAGAAACCCGCAATAAATTCTGTCATTCGCATTTGCCGGTACTGAACGGATAATGTAGCTCGGATCAATGAATTTCAGGCCGTACTCCGTATTTTTCTCGGTAAAATACAGCCGTATTTCATCCCTGATCACCTGGCAGATATCGCCCAGCACAGGATTCCCCGAAGCGTCCGCCTTTCCCTGCGCGCGGCACAACTCCTGCCCTGCGCCTTCAGCACAAACAATCACGGCATGACCGCGTTCACGCAGGCGGCGCTCCAAAGAAGGCATCAGACCGCCCTCTCCGCGCATTGTAAACGGTTGCTCAGGGACAAGCACAAAATTGACTTCCTTGAGCGCCAGCGTGGCCTGTGCGGCGATAAAACCGGACTCCCGCCCCATGAGCTTGACCAGTCCTATCCCGTTCTGCATGCCAACGGCCTCTACATGGGCGCAGCGTATGGCCTCGGTGGCCTTTTCAACAGCCGTATCAAATCCGAAAGACTTGGTGACCAGATTGATATCATTGTCGATGGTCTTGGGAATTCCGATGACCGCGATTTTCTGGTTGCGGCGTTCGATCTCGGCAACAATGCCCTTGGCGGCTTTCATGGTTCCATCACCACCGATCATGAAGAGAACATTGATATTGGAGCGTTCCAGGGCATCCACAATATCCTCAGCAGGCTGATGACCGCGTGATGATCCAAGTGTAGTGCCCCCGAACTGATGAATATCCGAGACGCTTGCAGGCGTTAACTCCACAAAATCATGATGATATTCAGGAATGAACCCTCGCAGCCCGAACTGCACGCCAACCACAGAGGCAACATTGTAGTTATGGTAGGCTTCCATGACCACGGAACGGATCACGTCGTTAATGCCCGGGCACAAACCGCCGCAGGTGACGATGGCGCATTTGGTTTTTGATGGGTCGAAATACAGCTTTTCCCGAGGCCCGGCAGCCTCCAGTTCCAGAGTAACGTAATCGCCTTCAAGGTCGGTAATTTCATCCGGGGTCAGGGTCACGCCAATCAATTTGGATTCGTTAACCGTTCTGCACAAGGGGATACAATTGGGGATTTTGGCACTCCCCAGCATTTTAATACCGGTATCCACATCCATCATTAATACCGTTTTACTATTCATGACTACGCCACGCCACTAAAGGTGGCCGGTTATGGTTATCCAAGCATTTATTGTTACGTCCATTCCGAGACGGGATGCCCCGGATGCTTCTCTACTACCTCAAGCAATTGATCGGTGGTGGCACACGCTGCACCAACCTGTCCGACAACAATGCCGGCCGCATGGTTGGCAAGCGTACAGGCTGTCAGCAAATCAACGCCGGACGCCAAAGCCAGTCCCAACGTTGCAATCACAGTATCACCGGCACCGGTCACATCAAAAACGGTTTTGGCAAAGGTAGGTATATGCCGGATACTGGAAGCACCTTCGAAAAGAGCCATGCCGTCTCCCCCCATGGTGATGAGCAAATTGCGGCATTGAAGACGCTCAAACAACGTGCGGCCAGCCCTGATCACGCCCTGTTTGTTGGAAACGACCAATCCCGCGCCTTCGCCAGCTTCCTTGGTGTTGGGGGTCAGGATGTCCACTCCCTTGTATAGGTCATAATTGACCACCTTGGGGTCCACCAAAACCTTGGGACGGTTTTCCATTGAATCCAGCAGTGAGTTGAACCGTTTCATGAACGGTGCGGAAATAAAACCTTTACCATAGTCGGACAGAATGACTACGGGATAGGATTGTAGATGCTCTTGCAAATAGTTGAAGAGCTGATCCATGAGTTCGGCATTCAACGGGCCGCAGTTCTCGGAGTCCACACGACAAATCTGCTGGTTCTGAGCCATGATACGGGATTTCTTTGTGGTGGGGCGAGAGATATCGGAAAGCAGTTTTGTACGTAGTTGTGCTTTCTTGCAGAGCTTATCCAGCTCCTCCCCTTCCCTGTCATTGCCGACAACTCCGACAAGCAACGGATCTCCACCCAACGCAGCAATGTTCATGGCCACGTTTCCGGCTCCACCCAAAAGAAATTTTTCCTTGTCCACCCGTACAACAGGAACCGGTGCCTCCGGAGAAATCCGTTCGACCATGCCGATCAAATAGTGGTCGAGCATGAGGTCGCCTATGATCATCACCTTGCGGCCCTTCAGGCCCTCGATAGTATGCTTCAAATTGTATTTCATCATGTAATCATCTTTAAAAAACAATATATTTTGTGAGCCGTTAAATGTTAGTTGGCTCAATGGCTTTCTTCATATGTATTGATCACACCAAAACAATCAGTTAGCCGGGGAAGGACACTCCAAGAGACTCAAGCAATCCCTGCAATTCTTCGCCATCCCTATACGACAGGGTTATTCTCCCCTTGTCCATGGATCCGGCAACCTTCACACCGATCCCAAGCTGATCAACCAGCGATGTTTGCAATTCGACCATGGCTTGATCAAGTTCTGTTTTCGAAGATGAAGTGCCTTTGGAGCCGGATACGATCGTCTCTTCAACACCGGGTAAACGGCCATTCTGCTTCCAGAACGAGGCTTGCGCCTCGGCCTGTCGCACAGTGAGGCCATTTTCAACCACCCGGGAGTGCAACTCAGCCTGTGGTTCAGGATCAGTGATGCTCATGAGCGCTCGTCCATGCCCGGCGCTGACAATACCCGTCTGGATATTTTTCTGCACGTCCGCAGGAAGATTCAGCAGACGCAAAGCGTTGGCTACTGCGGAGCGGCTCTTGCCAACCTGACGTGAAAGTTCTTCCTGGCTGAGTCCGAATTGCTGCTGCAACTGTTGATAGCCAAGAGCCTCTTCCACTGGGTTCAAGTCTTCGCGCTGCAAGTTTTCAATCAAGGCGATGGCCAGGCTTTCCTGATCGGTCATCTCCCGAACAAGAGAAGGTATTTCCTTCAAACCGGCCATTTTGGAAGCGCGCAAGCGACGTTCACCAGCAACCAGTTCAAACCGTCCACTTCCTACAGGGCGGACCAATACGGGTTGCAAAACCCCCTGAGCCCGGATGGAGGAAGACAGGTCTTCCAATGCAGCCGCATCGAATTCACGCCGCGGCTGGTGCGGGTTTGGAACAATGGCGTCCACTTTGATCTTGCGCACGCTGGAAGCGTCCAGTCCTTTTTCTTCCTCTTCACGAACGCCGCCCAACAGCGCGTCCAATCCTCGGCCAAGGCCCTTGTTCATAGACATATTCGTTCCTTATTCCTTGTTTACTGCCATTCGCTTCTTGCCCCGAGGCCTGTAAATGCCTATAACCCCATGCAACCAAAACGCTGCGAGGACCATATGAGCAATGATCACATTACCGAGCTTTTCGACAAACACGGCAACCTGATCGGGTGCCTGCTTTCCGCAGACGCCTGGGCTGCGGCCCGGCCCCACGTACACAAGCTTTTGAACATGGAGCCCGAACCGGTGCAACGGCCCGAGCCGATTGCCGATTGGGACATGCTCAAGGAGTATTGGGATTTCCCCTACTCCGTGGATACGGATGTCCATTGCGAGAACTGCGGTGTCCGCACCGAGGACTGGCAAAAAGACGATCCGAGAAAATTCCGGCTCAGTTCCGCAAATCTGGCAGGCCTTGTTTCCTTTACCTGCCAGCAGTGCCAATCAAAGATCATCAAAAAACATTTCAAGGATGAAATCACTTCCGAGACGATCCCCTTTCAGGAGAAAAACCCGCACAAGGAAGGTCGTTACTAGTCATTTTCAGCCCTGTTCAGGGCGATCACATCCTGACCACGACAGGCCGTCTTTTGGGCGGCCTATTTTGTTTCTTCCACTGCGGTATGGCTGCGTACCACTTCCTGTGCCAGAGACAGATAAGCCTCGGCCCCCCGGGACTTGACGTCATAGTTAATAACCGGTTTGCCAAAGCTTGGGGCTTCGGAAAGGCGTACATTTCTGGGGATGATCACCTCGAACAAGTGTTGAGGGAATGCCTTGCGAACTTCATTCTTAACCTGCCACGAAAGGCGATTTCTTGAGTCGTACATGGTCAGCACAACTCCCAACACGCCCAAGTCCGGATTAAGCCGCTTGCGAACCAGCTCGTATGTCATCAAAAGCTGCGCAATGCCTTCCAAAGCGTAATACTCGCACTGCAAAGGCACCAAAAGTTCGGTGGCAGCACACAAAGCGTTAACGGTCAGCAGCCCAAGTGACGGCGGACAATCGATGATAATAAAATCATATTCATCGTCCACTTCTTCCAGCAATTCCTTGATGTAGAATTCCCTTCCGAACTTATCCACAAGCTCCAGTTCCGCACCGACAAGGTCTTGCGTTCCCGGAAGAATGTGCATGAACGGAATACCGGTGTCATAAATGGCCTTGCGAACATCCTTGGGAGAAAAAAGTACGGAATAAATGTTTTCCCGCTTGTCACCCGGATAAAAACCCAAGCCACTGGACGCATTCCCTTGCGGATCACAATCCACAATCAACACGCTTTTTTCCATAACCGCCAGCGACGCCGCCAGATTCACGGCAGTGGTTGTTTTACCAACGCCGCCCTTCTGGTTTGCAATCACAATTCTTCTGGCCACAGGATTCATCCCCCGGAGATTATCATCATCATGATCATGAATGTTTCACGTGAAACATCTTTGTTTAATCCTGTGAATGTTTCACGTGAAACATTCACAGGAGACAATAAAATTCAGTAGACCGAATGTGAAATCAAGGCAAGAGCAACAAGGCAATCAAGGCGGAAAAAAGCAAAAAAGCAAAAAAAAGCCCCCGGCTATTGCCGGGGGCAGAGTCAATATTAGCAGTAATACTCTTTGTACCACTCAACAAATTTTGCGATTCCTTCGTCAATAGTCGTATCAGGTTTGAACGATACGTCTGAAACGAGATCGGAAACGTCTGCCTCGGTTGCAGGCACATCTCCCGGCTGCATAGGCATGTAGTTGATGATGGCTTTCTTTCCAAGCTGCTCTTCCAAAACTTCAATATAGCGGGAAAGCTCAACCACGGAATTGTTGCCGATATTATAGATACGGTACGGAACAGAGCTGGTAGCCGGATCCGGCTTGGAGCCATCCCAGGCAGGGTTCGGTGCGGCGGTGTTCATAGTCACTCGCACAACGCCTTCTATGATATCATCAATAAAGGTGAAGTCGCGGCGCATCTTGCCATAGTTGAACACATTGATGGGCTTTTCTTCCATAATGTTCTTGGTGAACAGAAATAGCGCCATATCCGGCCGACCCCAGGGGCCATAAACGGTGAAGAAACGAAGACCTGTGGTCGGCAAGTCATACAGGTTGCTGTACGAATGGGCCATCATCTCATTGGATTTTTTTGTCGCGGCATAAAGGCTCATGGGATGGTCCACAGCTTCATGCGTTGAAAGAGGCATATTGGTATTCATGCCATAAACCGAACTGGATGAGGCATATACCAGGTGTTCTACCTTGTTGTGGCGGCATCCTTCCAGAATATTCAGGAAGCCAATGATGTTGGAATCAATGTAGGCTCGCGGGTCCTGAATGCTGTAGCGGACACCGGCCTGTGCCGCGAGGTTCACGACATGCGTGAATTCTCCCTCGGCAAAAAGCTTTTCCATTGCTTCGGTGTCAACCATGTCGATGTAGGCATGGGTAAAGGAAGATTGCTCCTTGAGGATTTTCAAACGGTCCCACTTGAGGTCCTGATCATAATAATCGTTGACGATGTCCAGACCAACCACTTCGTGGCCCATGGCCAGGAATCGACGGGAAAGATGAAAGCCGATAAAGCCGGCTGCACCGGTTACAAGAATCTTCATGAGTTTTCTGAATCCTTTTTTATTGTCGCCTTTCCGGCGCCGCCGGAAAGGTTTTGAAGCAGAGTCACGAAATCCAGCGGTATGGGAATAATGGTGCTGGCGGCACTTTCTGCGCTCATTTCTCGCATGGTCTGCAGATAACGAAGCTGCAAGGCCTGCGGGTAGGCACTAATAATCTTGGCGGCTTCGGTCAACCGGTCCGCTGCCTGATATTCACCCTCAGCACCGATAACCTTTGCCCTTCTCTCGCGTTCGGCCTCGGCCTGCTTGGCCATGGCTCGTTGCATTTCCTGCGGCAGATCAATGTATTTGACCTCGACAGTAGCAACCTTGATGCCCCACGGGTCCGTATGTTCATCAAGTATGGACTGAATATGATCATTGACCTTGTCGCGATGAGAAAGCAATTCGTCCAATTCAACGCCACCACATACGCTACGAAGGGTCGTTTGGGCAAGTTGCGAAGTGGCATACATATAGTCCTCCACCTCCAGAATGGCACGAGCCGGATCTACCACCCGGAAATAAACCACAGCATTGACACTGACACTGACATTATCCTTGGTGATGACATCCTGATTGGGGACGTCCAATGTAAGAACTCGCATGGAGACCTTGACCATCCGGTCGATGACGGGAATCAGAATGATCAGACCGGGCCCTTTGGTTTTGATAACACGGCCAAGACGAAAAATAACACCTCGTTCATATTCATTGAGAACCTTCAGCGCTGCGAACAAAAAAAGCACCACAAGGACCAAAATCGGCAAATAAGTAAACATGCTGTACTCCTTTCAGGCGAGAGCCTTAGGGCTTCAAGGGTTTCGGAGGCAAAGGCCGTATTTCAAGCGTCAAGCCACGAACATCAACAACTTCAACCTCATCGTCACGAGAAAGAGGAAAATCGCTCTCAGGCACAATTGCGGCCCAAATTTCACCACGGACAGAAATTGTACCGCGATTTCCCCGCCATTTTCGAACAAAACCGGTCAAACCGACCATGCCCTGCAATCCGGCTGCCCGGGATCGACGCTGAGAACGAACAACAACAAAAACAAGTCCACCTGCAGCAGCGCAGAAAAAAAATACCACAGGCAAAACCGTGCTCAGTGGCATATAGAGATAGCCGTACTCGTCACGGAACAAAATAAGGGAACCGATGAAAAGTGAAACCGTTCCCCCCAATGCCAACAATCCAAAACTGGTAATTTTGATTTCAAGACCGAACAAAACCAATCCGAACAAAATCAACAACAGCCCGGTGGCATTGGTTGGAAGAACGGAAAGCGCATACAGACCGAGCAAAAGTCCCAAGGTTCCGAGCACGCCCGGCAGCACCACTCCGGGATGTGTCAGCTCAATGAACAGGCCCAGCATCCCTGCCAGCAGAAGCATGTACGCAATCTGCGGATGCAGCAACCAGGAAAGCAACCGGTAACGAAGTCCGGGATCAAAGAGGTGCATGGAAATTTCATTGGGAGAAAAACGGACGGTTTCACCCTTGTAGGAAAAACCACGAACTCCAACAGACTGCAAGAACAAAAGCGGCGAATCGGAGACATACTCCACCGCCCCCAACTCCAACGCCTCCTTTGCAGTCACGGAACTGGCCTTGTCTACAGCCTCGGCATACCATGTAGCATTGCGATCGCGAGACAGAGCTACTCCGCGCACGAGGCTCATGAAGTCGGCACGAACCTTGGAGGCCATGGTCTTCTCAATATCCTTGCCGCCCAACCCCACAGGTGATGCCGCCCCCATGGTCGACTGCGGTGCCATACCAGCAACCGAAGAGGCCGCAACAAGAAATACTCCGGCAGAAGCGGCTCGGGCGCCAGACGGCCCTACCCATACCGCAACAGGCACAGGCGCGTTGAGCATCGTCTTGACCATGGACCGCATGGATTCGCCAAGCCCACCAGGTGTATCCAGAACAACAAGCAACATGCCACAGCCGGATTTGGTGCATTGCGCCATCGCCGCAGTGAGCATTTCATCCTGCGCCGGACTGACTGCTCCGGAAAGATCCACACGAAGCACACTCATGGTGGAGCACCAACCACTGGCAGAAAAAAGCGGAACGGCAAAGAGAAAAAGCAAAAACAAAACATGGTGTAGAAAACGCATGAGGCCTCCGGGGTACGGAAAGCAAAAAAACGGACAACTAAAAAGGATTATACGCGCAATTTGGCGAGTCCGGCAACGGACAAGAGTAGTTCGTGTGGCAATTTTCCCATGAGTTCATCCACGGAAGGCACAAGATGCAGGGTACAAGCTTCCATCAAGACAGTATCCGTGTCTTGCGGAAAATCAGGAGCCACAATCCGCATGGCATCCATTCCGAAACAGACCACATGCGGGCAGGCAAAATGATGAACACCGCGCCAGAACATTTCGTATTGCGGTTGCAGTTGACCATCAAAAGGAAGAGCGCAAGGCCAAAAAGCAGACGTTCCCTTGGGCCATTTCAAATAGGAAAGCAGCGTACGCATGAGCTGACCACGAGCTGGTACGGAATGGCCGGTAAGATCAAATCCCAGTTCGGGATAGGTCAACAAAACACGAGGACGCGTGGAACTCGCCATAGCGACAAATCTGTCCCACGGCGCAGGCATGGGCCTGGAAGAGGGATTCGGGGGTTGGCGCATATCAGTGCCGCTGGCAGAAGATTGTGGTGAAGCAGAAGTCTGCCTGTTCTGTACGGGTTGATGCTGCGCCTGTTGCTGCGACTTTTGCGAAGTAGGAGAAGGGGTTGGTCTGCGAGGCGAAGAGACTTCAGGCGCTGCCTGCCGGGGAGCTGGAGCAGTACTCTGCCCTGTTCCGGATACGGGGCCAACACTGATCCCGGCCTCGGGCGCAGAAGAAAGTAGAAACTCCAGCCCCATGGCATGCCACGGGCGCAAGCTTTCCGGTATATTCAAGCGAGAAGCAGGTGATCCCATAAACGCCACGCAACTTCAGTCTTTTTCAAATGCGGCCACTGTTCCTTGCGGCCATGAGCATCAAGTACGAAAATCCGGTTCGTGGAAACGCCAAACCCGCTCCCAGCCTGATCAATACGGTTACAGGCAATGAGATCAAGATTCTTGGCAACCAGTTTGCGCTCTGCTTCATCCCGGCAGGAAGAAGTCTCGGCGGCAAATCCAATCAAACGCTGATGGTCGGCTTTCTGTTTTCCAAGCGTTTTCAAGATATCGGGATTATTCTCGAATTGGACATTGATACCGTTATCGTTCCCTTCTTTTTTGAACTTGCCGGCTCCATGCGGCACAGGCCTATAATCGGCCACGGCAGCAGTACAGCAGGCCATATCCATTTCAGGCCACAAACCTGTGGCCGCATCAAACATCTCCTGGGCTGTCTGCACCGGCACCTGCTTGATGCCGGAATGAAAATCAAGGGAAACCGGCCCGTGGACAACAGTCACATCCGCGCCGCGCAGCCAGGCGGCAACAGCAACGCACGCTCCCATGGTGCCGCTGGAAGGGTTGGACCAAAAACGTACTGCATCCCAAGGCTCACGAGTCGGGCCAAGAGTGACCATGACCTTTTTGCCAGCCAAATCCTGCGGAGAAAGAGCCTTGAAAACCGCAGGGAGCAGTTCGATGAGGTCGGCAAAACGACCAGTGCCAGTCTCGCCGCAGGCCACAAGCCCGGATTGCGGTTCAATAGTGATGAAGCCCAATTCCTTGAGAAGAGCCCAATTGCGTTGCGTTGCCGAAGCATTCCACATGCGTGGATTCATGGCCGGGGCAACAATGACCGGACCATTGAACGCCAACGCCTGGCAGGAAAGCATATCGTCGGCCAAACCATGGGCGAGCCGCGCCATGGTTGAAGCGGTTGCCGGAGCCACAAGCATCACATCCGCAATCTCACCCGGCTCCAAATGGCCGAACGAGTCAGCAGATTTGGGATCAAACATGGAGCCGTAGACAGGCGAAGCACCAAGCGCTTCAAAGGAAAGCGGAGTTACGAATTGTGAAGCCGCATCCGTGAGCGTGGCGGAAACCATGCAGTCGGCATCAAGCAGAATACGCATGAAGTCGAGCATCTTGAAAGCCGCAATGCTCCCGCAGATTCCAAGATGAACACGCCGGCCCATAAACCCGGCAAAACGATAATGCTCCTGCATGCTATTTGGCCAAATTGGTCTCGCTGTTGCTGCCGTCCTTGGTTTCAACGGCAATGATTGTCACAGTGTCGCGTGCAAAGGTGTCTTCCACCTGAATGACACAACTCTTGTTGAACTTTTCAAAGGAAAGAATGGAAGTCTTGCCCTTGACCGCAGAGGTCTTCTCCCAATTGTCCTTGGTCATATTGTTGATGAAAAACTGCAACAGATCAGGAATTTCGACGCGGCCGGTAAATTTCATAATGCCGACACGGAACTTGCGGTTGTCCAACGTATAGGAATCGCCAGCTTGGAAATCCAGCTCCTTGGGGATGAGGATGTCGTCGAATTCGTAGTAATAATTGAGATTGTCATAGTTCTGGGAAGAACCGGATACAGGCTGTTCCGTATGAGTGGAAGCTGTAGAGGCAGTGCACGCTCCAAGAACGAAACACAGGCAAATTACTGCCGCGGTCTGAAAGAGAAAACGCATTGGAACCCTCCTGAATACTATTTGGCTGTTTCCTTGAGCCGCTGAATTTTGTCCTGAAGATATTTTTCCATTTCACGACGATCCTTCCGGAGCCGAACCAGCTCGTTTTCCAGGATCTGGAGCTTGACCTTGATGTCTGAGGTGTCAAAGGAAAGGCCAAGTGCCATTTCCTCAAGTTCCTCGTCCTTTTGCTGCAGCTCGCGGGTTTTGCTCACCAATTCCTCGGCAACAGCACCCACACCTGATTGGGGAAGCTCCTTGAGCTTCTTCTGGCTACGTGCCAGCATGACAAAAGCGGTCTTGAGACGTTGGATGTCTTCATTCTGGCGCTCGATCATGGACTTCTGGTCCGCGATAACCGCCATACAGTCCGCGACCTTGCCCATCATGCCCTTGAATACTCCCGCCAATTCGTGAGTCATGTCCTCCTGCGAAGCAGAAGGCGGGGCTACATGGTCAACGTCGATGGTACGATGCAACTCTGAATGAAGAATTTCCTCAATCTCATGAGTGACCCGCCCTTCGGCATACAAAGAAGAAATCCGCTCAAACACGGAAATGGACGACTCAGGGTACTTGGTGACACGACCAACCTTGCGCCCGTCCAAAAAATCCTTGAACAACGAAGCGTATCGCCGCGCCGTAGGCGCGGGGATTCGCGTATTTTTGGCTATGTCGGCCACGGTCAACAAGTTCATGACTGTATGAAATACCACGATATGCGGCAATATCAAGCCATTAGCGCACTCCAAAACACGAAAAACGTATTTATCTGAAATTCTTGGAATAAGTTTACCATTTCTCACGCTTTGCAAAGTTAACACCTGCCACCATATTCGGCATTGTACGGCCGCGGGAAGGATCTGCGGCATGAAAAAGAGAAAATACGGCCCTAATCTGTTGTTTTTATGAAAAATCAACGGAATGAAATCTGCATAAAACCATGCTTGCGTTGTGGGAAACAAGGCCGTACCATCCGCGCCATGCATAATGCGAGCACATCATCTGTTCCGGCCGACTTCAGGCTGGACAGTTATTTCTACGAATTGCCCGAGGAAAATATAGCCCAGCAACCTGCAGACAAGCGGGACGGTTCGCGACTGCTGGTTCTTGACCGAAAAGACGATACCATTTCCTTGCGCCATTTTACCGATATAGTGGATGCCCTGCCAGAAAACGCCTTGCTTGTGGCCAACAACTCCAAGGTCATCCCGGCGCGTATGTTCGGCACCAAACCCACTGGCGGCAAAATTGAATTTCTATTGCTCACTCCCCTGCCGTTGATCACACCCGAAGAAAAAAACGGTTGGCAGGAAGCGCGTGTGGAAGGCCTGCTTCGGGCCTCCAAGCCTCCTCGCCAGGGGGCGGAGATAACCATCCTGGACGATTTGCGTGTGATCCTCCAAGAACGCGGTGAATTCGGCAAGTGGATCGTCACACTGCGCTGGCGCGGCCGGTTGGTGGATCTGGTTCGCAGCACTGGTCATTTGCCTCTGCCGCCTTACATCCACCGCCCGGACACGGAAGAAGACGCCGAGCGTTACCAAACCGTGTACGCCAACGAGGAAAAGGCTGGATCCGTCGCCGCTCCCACTGCGGGCCTGCATTTTACCTCCGAAATCAAGAAACGCCTTGCGGAAAAAAATTTTTCATGGGCTGAGGTTACGCTCTATGTGGGATACGGAACCTTCAGCCCGGTGCGTTGCCCGGACATTCGTGACCATGCCATGCACCACGAATACATCGAAGTGCCTGAAGCCACGGTAATCGCCATCAAAAAGGCCAAGGCCGAAGGACGACCCGTGGTGGCCGTGGGCACCACCAGCGCGCGCACGCTGGAAGGCATGTTTGCGCAATGCAAAAATATAGAACCGTTTGTCGGCGAAACCGATATTTTCATCTATCCGGGTTACGAATTCCGCGTGGTTGACGCACTTTTAACGAACTTCCATTTGCCAGAGAGCTCGCTAATTATTATGGTGTCCGCACTGGCTGGAAGGGAGAGGATACTGGACGCCTACTCGACAGCGCTCAGGAACGGATTCCGGTTCTTCTCTTACGGGGACTCAATGCTCATACGCTGAGCCGCCTGCAACATACTCCCACACAGCAACCAGGAGACGCATATGTCGCGAATCGTGATCCAGGAGGACAGGTGCAAGGGCTGTCTGCTCTGTACAACTGTTTGTCCGACCCAGATCATCGTGCAGTCCGACCGGTTCAACCAAAGCGGCTACAAGGTCGCTGAGGTTCCGGGACCGGACATGGAAAAATGCTTGGGATGCACGTCCTGTGCATTGATTTGTCCGGATCTGGCCATCAAGGTCTACAAAACCCCTAAGAAAAACAAAGGGGCCGCTTAATGACCAAACAACCTGAAAGAATCTTCGTCAAGGGTAACGAAGCCGTTGCACGCGGCGCGCTGGCAGCGCACTGCAAATGTTTCTTCGGCTATCCCATTACCCCCCAGAACGAAATACCCGAATTCCTGTCGGCGGAAATGCCCAAGGCGGGCGGCCGCTTCGTGCAGGCGGAATCCGAGGTGGCTGCGGCCAACATGCTTCTGGGCGCAGGGGCTTGTGGTATCCGGGCCATGACGTCATCATCCAGTCCGGGTATTTCCCTGAAGCAGGAAGCCATATCCTATATGGCCGGCTCCGAAATTCCCGCGGTTATCGTGAACATGAACCGTGGGGGACCAGGTCTTGGCGACATCGGCCCGGCACAGGGCGACTACTACCAGTCAACCCGGGGCGGCGGTCACGGCGACTATCGTCTGCTGGTGCTGGCTCCCTCCACCGGGCAGGAAGCATACGACCTGACCATCAAGGCCTTTGATCTGACCTTCAAGTATCGCAACCCGGTCATGATTCTGGGCGACGCCATCCTTGGCCAGATGAAGGAAGCCATCATACCGTGGCAGCCTGAAAACATAGACGACGAGGCCGGACGGGATTGGTCCTTGACCGGCGCGGACAAGCGCGAAAAAAGACTCATCAAGTCCCTGTTCCTCGAAGAAGGCGCACTGGCCGAGCAAAACCGGACCTTGCAGACCAAGTATGACGACATGCAGTCGTACGTGGAGTACGAGGAGTTCGAAACAGAAGACGCGGAACTCGTGGTCTGCGCTTACGGCTCCATCGGCCGCATAGCCAAATCCGCCGTACGCTCTTTGCGTGCGCAGGGTAAAAAGGTCGGCCTGTTCCGTCCCATCACCCTGTATCCGTTTCCGAGCGAACCGTTGCTGGCGCTGGCCAGGCAAGGCAAGCGCTTCCTGACTATCGAACACAATCTGGGCCAGATGGTGGACGATGTCCGCCTTGCCATCCGCACGGTTGCCGACTCGGAGTTCGCACCGATCTTCCCCGGCAACCTGCCCGTTCCCGAAGATATCGAGGGACCGGTCCTCAAATGCCTGGAGGGTAAATAAATGTCCGAAATGAACGAAAAGCTCGTTTTCGACCGTCCCCAGGCCGTTATTGACAGGCCGACCCACTATTGCCCGGGCTGCCATCACGGCGTTGCCCACCGGCTGGTGGCCGAACTGCTCGAAGAACTGGACGTAGTGGAAAAGACCCTGCTGGTCACTTCCATCGGCTGCTCGGTTTTTCTCTACAACTATTTGAATGTGGACGCCGTGGAAGCGCCTCATGGACGCGCTCCGGCAGTTGCCACGGGCGTAAAGGCCGCACGCAACGACAAGTTTGTGTTCGCCTATCAGGGTGACGGCGATCTGGCTTCCATCGGCATGGCCGAGATTCTGCACGCCGCCAACCGTGGCGAGCGAATTGCCGTAGTCTTTGTGAACAACACGGTTTACGGCATGACCGGCGGCCAGATGGCTCCGACAACGCTCATAGGTCAGAAGACGACCACCTGCCCGGAAGGACGCTGCCTTGAGCGCGAGGGTGCGCCCATCCGCATGACGGAAATCATCGCAGGATTGGGCGGAACCGCATTTGCCGGGCGCGCCTCGCTTGATTCCGTCAAGAACATCCGCACGGCCAAGAAATACATACGCAAGGCGTTCCAATGCCAGTTGGAAGACCGTGGCTTCGGCTTCGTGGAACTGCTCTCCGCCTGTCCGACAAACTGGAAAATGACGCCCCTCAAAGCCAACGAGCGCATTGCCGACGCAATGATCCCGTACTTCCCGCTCGGCGTGTTCAAGGATGTGACCGAAGAGGGAGGTGAATGCTAATGGCTCGCCATCTCGATGCAATCATTGCCGGATTCGGTGGACAGGGTGTCATGCTCATTGGCAACCTGCTTGCCTACGCAGGTATGAAGGACAACCTGAACGTCACCTATATTCCGGTTTACGGACCGGAAATGCGTGGCGGAACCGCCAACTGCACGGTGGTCCTTTCCGAAGAGGAAATCGGCTCGCCCATCATTCGCAGGCCAACCAGTCTGATCATCATGAACCGCCCCAGTCTGGACAAGTTCCAGCCGAGGCTTCAGGACGGCTGCGTCAACATTATCAACTCGTCGCTCATCGACATGGAGCTGGCGGACAAGGAGCGCGTGGAGTGCCACGCCGTTCCCTGCAATGACATAGCGGACAAGCTTGGAAACACCCGCATGGCCAACATGGTGGCGCTCGGCGCCTATGTTCAGGCTACGGGCATCATCCCGCTCAAGGCCGTCATCGACAGCCTGCCCAACGTCATCTCCGCGCATTACCACAAACTCATCCCTTCAAACGCAAAAGCGCTGGAAGCCGGCGCAGAACTGATCGGATAAGTAATACTTTTGTGGAGGGAACCTTTTGCAAAAGGTTCCCTCCACAAACCCCACCTTCCAAAACCATTTTCCAACACCCTTTCGGGTGTAGAAACACCATCAATCAGCCTTTATCACATACAAAACCTCTTTTGTTTTCAACAAACAGTTTTCCCCTTCACAAAAGAACAACATTGAATATTGCATATTTAATATTGCAACAATACTCCTTTTTTATTCTCTGCATTATGCAAATAACCAAAGTTAAAATTATTCCTATACACTAAACACATATCTCTATAAATACTGGACAAAGTATATCTAGCAGGAGTAATTGAAGTTGATTTTCCTGAAATTTTACAGAAGTGTAAAATCCTATTCATGATCAGAAAGAATTATTGAGAATAATCGTCTGGAGAATTCAATAAACAACCGAGGGAGAGGAAAATGAAGACCGTTACGTTAACACTGGCATTACTGGCTCTATTTGTAACCACTGCAATGGCGCAATCCTATGATTGGCCCTATTATACTGCCTTCACTACCACAAGCGGTGGAGACATCAGAACGAACATATACTGGCGCCAGTCGGATTTTGGGGAATGCGAACTGCCGACGAAAAATGCAACTCCCATCAGCTATAATTCTCCCGGCGACATGACTATTTGCTTCCCATTCACCAATACCGGCCTTTCCAAAGACTGCATAGCCCATATTTACTCCCACTATGATAGTGGTACAAGCACTTGGAAAATCGAAGAAGCCGATATTTATTACTTTGACGACAACTATATCTATTATTGTGGAAATATTAGCCTTGAAGGCTCAAACAACATGAAGTTGGACAAACAAATTCGCTTTCCTCGCGCTATGGAAGCCGGTACGACGCTGCAGGCATCCTTTACCGGAGAAAGTGGCACATATACGGGTACTTTTGCCGTTTCTCTCTATGATGACAATCAAACCTTCAAAAAAAGCCTGCTTCCTTCCGGCGAAAGTGATCTTACCGACTGCATAACCACAGTGACATCCTTCACCGTTACACACGATGATATGTCCGAGGTCTGCATGGACATCGATCTATCAAGCGGCGGGAAAGGGAGCCTTCAATATACTGAATATACAAAAGAAATAGATGGATCTGACATGGAATCGAGAATCCAAAGCGTCCTGAAGGTTCTTGACCGGGGCACTGGTTGGCCTTCATCAACAGATCTCACCGAGGCCTCGGTTCTTTCCACTTTGCAGGGCGCCGAACTGCCCACTGCAATCCAAAAGGTGACTCAAAAGGTCAAAAACCGTGTGGCGGTCATTCCTCTCTAAATCTATCCCGATCTGTCCACTTTAATTGTATGAGAGCTTTGCCCGTTCTATGTTGTAGAACGGGCAAAGCTGTTTCATTTCTCGTTTTGAAACGTTTTTAAGTATCCCCAGTCTTCCGAAAACAGATACAGCACCATATTCCAAATACAATGCCCCTCATAAAGGGCTTTCAAAACCATTGGAGAAACACGTTGTAGTCTTTTGTAATTCATTAAAGTTAAAGCCCGGGCCTGTTTTCAGGCTCTCTTCTTCGTAACCAAAATACAACCAGTAATCGCAGACCTGTCTCAAAACCGTAACCATCTGTAATAAGAGACATTATATTCTCCCGAGGTGTTTGACGCACTCGTGCGAATAAAAAGCCAATTCAAGGAGAGAACCAATGTCACAGATGGAACGCAGAGATTTTCTTCGCCTCGGTCTTGCCGCCGGTGCCGTAGCCGCCGTTAGTGCGATGCCGAACAAGGCCCAGGCCGCCTATACCCGCATCACAATAGACGAAGTCCGCGCAATGGATCCGAAAACCATGGCGGAAAACTCCGGTCTGGTCATGAGCGGCTGGGACAGCCTGCATGCTTCTGCCAACAAAATCCGCAATCCGAAAATCCGCAATACCGTGCTTGAAATCATGACCAAGCCAGCGCCTACGCTCATGAAACGAATCGGTTCTTCGGAAAAAAAGGAAATCTGGAAAGAATTAACCGCCAAAGGATTGCTGAAGGACATCGCCCTCAATGATTTCCTGCCCCCGTCCAAATCACCCAGTGCAGCACCACAGCCGTTTTATTCAGCACCGGGCAGCGGATACGGTAGCCACCATGCCTATCCGGGCGGACTGATCACTCATACCGACCTGAACACACGCGTTTCCATGGCCTTGTATGAGGGCTACCGGGAGGTTTACGACTATTTGCTTGACCGTGATGTGGTTATCGCCTCCCAGCTTCTGCACGACCTTCACAAGCCGTGGGTATTCCAATGGCACAAGGACGGCGAATCGCGGGGTGAAATGAAACTGGCCGGAACCGGCGAACACCATCCGCTGGGCGTGGCGGAGTCCATTGTGCGCGGGTTGCCAGCGGAAGTCTGTATTGCACAGGCCTGTGCCCACAACCACCCCCGAACTCCGGAGGACGAAGCCAAGGTTGTCGGCTGGATTACGGCCGCATCCATCATCGCCGGTGTCGATCCGGTCAAACGCGGTCTTTTGGAAACAGGTGGTAAAACACTGCCACTCCCCCGCCGTCAGGAAGGTTTTGTGTGCCACCTCGGCGACCATGACTGGATTCTGACCGTCCCCGCAGCCCAGTGGACCATCCCGGTCATGAAACAGATTGCCGAGCGGGATTACGGCATCAAGTCCAACGATACCAAAGGATTCAACAGCCTGAGAAACTATGTTTTCTCACAGGCAACCATCATGGGCCTGTATGAAACATACGCAGCCAAAGGCGAGCAGGAATTAACCCGCACCGTCCATTCCATCGTCACTCCCGCCTAATAAAAAGGCCCGATCCGCTCAAAGCGGATCGGGCCATATTCTTGTTACTACCCGTTTAGTTATTCGGAATCGGAATTCAAATCCGCAATCAGGGCATTGAGTTCCCCGGCAATACGGGAAAGTTCAACGCAGGCCTCGGCAGACTGACTCATGGTTTCCATGGTTTCCTCGGATATCTGGTTGATTTCGTCAGTGGAGCGCGTCACCTGCTCGGTAGCGGCGGACTGTTCTTCTGCTGCCGTGGCAATACCCCGGACCTGGTCAGCCATTCCTTCGGCAAGACTGACGATCTCCTGCAACGAACTCCCGGCGGCATGGGACAGATCCGTGCAATTGTTCACCACTTCGGCAGCTTTTTCCGTCTGAACCACATTTCGCTCGGTCACTCCCTGAATGGCGTTAATGGCGTCACCCACTTCCTTGGTCGCCACCATGGTCTTTTCCGCAAGCTTGCGCACTTCGTCCGCAACAACCGCAAAACCACGCCCGGCCTCGCCTGCGCGTGCCGCTTCAATGGCTGCGTTCAAAGCCAGAAGGTTAGTCTGGTCCGCTATATCCGTGATGACCGTCATGACTTGTCCAATGCCGTCCGCCTGACTTCCAAGTTCGCGCATATTGCCTTGGAGCACTTCGGCAAGCTTTTCCACCTCGTTGACTGCGGAAACGACCTCGTCGACCTTTGTACGACCGTCCTGAGCCTGATTCCTCGTGGCTTCGGCATTTTCAGCAGCCAAACTGGAATTTTTAGCCACTTCCATGACCGTAACGTTCATTTCTTCCATGGCTGTAGCGGCTTCCGTGGTTCTCCGGCCCTGACGCACAGCTCCATCGTTCGCCCCCTGAACCCGCTCGGAAAGTTCGTCGGAAGCCGCTGTCATGCGTTCGGAAAGCTGCTTCGCCTCTGTGGCAATGCGCAACATCTTCCGCCGCGATTCCATAATCTGCGTCTGGTCCACCACAATTTCCAAAGCGCCAGCAGCTCGTCCCTCGTCATCAAAAAAAGGAATGGCGTGGTTGGCAACTTCCATGGTGCCGTGAACCGATTCCACGGAACTTGTTCCGCTTTCACCCTTCAGAGAAGCCATAGCCCGTTCACAGGCCCATTGTGAAGTGTCGCAATTTCCTGACTTAAATGCTTCGCTGCACTTTACACCGACAAGTGAGGAAGCGCTCTTTCCGGCACAAGCGGCAGTGGATTTGTTGGCATAGAGCAATGTCGAATCCCTGTTTACAGTGAAAAGGGGAAACGGCATGGCGTCGAATATGGCTGTAAAGGTGTTGGCCAGGCCATTGACCCCCTGTACCAACTCGGCAAAGGCGCCGTCATATTTCGAAACATTGCCCCTCGCCGTCATCTCACCGGTTCGAACCTTGGCGGCCGTTCCTTCGCATTCGGCAATCAACGCAGCAATGCTTTTGGGTATCTGTTCCACCGAAGCCGCGATTTCACCGATCTCGTCTCTGGTGTTCACATTGGAAGTGGCTTCAAGATTGCCTCGGGCAACCTCGGCCGCAAAGGTCCGTATACGGGACAAAGGCTTGAAAATGGCAAAAGGCAGGACAGCGAAAACGGCAATGGCCGGAAGGAGAACAGCGCAAAGGAATATTCCGAGTACCAACATGGTGGCGCTGCTGATAATGCTGTTTTGCAGGGAAATATCATCTGCAACCACAATAACGCCAATAGGTTCGCCCTTGTAATCCTTCACCGGCACGTAGGCGATGGCATGGTTGCCGGAAACGGTCATGGTCCGTTCTTTCATTCCTCGATCGAGGGTTGCCGAAGTGACTATCCTGTCCAGAAGGTCACTCTTTTTCCCGGCTACGCGTACAAATTTGTTGTCCAGCACCGGATTTTTCGCGGGATCCTGCAACTTGGTGGTCGTAGGCAAAAGTTTGGCGTCCATGTACAGGGTGAAGAACTTGTTGTCTTCTTCCTCGAAAAATCGAAAAACATCGTCGTAACTCTTGAGCACTTCCACGGATCCGAGATGTTTTCCTTCAGGAGAAACGACAGGAGCCAATCCGCGAATGGCAAATCCTCCTCTCCCTGGTTCCACGCCTCGGCGGGACTTGCCATCCCGGTTTACGTCGATAACTGTCTGACGAAATCCGGAAATATCGTCAGAAATATCCACCCACTTGCCGTTGCGTTTGGCCTGCTTTGCTCGCCACATGCGCACCAGACTGCGGCCATTGGGCATATGAAAATGCAACTTGAGTTTCTTCCCGGTGGTAGCGGCATAGCCTTCCAATACGGGCTTGAGTTCCGCACGAAGCAACTCGCGCGCCTGTTGGGCTGAGGAATCGCTTTCATTGTCCATATCTCCGGATGCCGCCAATTCGTAGGCACGCTGCACAACCGCCATGCGGCTGAACAATGCAGCTTCCTCCTGGGCGCGGATGGACGCACTCTCCGTGTTCAAGGCCAACTTTTCTGCAGTGTTGCCCACCATCATGTCGGCGACAGAGTAGCGAAGGTCGTCAAACTGACCAGTCAGCAAGAAATAACCAACAAAGCCGACCACCAGCACCAAGGGCACGATGGGAATGAAAATCTTGTATTTGATGCTCATATGGGCTCTCCTCTCCAACAGCATATGGTGGCCACGTCGAAAAACCAAGGGCACACCGATTTTTCGGCAAAAAAAACTCCCTTACCGGCCCTATACAACAGAAAGAAGGAAAGACAAGTATTGTTAAAAAATACACGAATACTATAAGGAATAACCTCTGCTCATTGAATGTGGGATAACCTAGTAGTGATTTTTTTCACAATCAAAAAAAATAGGCGTATACGCTAACCCGGCAACGGAATTCTGCCTCTGTGTTATTTTTTCATACACTTTGCCCAAAATATGTGGCAAAAAAATGGTGTTTTGCTCTTTGGTGCTAGCAGTATTAACATAATTGTTATCAAAATTGCAGCATATTAGTTTTTTTTAACATTTATCGTAAAAATACAGTATTTTTAATAGGTGACACAAATCAAACTTGCATTTAATATCCTGAAATCAAAATAACTATTTTTATTGGCACACGGTTTGTATTTTCAACCGGGTTCATAAAGGCTGCAAGACCGAAACCACCAAACAATTGGAGGAATCCCATGGACATCCCCGTTTTCAATTGCAAAAACGCGGACGACGTTCTCAAAGCCGTCAAGGACTACAACGTCAGTTTCATTCAGTACTGGTTTGTCGATATTCTCGGAACTCTGAAATCCTTCCAGATCACGCCCAACGAGCTGGAAGCCTCTTTTGAAGAAGGTATGGGATTCGACGGTTCTTCCATTCTCGGATTCTGCCGCATTGACGAGTCCGACATGGTCGCCATGCCCGACCCCACCACGTTCCAGATATGCTCATGGCGGCCAACGGAACGCCCTGTGGCACGCATGTTCTGCGATGTGGTCAACCCGGATGGAACTCCCTTTGCCGCAGACTCCCGCTACATCCTGAAAAAAGTCATCGCACAGGCCGCAGAAAAGGGTTTCACCTATTACGTCGGTCCCGAACTCGAATTCTTCACCTTTGCCGACGATCAGGACACGGAAATTCTGGACCGTGGCGGCTACTTTGACGCTCCTCCGCTGGATCTGGGCAACAACATCCGCCGCGACATCATCTTTGCCCTGGAGTCCATGGGAATGAAGGTCGAATACTCGCACCACGAGGTAGCACCTTCCCAGCATGAGATAGACCTGCGCTACGACGAAGGCCTGCGCATGGCGGACACGGCCATGACCTACCGCGTGGTGGTCAAGGAAACGGCCCGCAAGCACGGTTGTTATGCCACCTTCATGCCCAAGCCCATCTTCGGTGAAAACGGCTCCGGCATGCATGTTCACCAGTCCCTGTTCAAAAACGGCAAGAACGTATTCTACGACGCTTCGGACCAATACCACCTTTCTTCCGAAGGCAAGAGTTACATTGCCGGTATTCTGAAACACGCTCCCGAATTCGTCTGCGTGACCAACCAGTGGGTCAACTCCTACAAGCGCCTTGTCCCGGGCTATGAAGCCCCTGTCTACATGGCGTGGGCACGCCGCAACCGCTCGGCGCTGGTCCGTGTGCCCATGTACAAACCGGGCAAGGAAGCAGCCACCCGCATGGAACTGCGTTGCCCGGACCCGGCCGCCAACCCGTATCTGTGCTTTGCCGTCATGCTGGCTGCAGGGCTCAGGGGCATGGACGAAAATTATACCCTTGCCGCTCCGGTGGAAGAAGACATCTTCGAAATGAACACCCGCCAGCTCAAACGCAACAAGATCAAGGCCCTGCCCGGTTCCCTGTATGAAGCAGCCATGACTTTGAAAAAATCCAAATTCATGAAGGACGTGCTAGGCGAGCATCTGCACACTGCACTGGTGGAAAACAAAATCGCCGAGTGGGACGAATACCGTACACAGGTCACGGAATTCGAGCTGGACAAATACCTCCCCATTCTCTAATCACGCCAAAGTGCAATACAACAAAAAAAGCCCCGGAAAACCGGGGCTTTTTTTGTTGAATAGTTCTCCTGCGATCACGTCTGTGCTGCCGGAATGGTGAACATCACCACGGCACCACCGCCGGGATTGTGGTCGGCCCAGATGCGTCCCTTATAGTGTTCCACAATCCCCTTGCTGATGGCCAATCCCATGCCGGACCCTTTGGGAACAGCACTGTTTTGCAGCGTATCACTCACCTGATGGAATTTATCAAACACATTGCCCAGATCGGAATCAGGAATACCCACGCCTGTGTCCGAGATGGAAAACAGCACATACCCGTCCTGTTCACGGACTTTCAACGTTACGGATCCCTGTTGCGTGAAGCGATGCGCATTGGCTATCAAATTGGCCAAAACCTGCCGCAACCGGTCATAATCCGCCATGACAGGCGGCAATGTTTCCGAAATATCGGCAAACAATTGAACATTTACATTTTCCTCAAAGGCGCCGGAAGAAGCCTCAATGGCATCAGCCGCCAGTTTGACCGGATCAATCACCCTGTCATCCCACGGCATGTGTCCTGCTTCAAGCCGTGACATATCCAGAAAATCGTTGATGAGTCGGGACAGGCGGTCGCCTTCCTTGACGATGATTCCCACATTGGAAAGCACTCTTTGCATGCCCGGAAGCTCACAGGATTCCCCATGAGACCCCATACAGAATCGTTGGAGATCCTTACGGATAAGTAGTGCAAATCCAAGAATGGATGTCAACGGGGTACGCAAATCATGGGAAACCGTATTCATGAGTGACGTCTTGAGTTCATCCATTTTCTGAAGTCGGGCGTTGGCTCCTTCCAATTCCAGACTACGTTGGCGCAATTCTTCGGTTCGTTCATGCACAATTCCTTCCAGCGTGGAATTCATATGATTCAATTCCATTTCCGCTCTTCGCCGGGCAATGATTGTCACAGCAAGGACCAGAACCAATCCGCACAAAACGACAAACACAATGGCAGTTACCAGAACAAGATTAAAATACTTTTCCCAAAATAGTTCCGGCTTGTGAACAATGATGCCGGATCCCGGGACAAGACTATCGGAGATACCAAAACGCTTGAGTTCCCTGTAGTCGAACATGAATCGATTCGGGCTGTTGCGTACCATGGGGATGGAGTCAGCTGACTCCCCGCCGAGAATACGCAAAGCCATTTTCCCGGCCTTCTGCCCCTGTATCCGAGCAGAAGTAATCATTCCGCCCACGATCCCATGCCCCAGGAAGAAATCCCACATTCCATACACGGGACGTTCACAAACAGAACGGAAATTCGCCATACTTTCACGGAATGGAAAAGCCTGACCGGATTTATCTCGGGCAAAACTCAGCAAAAGAACAATGCTGTCTTTCGGAAGAGTTGCTAATCGTTCCAGTAATTCCTTCATGTTGAAATCACGCAGCATCACGAAATCGACCTTTGAACGAAACTGCTTCATGACAGTGTGCAACTGAATCTGATTAGCCTCTCCGGATGCTGTGTAATCATTGATAACGTAGATGGTTCTGACAGCAGGATTCTGGGTTATGGCAATCGCTACAGTCTTGCTGATGTCGCTCTGTTCAAAAACTCCTGTAGTGTTGGCCAGATCAAATTTTCTGTCGAGATTCAGGTCATTGACTCCGCAAAAAACCACAGGAACTCCCGAAAAAAGGCTGTTCCGTATGCCGAGGACGAACTTTGCCGCGTTATCGTCTGTAGTAACAATAGCGTCGAAATGCTCGTCATCATATTTCCGCGCGAACATGCGGGCGACGCTTTGGTAATATTCGGGGGAAGAATGGCGTTTCGTGTCAAGGTATTCGGTTACTACTTCCGTGCAGCCGTTACCATTGGTAATGGTGTCGAAAACGGATCGTGAAATATCCACGCTCCACTGAAAACGTGTACTATAAGAATTGACCAATAACACACTCTGGCAAGCCGAACCGAAAGCCTGCACTGCGTGCAACCAAAACGCAAAAATTGCGATGCCTATCGCCAACGATCCGACCGTTGGTGGTAATAACGTATTGTTCACGGTTCGCCCTTCCCTGTTGAACCTACCCTATTTTGACATTGATCCTTTTTGCTCTGCCTGTCAAAACCATTAGAGTTCTAAAGATGAATTCGATACCAATAAACAGTATTTTTTTATTGACAAACAATCATTTTTTATTCTTAAACATAGAAAACATCCTGCGAGGAGGTATTTTATGGATACTATTCAAAAACCAAGCAGACGATTCGAGATTCTCTTTCGATTTCTTTTTTTTGCGTATCCGGTGTTCCTGCTGGTCACATGGTTAGCTATGACTTTCAAAGGGGCCGATCCCAATCCGGTTCTGGATTTTTCCCTGAACATACAAAATCTGAACATTCAACACGAACCAGTTCTCTGGCAGCGGTTGGCATGTTTTGGCGCCACCATGTTGCCCGGAGCCGCCCTCATGTATATTTTTCACTCGCTTTACCGTCTCTTCGGTTATTACGGCAAAGGTATGATCTTTTGCCGTGAAAACGTGAAATGTTACCGTTCCACCGCCTTGGGACTCATTATCATGCAGATTCTGCATTTCCCGGAAGATGCATTGATATCACTGATTCTTACGGCTACGAACCCCAAGGGCCAACATGTTATTTCCTTTGGCATGAACGACACCAACATCACCATGATTGTCGCCGGCATCATGATACTGGTCATCTCACGCATCATGGATCAGGGGCGAAAACTCCAGGAAGAACAGGCCCTGACGGTATAAAATTCCGGGATACGGTAAAACACGGAGAAAGCAGTGCCGATAGTCATAGATCTCGACGTGATGCTGGCCAAACGTAAAATGAGTTCCAAGGAACTGGCAGAGGGTATAGGTATCACCGCGCAAAACCTGTCCATTCTTAAAACGGGAAAGGCAAAAGCCATACGCTTCAGCACACTGGAAGCAATATGCAGGATTCTGGAATGCCAGCCCGGAGATATCCTGAGGCACGAATAACCTGCACCATACACAAGACACAAAAAGGCTCCGGAAAATCTGTCCGGAGCCTTTTTGTATTCGGTATGTGGTGCAAGTATCGACCTGATTTCACATCCAGCCGGTTTAAGGCTTCTTTTTTCCCTCAAGAGCACGAAGCCGAGCTTCCACGACCTTGGGGTTGGGATATGTCTTCAAAATCGATTTAAGCAGCGATTTGGCCTTTTCCTTGTCATGGTCATATTCATAGGCTTCCGCCAACAGGAAAATTGCCAACGCCCTCTTTTCCTGATCGATATTCTTGAGCTCCAAAAGCTCGTTCAAGGCCTTGCGCACCTGCGTCCAATTATTGATCAGGCTATAGCTTTGAGCGAATTCGTACAGACAGGAAGCCTTATCATCATCTGACGAAGCGCAATCAGCACAGTTATTCAGGGCTTCCAGAACAAGATCATAGTTACCCTGCAAGCGGTATATGCGGGCAAGTCGTAACTGTGTCTTCACAATCCATTCCGGCTTGCCATCAGCAAGCATCAAAGCCTTTTCCAGCGATTCTACAGCCTTGGAACGTTTACCCAGCTGGAGGTAAATATCCCCCAGCTGGTACATTATTTTCCAGGTTTCAAGCTTGTTGCCGCTTTGCTCAAGGCTCATGGCTTCCAACAAGGCCGCAGCCCGCTTCAAATCGCCCTTGACGTCAAGAGCTATCTCCAGAAGACGCTTCCAGGCTTCCTTGCGGAATTTCCCTTGAGTATGGGCTTGCAGATACCGTTCATAGCCGGTTTCCGACTGAAGGTAGAATCCCTGCGAATACTGCTCCCGTGCGGTTTTCAGGTCTTTGTCAATCTCCTGCCCCCCGCACGAAACACACCACAGCATTACTGTGGCCAGCAGCAGCACCTTGAGTGCATTCATTACTCTTCTTCGTCCTTCGACATTTCCTGATCCATGACAAGATCAAATCCTGCCACGGCAACGTCACTATCCATGCGAACCAGTCGTACCCCCTGTGTAGCACGTCCACGGGTCAGGGATATTTCGCTGACGTTCATGCGGATGATCTTGTTACCGGAAGTCAGCAGGATGATGTCGTCGGTGTCGTTTACCAGGCGTGCTCCCAACACGTCGCCGGTCTTGTCGGTCAGGCGCATATTCAATATGCCCTTGCCGCCGCGCGACTGCACCCGGTACTGGTCGATGTTGGTGCGCTTGCCGAATCCTCCCTCGGAAACGGTCAGCAGTTCGAACCGTTCGGCATCGCTGGTCGTAACACAAGCCACAACCTCATCTTCGCCCCGGAGCGAAATGCCCTTGACCCCGGCAGTCGCCCTGCCCATGGGTCTCGCATCGCGGATATTGAAGCGGATAGCCGTACCCTTTTGCGTGGCAAGAATGCAATCCGCATCCGGATTCACTTCCTGCACTGTCATGAGTTCGTCGCCTTCCTTGAGGTTCACGGAACGAATACCGGTGGTCCGGCAATTCTGGTACAGATCCATGCTGGAACGCTTGATCATCCCGCGCTTGGTCACAAACAGGAAGAACCTGTCTTCAGACAGTTCCTGAAGGCTCATGGCCGTTGCGATATGTTCATCCTTGTCCAGCGGCAGCAGGTTGGCAATATGCGCTCCCTTGGCATAACGGCTGCCTTCGGGAACCTGATGCGCCTTGATCTTGAACATTTTTCCAAGGTTGGTGAACAGCAGCAACCACTTGTGGTTGGTGGTCAGCATAAAGGTGTGGATAAAGTCGCCGTCACCCGTCTGAACGCCTGCGATACCCTTTCCGCCACGACGTTGCGCCTGATAGTTGGTCAGCGGCGTACGCTTGATGTATCCGCGGCGGGACAGCGTGATGACCGTTTCGTCATCGGCAATAAGATCTTCAATGTCGATGCTGTCCAAGTCGTGCTTCAAAAGCTCACTCTTGCGTTCCGTAGCGTAGATCTTGCGAACTTCGCTCAATTCGTCGCGAATAACGCCCTTGAGCACCTCTTCGTTGTCGAGAATGGAGCGGAAGTATTCGATACGCTTGAGCAGTTCCTTGTACTCTTCTATGAGCTTGTCGCGTTCCAGACCGGTCAGGCGCTGCAAACGCATGTCCAAGATAGCCTGGGCCTGCACCTCGGAAAGCTCAAAGCGTTCCATGAGGTTGGCCTTGGCTTCCGGTGCCGAAGCGGACGCCCGGATGATTTTGACCACTTCGTCGATGTTGTCCACGGCAATGCGCAAACCTTCGAGAATATGAACACGGCGTTCAGCCTTGTCCAAATCGAATTTCGTGCGCCGGATAATGACTTCGCGCCTGTGGTCCAGGAAGCAGTTCAGCACTTCCTTGAGGTTCAGGAGCATGGGCCGGTTGCCGACAACGGCCATCATGTTGATGCCGAAGCTGGTTTCCAGCGGCGTGAACTTGTACAGCGAGTTGATGATGATGTCGGCAATGGCGCCGCGCTTGAGGTCCATGACAATCCGGATACCGTTACGGTCGGATTCGTCGCGCAGGTCTGTAATGCCTTCGATCTTCTTCTCGTTGACCAGATGGGCTATTTTCTCCACCAGGGTGGACTTGTTGACCGCGTAAGGAATTTCCCGAACCACAATGGATTCACGATTGCCCTTGCGTTCCTCGACTTCCATGACACCACGGATTTTAATGGAGCCGCGGCCGGTGGTGTAGGCATCGATAAGTCCCTGTCCGCCGAAAATGGTGGCTCCGGTCGGGAAGTCCGGTCCCTTGATGAAAGTCATGAGATCGGCGATCGAGCATTCCGGGTTGTCCAGCAGGTGAACGGTTCCGTCTACCAGCTCGCCAAGGTTGTGCGGCGGGATGTTTGTGGCCATACCGACCGCGATACCCGCAGTACCGTTGAGCAACAGGTTCGGCACCTTGGTGGGCAAAACCTCGGGTTCGTTCAACGTGTTGTCGTAGTTGGGACGAAAATCAACGGTCTGTTTTTCAATGTCCATCAAAAATTCGCTGGCAAGCCTGGCCATACGCACTTCCGTGTAACGCATTGCCGCTGCGGCGTCGCCGTCAATGGAACCGAAGTTACCCTGTCCGTCCACCAGAGGGTCGCGCATGGAAAAATCCTGTGCAAGACGGACCAATGCATCATACACGGCAGAGTCGCCATGCGGGTGATATTTACCGATGACGTCACCGACCACGCGTGCGGATTTCTTGTAGGCGCGGTTGTAGGAGTTGCCGAGATCATGCATGGCGAACAGGATGCGACGGTGAACAGGCTTGAGCCCGTCACGCACATCCGGAATGGCACGCCCGATGATGACGCTCAGCGAATACTCGAGATAACTTTTCTTGAGTTCGCTCTCGATGGAAATCTGACTACTCATTCATTTGCCTCCGGCAGTTCGGAGCAGGAAAAAAGATCCTGCGTTCCGAAGTATCTTCCAAAGCGTTTCGGCACGAATCCGCGCAAAACGGATTCTGCCGTAACAATTTTCTATTCAATTCACAGATTCCGGCAGATTTATGGGCACGCCGGAAAATCGGACCAAATTTCCAGTCCGTAAAAAACCCTAAATATCCAACTCCTGCACCATAAGTGCATTGCGCTCAATAAATGCCCGGCGCGGTTCGACATTGTCTCCCATGAGATCCATGAAGATATCGTTGGCGTTGGCCGCATCATCGATGGTCACTTTCAGCATGGACCGCTTTTCCGGGTCCATGGTGGTTTCCCAGAGCTGATCCGGGTTCATTTCACCCAGACCTTTGTAGCGCTGAATCTGCCAACCGCGGTGGGCTTCCTCAATCACTGCGTCATACAGGGCGAAAATACCATTTATTTCAGATGTTTCATCCTTGACGACGAGTTTGAACGAGAATTCGCCGCAGTCCTCGCGCATGTCCACAAAGCTCTGGTATCCCTGCTTGTACAGCTTGGAATAGAAGAACTCCATGGCCAACCGGGTACGGTGTCCGTTGTCGTTTTCAAAGATCAGGTAGGTACGGTCTTTTTCAAGCTCGTTATCGCGCTCAATGACAATATCCACCTTGAATCCCTTTGCCAGCATGTCCCGCTTGAATTCTTCAGGATCATTCTGTTCGAAATGGGTGAACTGGATACGTTCGGGGTATTCCATGAGCACCTGATACAGGGAAGCGGGAATTCCCATATTTTCCGCTTCGGCAAATTTCTCGCGGATGAAACGGACACGGTCCAGTTGCAGGAGAAGTTCCGTGCCTTCATACGATTTGCCGTTCTGTGTTTCGAGCTTAAGATCGCTGCCTGCCTTTTCCAGAAGGAACGCATGCAGTTCGTTCTCGTCTTTGATGAACCGCTCGAATTTGCCCTTATGCGCACGGAAAAGCGGCGGCTGGGCAATATACAAATGACCGCGATCGATGACATCCGGGTACTGGCGAAAGAAGAAGGTCAGCAACAAGGTACGAATGTGTGATCCGTCAACATCGGCGTCTGTCATGATGACGATCTTGTGATAGCGCAGCTTGTCGTAATCTTTTTCGTCCTCTTCCTTCCCGATGCCGATGCCGATGCCGAAAGCCGTGATCATGGCACGGATTTCCTTGTTGGCCAGCATTTTATCGAAACGGGTCTTTTCAACGTTCAGGATTTTGCCTCGCAGCGGCAAAATGGCCTGATGCTTGGGATCACGTCCCTGCTTTGCGGAACCGCCTGCCGAATCACCCTCAACGATGAATATTTCGGAATCTTCGGGGTTCTTGGACTGGCAGTCGGCCAGCTTGCCCGGCAGGGAGTTGTCCGACAACGCTCCCTTGCGCCGTACCAGGTCACGAGCCTTGCGGGCAGCTTCACGAGCCCGGGCAGCATCCACAACCTTTTCGATGATCATCCTCGATTCCTTGGGATTCTCCTCAAAGAAGGTGCAGAGTTTTTCGTATACGAGACCGGCAACAAGACCGGCGGCCTCGGAGTTGCCGAGCTTTGTCTTGGTCTGTCCCTCGAACTGGGGGTCCGGCAGTTTGATGGAAATGACGGCGGTCATGCCTTCGCGCACGTCATCACCCGTCAGGCGCTTGATAAGCTTCTTGGGCAGGTCCGCAGACTGGATATAGGTGTTGATGGCCCTTGTCAGTGCGGTTTTGAAACCGGCCAGGTGCGTTCCGCCTTCAATTGTGCGGATGTTGTTGGCGAAGGTGTAAGTATTTTCCTTGTAGGCCGAGCTGTACTGGATGGCGAATTCCACCACGATATTTTCAGCTTCGCCTTCACCATAGATGATATCACCGATGGTGTTGACCCCGGTATTGAGGTCGCGGACATAACTGCGGATACCGCCTTCGAAACGGAATGTTTCCACATCGCCGCTCCGTTCGTCCTTGAATTCGATTTCAAGACCGGAGTTCAGGTACGCCAGTTCCTTGAAACGCTTCTTGAGCGTATCGAAATCGAACTGGTTGACCTCGAAAATGCTTTCGTCAGGACGGAAACGTTGCGTGGTTCCCGAGGAAGAGACATCACAAGGTCCGATTTCCTCCAGTTCCGTCACCGGAACACCACGTTCGAACTTCATGCGATAGCTTTTGCCGTCGCGCTTTACCGTGGATTCCATGAATTCGGAAAGGGCGTTGACGCAGGATACACCCACGCCGTGCAGTCCGCCGGAAACCTTGTAGGAATCGTTGTCGAACTTACCGCCAGCGTGCAATGTGGTCATGACCACCTGAAGCGCCGGAACGCCTTCCTTGGGGTGAATGTCCACGGGGATGCCGCGACCGTTGTCGGACACTGTGCACGAGTTATCCATGTGCAAGGTGACCTTGATCTTGTTGCAATGGCCGGCCATGGCCTCATCTATCGAGTTGTCGATAACCTCGTAGACAAGGTGGTGCAAACCACGGATATCCGTGGAACCGATGTACATGGCCGGACGCTTGCGGACGGCCGCAAGGCCTTCGAGAATCGTAATACTCTCAGCGTTGTACTGTGAACTCATTTAAGCGTTATCCTCGGTGTAGTAGGTCTCTTCCTGAATCATCATGGGCATGACAATGACCTTGTAATCCGGGTCATCTTCGCCGCTGATGCCGCAGGGCGCCTCACCTCCGGTCAGCGTAAAGGTCACCGACTCGGAATTGAAGTGGTTCAGGATGTCGATCAGGTTCTTGGTAGGAAAGGCGATTCGTTCCAGATCGCCGGAGTAAGTGGCGTCGATGGCCTCGCGTGCGGCTCCCGTATCCTGTCCTTGGGAGTGCACGGTCACTTCACTTTCTCCAAACGTGAAGTAGGCGCAACGGTTGGAATCCGTGTTGAACAGGGAAACGCGGCCCAATGCGTCCACCAGCTCGGCGCGATTGACATGAAGCTTGGAAACATCGTCGTCGTTCAGCTTGGCGAGGAAGTTATAATAATTGGGATACTGGTAATAGGAAAGCGGCAAGGTGAAAGTTTCCGACTTGTCGCCCGTGCGGAAGAAAAGTCGTTTTTCACTGATGGCCATCTCGATTTCATCGGCGGTCAGCCATTTCTTGAGTTCGGCCAGATATTTCTTCTGGATGAGAACGCCTTCAGCAGGCAGCAGGTCGGCGATATCGTCATTCACAAAGTTGAACATGGCAAACTGATGGCCGTTCAGACCGCAGACCTCGATGGAACGGACGCCATTTTCCTCACGGGGAATCATGTACAGGCAGGCGATTGCCTCCATGGAGTCCTCATCGGAAATGCAGAAGGAAATCTTGTCGATGATTTCATGCATGAAGTCACCGGACCAGAATACGGTTCCGTTTTCCGGGAACTGGGAAAATTTCTGAAACCATTCAGGATCGTTTACCGGAAACGTGTATTTTCTTGATTTCTGTTCCAGCAGAAGATTCTGGTTGTCACCGTCGGTCTTGATGACCAGATCACCCTGATCGGAACGCAACTGACGAACCAGATCATAGAATGCCCGTCCCTGAACTCCGGCAAGTCCGTCATCCGTGACCTCGGCCTGATAGGCTCCCATGAATTCGAGGTTGGAATCCGTGGACATGATATTCAGGGTTCCGTTTTCGGCTTTGAGCCATATGGTACGCAGGAATGCAGCTCCTGTTTTGGCAGGGATGATGTTGGCCGATTTCTGGAGCCCTTCAATGATTCCATCCCTGTTCACTTTCAAAAACATAATAAAATCTCCTTTTAGTGAAGATTAATAATCTCTGTAGCTTTGTAGCTAACTAACGTAAACGATCGAAATAAAATAGAAAAAAGAGAACATCATTTGTCAGTTTTTTTGAACTTCATGTTCCTGGCGAACGGGGTTTTTGTTATGAACCCGACATCCGACATTTTTTCTTCAAGGTTTTCAACATCTGTTTCAAATCGTTATCATCTGACTGTAATTGTTTTATTTTTTTCACGGAATACAGCACCGTGCTGTGGTCCTTGCCTCCAAAAGTGCGTCCAAGGGAAGGATAGGAAACACTGAGCATTTCGCGGCAAAGGAACATGGCCACCTGCCGTGCCTGGGCTATGTGCTGGTGGCGTTTAACGCCCACAAGATCCTTGTAGTTGACGTTGAAGTGTTCGCAAACCACTTGCATGATACGCTTCGGTGTCAGATCGTCCGTGTTTTTTTCTTCGGTATTGTTCAGGATGTGTTCAAAGTCTTTTTGCGAGAGATCCTTGCGAACCAGCTCCCGAAAGGCGAACAGCTTGAGCAGCACGCCCTGCAGGTAGCGGAAATCCGAAAAACGCTGGGCAAGGGTCAGGATCTGTTCCTTGGTCAATGGAAGCTTTTTGGCGCGGCACTGCTGTTGTATGTAACCTACCCGTATTTCGAGGTCAGGCTCCTTGAGAGTGACTATAAGCCCCCACCCCAGCCTGGACTGTAGATCAGCGTCCAGAAAGTCGTAGGCGCTGATTTTGTCCCTGCAGGTGAAGACCATTTGCTTTTTGTTGTCATAGAAGTGATTGAAGATGTTCACCACTTCATGCTGCATGCTCGGGTATTGGCGGATCTGTTGAAAATCGTCGATGAACAGGAAATCGAAATCGAACAGATGGTGCCGTGCCCGGAGAGAGTCGCCGTTAAACTGAACCGCATATATGTTGTTCAGCTGATCCATGGACCCAAGGAATATTTTGGAAGAATCGTGTTGTTTGCTGATTTCGTTTGCAACGGCTTTCATCAGGTGGGTTTTTCCGGAACCGTTGGGGCCGCAGACGATGAACGGGTTGAAAAGCGAACCGGATTGCTTGGCGACTTCCCGTGCCGAAGCCAACGGGAAATAGTTTTTCTTGTTGATCAGAAAGGTGTCAAACGTGAATTGGCGGTCATAGGGAAAATCAATGCGCTTTGTAACCGTTGGGGAAGCCAGAGGCGCCTGACCCGGTTGACGCCCTCCGTTGGTTTCGTAACTGACTGAGTATCCGTCACCCAGAAACAGGTTAAGCTGTGATTCGAACATGCTCTGGGTGGAGCTTTCGAACCAGGATGCAAAAAAAGGATGAGGAAACTGTATGACGAGTTGCCGATTTTCGTCCGAGAAAATCAATTCAAGAGGGTCATACCACCGTTTCAGCTCGTCGTTGGAAAAGCTTTGCTTGAGGTGTTTTCGGAAGGCTTGTTTCACGTTTATTGCGTCTTTTTGGTGATCAAATTTCAACTCCATAATATATATGGATAAAAAAAAGCACTCTCTGTGTGTTTTAAACACCATTCGGAAGATGGAGTTTTATAGCCTAAAATCGCCGTAAAGCCAAGCCTTCAAGCCGAAAGCGCGAGGGAAATGATTTGCCTTGCGTGGAAAATTCGGCCATTATTCGACCGCTGTTTCCACAAGTATGGAAAACGGCGACAACAAGTGTATTTTTTTGGAGGAATTCATGTCCGTGCATCAGGTGAACAAAACAATCGGCGAGATAAACGAGCGTATTCGCAAAGGCAAGGCCGTGGTGGTCAATGCCGAGGAAATGGTGCGAATCGTCAAGAAGGAAGGCAAGGTCAAGGCAGCCCGGGAAGTGGACGTCGTAACCACCGGGACATTCTCCCCCATGTGCTCTTCCGGACTTCTTTTCAACATTGGCCAGCAACCGCCGGTGATGAAGGTCTCCCGAATGTGGATGAACAATGTTCCCTGTCATGCGGGGCTTGCGGCCGTTGATTCCTATCTCGGTGCTACGGAACCGAGTGAGGATGATCCCCTGAACAAGGTCCATCCGGGCCGGTTCACCTATGGCGGCGCCCACGTAATCGAGGATCTGCTGCGCGGCAAAGGCGTTCATCTCCGCGCGCAGGCATATGGCACAGACTGTTACCCGCGCCGCGAGCTGGACAAGGACGTGACCCTTGCGGATCTTCCCAATGCCTGGCTTTTCAACCCGCGCAACTGCTACCAGAATTACAATGCGGCCGTGAACCTGACCAGCCGCACCATTTATACCTACATGGGACCACTCAAGCCCAACAGCAACAATATAAACTATGCCACGGCCGGCCAGCTTTCGCCGTTGCTTAACGATCCCTATCTGCAAACCATCGGTCTGGGAACGAAAATATTCATGGGCGGCGGCATAGGCTATGTTCTCGGCGCCGGGAGTCAGCATGTTTCCAAACCGCCGAGGAATGAGCGTGGTATTCCCACCAGCCCGGCAGGAACGCTCATGCTCAAGGGTGACCTGAAGCAGATGAACGCAAGATATGTACGTGCAGTGAGTATTGTCGGTTACGGTTGTTCCCTTTCCATGGGCGTGGGCATTCCCATTCCCGTGCTTAATGAGGAACTGGCGTGGTTCACGGGCGTTGCGGACGAGGATATCCAGATGCCCATCAAGGATTACGGGTATGATTATCCCAATGGATTGCCGCGCATCCTTGGTCATGCGACTTTGGAGGAACTCAAGTGCGGTGAAATCGAGCTCAACGGCAAGAAAGTGCCTACGGTTCCGGTCACCAGTTATTCCATGTCCCTTGAAATTGCGAACAATCTCAAGCAATGGATTGAGGAAGGCAAATTCCTGTTGACGGAAAAACAGGAAGATATTGTCAGCCTGTAATTTTTTCTGTTTAAGAAAGCACAGGGGCTCCACGGAAAAAACCGTGGAGCCCTTTTTAACGCCCTTGAAAAGAGGTATAGTCATGTAGTATAAAAAAATTGTTCAAGTGAGTGGGAAAATGGAAGAATTTGATGTCGTAATTGTCGGAGCCGGTCCCTCTGGTTCCATGGCCGCGAAAGTATTGGCTGATTCAGGCTGCAAGGTTGTTCTTGCAGACAAGGCTGTCTTCCCGCGTGCCAAACTTTGCGGCGGTCTGCTTACCTGGAAAAGCATCCGGCTTCTTGAAAAATTTGCCGGTCTTGGCCTTGATACTCTTTTCGAGCTTGGCGTCATTCATCATTATTCGTCCCGATATTCCATTCATGGTGCTGACAGAATAATTTTTTCCGGCATGTTGTCATATCCGTTTTATTTTTCGGACAGGGCTACATTAGATTATTCTCTGTTGGAGAAGGCCAAAGAAGCAGGTGTCTGCGTTCTGGAAGAGTGCCGGGCCATCAATTGCGACCCAGACACCGGTATTGTTATCTGTGCGAACGGCAACGTGTTGCGGGGAAAATTTGTCATCGGAGCTGATGGCGTCAACAGTATTATTCGCCGCAGTATTTCCGCGTTCCGATCATTGCGGCAGCAGTGGCGAAAAAGTCTTGCTCCCGCCATGGAAGCCCGGATTCCCAATCACCTGTTCCCACGTGAGATAACTGATCCCGAATTGCATGTTGGAAGAATTCAAGCCGGATATGGCTGGGTTTTTCCGGGCAAGGATCATGCGCTTGCCGGCATCTGCGGGATCAAGCAGCAAAATGAAAATTTTCCTCGCCTGTTCAAGGATTTCATCCATGATTTGGGGGTAGCCGCTCCCGGTATGGTGGTTCCCGGCTCCCATCCATTACCCTATGGAAATTATTTCAAAAATCCTTGTTATGGCAACTATATGCTCACAGGTGACGCCGGAGGGTTTGTGGAACCGTTGTTAGGTGAAGGCATTTTCTTTTCCATGGCCACCGGGGTCTACGCCGCGCAGGCAATTGCCGGGAATATGGACTCGCCGCAAAGGGCTGCGGAAGAGTATGTTCAGAGCCTTGAAGAATATATTTTACCAGAGTTTCGCGGTTCTGATCGTTTGCGTTGGTTTCTGTTCCGATCCATGTCGCTGATGGGTGAACCATGGCTTTCTTTTTTCATGGGCATGCTTGGCTCACGGTTGGGACAAACTGTGCACGGCATGCGCTCCTACTCCTGGACCCGCATGAAACATTGGGATTTGATTTCCTGATTTTTTTTACAATTTTCCTGCTGTTGTTTTTTCGCTAATTTTCGTACGTTCCGTGTGGGCGGCGATTCCCGCCTGGAGTCGAATTATTGCGAATACTTCTTATCGACAATAACGATAGTTTTACCCGTAATCTTGAACACCTGCTTGTAAACGCCATACCGGAATCCGGTGTGGATGTTTTGCCGTACGCTTTGTTGCCTGTTCGTTTTGATGAAACTGATTTGATTGTCATTTCACCGGGGCCGGGTGCGCCTCTCGATTATCCTGGATATGAAAGGGTCATTGATTCCGGGGTGCCCGTATTGGGCGTATGTCTGGGTATGCAGATCATCAACGCACATTTGGGGGGAACGATATCCCGCCTTCCGGATTGTGTGCACGGAAAGACTGACATTATTTCCTTTCTCGGCCGGACCATGACCGTGGCACGCTACCATTCTCTGTATTGCTCCAGCATTGGAGCCGGTCTGGAAATTCTGGCCGCGAACAAGGCAAATGTTCCCATGATTCTGGGCCATAAAACGAAGCCAATAATGGGATTTCAGTTTCATCCCGAATCCTTTTTGACTTGTGACGGAGTTTTTTTCATTCATGATGCCCTTCGAAGAATCCTTCGCGTTTGATCCCGAGCGTTTTCCGGATCTGAAATCGTGGCTGGTCCGCAATGGTGCGGACGTATTTTTTTCTTCACCCGGCTTTTCCGGTGAAACTCGCTGTTTTGCCGGGCTTGATCCCATCAAGGAGCTGGTAGTTGATGAAAGCACCAGTCGCGAGCAACTCAAGGAATTCGCCTTTTCCGGCTTTGGCCCTTGTTTCGGGTATATGAGTTATACCTATGGCATGATGTTGCGCGGAATACGGACAGATAAGAAATCCTTTTTCCCTTTGGGGCATCTCAAGAAATACGCCTTGCTGTTGCGGTATGACGCCAGCACTGACGTTGTGAGGATTTCAGGGCTGGATGCAGGGCAGGTAAGCCTTTTGGTAAAAATAGTATCCGAACTTCCTTTACAGCCGAAACCCATTCCTTTTCCCGATCTGGGGCAGCCTCAGGTTTCTATGAACAAGTTCGCCTATGAAGCGGGCGTTTCGGAAACATTGGAGCGCATACGACAAGGCTGGACATACCAGCTCAACCTGTCCACACGCATGTATTGGCCTTGTATGCCTCTTGATCCTTCAGAGATATTCCTTGGACTTCATACTGCGTTCGGCGCGCCGTTTTATGCGTATGTTTCCAGCGGACGGTACAGAATATTGTCGACGTCTCCCGAGCTTTTTTTGCGTGTTCGGGAAGGGGAGGTTCTTTCACGCCCCATCAAGGGAACTCTTGCTGTTCCCGGAGATCCGGTAACTTCCGTTGCAGAAGTAGATGAAAAACTGCTGTATGAATTGACTGAATCCGATAAGGAATGTGCCGAATTATCCATGATCGTGGATTTGATGCGCAACGACATCAGCATCAACTGCGCATACGGTTCCGTGCGCGTGGAGAACCACAAGTCCGTATTTGTAGTGGACAACCTGTTGCAGATGTATGCGGACGTGCGCGGAATGCTTCGGCAGGATAGGGATTGTCTGGATCTGTTTCTGGATGCGTTTCCGGGCGGTTCCATCACAGGTTGCCCCAAAAAGAGTTCCATGCGCATTATTGATGAGTTGGAACCCCATTCCAGAGAAGTGTTTTGCGGTAGCATGCTGATCATCGAGAATGAACGGTGCATGGACTCCTCCATCGCGATTCGGACAGCCGTGGCCGATACCGTATGCGGCGATTTGTATTATTGGGCCGGAAGCGGAATTGTAATTGATTCACAACCGGACCGCGAATACCGTGAAACCATGTCCAAGGCCGGTAAATTTCTCGGTGTCGCAGCAAAGTGAGGGGCAATATGACGCATTTCTATAATAACCGCTATGATAAGGGGGGTGTGCCACTGGAAACAGGTTCTCCCGCATTCCGTTTTGGAACGGGTTTTTTCGAAACCATGCTCTACAACGGTAAACGGCTGATGCACTGTGAACGGCATGTGAAACGGATCCACGCCAGTCTCGATCATTTCTGCATTCCATATCAATCTGTTTATTTTGAAGAAGTCATTTATCTGCTGTTGGAAAAGAACAAGCTGACAGGAGAACCAGCCCGGATAAACATTTTTTATCCCGTGGCCGGGGAAATGACACAGCCTGTGGTCACGGCAGCACCATACTCTCCAAATCCCAAACGGACCTATCGTCTGAGCATTTGCCCGGACCATCATGTTTCCAGCCTGAACCAGCACAAGACCATGGCCTACATGTTTTTTAATCATGCTCATGCTCAGGCCATTGCCCAGGGATATGACGACTCCCTGTTACTGGATTTTTCCGACAACGTATTGGAAACTACGACGGCTTCGCTGCTGTTCAGCAAGGATTGTGAATTCTATGAGCCGGACACCGCGTACAAGCTGCCTTCTCTGACGCTTGCCATGGCCCGCGAGTTACTGGACATCAAACCTCGCCCCATCGCCCTTGCCGAGCTATCCTTCATGGATCATGCCTATGTGCTCAATTCATTGGTGGGTATGCGCCCGGTAAAACGCATCGGACACGTGGAGTTTGCCATGGACGAGGCATCCTGCTCGGGAGTGACTGAAACCGTCTGTGGTTAGGCTGATTGCTAAAAACGACTGTTTGTTTTTTTTATAAAAATTTCTGAATTTTCCATCAGCTCTATGAGGAAATCCCCGGCATCCGGATCCCCTTCCGCTGGGGCCCATGGGGCGAAATCCTTGTCAGAGGCCTGTTTGTACGGTCCGTTTTTTGTTTCAAACAAAACGGAGTTTGGTTTCAGCACGATAAGCGAATGCCAGACTCCGGCCTCGATATCCACACCGAAAACATCCGATCCCGGACGCATATCCAGAACTTGGGTAATGTTGCCATTGTCATCAAAGGCTATGTAGCGCACGGCTCCGGAAAGGATGATGAATGTTTCCGCCTTTGGAGGATACAGGTGGCGGTGGGGCCGCAGGTAGGAACCGGGTTGCATGGCGTTGAGCATGCGTTGCAGGGGCGCATTGTCCGGGCCGTGAAGTCGTTGAATAATGCGTTTACGCGGACTCTGGTCCGAAAGTTCAATAACCTTGTTCAGCATGTCCCTGTTCAGGGCGGTGCTTGGCGAATCCGGGGCGTTCAGCGCTGCCGGGAATGAATTGTCAGCCATAATCTGTTCCTAGAGATTTCGTCTGCAAGCCAACGGCATACGCCATCCTGTTCCAAAGGAGCGGGGTGTCAGCTTGATGCCGGGAGCAGCCTGCCGACGTTTGAATTCCGCAATGCTCACCAAATGCAGCACATGCTGGACCGTTTGTTCGTCAAATCCATTGGCGATGATTTCCCGCGCGTCCTTATGCTTCTCGATGTGCAATTCGAGGATGGCATCCAGAATTTCATAGGGAGGCAGGGAATCTTCGTCTTTTTGGTCCGGACGCAATTCCGCGGACGGCGGCTTGGTGATGATAGCCTCGGGGATGCGCGATCCCAATGTGGCGTTGATCCAGCGGCAAAGCGAAAATACCAGTACTTTCGGCACGTCCGAAATAACCGCGAACCCGCCGGACATGTCGCCATAGATGGTACAGTACCCTACAGCCAATTCGCTTTTGTTGCCAGTGGTCAGCAGAAGCGCCCGGTATTTGTTGGAAATGGCCATGAGAAGATTGCCACGGATGCGGGACTGGATGTTTTCCTCGGTGGTGTCAGGTTCCATGCCGGAAAACGGTTCAGCCAGTGTTTCCGTGAATTTTTCCATGATGGGTTCGATCGGCAGCGTGATTGTTTTGATATTCAGTTTTTTTGCCAGCTCAATGGAGTCGTCCACGCTGCCCTGGCTGGAATATGGCGAGGGCATCAATACACCCAGTACATTATCTGCGCCAAGCGCTTCCACGGCTACGGCTGCCGTCAGCGCGGAATCAATACCACCGGAAAGTCCCAGCAGTACCTTGGAAAATCCGCTTTTACCCACATAATCGCGAACGCCCATGACCAATGCCTGCCAGGTTTCGGCTTCGCGGGTGAAATTGTCTTCATGAACGCCGGGCCGGGCATGTTCGCCAACTTCCGCAATCAATACGGATTCCGAAAATCCGGGGGCGCGGAAAGTCAGTTCGCCCTGAACGTCAAAAGCGCAGGAGCGGCCGTCGAACACGAGATCGTCGTTGCCGCCGGTCTGGTTCACGTAGACGAGTGGCGTGGCATATTTGCGGGCTATGGCTCCGAGCATTTTTTGGCGCAACGCCTGTTTTCCGAGAGAAAACGGGGAGGCGGAAAGATTAAGGATCAAGTCGGGATTCTGTGCGGCAACCTTTTCCAGCGGGTCAGTGTGGTAGGGGCGTTTTTCCCAGAAATCCTTGTCGTTCCAGGCGTCCTCGCAAATAGTCACAGCCATGGACAAGCCGTTGAAGTTCAGGATGTTCGCGCGGCCGGATTCCGATTTTTGTGCTGGCTCAAAATAGCGTGCTTCATCAAAAACATCGTAGGTGGGGAGCAGGCTCTTGTGAAAACATTGGGCAATTTCGCCGTCACGCATCCACAGGGCCGCATTATACACCGATTTGCCCGTACCGTCAGGATTTGTCTGAATCGACCCCATGAGCAGGGGAGCCATGTCCTTTATTTTACGAGCCAATGCTTCCGCTTCCTGTTCAACTTTGCGCACGAAGCCGGAATAGAGCAACAGGTCTCGGGGCGGGTACCCGGTCAGGGATAATTCCGGGGCAATGCAGAAGTCCGCTCCCAGCTCTGTGGCTGTGCGCACGGCATTGATTATTTGGGCGCTATTGCCCTTCAGGTCCCCCACCACGGGATTGATTTGCAGAATGCCTATTTTCATGTGGCTGTAGTATCCTCAATCTTTAAACAGGGCAACTTGCCGCCCCATCCATGGCTTTCCATGGGGAATTAAGAGAATATCAGGGGTTGGGATTCTCTCTGCAAGTGTGTATACCGGGCCTCACGTCGAAGCGATATTTGAAATAGACAGGACCATATTTATGAATTCACTTGTTTTTTCCCATCCGGAACCCCAGCGACCGCGTTCGCGCATCTGGCCCGTGTTCATCCCGTTTGCCGGGTGTCCTGGACGTTGTGTGTTCTGCGCCCAGCATATTCAGACCGGCTGTGCGCAAACGGGGCTGGATACCGTACTGAAGAAGGTCGAAGCCGATCTTGAACGTGCATTGGAGTTGGGGCGCGGTCCCTATGAATTGGCTTTTTTCGGTGGCACGTTTACTGCGCTTCCGGAAGAATATCCTTCACGTTTTCTTGCGTTGTCCGATAAGTTTCGAAAACTTGGATTAATAATAAAAACAAGATGTTCAACACGACCTGATAGGGTGACGATACCCATGCTCAAGGAGTTGGGCGCGCAAGGGTTGGATATGGTTGAACTTGGTGCCCAAAGCCTGGACAACAAAGCCCTGAAAGAATCCGGGCGAGGATATTCCGGTGACGACGTCCACACTGCCTGCGATGCCGTGCGCGCAGCAGGACTGGAACTGGGCGTTCAGCTCATGCCCGGCCTGCCCGGTGACCATGATGATGTTTTTCAAAAGGATGTTCGTGCTGTTTGCAACATCAAGCCGGACAATACCCGTTTGTATCCCTGTCTGGTTTTGCGGGGCACCGAGCTGGAAAAATGGTGGCGGGAGGATCGTTATGAACCGTGGACTCTTGCGAGGACTATCCGGGAATTGACCCTTGGCGTTGCCGCATTATGGAAGGCCGGTATCCCTGTCATCCGCATGGGCGTGGCGCCGGAAGAAGATCTGGCGCCCGAGATTGTTGCCGGGCCATGGCATCCGGCTTTGGGACAGTCCGTCCGTGCCCGTGTGCTTTTGAAGCATGTGCAGGAGCAGGTGCGGCAACTTGGCCGTGCACCGGAACGGTTGGGAGTTCCGTTCCGGCACAGCGGCGAGATATTCGGGCATGCCCGGGAATTGCTGGGCGATTATGCCCGTCTGGGACTGGATCGGGAATCCATCCGTATGGTGGACAAAAAACGGTTTACGCTTTCGTAGGAAGTCACGCTTCCAGTTGCCTCAGGGGCGGGGTATTCACAACGGTTACCGATGTCGTGCCCGCTCCTGCGGGGTTATTCACAGTGAAAAATTCCATGGCCTGCTGCAAATCCTCCGCTTGCTGGGCCAGTGCCGCGGCCGTGGAGGACAACTCTTCCACGGAAGACGCATTCGCCTGTACCGAGGATTCCAGCTGGCCCATGGCCTCGCCGATATTCTCCACTCCCATGTTCTGCTCATCCGAAGCGGCGTTGACTTCCTGAATCATGCTCGCGGTTTTCTGTATTTCCGGAATCATGCGCTCAAAAAGTTTCCTGGCTTCTTCCGCAATGCTTACGCAATCCGTGGACAATGTGCTGATTTCTCCGGCCGCGATGCTGGAACGTTCCGCGAGTCTACGAACTTCTGCCGCCACCACGGCAAAACCTTTTCCGGCTTCGCCGGCACGTGCCGCTTCAATGGCCGCGTTCAAGGCCAGCAGATTGGTCTGCCTTGCAATTTCTTCCACGATGGTGATTCGCTCGGCTATTTCGTGCATGGAGGTCACGGCCTTGCCGATGATGGTGCCTCCCTGTTCCGCATCTTTGGCGTTGTGCAGGGCTATGTCCTGGGTTTGTTTGGCTGCGGCTGTGGTTTGTTTCAGGTTCGCGGAGAATTCCTCCATACTGGCGGAAACTTCCTCAACAACGGCGGCCTGTTCGGTGACCGATTGGGAAAGGGCTTCGGAAGAGGAACTGACTTCCTGACTTCCTGCGGTCACGGAAGAGGTCGTGTCCTGTATGCCGGACATGATCGTCCGCAGCCGTTGGGACATTTTGCTCATGGCTTCAATGATTTTTCCGATCTCGTCGTCACGCCGCAGGCTCAAGGTGGCGCTCAGGTCGCCTTTGGATACCGCCTCGGCCAGCCACATTCCCTGTCGGAGCGGACCGGTGATGAGCCGCGTTATGACGATTGCCAGCAACAGTGCCGTGAGCAGGGCCGCCCCAGCCACCCACAGTGCGGTTGTATTGCCTTTGTGAGCGGCTGAAATGGTTGCCGCCTGAGCCGTTTTCATCGTGTTGTTCGCTGCTTCGGACACCTGTGTCACCAGCGGCTCAATAATGTGGACGCTTGCCCGCATCCTGGCAATCTTGCCGGCTATGACCGTGTCTTCATCGACCAGAGCGTGGAAGGCTTTTTTATAGGCGGACAACAGTTTGCCCATGGAAAATTTTTCTTCCTGACTTACCGGAAGTCCTGCAACCACGTTGCCCAGCACGCCCAGCCTTGCATCAACCTTGTTCACGTATTTTTCCTGTCCGCGCAGCAGATAGTCCTTTTCATGCCGACGGAGCATGAGCATTTCCACTATTGCAGTTCGGGATTCCCGGGAGGAAAATCGTTTGTCCATGGCCGTGAATGATTCTTCCAGCGCATGAACTTTTTCCCGGAATTGACCCTGTAATCCGGATTGATGGTTCAGTCCCCTTTGTTGCCAACTCTGGACCACTTCCTGAAAAAGCCCGTTGTACTCTGCTATGTTGGTCCTGATTGCCCGGGCCGTTTCCACACCCTTGGCATTTTTTGTCCGTTCTTCAAGGATCGCCAGCATGTCGGCTTTTTTCTCTATGGATTCGGACAGCTTGGCGACTCGCGGTGGATATTTCATGTCCTTGCGGGCAAGAAAATCCTTTTCGGACCGTCTGCATTGCAGCATAAGGCTTGCCATTTCATGGGCAATGGATTTCTTGCTTTCCGTAATTTCCAGAAGATTCATGTAGGCACTGTTCACTCCGTTCAGCGTCCAGCTGTACACGGACAGTGCAAGAGTGAAAGCAAGCGCCACCAAGCCGAAGCTCATACCCAGTTTTTGAGCCATGGAACGATTGGCAAACCATGTGATAATGAACATGTAATCCCCTCCCTCTGATTATATGATGTTACAAGGCTGCATTGTAAGCGTAACATCGTCGTAACCTTTAGGTAAAGGTTCGTATTGTAACAATTTGACCCAATAATGGCCGCGTAAGAGAGGGGAAAGTGAAAGGGGTGCACTACATGGTCCAAAGCCCTAGTTTGTCACGATGGAAATATTTTCAGTAATTTAAGAAGGTTGTAATGGATCAGTGTATCAAAAAATGACAGTTTCTTTTCAGTTCTTTTCCGCATGGAGGCAGACGGCTTTGGTCGATGGTCCCATAAGCTCGGCCTGTTTTACCGTAAAACCTTCATCAGTGGCCATTTTGCTGACGTCTTCGGGCGTCAGCACCCGGTTATCCTTTGACGGCAATCCCCAAGTGGTCAGGATCGTAAAAATCATTCGTAAAATGGCTATGCCGCTCATTCCCATGCTTGTGTAATCAATGGCCAGGAATTTTCCTCCAGGCTTCAGAATTCGAAAGGCTTCCCTGACGGCATCTTCCGGCGATTTGACGATGTGCAGCAGGTTTCCCATGAACACAACGTCAAAGGAAGAATCCATGAACGAAGTATCGAAGCAATCCTCACGCTGGACACATGTATTTCCCAGGTCGGATAATTTCTTGCGTGTTTCTTCCAGCATGGCCGGAGATTGGTCCGCCGATATCAGCTGCGCTCCGGTTTTCGCTATTATCATGCTGTAGCGTCCTGTGCCGCACCCTAGGTCAAGTACCGAGTCATCCATGGATATTTTGGTCTGAAGCCAACTATTGAGCTGGGATTCCGTTTCCTTTCCGACTATTCTTTCATTCCACTTGTCAAAATTTGCCGCCTTGTCTTCCCAATATTCCCAGCCGCCGCTTCGTTTCATATCTGGTACTCCTTTTATGGTTATTGTTGAGAATGAATTTCTATATCAATAGTGTCAAGCATAAAAGTTCCAGGCTGTGCCCCGTCATGCGTTTGTATTTATTTTACCAAACCAACTATCTTGAATGAAAGTGAAAATGCAGCAGGATATAATCCTGAGCTTATGGCTTGTCTTTTCCTCGTTCCTGATTTCGGCTATATCATAGCCCGATGGATTCACGAAACAATCATGTCCGCCGGAAGCGCAGGCTTGTGGTATTGGCCTTGGCAATGGCTGTGGTGTTGTTACTGTTTTTTCTGCTTTCCGGCGATAGCGATAATTCGACCGTGAGCTGGACCGGTAAAAATGGCGTTGTGGAAATTTTCGACGGCGACAAGCTGGGCCGGCGTTATCTTGGGATAGAGAGCCTCGCAACGGTCAAACATGTGCAGGATGGTCTGGAAACCACAGTACAGCGTGGGCAAGGATACCTTGACGCCAACCTGAATTTCAGGGTGGACCCCGATGAAAAAAAGGTTTACTTCGAGATCAGCGAATTTACGAACTATATCTTCTTTGAACAACCTGACATTACGGATCAGTAAGGAATGCCGGAACTTACGCGCGCCAGACGCGCCTTGACCATGACCCCCGAGCAGTCCGCGATTGATGACGCAGCCATCATTTCGGACAATGGGGTAATCATTTCTGTCGGCCGATATCGGGATTTGGCACCGCAATTCAGCGGTTCGGTCACCGATCTTGGCGATGTTTCCATTGCTCCCGGCCTTATCAACGCCCATTCCCACCTTGAACTTTGCCACCTGCGCGGCTCCACCATTGCCGGGCAGGGGTTCATGGTATGGGTGGAGGATTTGCTCAGGCAGCCCATTTTTGATCTTCCCGAAGAGGCGTTGGCAAAAGCCAGCCGAGAACTCAAGCGAACCGGGACCGTGATGGTCGCGGACATCGCGACTCGTTTTCCAGAAAGAATGGCCGGATTTTTTGAAAAATCCGGCTTTTTTTTCATTGTTTTTACCGAAGCCATCGGCGAGACCGTGCCTGAAGACGGTTTTGTTCCCGCAGGGGAATATGCGTTGGGTTGCGGTTCCGTGGCCGGACACAGTCTGTACACCACTCATGTGGATGTCCTGCGTGCGGCAAAGGCGGAATCTGCGACGTTGGGCCGCCCTTTTTCCCTGCATCTGGCCGAGCACGATGACGAAGTCGCCATTATGGCTGGTGAGCCGTCCGGGTTTCTGGATCTGTTACAAGGGCGCGGCCGTTTGCTTGATTTTGTGCCGCCGCGCAAGGCTCCCACGCAACAGGCCGCAGATCTTGGTTTGCTCGATGAGCGCACGCTTTGTGTGCACTGCGTCAAGGTTTCGGATGCGGACATCGAGACCATTCGCCAGTCTGGAGCGTCCATATGCCTTTGCCCACGTTCCAACGAGTTTATCGGAGTGGGGCGTGCACCGTGGGAAGCCATCAGGGATGCCGGCATCAATTGTTGTCTGGGCACGGATTCACTGGCCTCCAATCATGATCTCAATCTTTGGAACGAGGCTGTTTATTTCAGGGAGCGCTATCAAGGTGTATTGTCGCTGCATGATATGCTGGCCATGATGACCGTGAATCCGGCACATGCGATGGGAGTCGAAGAGACATTGGGAACGCTTGAGCCGGGACGCGCAGCGGTCTGGAGCATCGTGCCCGATGATTTTTTACAGTTATTCGAATAAATTTTTGAAAATCATAACAATGCAATAATAAAGAAAGAATCAACCAAACAACCCAAGCCCATGAAGCGCCACAGGCGCTGAATCGATAAAAAGTTTTGAGATGTCCGGGAACCTTGTGGGAAAGGTTTTCGGACGCCGGAGGCAAAAAAAGATGAAATGGTTACACAAAGACCTGCTGGACGTGAGCCAGCTTTCCCGTTCCGAGGCCATGTCCCTGTTCGACACGGCAGCGCATTTCAAGGAAATCAACTCCCGGCCCGTCAAAAAGGTGCCGACTCTCAAAGGCCGGAGCGTGGTGCTCTTTTTTGCAGAGCCGAGCACACGCACCAAGACCAGCTTTGACGTGGCCGGAAAGCGCTTGTCCGCAGACACGTTTTCCCTTGCCAAGAGTTCTTCCAGTCTGACCAAGGGAGAAACGCTCAAGGACACCGTGCTCACCTTGCAGGCCATGGCGCCGGACTGCATCGTCATGCGCCATTGGTGCAGCGGCGCTTCAAAATTCATTGCCGACCGGCTGGACTGTGCCGTTATCAACGCGGGGGACGGTCGTCATGCCCACCCCACGCAGGCGTTGCTGGACGGATTTACCATGTTCCAGGAATGGGGTGATTTTGCCGGCAAGACCATTCTGATTCTCGGGGACATCAAACATTCCCGCGTCGCACGGTCCAACGTCATTCTGCTGAACAAGCTTGGTGCCAAGGTGCGCATGTGCGGACCTCGAACCCTGTTGCCGACCACGGTACGTTCGTGGCCGGTGGAGGTGTATTCGGACCTCAATGAAGCGGTCAAAGGCGTGAACGGCATTATGTGTCTGCGTTTGCAACTGGAACGGCAGAAGGACGGCCTGCTGCCCGATTTGCGGGAATATGCCGCGACGTATGGTCTGGGCCACAAGCATGTGGATCTTGCGGACAAGGACGTGCGTATCATGCATCCCGGTCCCATGAACCGGGGCGTGGAAATTTCTTCCGAACTGGCCGACTCCGGCTGTTCGTTGGTATTGGATCAGGTTGCCAACGGTGTGGCCATGCGCATGGCGCTTCTGTTCCTGTACATGACTCGCAAGGGCGCGGAAGAGTAGTTTTTTGGCGGGGGAAGGGGAGAGGGAAACCTTTTGGAAAAGGTTCTCCCTCTCCCCTTCCCCCGAACCCCA
>CAJXRQ010000012.1 GCA_913060505.1 uncultured Desulfovibrio sp.
GCGCACATGGTGTAGGTGGAACCAGCGTTCCAGACCGGGTACCATGCACGACCCATACCTTCACCAGTGGAACGGGGACGGTACACGTTAACAGCACCACCGCAAGCTACGACAGCAGCGTTGCAGCGATACAGGTATACCTTGTTCTCACGAGTGGAGAAACCAACGGCACCGGCGATGCGGTTAGGCTCGTTGGCGTCCAGCAGCATCTTAACGATGAAGACGCGCTCGATGTAACGTTCTTCGCCCAAAGCGTTCTTGGCAGCTTCAGCAACGATGCACTTGTAGGACTCACCGTTGATCATGATCTGCCAACGACCGGAACGGACCGGAGCGTCGCCGTTGCGGATAGCCAGTCCTTCGGACTTGGCCTTGGCACCGTCGAGGTTCTTGCCGTCTTTCTTAACCCAGACGGGCAGGCCCCATTCTTCGAACAGATGGACGGAATCGTCGACGTGACGACCGAGGTCGAAGATCAAGTCTTCGCGAACCAGACCCATGAGGTCGGTGCGGACCATGCGGACATAGTCATCAACGTCGTTTTCGCCGCAGTAGGTGTTAATTGCGGACAGGCCCTGCGCAACAGCGCCGGAACGTTCGAGGGCGGCCTTGTCAACCAGCATCAGGCTGATGGACGGGTCAACCTTTTCGATCCAACGGGCGGCTTCAAAAGCGGCACCGCAGTTACCCATACCACCGCCGACCATAAGAATGTCGACGTCTTTTTCAATCACTTCGGGTTCGGCCAGGGCCACACCCTTGGGAGCTTCTTTGCTGGGAAGCAGAGGCATAATTTCCTCCTAATGTTAGGTTCAGTTCAAACCAATTCTCTTAAAGAAATGAAGTCCCGAAACCAATTAGGCTTCGAGTTCGCCAGCCTTCCAGACGCGAGTCATGTCAGCATCGGTCACTTCATACTTCTTGCCGAGGGCTTCCTTGGGAGCGACGAGTTCGGCCTCGGTGAACAACAATTCGTTGTCGAGGTCGGTCGGCTCGGGCTTGCCTTCGAAAGGCTTGATGGAACCTTCGGGAGTGGTGCGGATGGGGAACTTGAACCGCTTCACATTGCCGCTACGGAATTTGATGGTCCACATGATGTCTTCAGCGGAACGCATGGGAATGGAGGTACCGCCCATGGGAGCGAAGTCAGCATAGGGACGAGCTTCGATGGCGCCCTGCGGACAAATTTTCACGCAGGAGTAGCATTCCCAACATGCGGAAGGTTCCTGGTTGTATGCCTTCATTTCGTCGGCATCCAGGATCATCAGGTCGTTGGGGCAAATGTACATGCAAGCGGTCTTTTCGCCACCCTTGCAGCCGTCACATTTTTCCGGGTTAACAAAGGTCGGCATAACTTCTCCTCCTAAAGGGTTTATTAATGAAAACAATTACCGACATCCTCTACCAAAATAGGCATCCACCCAAAGTAGGTGGAAATTGCGAATTAGCAAGACGACCCGATAATGTCAACGTGAAAGTGAATTTTTGAACAAGCATCTTCACCGACATGGCGAGAGCAAGGCTTTTGCATCGAAACCCCTACCACCAGTGGACATTTCATGCAAAAAGCAATCTTCTTGATCGCCCGGGACACACCGCTTAAACGCAAAAAAAGAGTAGAGCAAGAGGGTAAGTGTTCGCAACCTTTTTCTTTTCCGAGGGCTCACTTATGAGATATTTAAAACTAATATCTTGATTATATTAATTTTATTACATTCGTCACCCTGTATTTTCTCTAGACTTTGTGCAGAAAATCTCTAAGTATATCATGAAATAATTTAATGAATGATTTCAAGGTTTGATCCCTGTAATTTTTAGGCTTGACACAGCTTTCACAAACTGCAACAAAAGTTTCCCCATGCTAGGTTGTGAACCATGTACGGTTCCATAGACTCGAACGGATGCCCGGCATGCTTATGATTCAGGTTGTAGTAACCTATTTTTAATCAGAGTGTTAGGAGGCTTACACATGTCCAAGCTGGTACCCCCCCATGGTGGAAAGGGTCTCGTATGCTGCCTGCTTGAAGGCGCTGAACGCGACGCAGAATTGAAGAAGGCCGAAGGTCTGAAAACTATTGAAATTTCCAACCGCGCCAAGGGCGACCTGATCATGATGGGCATCGGCGGTTTCTCCCCGCTGGATGGCTTCATGACCAAGGCCGACTGGAAAGGTGTTTGTGACAAGTTCCTCATGGCCGACGGCACCTTCTGGCCCGTCCCGGTTACTCTCGACACCGATGACGACGCCGTTAAAGAAGGCGAAGAAATCGCACTGAAGGGCAAGGACGGCGTCGTTTACGCCACCATGAAGGTCACTGAAAAGTACGAAATGACCGAAGCCGACAAGAAATGGGAATGCGAAAAGGTCTACATGGGCCACGGTGAAGATTCCGTTGACGGCAAGTTCTGGGAAGTTGCCATGGAAGACCACCCGGGCGTCCAGATGGTCATGGCTCAAGGCAAGTACAACATTGCCGGTACGGTCAAAGTCCTTTCCGAAGGCGACTACGCTGAGCGTTTCCCCGGCGTATACCTGACCCCGAAACAGATCCGCGCCGAAATGGAAAAACGCGGATGGGCCAACGTTGCCGCCCTGCAGCTGCGCAATCCCATGCACCGCTCCCACGAATTCCTGGCCAAGATAGCCATCGAAGTCTGTGACGGTTGCGTGATCCACTCCCTGATCGGCAACCTGAAGCCGGGCGACATCCCGGGTGACGTCCGCATCAAATGCATCCAGACCCTCATCGACAACTACTTTGTTGCTGACAACGTCATCAACGCCGGTTACCCGCTGGACATGCGGTACGCCGGTCCCCGCGAAGGCCTGCTGCACGCGACCTTCCGCCAGAACTACGGCATCAACAACATGCTGATCGGCCGTGACCACGCTGGCGTTGGCGACTTCTATGGCCTGTTCGAAGCTCAGGACATCTTCGATCGCATTCCTTACGTTAAGGAAGCCTGCCCGGAACCCGGCAAGGCTCTGCTCTGCAAGCCCATGAAGATCGACTGGACCTTCTACTGCTACCGCTGCGACGGCATGGCTTCCATGCGTACATGCCCGCATACCAAGGAAGACCGCGTCATCCTTTCCGGTACCAAGCTGCGCAAAGCCCTTTCCGACGGCGCTGAAGTTCCCGATCACTTCGGTCGTGACGAAGTGCTCGTGATCCTGCGCGACTACTATGAGAACCTGACCGAAAAGGTCGAGGTCAAAATGCAGAAGGCCGCTTCCGGCCAGGACATGAAGTAAGCACGTCTTACCTCAGCCATGATACGAGGGGGGGCGGCGTATGCCGTCCCCTTTTTTTCACACGTACACAAGACTTGCCACGCGGACGGATTCCAGCTACACGGTTTTTCCTCCCCCTAGGGGAAATAAAATAAGAATAGGAAAGAAACGGTAAGACTCATGCCTAAAGAATCCCCCGCAACCCCCAGCAAGACTGCGGTTGTCAAAGAAAAACGTTTTCTCGAAATTTCCGGAATGGACCGGGAGCTTCTCAACATCATCGAACGCCGAGCCGCCCTGCTTCGGCGCGAAGGCTCCTGGCGTCGTTCCAAAAACATGTCCAAAGTGGACCCGCAGTTGGAAAAGCAGTTGCGCGCGTCCTGGGAAAAGGCTGGAGAAGGACTCGGTCTGGACCCGCGCCTCTCACGCCAGCTTTTCGGCGTCATCAACCAGTTTGCCCTGCAACCGGGTCGCTCCGCCAGCACAGGGAACTCATACAACCTGGCGCCGGGCCGTGAACCGGCCGACGCCCGCATTGACGGCCCCCGTTCCCGACGCCTCAGCCGCATGTGGATGGCCATGGCCGCTTCAGCCGGGCAGGAGCTGGATCTCAAAAATGTCCCGGACTCCGGGCCGGTCAAGGACTTTGCCAAAGCCCTGATCCAGGCTGGAGCTTCCAACAAGTGGGACGGCTCCACCCTTGAAATGCCGGCCTCCGGGGGCTTCCAGTTCGAAAACGCCATGCTTTTCGCCGGTGACGACCCTGCAAACTTCTACCTTTTGCTGGCATTTGCCATCGGCCACATGGGCCGTACCAAATTTACCGGCCAGCCAGCGCTCCAGATGCTGGATCTTGGCCCCCTGCACAAATTGCTCCCGAAAATCGGGGCGCGCCTTGCAGCCATGAACCCCAATAATCCCGGCCTGCCTGCCCGTTTGGAAAGTGGCGGCCCCATGGATGAGGAAATCGACCTGCCCGCAGGCATTGACGCCGAATTTGCAGGCGCTTTGGCTTTGGCAGCATGGTCTTTCCCTGGAGGCCTGACCATTAATTCCATACCTGCATACGCCCGCCCGGCTGTTGCTGATGCAGTGTCAGTGCTCAACGCCTGTGGCATTGAAGCCAGCCTGGAAAAATCCACCTGCACGGTTTCTGACGGCATTCCGAAAATTCCCCAATCGCCCAGTCTGCCACTGGACGTGGAACTTGCATCCGCACTGCTGGCTCTGCCAGCCTTCTGCAATGGCTCCGTCACGGTCAATGGCGACTGGCCCGATTCCGAAATCGGTGGCCTTGTCCTGCAGGATCTTCAAGCCATGGGCATCGAATTTACTACCGGAACTAGTTGCATCACGGCCACTGGCGGCGGCGAAAAGCAGGATGCCGATATCGCTATGGGCGTCTATCCCGGTCTCTATCCGCTGGCGTTGGCGCTTGGCCTCAAAAAGAACACAGCCAAGCTTGACGGCCCGGTTCAGGATGTGGCCGTGGAACTGCTGGACCGCATGAACGCGGACTATGAAATCACGGACAATAATACGCTGGAGCTCAAGGGCGGCGAGCTGGAATGGGAAGGATCATGGTGCAGCCCCGATATCCGCTGGACCCTGGCCTGTGCGCTCATAGCCTATGTCCGCCCACACATCGGACTGGAGAATCATGGTGAACTGACCGTGATCTGGCCGCAATTCTGGAATTTCTACAACACTCTTCCCACAGGCCGCATGAAGCCGAGGCCTGCCAAGGAGGAACCCAATGACGTGCGAAGACGCATCAAAATCCGCTCCTGAGGGTGCACAACTCTCCGACGACATACATGTCCTTGAAGCGGAAATCGCAAAACTTTCACTGGAAATCGAGCGAACCAAACAGCGCATCAAGGATTTGATGGCAGCGGAAGATCCGGCTGCCGGAATATCTCACCACCAGGACATCTTCCATGCACAGCAGGACAAACTGCGCATGGAAGTAGAGGTCAAGTTTCGGAAGAACAAGATCAACCGAATCCGCCTTGGAGTGAAGGCCGAAGAGGTCCAGGGAGGCCCCTCGGACGGATTCCTGTTCTAAAGCGGACAAAAGGAGTGCACATGGGCAAGAATATTACCCAGAAAATCATCGAGGCTCACCTGCTGCGAGGGGAAATGGTTCCCGGCCAGGAAATAGACCTGCGCATTGACCAGACGCTGACACAGGATGCTACCGGCACCATGGCCTACCTTCAATTCGAGGCCATTGGTCTGGATCGTGTCCGCACCGACCTTTCGGTCAGCTACGTGGACCACAACACCCTGCAGATGGGCTTCCGCAACCCGGACGACCATCGCTATCTGCGCACTGTGGCCCAGCGTTACGGATTGGTTTTCTCGCCCCCCGGCACCGGCATCTGCCACCAGTTGCATCTGGAAAACTTCGGCAAGCCCGGAACAACGCTGATCGGCTCGGATTCCCACACCCCCACGGCAGGCGGCATCGGCGCGCTGGCCATGGGAGCCGGAGGACTTTCCGTGGCACTGGCCATGGCCGGCGAAGCCTATTCCATCCCCATGCCCAAAGTCGTCAAAGTGAACCTCACGGGACGCTTGCAGGGCTGGGCAGCGGCCAAGGACGTCATTCTTCATCTGCTGGGACTGCTCACCGTCAAGGGCGGCGTGGGCAAAGTATTTGAATACGCGGGGCCGGGAGTAGCCACTCTGACGGTTCCAGAACGTTCCACCATCACCAACATGGGCGCGGAACTCGGGGCGACCACCTCCATTTTCCCCAGTGACGAGCAAACCAGGCGCTTCATGAAACAGATGGGCAGGCCGCAGGATTTCGTTGAACTGATCGCTGACGAAGATGCCCAATACGACGAAGTCGTGGACATCGACCTTTCCACTCTGGAGCCGCTGGTTGCCCAGCCGCACATGCCGGACCAGGTGGTGCCCGTTCGTGAACTGGCAGGCCTCAAGATCGACCAGTGCGCCATCGGTTCCTGCACCAACTCTTCCTACTCGGACCTCAAGACCACGGCGCTGATCCTCAAGGGCAAGCGTATTCCGGTGGAAACCGATCTGCTGGTTTCTCCGGGTTCCAAACAGGTGGTCAAAATGCTCGCGGCCGAGAACCTTATTGAACCGCTGCTGGATGCCGGCGCACGCCTCATGGAATGTACGTGCGGACCGTGCATCGGTATGGGCGGATCGCCTACCTCGGCAGGCGTCAGTGTTCGTACCTTCAACCGCAATTTCGAAGGACGCAGCGGCACGCAGGATGCCAAGATATACCTCGCATCTCCTGAAACCGCAGCCCGCCTCGCTCTGGACGGCGAATTCACGGACCCGGCAACATGGGGCGAACGTCCGCCGCGCATCGAACTGCCGGAAAGCGCTCCTTCCATCCGCGACCTGTTCCTGTTTCCGCCCGAAGACGGCTCGGACGTGGAAGTCGTTCGCGGTCCAAATATTGTTGCGCTGGAACGGTTCGAGGAACTGCCGGAAACCATTGAAGCCGACATTCTGCTCAAGGTGGAAGACAACATTACCACAGACCACATTCTGCCTGCCGGTCCGCAGATTACTGCACTGCGTTCCAATATCCCGGCCATCAGCGAATACATCTTCTCCCGCGTGGACGAAGGATTTGTGCCCCGGATAAAGGAAGCAGGAAAAGGCGTCATTCTCGGTGGAGAAAACTACGGCCAGGGTTCCAGCCGTGAACATGCGGCTCTCGGCCCCCGCCACTTGGGCGTCAAGGCCGTGTTGGTCAAGTCGCTGGCACGCATCCACAGGGCAAATCTCGTGAACTTCGGCATTCTGCCGCTGCTGCTGGAGAACCCTAGCGATTACGATGCATTGAAACAGGGAACAACCCTGACCATTCCCGCCAGTGACATCAAACCCGGCCAACCCGTGGACCTGACCACAGGTTCGGGACAAATAGTTCGGGCAACAAATGATTTGACCGAAAAGGAACTTGAGATTATCCAATCAGGTGGTCTGTTGAACGCGGTTCGGGACAGGCAGTCCCGATAACTGCCGCAAAAACACGTAATTGGGGTACAAATGCTTGAGATAATGCGTGAAAACGCTCAGAGCTGGATCATCAAGATTCTCTTTGCCATCATAATACTCGCCTTCGTGCTCACGTTCGGCCTCGGCGGATTCAACAGCAAAGGCGATCCTATCGTCGCCTATGTTGACGACGATCCTATCTCCCGAGTGCAATTCGAGATCAAGCTGGCGCGTTTCGTGGAGAACCTGCGCAAAAACAGGCATCTGACTGCCGAGCAGTTGGAAAGCCCGCAACTCAAGCAGATGGTTCTTGACGATATGATCTCCCGGTTGCTGATGATGCATGAAGCACAAAAGCTTGGCATCACCATTTCCGACGACGAGGTCTACAAGGCCATCAGCTCCATGCCTGCATTCTGGAACAAGACAAAGCACTTCGACAAGAACCGCTACGCGGCACTGCTCCGCCAGAGCAGAACCACCCCTGAGCAGTTCGAAGCGGAATTCCGCCAGAATCTGATACAGGGCAAGCTGCAACGTTTTGTGTCCAAGACGGCCCAGGCGACTCCGGCACAAGGCCGGGCGCTTTACAACTGGCTGCGCGAACAGGCACGCATCAAGTACCTGATCGTCAACCCCGAGGACTTCCTGAACAGAAAGAGTGTGGCGCCAACGGACGAGGATATCGCCAAATTCTACAAGGATCATCAGGACAAGTTCCAAAAACCGGCCACGGCAAAATTCGAGTTCATCGCCTTTACGCCGCGCGAGTTGGCAGCAACCCAGCCGGTTACGGATGAAGAACTCAAGACCTACTATGATGAACACAAGGCCGGATACCAGCAAAAAGAGCAGATCAAGGCTCGCCATATCCTGATTTCTCTTGATCCTGCGGCCTCCCCGGCTGAAGTTGAAAAGAGCTTGGCCAAGATCAAGAAGGTGCTGGCAAAAGCCAAAAACGGTAGCAACTTTGCTGCCTTGGCCAAAAAATATTCCGAAGGACCGTCTGCCGCTACCGGCGGCGACCTCGGATGGTTCGGCCACGGCGCCATGGTAAAGCCCTTTGAAGTTGCTGCATTTGCATTGAAGAAAGGCGAGATATCCCAGCCGGTTCGCACCAATTTCGGTTGGCACATCATCAAGATAGAGGATCGCAAGGAACCTCGCCAGCAGGCCTTTGACGAGGTCAGGGAAGATATTCGCGACACCATTGCCGAGGACAAGGCAGCCGACAAGGTTTCCGACTTGATGGATGAATCCATGGACCGTCTCTTTTCGGGCATGACGCTCAAGGAGATCGCCAAGGAACTCAAGCTTGAAGTTTCGACTTCGCCCATGGTGTCCGTCGCCCAGGTGCAAAAAGTATTCGGCATGACAGCCGAAGCTGCTGAAGTGCTCTTCAACGCGCCGGTCGGACAAAAGCCCAAAACACCGCTGGCCATTGAAAATGGTTACGTGTTGGCTGAAAAGCTCAAGGAAGAACCGACTGCTCCCATTCCTTTGGAAAAGGTTTCGGCACAAATCGGCCAGACCCTGCGTTCACAAAACGCTGCAAAAATGGCCAAGGAACATGCGCAGGACGTGCTTGCAAAGCTCACTGGCAAAAAGGCCACCGAGGCTCTTGCACAGTACAGGTCTTCCATGAAGGTTTCCGATTCGTTCCGCCGTCAGGGGCCGATTCCCTCTCTGGGCCAGAACCAAAAGCTGATTTCCGCCATCTTCAAGGGCAAGGAAACGGCATGGTTGCCCGAAGTCTATCGGACTCAGGCCGGATTTGTAGTCGCCAGCCTTGCCGAACGCATTGATGCTCCTGAAGCGGAATGGGAAAAGGAAAAGGATTCCTGGGTAAAGACGGCTTCGGACCGCTACTCGCAGGAAATGTTCCAGGCTTATCTGGATACGCTCCATTCCAAGGCCAACATCGAGATAGTTCGACCGGACCTTCTCAACTAGGTTGATTTGGCAAAACAGAAAAATAAAGGGCCGCACCATCATGGTGCGGCCCTTTTTATCTAGCCTGCAAGCAGCAGTTGATCAGGACGCCTTCATGACACACTTGGAACTGCGACCATCCACTTTCACAATTATGGGGGCTTCAAGGCGCACACAGGCAATGAATTCGCCGCATTCCTCTCCAGGCTGGGCCGTTATCCATTGCCAGTCCAGCCGGCTCTCACCAACTTCGGGAACCATGACATAATTGATGCCCAACGTGGTTATGTTATGGAAAAAATGTGATCCTTGCGAAGGTTCGACCTTAAGATTTTCCGCGTAAGTCTCAACGATTACCGAGACACCGGAAATATCGGCCCATTCCACGGGGATCCCCAGCCAAGGGTCGGATGATCCCCACCGCCCCGGACCGATAAGCACATATTTTCTATTCCCGGTGACCATTCGATGATTTACGGCTCCAATCTCCCGAGCAATACGCTCCGTGTGGGCAGGATCAAAAATGTCGGGCCGCACATAGACGATATCCATGATGTCAGCTTTCTCGGCATTGCCCAGTGCGTGCTCCGAATAACAAAAGCCCTGTTCCATTTCTTCAGTACTGATGTCCACATGGGTCAGCGAGCCGAGCGCGCTCATGGGACGCACCTGCAACAGTGCGAATACGGGTTTGCGCCCATCATTATACATATTCACAGCAAATTCCATTTCCACCGGGCCTCCCATGGCTTCCTGAGCCACGGCAAGGACATCGTCCAGCACCTTTGCCAGCGGAATGCTTCTGTGCTTGAGCACGGGCGCAAAAAGCATGACCTTGGGCCCCGGCACAGCTGCCGTATCACGAAAGATGTCCTGATCCGGCAAATAGGTGGACGCCAGCAGGGAAAGCGGCCCATCCGGCTCCGCATCCGCAATGTCGCGTCGAACAACGTTGGCACCTTTTACAATCCGTGAACCGCGTATGCCCGGCATCGCAAGGGAATAAAAGAACGTCTGGGCGTTACGCAACGCTTCCCCGGTTGTCGGACATTGTGGCAGCACCTGCGGATGCCGGGGAGAAAACCGCAAGCACTTTTCTCCATCCACGACTGTCTTGCCAAAGCCCATGGCAACCGTGGCCACACCGTCTTCGGGCTTCATGCGGCCGAACGGATAGTAGTTATATGACTGCGCCACGCCGGACATGGCCGGGTAATAATGGCTGTCATGTTGCTCGCCCATGACTTCCTGAATAATCACTCCCATACGTTCTTCATCCGTTCGCAGATTGACCCGCCGTGAAAACGCCTTGGGCGACCGAAAGTAGGTTGAGGCGAAAACCAGTTTTATGGCCTGCTCCAACTGAAGCAGGCGAAATTCCAATTCGGGATGATCATTGGGAAGCATGTAGGTGGAATACAGCCCGGCATAAGCCTGAAACTGGGCATCCTCCAACAGGCTGGAGGAACGTACGGCCAGAGGATGGCGAATCTCCATGAGATAGGCGCCCAATTGGCGATGGATCCATTCCGGGAACACCGCTTCTTCAAACAGCCGCACAACATCTTCGTCATCCACGACTGTTTCGGCCAAATGGCGAAGTCCATTGAGATCCACAAACTCGTCAAAGCAGGTTGTGGCCAAAGCCAACGTGCGCGGAGCCGTAACTTCCATGCTCTCCGCATATTTTTCCTGAAGATCGGTTGCCCGTTCCAGCATGGCGAATAAGAAGGCCACCCCACGGGCCTTGCCGCCCAAGGACCCGTCACCTATTTTCATAAAATCCGTGGCAGGGTCGAAGTCCCGGGGATTAAATGTAACCACGACACCTTTTTGCCGCTGCTTGCGCCTCTCGTGTATGCGCTCAACAAGAAATTCCCGCAAAGCCCTGGCGTTCTCAAAATCCCCTTCCGTCAATGGACGAACCGTACAGGCCAGACCGAACTCGGTACGCGCAAAAAACCAGCGGGAAAAATCATTATGCCGGGCATGGCGCAAAAACACTTCGTCAGGAATGACGCGGATGAGTTTTTCCAACACATACAGGCTACTGGCCCGTGCCATTTCGCTTCCATCCTCTCTCCGAAAAATGAAATCACCGAAGCCCAGTTGGTCGGCCACGAAACGCTTGCCCGCCTCCATCAGCAGCGGTGAATTCTTGTCCACAAAAAAAGCGGGAATGGATTCGGCCTGTTTTGCGTTGGACGGCTCGTTACTGGCCATAAGCAGCGGGATATCCTTGCGTCGCCGCTTGATCTCCCGCAGCAGGCTAACTCCGGCGTCATCACACATCTCTCCGTTCCAGGGAAAGCGAACGTCTGAAATCACGCCCTGCACATGTTCGGCATAGATGTCAAAAAGCGCCATGGCCCGTTCATAATTCTCGGCCAGCAGAATTTTCGGACGGGCGCGCATGGTCAACAGCCGATGTTCCTGATTCAGGCCGTGCTCAATCACTGCCTGTGTCTGCCGAACCAGTTCCTTGTACAGAATGGGCAGCAGGGAAGAGGCATAGCGTGGAGAATCCTCAACAAAAATGATGACCCGGATACCGCCTGTACGGGTGTCGACGTCCACGTTCCAGGCATCCTCGCACAGTTTGACCATGGCTACCAACAGCTCCGCGTCGCCCGACCACACAAAATGCAGGTCGAACCAATCCGGCCTGCCTTCCGGAAAACGGACATCGCGATGGGTCAGCAAGGCCACAGGCATGTCAGGAGCAGCCTCCTTCACGGCCCGCGCAGCGTTCACGTCCTCCATATCCGCAATCTGGGGCATATGAATGACCAGGTCAAAAGAACGCCGCTCCAGTTCGCGCAAGGCTTCGTCCACGGACGATACCCACGCCAACCGGGGAGGATGGGAAAGGTTCAGGCCTCGATATTCACTGACGATACGCTCGGAGAGCTTGCAATCCTCCTCCATGACCCACGCATCGTATGGAGTGGAAATGAGAAGGATATTGCGAACCTTGCGGGCCATGAGCTCGTGATACATGCGGAACTTCGCATCCGCGCCGCCTATGGAACAAAAATCCCAACCGCGATTCATGCACCCGCCTCATGCTTGAAGCGGGAACGATCAGCCGAATACGTCCCCGCCCTGTTCTCCATTACCCGCAGTATGCCATCAATCGCCTCTTTTAGACAACGCCCTGATCGAGCATGGCATCGGCAACCTTGACGAAACCGGCAATGTTCGCTCCGTTCATGTAGTTAAACGGCGTGCCATACTGCTCCGCCGTATCCATGCAATTCCTGTGAATGGTTTTCATAATGATCCGCAACCGATGATCGACCTCCTCGCTTGTCCAGTAGAAGCGCATGCTGTTCTGGGTCATCTCAAGTCCGGAAACGGACACACCACCGGCGTTAGCCGCTTTTCCGGGGCCATACAGCACCTTGTTGTCGATGAATATCTCGATACCTTCCGGCGTGGTGGGCATATTGGCGCCTTCGGAAACAACGAACACGCCATTGTTAACGAGATTCTGCGCATCAAGCGCATTGATTTCGTTCTGTGTGGCGCTGGGAAAGGCGCAATCCGCCTTGTGATTCCACAGAGGATTGTGGTCCGCTCCGGGGTCAACAGGCGTATACACGGCTTCGGGATAGGCATCCGCGTACTCCTTGACCCTGCCCCGCCGCACATTCTTGAGCTGCATGAGATAATCAAGTTTTTCGCGGTCCACCCCTTTTTCATCAAAGATGTAGCCGGACGAGTCCGAAAACGTCACCGGGGTGCAGCCAAGTTCCAGCAGCTTCTCCATGGTGAACTGGGCTACATTGCCCGAGCCGGAAACAAGCGCTGTCTTTTTCTCCAGAGAGTCACCTCGTGCATCAAGCATCTCGGCAGCAAAATACACCGAACCATAACCCGTAGCTTCGGGGCGTATGAGGCTGCCGCCCCAATTCAGGCCCTTGCCTGTAAGCACGCCGGTAAATTCGTTCCGAAGTCGCTTGTACATGCCGAACAGATAGCCAATCTCACGCGCCCCGACACCAATGTCTCCAGCAGGAATATCGGTATTGGCCCCAATGTGCCGTGAAAGTTCGAGCATGAAGCTTTGACAGAATCGTTCCACCTCCATATCCGACTTGCCTTTGGGGTCAAAATCCGATCCACCCTTGCCCCCGCCCATGGGCAATGTGGTCAAAGCGTTCTTGAAAACCTGTTCAAAGGCCAGAAACTTGAGGATACCGAGATTTACTGAAGGGTGAAAACGCAGGCCGCCCTTGTAGGGACCAATGGCGCTGTTCATCTCCACACGGAATCCGCGATTCACTTGAACTTCACCGTCGTCATCCACCCAGGGGACACGAAACAGGATTACCCGTTCCGGTTCGATGAGCCTGTCCATTATGCCCGCACTGCGGTATTGGGGATTACGGTCCAAAACGGGCTTGATGGAGTCTACCACCTCACCCACGGCCTGGTGAAATTCGCGCTCGTTCGGGTCTCTCTGCTTGATCAGATCCAGAATTTCCATGTTGCCGATCTCCTGTTTGCACCATTTCGAGAAAGAGATTCTTTTCCGGGCTATCCGGCAATTTGATACTTTTGTCTTCCGTTTTTGCGTCAAAACAGTTTTTCGTCAACCGTTTTTAAAAAAAAGACTGTCAAAACAAAATATTGCGTTTCTATTTTGTCCAAAACCACACAGAAAGGATATCACTTCAACGAATCCGACGCGATTTTGACAAAAAACAGGCAAACCTGACCACTACGACGATCAGATTATGCAAAAACGTAATTTTTGTGATGAAAAACTGGAATTCGGTACAATCAGATATCAGCACTCACAAACTGGCATTCCATGGAGCGGTCCGGATGCACCGTGATGATGGAAAGTGATCCGGTTTCTCCGAGGCTCCCGGGATTGCACAGCTGTACGCCCTGATTAACGGACCAGTCCCGCGTATGAGTGTGTCCATAACACACGAGGTCATATTCCGGCCCAAATGCATGAGCGACCTTGTCTGCAACCTGAGGACGCGGTCCCCAGCCATGAGTCAGGCCCACGGTCAAACCGCCTACGTCCAAAGACAGCTTAGGCTCAAGCGCGTCCACCAGACCGGGATCCCAATCGCAATTGCCTCGAACGGCATGAAAGTTGGGATGTTGGAGAAAAAAGCTCCAGGCATCAAAGGAAGTAATGTCCCCGCAATGGAACAAAAAATCCGCCGGCTCAAGCCATGTGCGGTACACATGGTCGAGCCAGGCGGGAGTATTCGAACAATGAGTGTCGGAAATGACGGCCAACCGCATGGGGCTGTCGCTTATTCCGAGACCTTCTTGGCGCGCAACTTCAGGTAGGCATCACGCACCGCAGCGTAGGGATCAACCGAGCTGTCCATCAGGGATTCATAGCGGCCGATCTCGAATGTCAGGGCATTGATCCGGGCATAGGACTTCGTCGCCACGGACCAGTACCACGGGTGGATATAGGTTGTGGGTGTAATAAAGTACTCACCGACCTTGCCCACGGTGTCACGAGCGGAACTCGGACCAAGCACCGGCCAGACCAGATAAGGGCCGGGCCCCATGCCCCATGCTCCAAAAGCCTGCCCAATGTCCTCATCGCCCGTGGGGATGGGACGTACTGTTTTGCGGCCTTCAGTCAGGTCGGCAAAACCGGCAAGACCAATGGTGGAGTTGATAAGAAACTTGGAAGTTTCCATGCCCGCGGACTCGAACTTGCCCTGCAACAGGCAGCCCACCAGACGGACGGGATACATCAGGTTGTCGAAGAAATTCCGAACCCAACCGCGAGGACGCTCGGGAATAATGAATTCATATCCTTGGGCCAGCGGTTTGAACACGCCGAAATACAGGGCATCGTTGACTTCAAACCAGAACCGGTTCCACCCCTCGAAAGGATCGCTGACTTCAACGGCTTGGCGGTCCAGACCGTCAGTAATGAGCTTTCCGGAATCGTCCCAGATGTCGTCATCTTCGAACTGAGCCAGTTGCATGCCCGGAGCAGTCTGCCCGGCTTGGGCCATGGCCGCTACCGGTGCCGCAAGCAACACCATCAGAAGAGTGATGATTCCCAAGTTCAAACGCATAACAGAACTCCCCGCAAGGGTATTTATTGGCTTTTTTTCTCCGCAGCCTCAAGTGCGGCTACGCGTTTTTTGATACGTGTAAGCAATTCATCGACACTGCTGTCATGCAGTATCTCATTGAATTGACTCCGGTAATTTTTTACCAGACTGATTCCCTCTCCAATAATGTCGTACACGTACCAGCGCCCGTCAATTTTCACGAGCTTATAATTTACAGAAAAGACCTTATCCTTCGCCATGATATCCGTCAAGACCATGGCTTTGGAGCCCTTGACCATTTCCCTTTTGTACACGACTTTTTCATCGTGGTACTGGCGAATCTGTTTCAGGTAGGTCAGCTCAAGCAATCTGCGGAACGATGTAACCAGTTGCTTCTGGCCTTCGGCGGACATCTTGAGCCAGGGCCGTCCGACAGCACGCATGGTCAACTGTTCAAAATCAAAATAATCATCAGCCATGTCGCTCAGGCGATGGATGATCCTATCTTTACCGTCCTCGGTATTCACGGACGGATCCTTGAGAATTGAAATGATCTTGCCGATGGCTTCCTTAATCGTTTCCGTGGGAGTCATGTCGGCCGCAGCCAGCGAAGGGAGCAGCAACACGGCGCTCAGAACCAACGCGGCGACAACACACTGGGCATGGCTATTCTTCTTCATTTTTACACCTTTCCGAAAGCGAACTTGCTGATCAGACTTTCAATATCGAGGGCCGGCTCGGTTTCAAACAACGTATCTCCGTCCTTGACAGGATCGCCTACCCCGCCAGGGGCTATCTTCACGAATTTATCGCCGATCAGACCGCTGGTTTTGATAGAGGCAATGGCGTCGTCGGTCAGCTTGACATTCCTGAGAATCATCATTTCCACGTGCGCCAGACCATCCTTCTGGTTGAGGCTGATGAAATTCACGAACCCGACCTCAACCCCGTAGACCTGCACCGGGGCATTGACCTTGAGCCCGGACACATCCGTAAAGTCCGCCTTCAACATGTAATAATCGTCGGAAAACAGGGTCACGTTGCCAAGCTTGACACTCATATATGCCATAACGACGAGACCGATCAATACAAATATGCCGACAGCGGTTTCCTTACCGTATTTCTTCATTATAAAAATCCTTGCGGGCCAAGCCCTACTCTTCGCCCAACAACTGGGTACAATTGAGTTTCATCATGCCGGGATCAATGGGAGGCATGGTAAGCCGCGGCGTGTCGCGTTCCGGAGCCTCGCGATCCAGAAAGCTGCGAAGGTATTCATCTTCCTGCGCTTCCAGATCTTCAACGCTGCCCTGAAAAAGGCAACGGCCGTCGCCGAGTACGACCACGTAGTCGGCAATTGTACGCATGCTCGCCAAATCATGGGTGACGACCACGGTTGTCATGTCGAAATGCCCCATCATTTCCAACAAAAGCTGATCAAGCTCGGCCGACATAACCGGGTCAAGCCCGGAAGTGGGTTCGTCACAAAAAAGTACCTGGGGATCCATAACCAACGCCCTGGCCAGTCCGGCGCGCTTGCGCATGCCGCCGGAAAGCTCGTGCGGAAAAAGGTCCATGGCGTGTTCCAAACCAACCAGCTCAAGCTTGTGGTGCACGATGTCCATAATCTGCGATTCCCTGAGGCGCGTGTGCTCCCGCAGAGGCAGGGCAACGTTGTCCCTGAGCCTGAGCGATCCCAGCAACGCACCGTCCTGAAACAATGCGCCCATGCGCTGACGAAGACATCGGAATGCCTTGCCGGAAAGGGAGAACACATCATGTCCGCCGATAAAAATCGAACCCCGGAGGGGTTGGTGCAGACGAAGAATGTGCTTGAGCAACGTGGATTTTCCACACCCGGAACCGCCGACGATCATGGTGATCTTGCCGCCGGGTATCTCAATATCCATATCGCTGACTACGGGAGTCTTTCCGTAGCCCACTGTCAGTGATTCAAGCCGTATTCCGGGTGCCGTTGCCATAAATTCTCCAAACCTACCAAAGCAGCGAAGTCAGAATATAGTCCGCAGCGAGGATGACCACGCAGGACTTGACCACTGCGGAAGTCGTAGACTGGCTCACGCCCTCCGGGCCAACCCGTCCACGAAGATGTGTAAAATAACCTTCGTAACAACAAATGGTGCAGACCAACACGGCAAACGCCAGTGCCTTGATGAATCCGCCTTCGATATCAGCCCAGGAAAGCGAAGCCTGTACACGATACCAGTATACTCCCGCGTTGGCGCCGAGCAGGCGTACGCCGGTCAACCAGCCGCCGGCAATGGCAATGAGATTGAAAAACGCGGTAAGGATGGGAAAGCTGATTATACAGGCAGCCATTTTCGGCGCCACCAGATACCGCATGGGATTGATATCCATAATGGTCAGGGCGTCGATCTGCTCGGAAATTCGCATAACCCCGATTTCCGCCGTCATGGCGGAACCGGCCCGGCCGGTGAGCATGATGGCGGTCAACACCGGAGCAAGTTCGCGCACCATGGAAAGGGCCACGCCCGTACCAAGAAAACCATCCGCGCCGAAAGAGGAAAGGGCGAAGTACAGCTGCATGCCCATGACCATGCCGGTGAACAGGCCGATGAGTGCAATGACACTCACGGACTGGACGCCAATAAAATAGATTTGACGCACACTCTTGGAGAATTGGCCCCATCCGGCAAAGACAAAGCGCACGGAATCCAGAAAAAAGATGGACATGGCGCCCAATTCTTCCAAAAACCGCAATGCAACACTGCCGAGGGCATTAAACGGGGTCAAAAAGCCCCCTGTCGCTTGTGACATGAAACGTTTCTCCAACACTTATACAGCCGGAAACCGACCCAGAGCGCGCCACGCAAGGGCGCAGACCGATTTTCCCTAAAGTTTTACGGGCAGAATGTCCCACCATAATCATCCGCTGTCTTACAGAAAGAGTCCGCAATCAGCAAGATCTATATAATTATTATATACAAACTCAAGCATTGCGTACTTATTCCGGCTTGCCGTTTTTACGTGTCCACCAATCCCTGTTCCGCACGAGAAACCACCAATCCTTATGATCGGTTTCTGCTATGGTTCTGGCCAGTTCCCTGCCCCATTCAGTACGCACGCGCTCCAACGCCATTTCCAGCCACTGGGTGGCGTAGGTATTGCCCATGTCCGCCTCTTCCTTGAGATTCATGATAAAATCAAGTTGGTCAGCGTCCTGGGCCAAACGGGCCTCCAGCGTATCGGTTTCCTCAAGCTCGCTCCACATGCCGAGAATGGCCTCTTCCAGGCCTGTCCCTGCAGTTGCGTCCTCAAGGGCGGCCACGCGTTCCGAAGAATTGTAAATACGGTTCACGTAGTTGAAATCTCCGGTGCGAGCCTCATGCAGATCGTGAAACAGGCACATGTATGTGGTGCGGGCCACGTCAGCTCCGGCCATGTTGGCCAGAACATAACCGATGACAGCAGTACGAAAGGAGTGCTCGGCCACGTTTTCCGATCCCGAGCCCAAAAACTGATAGCCGGTCCGCGGCGTTTTACGCAACATTCCACATTCAAAAAGGAAATCAACCAGCCGGGTATTCCTGTCGCGCTCTGGCGCCTGCCGATCCATTGGTTCTCCTTGTTCTCTCGCCTTGCTGCAGTATTTTCTCATAGCGGCAACGTAAGCCCTGAGCAAGCATGTTTACAATCATTTACTTGTAGATAACAGCGAGGCACAAAAAAACCCCGCCGAAGCGGGGTCTTTTTCATTTTTTTCGCTACTCCGCAAGCTTTTCCTGAATCTTGTCACCAAGAAGCAGGCCCAATTCATGGCACTTGCCCAAGGCGTCGTGGTCAGGAATATACTTGTGCTTCACCGGATCAACGATATCCATGTGCATCTTTTCCAACCATTCGTTGAGAATCTTCACGCACTCGCCGGACCAGCCAAAGGAACCGATGGCCGCTCCGATCTTGTTCTGCGGCCGCAGCCCCTTCATATAGGTAAGCATGTCGGCCATAAGCGGCAGGATACCGTTGTTATGCGTGGGTGATCCCACCACAACGGCGGCAGCGTCGAAAATCTCGGTCATGACGATGCTGTGGTGGTCGGACTTCATGGACATGATTTTCACGCTCACGCCCTTGTCCACCAGACCGGTGGCAACGGCTTCAGCCATGCGCTCCGTCGATTTCCACATGGAGTCATAGACGATGACAGCCTTGTTCTTGGGCTTTTGCAGTGCATATTCGCGATACTTCTCCATAACCCATGTGACATCTTCACCACGGAAAATCAGCCCATGGTCCGGGCAGATGGTATCGATCTCGATACCCATCTTCTCAATGGTATCAAGAGTCTTGAGCACTGTCTGAGAATACGGAAGCACGATGTTGGCATAGTAATGGCGCAGGGACTGCTCCACCACCCAGGGATCGTATTCATCCGCAAAGCGTTCGCTGGAGGCGATATTCTGTCCGAAAGCATCGTTGGTAAAGGCCAGCTTGGCTTCGGGCACATAGGTCAACATACTGTCCGGCCAGTGCAGCATGCGGGTTTCCAAAAAGTTCAGCGTGTGCTTGCCCAGTGAAATTTCCGTTCCGGTGGGAACCACTTCCACAGGCCAGTCCTCGTAGTGGAAGTGCGCTTTCATGGCTTTTTCACCCATGGGAGAAACAAAAATCTTCTCGGGCTTGTAGTACTCGACGGCATCGGCCAGAGAACCGGCATGGTCCGGCTCCAGATGGTTAATCACGAAATAGTCGATCTTTTTATCGCCGAGCACCTGGGCAACACTGCACTTGAGATGGCCCCAGAAGTGCTTGTCCACGGTGTCTACCAGCGTGACCTTTTCATCCACGATCAGGTAGTTATTGTAGGTGGTCCCGAGGGGAGACAGGGAATAACCATGAAAATTGCGACGGCTCCAGTCTACAGCCCCGATCCACCATATATCTTTTTTTACCTCAACAGGTTTCATATAAAATTCTCCACAAATAAATAATATTGCGCCGCAATCGGCAGCCACGAAAGGACGCGACCCGCCCAAAAGAAGGGGCGGACCGCGTTCATACCCTTGTCAGTCAACGGACCAAAAATGGCCCGAAGGACAAATTAAGACTCCAGCTCGAAATCTTCTTTGCCGGCCCCGCAAATGGGACAAACCCAATCATCGGGGATATCGGCGAATGATGTGCCGGGAGCGATGCCGCTGTCAGGATCACCGACTTCCGGGTCGTATACATAACCACAAAGAGTACAAACATACTTTTCCATACCTCAGGACTCCTGTTTTGTTTTTTTGTGGCAGCTACGGCGACGTCTGTCAACGTCCCCTAGTCGCCTTCCGTGGGCAATTCGCAATCGGCAGCGGTGGAACCGGGACCGGCCAACGGCCTGAAACATTTTTTGGTTCCGCCACATACGGGACAACGCCATTCTTCAGGCAAATCCTCAAAACTGACTCCTTTGGGGATTTTGCCTTTCCTGTCGCCCTTGTCCGGATTATAAATATAGCCGCAATTCACCGTCTGGCATTGCCACATGTCTTCCGGATTGGCCATTGCATACTCCCTTGTTTTTCGGGCGGAGGCAACCCCGCCCGTCATATTATCATGCTTAGGCGTCTGCCGCCCAGAGGCCGTGAAGGTTGCAGTATTCGCGAGCCTTCATGGGACCGGAGAGGCCTTTGACACAGAAGGTGGCTTCAGGCGTTTCGCCGGGCTTGAGCATCTTGTACAGGCACTGATCACCCACGCAGAGCTCAATCCATTCAATATAATGCTTTTCTTCCATGGGGTGAGGTACGCCGCCGACCTTGACCACGACTTCGTCACCATTCTTTTCAATCACGGGAACGTGTTTTTCCTTGGCCGCGTCAACGGTATTTTCCGTAAACAGCTTCATGGGTTCGCCACAGCAAACCAGATCGCCTTCGCCTTCGTGGATGGTCATGACGATATTGCCGCACAGTTCACATTTGTATACTTCACCGAGTTTGATAGCCATGATTAAATCTCCATGTGTTTGGGGTTTACCAGTTCGTGGCCTTGACTTCGAAATGGGCCTGCGGGTGCGCGCAGGCCGGACAGACCTGCGGAGCCGTGGTTCCCTTATGGTTATATCCACAGTTTCGGCAACGCCAAATGATTTCATTGTCTTTTACAAAAACTTTTCCGTCTTCAATATTTTTGATCAACGCCCTGTAGCGCTCTTCGTGGTAGGTTTCAGCCACCGCGATGTTTTCGAACACTGCCGCGATATCGTTGAAACCTTCCTCGCGGGCGACCTTGGCGAATTCAGGATACATGGTCACGAATTCATAGTGCTCGCCATCAGCAGCAGCCTTGAGGTTTTCCAGGGTATTGCCGAGCTTGCCCGCCGGATAGGATTCGGTGATCTCCACCTCGCCGCCTTCCAGAAACTTGAACATACGCTTGGCGTGTTCCTTTTCATGGTTGGCGGTTTCCTCAAAAATATGCTGAATCTGCACATAACCTTCTTTCTTGGCAATGCTGGCAAAATACGTATACCTGTTACGGGCCTGCGATTCACCGGCAAACGCCTTGAGCAGGTTCTGTTCAGTGCGAGTTCCTTTTATTGACATATGCAATTCCTCCTTACACAGGTCGCAGGGTTAGAGTCCGGCCAAAAACCGGATTCTTGATAAATCTAGCACAACGGGCGGGAAAAAGTCACCCGAAAAAGGATACGTCTAATTGACGGATGCGCGACAATGGGGGCAGATCCCCACAAACTCCACGTTGCAGTTGTGGATGTCGAAACCTTCCGCAAACTCGCGAGGCAGGTTGGGAACTTCCACATCGCACATGACGTCCACGATACGCGAACACACCGAACAACGGATATGCGGATGCGGATCGGGGTTACCGTCAAACCGCTTCTGGGTGCCTGGACCGCCCAACTTGAGCACAAGGCCCTGACCGCTCAGGAATTCCAGATTGCGATACACGGTTCCCAGGCTGATGCGGGGAATTATCTTGCGCACCATGTCGTAGACCTCGTCGGCCGTCGGGTGCGTTGTGACTTTCCTCAGTTCATCGAGGATAACCTTGCGCTGCTTGGAAAGGCGAAAACCTACTTCTTTGGACATATTTTTTCCTCGTGTTAATCTTAACGATAATTATTACTAAAAACTTTTCTGTTGCCCGTCAAGTGGGAACAGCCTGCAAAAACAAAAAAAATGGACCGCGGCCCATAGAAAGCCACGGCCCAAGGATTTCAAAGAGTACAGAGATCTGTCAATTCCTGAACTTCTCCACAAGTGTGGCCAGTTTCTGTGACATCTCCGCAACTTCGCGTATTCCGTCATTGGATTCGTGAATCCCGGCCAACGCCTTTTGGGAGAGGTCGTTGATCTGTGTGATTCCGGAATTGATCTGCTCACTGGTGGCGGACTGCTGCTCGGCAGCCGCGGCTATTCCGGAAACCATGGAAGCGATGTGCCCGGCTTCTTCAACGATCTTACCGAGCATGGAGCCGGATTCCTGCGCCATCCCGGAAGCGTTGAGCACCCGTTCACGGGTTCCGTCCATTTCGGAAACCACTTCAGCGGTACTCTGCTGAATCCGGTTGATAACACCCTCCACTTCCTTGGTGGCATCCATGGTTTTTTCAGCCAGCTTGCGCACTTCGTCCGCAACCACGGCAAATCCGCGCCCGGCGTCACCTGCCCGGGCAGCCTCAATGGCCGCATTGAGCGCCAACAGATTGGTCTGGTCCGCAATGTCGTTGATAACACTGATAACCTGTCCAACGCCTTTGGCATGCTGGGAAAGCTCATTCAGCGAAGCGGCAAGGCTCTCCGTCGTTTGCGCAACATGATCAATTTCCTTCACGGTGTCACGAACCACCTGACCGCCCTGATTGGCCACGCTGTTTGCATTACCGGATGCTTCGGCCGTTTCCGTCGCATTGCGAGCCACTTCCAGCACCGTGGTATTCATTTGTTCCATGGCCGTGGCGACCTGCGACGTCTGGTCCGCAGTTGTGTCCACGCTGGTTGCCAATTCCCCCATGTGCTGGGAAAGCTCTTCCGAAGAGCGGTTCAAAAGCATGGCAACTTCCGTCACTTCGTTGGCCACCGCCAAAAGGTTGCGTTGCTGCTGCTCGATACTTGCCTTGTCGTCTTCCTCGCGCGTCAAATCAATGAGCACGCCGATGGCACCCACGGTTTTGCCGTCGGCATCCTTGAGTGGCGAGCACTCGAAATGCAGCGGGAAGGTCCGCCCTTCCGGGTTGGTATAGCGGAACGTGCCGCAATGGGTCTCGCCGCTTCGAATGACAAAGGCGGCATCGCAGTTTTCCTCTCCTTCCACGCAATCAAACACGTCGGCAACAGTCCTGTTTATGACTTCCCTGGAGTTTCGCCCTAAAATACCTTCCAATGGTGGGTTCACAAACTGAAGACGCTCCTCAATATCCGTAACGAACAACGGCACAATAATGCCAGAGAGCACAGATTTGTTGTACTGCAACTGATCCTTGATCTGATCCACCATCTCGGAAAGATACGTTCCGAGGCTGGCGAGCTCGTCACCACCCTTGACGCTGAACTTGGCATCCAGATTTCCCCTGCTCACCTCTTCGGAGGCCGTGGCGATGAGCCGGATGCGATTGACGACGTTGCCGCGCATGAACATGATCAATGCTGCCAACAGAGCCAGGACACTGAACAGGGAAAAAGCTGCGGTTTTGAACTGATCCAACTTCATGGCCTGATACTGGGGACTTACGTCGATTGTGGTGATAAGCGCACCAAGAATCTGCCGCGACTGGCCGTGGCAATGATGACAGGAAGGCTGGTTGGCAATGGTTTTGACCTCGGCAAAATGCAAACGGCCACCAATATCCAACAGGTCGCCTTCCTGAATGGCCTTGCTCAGTCCCTGCTTGGCAAGGTTCGGCAAAAAGCCTTCCCTGCGGACATCGAACACGCTTTTGCGCACGGTTTCAGGCTGTGTGGAGTAGGTCACTTCTCCCTTGAAATCAACAAGATATGCCTGAACGTCCCTGTAGCGGCGCGCCATCTGGGCGAACTTATCCACCGTGCCCTCGTTGTCGCCGATGCTCATGGGCTCCTCAATGGCCATGTGCAGCATATCCCCGATCCGGTCGGCGGACGAATGAACGTTATCACGCATGTTCGCGTACATGACGTAAGAATTCCAAAGAAACAGGCCCGTAAAAGCCGAAACGGTCAAAAAGGATGTCAGGAGCAGCAACTTGGCGCCCAAGGATTGTCGCAATATATTCATGGCCGCCTCCTAGTGTGCGCCGCCGAACAGCAGCGGTTTGTAGTCGAACGCGGCCACGCGCTCGGAATTATGGCAAACTTCGCAATCCGAAACCTTGATTTCCCGTTTTATCAGTTCGGGATCGCCCCCGGATTCCACATGCGCATACCCCGGACCATGGCAAACCTCGCACCCGGCATTGCCCATTTCCGGAGTTTCCTCAAAGGAAACAAACCCTCCGGGCCGCCCATAGCCGGTGGCATGACAGGCGTAACACTCCTTGAGTTCGTCAACGGTCAGGTCCGGAGCCATGATTTGAACGGATTTTCCTGAATGTGCCTTTTTGGAAAATTCCGTATAGCGCGCATATTCCGTTTCATGACATTCGGAACAGGCTTTACTGCCCACGAACCGCTCCGACGCAGCCATCACATCCGCCTGCAAGCAGCAGACGAAAAAAGCTGTTGCGCACAAGACGCAACAGCTCACGTTTACATTTCGAAAATCTCCCATCACCGCCCCCTCTGCAGATTCTTCAAACCGAGTTACAACAGTCTGAAATTCCTAGCTCTATAATCCTATATAGGATTTTTCAAACTGAGTAAAGGGGGGGCGGGGTTTATGCCGATTACTACACTTCCCGAGGGGGAATGTTCATATGCTCACCTACCAATCCAGCGTGGCTTTGAACGCCTTGGTCAAATCTTCCACGTTCTCGCTCATCAATGAAGTGCCTGCTTCGGCGATTTCCAACACATCGCCACCGATCACGCTTCCGATGCAGGCAAAAGCCTGTCCGGCAAACAGGGTTTCGAACGCCGCGGCTTCCGTCTTGGGAACCGTAACCACAAAGCGGCTGGCCGATTCGCTGTAAAGTTTGGTGGTTTGATCCAGATCGCCACAGCAAGGCAATTTCCCGATGTCGAGTTTGGCACCCAAACGGCCGCCGATGCACATTTCAGCAACGGCACAGGCCAAACCGCCATCAGAGATATCGTGGCATGCGGAAATCAGGCCGCGTTGCAGCGCCTCAAATACGGAGCCATAGCGAGTCCGGGCCGAAAGCAGATCGACCTGCGGCACCTTCGCACTGACAAATCCAAGCTGGTCCGAGAGTTCGGAACAGCCCAACTCATCATATGTCATGCCCAGCACGTAAACGAGATCGCCTTCATGCTTGAAGTCCGAGGTGGTGCAACGGTTCACGTCCGGTACTACGCCGATGACAGAAAAGAGCACTGTCGGCGGAATGGAAATTTTTTCACCGCCGCCCTTGTAGTCGTTCTTCATGGAGTCCTTGCCGGATACGCAGGGAACGCCGAAACCAAGGCAGTAATGAGCCAGAGCCTGATTGGCGCGTACCAGCTGGGCCAGCTTGTAGCGTCCGTCGGGCGTGGACTCGGATTGAACAGGGTCGCACCAGCAGAAGTTGTCCACCCCGGCCATGTAACGGATGTCCGCGCCCACGGCCACGGCGTTGCGCACGCCTTCGTCAATGGCGTTGGCCATCATCCAGTAAGTGTCCAGATCGGAATACCGGGGGCAGATGCCGTGGGAAACAACCAGACCGCGTTCCGACTGGAAATCCGGACGAAGCACGCCCGCATCGGACGGTCCGTCGTTTTCCGCGCCGGTCATGGGCTTGACCACGCTACGACCCTGCACTTCATGGTCGTATTGGCGCACCACATATTCCTTGGAACAAATATTCAGTCTGCCGAGCATGCCGCGCAGCAGCTCGCCATGGTCTTGCACTGCCGGAATCGGTGTTTCCTCGACCTCCGGGCGTTCCCAGACAGCTTCCAACTCCATCTGTGGCACACCGCCATGCAGGAACTCCATATCCAGACACGTGACCATTCTGTCGTTGTAACGCACCAGATACCGGCCGGAATCATCAAACGTTCCCAAGGCGGTCGATTCCACGTCCATTTCGCGGGAAAGGGCCATAAAATCATCCAGTTTCTCGGGCGGCACCGCCATGGTCATGCGTTCCTGCGCCTCGGAAATAAGGATTTCCCACGGGCGCAAGCCGTCATACTTGAGCGGCGCCTTGGCCAAATCCATTTCAAACCCGCCGGAATCCTCGGCCATTTCGCCCACTGACGAAGAAAGGCCGCCGGCACCGTTGTCGGTTATGGCGTGATACAGGCCGCGATCACGGGCGCGCATCAAAAAGTCGTACATCTTGCGCTGTGTGATGGGGTCGCCGATCTGCACTGCCGTAGCCGGAGAACCTTCATGCAGTTCTTCCGAAGAAAACGTAGCGCCGTGGATGCCGTCCTTGCCGATGCGTCCGCCGCTCATGACGATGATATCACCGGGCAGGGCCTTTTTTTCGTGGCTGGGCTTACCTCCCACAGTGACGGGCATGGTGCCGATGGTGCCGCAATAAACCAGCGGCTTGCCCAGATACCGTTTGTCAAAAACAATGGAGCCGTTCACCGTGGGGATACCGGACTTGTTGCCGCCATGTTCCACGCCCTCGCGCACGCCTTCAAACACGCGGCGGGGATGCAGAAGTCTCGGAGGCAGTTCACCCTCATGGAACGGAGAGGCGAAACAGAACACGTCCGTATTGCAAAGCAGGTTCGCGCCCATGCCAGTGCCCATGGGGTCGCGGTTCACGCCCACAATTCCCGTCAACGCCCCGCCGTACGGGTCCAGCGCAGAGGGGCTGTTGTGCGTTTCCATTTTCACGCACACGTTGACCGTGTCGGAAAAACGGATCACGCCTGCATTGTCCTTGAACACGGAAAGGCAGTAATCGCCATATTCGCCGTCTTCGGCGTTACGTTCGCGGATGGTCCTGGTGCTGCCCTGAATAAACGTCTTGTACAGGTTATCCACGATGGAAAAAGCGCCGGTCTCCCGGTTTTCATAGGATATTTTTGAACTGAAAATCTTGTGTTTGCAGTGCTCGGACCACGTCTGGGCCAGAACTTCCAACTCCGCATCCGTGGGATCGTTCGGCAGCCCCAGAGTTGCGCGTTCCGTCTGCACGGCCGGGTCCGCATAGTAATCGCGGATGTGATGCAGCTCGGTCAGGGAAAGAGCAAGGGTGTTGGCGCGGGAAAAATCCATCATTTCAGTGTCGCTCATGGACGACAGGGGAATAATGGCCACTTCGTCGCTGGCCTTGCCTGTGACCTGTGCCGCCCTGGCAGGGAACCCCGGATTCGCAGCCCATTCCTCCGCGCTGCGCAGATCGTAACGCTGGATCAATTCGTTGGCCAGCAGATCGCGTCCCACATGGTCCACGGTATCACGGTCCAGAGTTCCGTCGATCAGATACTGAACCGAGGTATACACACGCACATCCTCGGTGGAATCCAGACCAAGCACCACGCCCAGAGTTTCACGGGCGGTGCGGCCCTCGTTGTCGGTCACGCCAGGGCGGAATCCCACTTCCAGCGCCCAGTCGAAATTGCTGGCCAGCGGCTCAAGGGACACCTCATGCAGCACAGGATCGTGCAGAGCGGTCCGATCCAGAGCCATGTCCACCTGCGCTGCATCCAATCCCTCAAGAGTGTATACGCGCACGATGCGCACGGATTCCACGGCTACGCCGAGCTCGCTCCGAATCTTCCGGGCAATCTTTTCACCCACCACGTCTCGCACATGGGATTTCAATCCCACTTCCACACGACACAACATCCATTCGACTCCTTAGTATCCGTATTAACGTCAAAGGCCGACCGGAATCCGGTCGGCCCTGTCTACTTGGTTCTCGTCAGCACGTAATCGGCGGCCTGCCGAAGCACTGTCCGCTCGGGACAGTCAGGAAACGGCTCCAACGCATCCTTGGCCTTCTGCACGTAGGCAGCGGCTTCGTCCCGCGTCCGATCCGCATAACCACCTTCACGGACCTGTTCCACGATGCTCTCGCACTGGTCCGGGGAAAGTCTTCGTTCCCGCAAGGCGTCAAGCAATTCTTCCGTGGCGGCTTCATCCGCATCTTCCATGAGCAGGATGAGCGGGAGCGTCACCTTGCCTTCCTTGAGATCGCCGCCCTCGGGCTTGCCTGTCTCGGAGGAAGGAGAAACATAATCAAGGGCATCGTCCACCAACTGGAAGGCTATACCCAGATTCAGGCCGTATTCCGCAGCGGTTTCCTCCATGGCCGAATCATCCGAAGCCAAGACGGCGCCGCACCGGCATGCGGTTTCAATGAGCCGCGCAGTCTTGCCGATGATGATGTCCATATAGGTCTTGCGGTCCAGTGCCGGATTGCGGGAAAATCCTATTTCTTCAATCTCGCCCACGGCCGTGTCCATGATGCCCTTGGCCAGCACGGCCGAAAGACGGGCCTTGCCGTAACGGGCACCCATTTCATTGGCCAGCGCAAGCAGGGCATCACCGGCCAGAATGGTCTCGCTACGCCCGAACACCAGATGCGCGGCCTTGCTGCCCCGACGCATGTCCGCGTCGTCCAGATAGTCGTCATGCAGCAGGGTTGCGGAATGCAGTAATTCCAAAGCACAGGCGATGGGCAGATGGTCATCCCGGTCGTACCCCAGGGCACGGGCTGTCAATATGACCAGCATGGGACGTATGCGTTTGCCGCCGGACCCCAGTATATGCAGGGCCACATCGCTGACCAACCCGTTCAGCTTTCGGGCTTCCCCGGCAAGAAACGCATTGATGCCGGGGAGTTCTCCGTCGAAATATGCAAGAAGTTCTTTCATGTACGCTCGCTCAAAATAACGGACGGCCCTCACGGCGTCCTGACAACAGGTCGGTGCAGGCGTTCCCCAACGCCGCAAGCGCCCCCGCGATGTCCCAATCGGTCCTTTCCCGGGATCCCACGCGATTGGATACGGTCCTCATTTCCAAAAAAGGCACGCCGTGTCCGGCGCAGCTCAAGGCAAAGGCAAACCCTTCCATGTTCTCCAGTAACACGTCAAACCTTTTCCGCAGCCTGCGCACACGTTCCGGGCTTGTGCTTACACCGCTCACGGAAAGAAAATCGGCCTGGCCCCAACGAGAATCCATGCGCAACTGCATGGTATCCATGTCCCGGCAGGGGTTCAGTTCCAACCGATCCCATACGGGTTCATCGGCAACCTTTGCCAGCGGGAACTTCAAGGCGCGTGCATCGGCCATGCCTTGCGCGTCCCGCAACCCGTATTCGGGCCACGTTTCGCTTGCCGCCAGCCAGAGGGACCGCAACGGGGCAGATTCAAAATCAAAAGAACCGGCAATACCCACGTTGACCACGCCGGTCACACCGCGTTCCAGCAAACGACCCGACATGATTCCGGCATTGACCATTCCGACGCCGCTCACACAGGTCAGAATCTCCCGTTCAAAAACAGTCGCCGGAAGGATTGCTCCCTGCTCCAGCGCCTCACGACTTGGCAAAGCCGCGTCCATGGCGCCGAGGCAGGCTGAAAGTTCCTGTGCTGTGGCGGCCACCAACGCAAGCATACAATCGATTTCCTCTTCCGCGCGGCTCTACAGACGCCAGAGGGAAATGCCCTCGTCCTGCACGGCCTTCCGGTCATAAAACCCTTTCACATCCACAATCTGGGCCTTTTCCGGATTGCGGAACCAGGTTTTGATCTCCGACAAAGGAATGGATGCATAGGCATCGTGGGCCACGGTCAGAATCAGCGCATCCAAATCACGCAAATCCTCAAGAGGCCGCAGATGCATGCCATACTCCTCGTGGGCTTCGTCCGGGTCTGCCAGCGGATCGGTAACAATGACGTCCACGCCGAATGATTTAAGTTCGGCGACCACGTCCACCACGCGGGTGTTGCGCAGGTCCGGCACATTCTCCTTGAATGTAAAACCCATGATGCCCACGCGCGCGCCCTTGATAACCGCGCCGTCATTGATCATGCGCTTGACCGTGGTCTCGGCAATGAATTTGCCCATGTTGTCGTTGATCTGCCGCCCGGCCAGAATGACCTGGGGATGCAGGCCCATGGCCTCGGCCTTGAATGTCAGATAGTAAGGGTCCACGCCAATACAATGGCCGCCCACCAGGCCCGGTTTGAACGGCAGGAAATTCCACTTGGTTCCCGCAGCCTCGAGCACATCCAGCGTGTCAATGCCCATGCGATCGAAAATCACGGCCAGTTCGTTCATGAGCGCGATATTCAAGTCGCGTTGCGTGTTTTCGATCACCTTGGCGGCCTCGGCAGTACGAATATCCGAAGCCCGGTGAATCCCGGCCTCGACCACGGTGCCGTAAACATGGGCCAGCAGCTCCGAGCTTTCTTCATCCATGCCGGCCACCACCTTGACGATGGTTTCCAGCCGATGTTCCCGGTCACCGGGATTGATGCGCTCCGGAGAGTAACCCACCTTGAAATCCGTGCCGCAGGTCATGGACGATTCGCGTTCCAGAATGGGAACACAGATATCTTCTGTCAGTCCGGGATAAACGGTGGATTCATACGCTATCACCGTGCCGGGAGACATGTTCGCGCCAACCGTGGTACTGGCTCCAACGACCGGGCGCAGGTCCGGGGAACGATATTCATCAATAGGGGTGGGCACGGCCACCAATATCAAACGGGTTTCGGAAAGTCTGGAGACGTCGGACGTGAAAGTCAGGTCGCAATCTCCCACTTCCTCGAAATCGACTTCGCCGGTGCGGTCAAAGCCCTTTTCCAATTCATCCACGCGGGTACTGGAAATATCCACGCCCAAAACATGAAAATGGCGGGCAAGGGCCACGGCAAGAGGCAAGCCAACATAGCCCAATCCCAACACTGCGATGGAATCCCGTTTTTTCTTCAGGTCATCAAACGTGACAACTGCCATGTATACACTCCAAAAAGATGTTTCGCTATCAACGCCGGGTGGACAAGGGCGTCCGCCCGGTTTAGAAAATCCATATGAATATCAATTGGACCATCGTACTTTCGGCCCTGGGCCTCGCATTCGTCCTCGAAGGCGTTCCCTATTTTCTTTTACCGGACCGCATGCCGAAGGTCTTGCGGACCCTGGCGGAGCAGCCTCCACGCAGCCTGCGTATTCTTGGGCTGACGGCCATACTTCTCGGGCTGCTGGTCATCTGGTTGGCGCGTTCGCTGCACTAATGCAGTTTCAGGATGCGCCTCCGGCTTTCTGGCCTACGTGCAGATACACGATACCGGACATCATAGGCACGTGGTAAACCCTTTCAAAACCGGCGTCCACCATCTCGGCCGCCAGACTCCGCTCGTCCGGGAAGGCCCGGATGGTATCCGCAAGGTAGCGATATGCCGAAGCATCGCCCGACACAATGCGGCCGATAAACGGCAACAGCCTATCCAGATAAAAATTATATAATCCCTTCCAGACCCGGCGGCTCCCGGTACCGAATTCAAGAATACAAAACCGTCCGCCCGGCTTGAGCACGCGCAGCACTTCGGCATAGGCCGCCTCTCGCGGCAGGATGTTGCGAATTCCGAAGGCGATGGTGGCCGCGTCCACGCATTGATCGGGCATGGGCAGGCTTCGTCCGTCGGCCTGCACGGGAATGATGACCTTTTCACGCCCTTTTTTCAGCTTGGAGCGTTTGCCTTCGAACAGCATTTCATACGTAAAATCGAGAGCGGCCACCCGGATGCCGGGGTATTGGCGCAAGAGTTCCACGGAAACGTCCATGGTTCCGGCCGCCAGATCAAGCACCATCCCTCCGTCAGCAGGCCTTGCTGCGCGAACCAGACGATAGCGCCAGTAAACATCTTGTCCAAGACTGAGGAAATGATTGAGAAAATCGTACCAACGCGCAATACGACCGAACATGTCCTTGACCTTGTGGCCATGATCGACATGATCGCCCATAACTGATTTTCCTGCAGAGTCAGGATCATGCATGGCCGGGTCTATTCCTTGTCCCCGGACTGGGCCGGATTCGAAATCCCGTTTCCGCCCTCGGCCACGGTACGCAGGACGTCCCTGTAAACTGTCCGGAAATACTCCCCGAAATTGTTCGGTGAGATACGGCCCACTTCAATGAATTTGATGACCACTTCCTTGGTCACCTGCAACGCCTGCTTTTCGTACTTGTCCACAACGAACCTCCCGTGTAAATGCGCAAAACCCGCCCGGTGGGAAATGGCCTCGACCAACGACGGTAAAGGGTCCGGGCGGGAAAAGAAAAGAAACCGGCAAGCCCCTTTCCTTTTTTCGGCGGTCTTTAGCATGGCCCGAAGGGGAAGTCGAGACTCGGACCGTGAGCCAAGCTGGTCAGCTTGACCCAAACTTCTAATATATCTATGTCAGGGACAACGATATTCTCCGCTCCATGCATATGCAACCGCAGGCATCAACCCGAGACCCGACAACAGGCCATGCCCAAAAATATTTTTCGTAAAAAAACGATTGTGCGAGCAGCCTTCCTGCTCTGTGCGCTATGCGCATTTGCTGCGTGCAAAAAAATAACGCCCTCTGACCTGTTCCAGGAGTCTCATACGGCAACATACATGGATTGGCATGATGTCAGACGTGTGGCTCACACGCTGCACACGGCAAAAGACCGCCAATGCGTGAAATGGCAAAACCCTGTCACAGGCTATCAGTACTCCGCCTTCGTGTTCAGTTCCTCCGGAGCCAATGGTGCCCGGCAGCGGGAGATTACGTTGCTGACCAGAGCACCTTCCGGCACAGGGGAAAGTCTTGACCTGATCGGCAAAACGAACGGCGACGGCGTCTGGCAAGTATTTGCGCGCAAGCCTGCCACCCGGGTGGGCAAAGTTTCCGCGGAACAAATCAAACCGGACACCTCGGCAAAAGGCGACGACAAAGCCTTTTCCGGCTATCCCATCCTGACGGAGTAAGCATGTCTTCGGAAGCGGAAACACGACTCGTCCAGCAGTTGGAAGCACGGCTCAAGGAAATGAAGCTTGACCCGACTCTCGCAGTCGGCACGTTGGACATGAAACACCATATCCCGGAACCACTCCGGCTCACCGTATCGGCTCTGCTCGGTCATGTGTCGAAACGGATCACACCGAGGCGGTTACCGACCGACCCCGAAATATGACGGAATCTTTACGAAAAAACACAGCTTCGTATTGACGCAGTCGTTCGGGGGCAATAATAAAGGATGGCAACCTCCCCACAAAGGAAGAATTCATGGAAAACCATCTCAAGAGTGCCCTGTTCATTGACTTTGACAACATTTTCATTCGGCTGAACGATCAGGATCCGGAATTGGCCGAGAAGTTTGCAACCCAGCCGCAACGCTGGCTCTCCTGGCTGGAAAAATACGCACTCCCTCAAGGATGCGAAGAACAAAGGCGCGCAGTTCTTATTCGTAAATGCTACCTCAACCCTCAGACATTTCACGATTTCCGTCCTCACTTCATCACCTCGGCATTCGGGGTCACGGACTGTCCTCCCCTGACCAAGCAAGGAAAAACCAGTGCAGACATCCATATGGTGCTCGACATTCTGGACACCATGAACCGGGACACGCATTTCGATGAGTTCATTATTTTCTCAGGTGACGCCGACTTCACTCCGGTGCTCATCAAATTGCGCGAAAATGCCCGGCTGACAACGGTCCTGCATGTGGGACCAACATCGCCTGCCTACAAGGCAGCCAGTTCCATGCTTATCAGCGAAGACCAATTCATCGAGGAAGCTCTGGACTATCGCGATATTCCCGAAAGCATTCAGGACCATGCATCGGCTTTGAATCTCAAGGAACAGGTACGCCAGTTCATTCTGGAAACCGTGGGCGGCTCCGGTTCGCCCATCGTCATGGCTACGCTGGCCGCAAAAATCCGCCAGCGGTTCACTCGATGCCTGCCCTGCGACTCCTGGTTCGGAGCGGAAAAATTCAGGGACTTTCTCCATGCTCTGGACCTCGGGGGGGTGCAGATATCCTCGGTTATTCCGGGTTATGTTTTTGATCCGGAACGGCACGAGCAGCCACGGGAAGCTTCGCCCAACACGGACTTTGAGCAGGGGCATCCGGAACTCTTTCAGTTCGCACGTCTCGTGCATCAGGTCACGGACGTACCCTTGTTGACTCCAAGCCAGTACAGAGAACTGTTCTCGGCCATCTCCGACGAGGTTACCCGAAACGGCTTCCAGCTGACCACTACCTCCAAAAACGTCCGCGACTACCTTGTTGAAAGGGATCTTCCCGTCTCGCGGCAGCATGTCAACTTCGTGCTCATCGGCATCGGGCGCTCCGGCTACATGTATAGAAAAGACGGATCGGACACGCCGCTGGAACTGTCCAAAGCCTTTGCCCAGAACGTCAAAAATCTTTGTGTGGCCGCGCAGCTTTCTCTGGACGAGAAACGCATCAACAAACTCTTCGAATGGGTTATCACCGCCGACGAAGAAGGATTGGCGGACGAACAGTAACCGCGGCCTCGCCCGAAACGACCTACCACTTGACTCGACCATGTGCAGGAGGGACACCTCACTCGTCCCTCCTGCACATATGTAAACAAATGTAAAAGCCCTGTCCGAATCCGTGCTTTTTCCCAAAAAAATCCTTACGTATTTTCCGGTGGAGGTCTTATGAACGGATCCATTCTCATAATCGATGACGATGACAAGCTCAGGCAGGTGCTCAGGGAGTATCTGGCAGAATACGGGCACACAATATTGGAACTGTCGGATGGTGTTAAGGCGGCTGAAACCGTGTTGCAACAAAAACCGGACATCGTGCTGCTCGATGTGATGATGCCCAAAATGGACGGCTTCGAGGTGTTGCGCGATATCCGCTCCGTCTCGAAGACTCCGGTTATCATGCTTACAGCCAAGGGCGAGGACTCGGACCGTATAGTAGGTCTTGAGCTGGGCGCGGACGATTATATTCCCAAACCGTTCAACCCACGTGAATTGCTGGCCCGTATCCGCGCCGTGCTGCGCCGTGTTCAGGAACAATCCGTAGAGCCGGAAAAAACGGTAAACCCGGACGTAATCGAAGTGGGCGGAATTGTCCTTGATACGGCTCGCCAGTCTCTGCTCGTTGACGATAGCTCCCATGAGTTATCTTCCGCGGAATTCAACCTCATGTCCGTGTTCATGAACCACCCGGACATCGTCCTCTCCCGCGACAAACTCATGAATATGGCATGGGGAAGGGATTACGAAGCCTACGACAGGACCATCGACGTGCATGTCAGCAAACTCCGCACGTTGCTGAAGGCACACCCTGCCCATGCGCACCGTATTCGCACGGTATGGGGGTCCGGCTATAAATTCCTGGCAGACGCATGAAATCCAACCACATCTACATAAAGTTTTTTTCCGCAGTCACGATCATGCTGGCGGTGCTGATGATCGTTGTCGGCACTACTTTTTATCTGGTTTCCGACCAGTTGGCCTCCATCCATACCCGCCCCGTTGCCGCGGTAGCCTCCTCCATCATGGCCGATGCACAGGGAAGACAACCCGATCTCTCCACAGAAAAAAGCAAACATTATTTCATGAAGGTGGCCCGTGGCATCAACGGGTTGATATGGATCACCGACTCCACAGACAAAGTCATCTTCAAAACTTTTGAAGGCATGCCGCCTTCGCCGCATATCCTGTCCACAAGCAAAGGCAAGGAAGGCGCGGCCCCGGTACTCCTGCACGATGGCACCCGCGGCAATATGCACTTCGCCTTCAACTCGGACTGGCACAAGGAAACCAATACGCTCTTTTCTTTGGGGCTGGCCGCTTCCGTGCTGACCATTGCGTTACTGAGCTGGCCAGCGGCCCGCTATGTGGCCCGTCCGCTCAACCATGTGCGGGAAACCATGGCCCGATTCGCGGAAGGCGACCTTTCGGCAAGAACCAGCATGGCCCGCTACCGGGAAGGTGAAATCAGCATGCTGGGAGAGACATACAACAAAATGGCCGACAGCATAGTGCGCATGATCGAGAGCAATCAGGAACTGGCCACAAACGTATCCCATGAAATGCGCAGTCCCCTTGCACGGCTGACCATTCTTCAACAAACACTTACCGAGCGTCTTTCCGACACGGACAACAAACGGGTTTCCTCTCTGCTCAAGAACATGAACCTGGAAATCCAGGCCATGGACAATCTCATCGGCCGCATACTGCAATTCTCCAAGATGCATTTGCGCCCGGAGCCGCATCGGGACATCAACCTTGTTCAGGTGTTGGAAAGTGTCGTTGAAACCTACGCCCCATACCAACGGGAAAAAGACATTCGCCTCGACGTGTTTGCGCCTGACGAAGTCATATGCCGGGTAGGTGAAGAATCCATGCTATGGCTGATGGAAAACGTGATGGGCAATGCCGTCAAGTACACGCCTGAAAAAGGCCGGATCGTCATAACCATGCGCACCGAGGACAACCAGGGTGTTTTCGAGGTGACCAATACTTCCCCCCGTCTCCCCGAGCATGAATTGAAAGCCATCTTCAAACCGTTCCATCGCGGTTCGAATCATAGCGGAGAAGGTTCCGGGGTGGGATTGGCCATTGTGGGGCGCATCGTCGAGACCCTGAACGGGACCGTCCAGGCCAGCAATGCTGCCACCGGATTTCGGCTGACTGTGCGTATTCCCGTCACAGGTCAAGCCTGAACCCATAGCCCAAAAAAAAGGATCGCCCTTTCGAGCGATCCCCTTATTACTTCTTTCTTCCTGCAACAGCGGAATCATTCATTCCCGTTGTCCAGTGCGTTGTCCGCAGCATCGCGGATCGTTTCAAGCGCCTTACCCCGCTCCTGGGCCAGCTTTTTCCACTTTTTCTTTTCCTTCTTGACCGCTTCGACGGTGTAGAGAAGATCCCGAATGGTGTGGGCCGGATATCCGTGTCTGGCATACCGGCCCTTGCGCAACTCTTCGTCGTTGCGTTGGCGCAGGGCGTTCAATTGGCTCGCGTTCAAAATCATGTTTTACGCTTTACCCGTTGCAGAACAGGGTGTCCATACCATTACAGAACGCCTTGGAGAGCCCGTATCGAACGGCATTTCGGCAGAAACTCCGGCATGTTCTGCCTGCTCGGGAGGAATATCCGGGGAACGGAAAACAGCTCCCCGGAATAGTATCGGGTTATCCGCAGCAGCACACGCTATCCATGGTGTATTCAGTGCGGTCCTTGTATTCCTGCTGCTTGCCCTTGTTCCAACGGCTCACAGGACGATAGTACCCCACCACACGGGTGTAGACTTCGGCTTCCTTGCCGCACTTGGGGCAATCAAAGTGTTCACCCGCAAGGTAACCGTGCTCCTCACAAATGGAGAAAGTCGGTGTCAACGAGATATACGGAATCTTGGTATTGGTCATGGCTTTGATCAGGAAGCTCTTGACGCTTTCCTCGTCCGGTGCGGCCTCGCCAATGAAGGAGTGGAATACCGTGCCACCGTTGTACTGGGTCTGCAACTGGTTCTGATGTTCCAGCGCAAAGAGCACGTCCGTGGTGATGCCCACAGGCAGCAAGGTGGAGTTGGTGTAATAGGGAACTTCCTCGCTGCCGGCGGTGATGATGTCCGAGTACAGGTTGCGGTCGATCTTCGCCAGACGATAGCAGGTGCCTTCGCCCGGAGTGGCTTCGAGGTTGTAGAGGTTGCCGGTCTCTTCCTGAAAATCCACAACCAGACGACGCAGCTGTTCCAGTACACGTCGCATCAGCCTTACGCCAGCTTCGGATTCAATGCCCTTGCCCAGCAGGTTCAGGCAGGCTTCGTGGCCACCGATGACGCCGATGGTGGAGAAATGGCCCTTGTAGCCATTTTTCAGGTAGCGGCGGGAATACGGGAACATACCCGCGTCCAGGCTCTTCTGGATCATCTTGCGCTTGAACTCCAAAGAGTCGCGAGCCATTTCCGCGTACTCGGTGATCAGATCGATGAAGTCTTCTTCATTGTGGGCAAGATAGGCCAGCTTGGGAAGGTTCAGGGTCACGACGCCGATGGAACCGGTCAGGTCGCCTGCACCAAACAGGCCACCGGTCTTTTTGCGGATTTCGCGCAGGTCCATCTGCAAGCGGCAGCACATGGAACGGACATCTTCGGGATTCAGGTCCGAGTTGATGAAGTTCTGGAAATACGGTGCGCCGTAGCGGGCGGTCATCTTGAGCAGCAGTTTCCCCTCTTCGGAATCCCAGGCGAAATCCGGGGTCACGTTGTAGGTGGGGATGGGGAAAGAGAAGATGCGTCCGTCCGCATCGCCTTCCAGCATGACCTCAAGGAAGGCCCGGTTGATCATGGCCATTTCCTCGGCGTACTCGCCGTAGGTAGAATCCTGAAGTTCTCCCCCGATGATCACGGCTTCCTTGGCGATGTGCGCAGGCGGCGTGAAGTCCAGCGTGAAGTTGGTAAACGGGCTTTGTCCGCCCCAACGGGAGGTGGTATTCAGGTTGAAGATCAGCTTCTGCATCTGCTGCTTGACGTCGTCATAGGACAAGCCGTCATGTCGCACGAACGGAGCCAGATAGGTATCGACGTTGTTGAACGCCTGTGCTCCGGCCCACTCGTTCTGGAGCGTGCCCAAGAAGTTCACTATCTGTCCGCAGGCAGCATCAAAATGCTGGGCCGGGGACGAGCAGCAACGGTCCTTGAGATTGAACCCTTCCAGCAACAGATCGCGCAGGCTCCAGCCCGAGCAATAGCCGGCAAGGCCAAAGGAAAGGTCGTGAATATGCATATAGCCGTGGGTATGGGCTTCACGGATTTCCTCGGGATATTTCTCCAGCACGTAACGGGCCTGAACCGATCCGGCCATGTGCAGAATCAGCCCCTGAAACGAATGAACCATGTTGGAGTTCTCGTTCACGCGCCAGTCGGTGTGGTCCAGATAGGTTTCAACCATACCGGCCACGTCCATGTAGGCCTGATTCTGTTTTCTGAGTTCCCGGCGTTTTTCACGATAGATGATGTAGCGTTCCGCGACCTTGTACAGGCGGGCTTCCATGAGCACCTGTTGGACTGTGTCCTGGACCATTTCCTGCTCGGGGATATCTACCTCGTCCAACCGCTTTTCCACTTTTTTCGCCAGACGTTTGGACAAGAGCGGATCTTTGATTCCGCTGCCTTTGAGAGCCTTGAAAATGGCGTTGCCGATGCGGTCCAAGGACCACGTTTCCAGGCAACCGTCGCGTTTGAGAATCTGTTTTGGCATGCAATGAACTCCGGAAAAGACGACAGAAAAGGCCATGAAGGCTCGGAATCGTGCCATCTTTACGTCAGGGCCGGGCTTGTATGTTCAAAACGGCTGAACCATCTTGAGCCCCGGCAATTATCGGGTAATACGAATTTCGTGCCCGCAGCCGATATCCTCGTACCGATCACGGTCAGAAATGCTTCAGCAGGTTTTCTGGCTTACCCGTCCTTCCCAACCGGCCTTCAGGCCAGTCAAGCAGACGGGAATCACAGTGGCGGGACCGCTCCGGATTTTCACCGGATTTCCCTGAACGGCGCAAAAGCCGCCTGAAGTGTCTCGTTGCTTCGAACAGACACTTTTAAACTACAGGAAGCCTCTTTCGTCAAGAGAGGAATATCATTTCTCCCGACAGCATGGTCGAGGGGAAATACATTTTTCCTATAAAATTACGGACACTTATACCAAAGCAACAAGATCATAGATTTTTGAATCTTCCACCTCGGCCTGCACGATGGTTCCGGGCGTGAGTTCCGTTCCCGGCTGGGCACTCACGTAGGTGACGCCGTCAACATCGGGAGCCTGAAACCAGGTTCGCCCTACAAACAATCCGGGCCATTCCGGCGAGGGTTCTTCAACCAGCACTGGAAGCGTCTCGCCCACGTATCCGGCCATGATTTCCTCGGAAATACCTGCCTGCAACTCCATGATTGCGTCACGCCGTTCCAGCTTGATTTCATCCGGAACCTGATTGTCCATGGCCGCCGCGGGAGTGCCGTCCTCCGGCCAATACGGGAACACGCCCAGATGGTGAAAACGGGTTTGGTGTACAAAGTCCATGAGCCGTTCGAAATGTTCTTCCGTTTCCCCCGGATAGCCGACAATCAACGTTGTGCGCAGTGCTGCTTCGGGGAAGAATTCCCGAACCCTGTTCACGACCTTTTCCGGGTTGCGGGCAAAGGGGCGTCCCATGGAAGCCAGCACGTCCGGATGCGCATGTTGCAGCGGAATATCAAAATACGGCAAAAACGGTTTTCCGGCGTCCCGCAGAAAAGAAAGCAGATTTCTGGTCAGACCAGCCGGGTAGAGATACATGAGCCGCAACCATTCCAGTCCCGGAACTGGTAAAAGCCGTTCCATCAATTGCTGCAAGCCGTTTTCCAGCCCGAGGTCCGATCCGTAATGGGTGGAATCCTGCCCCACCACGACCAGTTCCGGTACCCCCTGAGCCACAAGGGATTCGGCCTCGGCCGCCAGATAATCCACACTCCAGCTTTTGTGCGGTCCACGGATGGAAGGAATGGTACAGAAACGGCAGTCGTGGGAACATCCCTCGCTGATCTTCAGATAGGCATACCCCGGCCCGGTGCTCAGGCTGCGCGGCAGGTCGGCATCCGCTTCGCGATCCAGAGCCCTGCGGACCAGTCCGGGCCATGCGTCCAGATCGTCCGTGGTAAGCCAGAGGTCCACTTCGGGCATTTCCCTGGCAAGATCTTCACCATAGCGGCTTACCAGACATCCGGCCACGGCCAACACCGGACGTGGCCCATCCAGTTCTTCCATATCCGCTACTGCGCCCAAAATCGTGGAAACCGATTCCTCCACCGCAGGTTCGATAAAGCCGCAGGTATTGATCAGCACCAGTTCTGCGTCCGCAACGTCGTCCACGGGATGGACTCCCTGCCCCAATGCCCCCAACAGCCGTTCGGTGTCCACACGGTTCTTGGGGCACCCCAGACTGATGGTCATAACCCCGATATCCGTATTTCTTGCGCCCATAATAACTTGTCCTTCCAGAATGTTATAAAAAAACGGCAGGAAACCTTTAACTCCGGCATTGCGCTTTTTCCCCCGCCATGTAGAATACAAGGATAGAATTGTGCCAACAATGTTAATGGGGGTCTTCGCCGTGTCTGGTCAAGAAGTCAACAACAGAAGGTATGATATCGGCGTAATCGGCGATATCCCGGCTCTGATGGCCTTCTGGGAACTGTTCCGAGACAAAACAAATCACGCGGTTCTCCGCGAGATAGGCATTGTTGCGGCCGCTTTTCCGGGCCAGCAGGGGCTTCCCGGCATCTATGATTCACCCGCCGTGATCCCGACCTACCCCGGATATCACGAGATGCTGGAGAAGCACCCGGAAATCAACATGGTCATTGAGGCAACAGGCCGTCAATCCCTGCTGTCCGAACTTCGGGCGACCCTGCCTTCGGACATAACGCTGGTGGAACGGGCCGCAGCCAATTTCTTCATCAATCTGCTCACGCAGGACAAGATGTGGATCGCCTGCAAGCTGGACTTGTTGCATACGCAAAGCATGCTCAAGACCATCATCGACCAGATGGACGAGGAAATCCTGTTTCTGGACACGGAAGGGCGCGTGCTGGACCTGAACCGTAAATGCCTTGAACGAACCGGGTTGAGCAAGAGCCAGGCGGTGGGTGAACTGCTCAACAATGTATTTTGTGGGCTGGGAGACATCGGATGCGGCTTGCCGCTGGATTCCACAATCAAAAAAGGGGAACCGTGCGAAGCCCTGGCCTCGCAGGTCGATGATGACGGCCGTGTTCGCTATTACCGCGTGTATGCCTACCCCATCTTCGACGAGGCTGGCATTTTGTGCAATGTGGTCGCCATGCGGCGGGACATCACCCGGCGCATGGAAATGGAACAGCGGCTTCAGCAATCCGAAAAGCTGGCGTCCATTGGTGAACTGTCCACCTACATTGCCCATGAAATCCGCAACCCGCTTTTCACCATCAGCGGGTTCGCCAACTCCCTGATGCGCAGCAAGGATGCCAACGACTCCATCCGCGAAAAGCTTTCCATCATCCTTACGGAATCGCGGCGGCTCGACGAGATTCTGAAAAGCATTATCAATTTCACTCGCCCCACCGAGGCCGAGGCCACCAGCGTGGAGCTCAACGAGCTGACCACATCCACCATGGAGGTCATGGGCATTGGCCTCTCCAATCAGGGCATCCGGTTGGTTCTGGAGCTGGAAGCAGGCGTGGCACAGGCCAAGGCCAACCCGGAAGTCATCAAGCAATGCCTGATAAATCTTGTTAAGAACGCTGTAGAAGCCATGCCCGACGGCGGAATTCTCACGATAGCCACAGGCATGACTCGTGATTACGCGACACTGACAGTCACGGACACTGGCGTGGGCATCTCCGCCAAAATCCGGGACAAGGTATTCAGTCCGTTCTTCAGCACCAAGGGCAAGGGATCAGGACTCGGTCTGGCCATGACCCGCAAGATTCTCGACGAGATCGGCGGCGAAGTGGACCTGACCAGCAAGGAAGAAGAAGGCACCGCCATCACCCTGTTGTTGCCGCCACTTCTCGCGGTTGCGAATTCCGGGGGGCAAGGGTAGAAACACCCGGACCACCCAACAGAACCGCAAACAGGCGTGCTGCCGGAAGGCTGTGGCAGGATGCTTGCGCGAGAACGGAGAATATTCATGAAGGCAATAGTGCTGGCCACCAACAACAAGGGCAAGATCCGGGAATTCGCACAACTGCTCAAGCCGCTCGGACTTGAGGTCAAACCGCTGTCCGACTACCCGGAGATCGGCGAAATAGTGGAAGATGGGAAGACGTTCCTGGACAACGCGCTCATCAAGGCGCGCACGGTCAGTGCCAAAACGGGATTGGTGGCTGTGGCCGACGATTCCGGTCTTGAAGTCGACCACCTGAATGGTGCGCCGGGCGTGTATTCAGCCCGCTTTGCCGGAGATGGTCACGACGACCACGCCAATAACGATAAATTGCTGCACGAGCTCAAGGGCGTGCCTGACGAGAAGCGCACGGCCCGCTATCGCTGCGTCATGGCTGCGGTGGCTCCCAACGGCGAGGAAATCCACACCGAAGGTTCCTACGAAGGCAGGATTGCCTATGAATACAAAGGAGAAGGTGGATTCGGCTATGACGTCATCTTCATAGACCCGGAACTGGACAAGCATGTGGCCGAAATCAGTGCCGAGGTTAAGCATTCCCGTTCGCATCGGGGCAAGGCCATTCGCCGGATGTTGGAGATTTGGCCGGACTTTTGGGCAAAGGCCACCAAATAAAACTTTTTTATTGGGATATTGTGTTTCGGAGTTGCGCGTGAGCGCAACTCCTGCGTTTGAGCGGGAGACTTGGGGACGCGACCAATCAAACAACGAACATATTACAAGCTACCAGTTAGTGCGAACACGTCATTCTGACGCACGGAACAAAAGCACATTTTTCATCCGACAGGCAGAAAAACAATCACCCTCAATTCCGGCTTGAAGCGCGAGCCACCAGCCCGCCAAACGATGCAGGGATACCGGATCGCACAGAGCAAAGCGACCGGGATGCGGCCCGAAACCGATTGTTGCGGGATGTGGCGAGGACTTCACAGGGGTGACGGGATGCGTGCAGCTTTTTTGCGTATTTTTTTTATGCTTTGGCAATAAAAGTACGTCGGCCCGAAAGGCCGAAATCTCTCTTAAAAAAATTAAGGCAATAAAAGACTGCGCGCCAGCGAACAAATGAATCAGCAAGCCACGACATCCGTTCTTCGCCCGTAAAACCAACAATCATGTCTGTTCAGGACAAAAGTCCATTAACGAACCGGATGTTTTGCGTAAAAGTAACTCGTCATGTCCCTTGATGGCATAGTTCACAAACGTGCCCACCACTGCATAGCCAAGGCGTTCATACAAGGCCCGCGCCTTGGGGTTGAACGAAGCCACCATGATGAACATGTTCGGAGTACGGGGAAAAACCAATGATTCTGCATGGCGGATCAATCTGGTGCCCAGCCCTTTTCCCCGCATGTCGTCCCGGACGGCCAGCACGCGCAGATACCCCACGAACGGTCCGGTCATGCAAAGCGACATGAATCCGGCCACGCCGCCTTGGTCCCCGGCAATGTAAAGATCTCCGGTCGGATCTCCGAGCACGTTCAACATGCGCTCACGCGGCATGCCATATGTGGTCCACGGAGTCGTGCCACACATGATGTCCGCACAGGCTTCCCGCTCAGGGAGCGCGTCCATACCCGCCAGCCGAATGGGAAAGTCTTCAAGCATAATTACCCCGCCGGGAAAATCATGTCCACGCGAGCTCCGCCGTCGCTGTTGTTGCCGATACGAAATTCCGCGTCGTGGCTTTCCAGAATGGAATTGACGATGGCCAGCCCCAGCCCGGTTCCCGTGTCCTTTGTGGTAAAAAACGGATCCCGCGCCTTGTCGAGGCTCTCCGGGGTGAACCCCGGCCCGTTATCAGACACCGTGACATGCACGGCCCCATTATCGCCAACGGCCCGGATGCTGATTTCTCCGCCCCCCATGGCCTGCATGGCGTTGGAAACGATGTTGTAAAACGCCCGGTACAACAAGTCCTTGTCTCCCTTGACCGTAAGATGCCCATGATACAAGAGATCCAGAGTCACTCCCTGCTTCTCGCATTCGGATTCCAGGAACACGGCCACCTGATCCAGTACCTTGCCGACATCGACATCATGCAAGGTCGGCCGTTTGGGCCGGGCATAGTCCAGAAACTCGCCCACTGTACGGGAAAGCCGCTTGGCCTCCTCATACACGGCCTCGATGAGCCGGGTGTGGGGATGCTCCTCCTTGCGAGCCCTCTTGAGAATCAGTTCGGAACTGGAACAGATGATACCGAGAGGATTGCGGATTTCATGGGCTACACCGGCGACCATGCGTCCCATGCCTGCCAGTTTTTCCTGCTGGTGCAGTTCGCGCTCCAGCCGTTCCTTTTCTTCCACGCGCTCAAGGTTCAGGCGCTCGGCCCGGCGCATAAGCGTCATGATGACCACGAACAAAAACAGCGAAGTAAGCAGCGAGAGGGCCACAATCAACCGCTCAAGATTGATGACCGCCATGTATTCGTCAGTGATGTCCTGCTCGAATTCCAGAATACCCATGATGGGGTTGTCAGTCATGACGGCGAGGTTCTGCTCTGCCCGTAACGGATAGAACGCCTCCAGCATGATGGACCCCGGGCGGGGATGATGCAGGCTGAACAGGGCCGAAAGCTTGGAAATGTTTTCCTTGATGTTCGCGTTGAACGTAGCCCTGTCATAGGTTTGCTTCACCCGGAGGGCATCCTCGCCTTTTTTCCCAAGCTCATCGGACTTGAGAGAATAGGTGACGGTCCCGTTGCGCGCATAAATCCGCAGATCATGCAGCTTGAAGCTGTGGATCGTGGAACGCACCACCTGATCGAGCCGCTTGAACTGCTCCTTGTCGCTCAGGCTGATGCCGCCGAAACGGATCATCACGGGCAGGGCGAACCGCGTATAAACCTGATGGCTCAGGTTTTCCGCAAGCAGCAGCCCGAATTGTTCCTGCTTTTCCAGAAGCGCATTTTCCGCGGTCTTGGAAATAAAAATGGACAGCGCCAAGCTGGTGCCGAGAATAAGCGCCATGACGCTCCAGGACAACACCTTGACGAATTGCAGAGGCCTCTCGACCTGCTCGTTTCGCTGATTCAAATGCTTAGAACTCCCGTTCATCCCGCTGCGAAGTGAGGAAATCCGCAAGATCCGCAGTTTCCTCGGGCAGCCCTTCCGCGCCGAGACGCGCCTTGGCCAGACGCTTTCCCAACTCTACGGCCGGCTGATCCAGCGGGTTGATATCCATGAGCCATCCGGCAAGAATGGTGGCCGCGCCCAACAACGCGATCATCTTCCCGGCCTGTCTGGCGTCGTCATATTCCAGCCTGATCTCCACAAGGGGAACACCATTCTTTTGCAAGGCCATGCGCGTTCCCAGCCCTTCTGCCTGAATCAGTTCACCGAACTCCTTGCCGCGCACATAGTCGAACGCTTCAGGAAGTTTTTCCGGAAACCGGGGCCCGGCAGGCAAATTCGGACAAGTCAGGAACAGGCAAGCCTTATTGCGCGGCCCGTCCAGAAACATCTGATTCACGGAATGTTGGTCTGTGGCACCGATGGCCGCTATGGGCTGGCTACCCTTGCCTTCCTTGCCAAGGCTTTCGGCCCAGAGCTGGGCAAACCAGTCTCCGAACGAAGCCCACAAGGGAATGTAGGAGAAAAATATCAGTTCATCAAATCCGGCCTGCATCAACCCGTTGGCCCAAACCGCCAGCTCAAAGGACGGAAGTCCCGCCATGGTCGTGCCATCAAGGGCGGAATCAATCAGGGGCGCGGATATCTCGCGTGCACCGTCAACCAGCGAACGGACATTCATGCCCATGAACAGGGCCGGAATGAGACCAACCGCGGAAAGCACGGAATAGCGTCCACCGAGATTGTCGGGAACAGGCAAGGTACGAATGTCGTTTTCATTGGCTTCCTTGCGCAGGAAACCGGCCGTTTCATCCGTCACCAGCAACATGTGATCGGTCCAGTCGTCTCCGATCCGCTCACGCATCCAGTCCCGGATGATGAAATACTGGCCAACGGTTTCGATGGTGCCGCCAGACTTGGAAACCGTGACAACCACGGTCTTTTCAGGAGGCAGCTTGGCCATATAGGATTCCAGCGCGTAGGAATCAACGTTATCCGCAATCCAAAGCCACGGACCGTCGTGACACGGCTGGTCCTGTCTCGGGAAAAAAGCCTTTTGCAAGGCGCGCGCGCCAAGGGCGGACCCGCCAATGCCCAGTAGGAGCATGTGTTCGAATCCGGCCAGATAGTCCTTGAGTCCATCGAGCTGGTTCAACAGCCCATCCATGTAGGGCATGCTCAGGAACGGCAACCGTCCGGCGGCCACTTCGCTGCGCAAACGTTCGGCCATTTCACTGCTTCGGGATTCAAAGCCGTCAAGTTCCAACCGCTCCAGATCCGATCCGCTCCAATCAAGAATATCGGCCATGTGGTCCTCCTGAATTCGTTGGGGTATGTCCGGCCTGCGCTCCAGACCGAATTTCATCCCCTTGTAGCCCATTTTCCGGGACATGGCACATGATTTTGCCCGGTGGCATCAAAAATCTATATTCCGAGCACAGCCTCAACGGCCTCGGCCACCGCATCGTGCGAATCGGTTTCACCAGCCCGAATCAGTCCTTTCTGAATATTCAATTCACGCAAAAGCGTTACGTTCCTGAGATCAAAAAAATCATCCCAGATGCAGGCAGCCTCTTCCAGCCGGGCGCTACGGACAAAACACAACCCGGCGTACACGCAGGCGTCCGGATCCTTGGGCCGCGCCTTGAGCACCCGTTTGAACTCCAAACGGGCAGCCGTATACCGCCCCAAACCATACAGGCTTTTTCCCAGCCGAATCCGCACGTCGGAGTCGCCCTTTTCCTGCTTGAGATACTCCCGGTAGGCGTCCACGGCCTGTTCGAATTCCCGCTTTGCAAAGTGGGAGTTGGCCCGGTCCAGCAACGGCACGATGTCCGCGCTCGCAGCAACGGGATCGGCCGGAGCCTCCTTGCCTCTGGCCCGCCGGACCGCCCCCATGAGAAAGTTGCGCCGGGACGCGTTTATCCTTGTTTTTGCTGCCATATTGTTCTCCAACGCGAATCTTGCCCAAATCCGCTTCCGCGTCAACAGATGCATACGGATATGAACACAACTCTCCATTCATGTATGGCGGGACAAAAGACTCAAGGACTGCCAACCCTCTTGCGCACAGACGTTTTGACCGCTACCCTGCACTACGATGACAAAAAAAACATGCTACGGGTGGGCAGGCAAAATCCTGCACCTGAACCTTGCCACAGGCGCCGCCCACGAGGAAACACCGTCCGGGGAATTCTACAGAACCAATCTCGGTGGGCGCTCTCTTGGCATGCATGTCGTCATGCCGCATTTTCGCAGGCAGTGGGATGACCCGGACATGCCCATAGTCCTGAGTGCAGGCCCGCTGACAGGAACAGGTGTTCCCATGGCCTGCACCGGACATATAACATCACGTTCCCCCCTGACCGGAACCGTTGGGGACGACACCCTGACCGGCAAATTCCCGGTAACGCTCAAACGTGCCGGATACGATGCGCTGGTACTCACAGGCCATGCTCCGGAGCCCACGGGCCTGATTATCCGTGACAGCAAAATTTTCCTCATCAATGCCGAGAACCTGATCACCATGGAAACCGGCGCGGTGTTCGACTCTCTGGAAGAACACCATGAACTGCGCCTTGCAAAAGGAGCGGACGCAGCCATCTGCATCGGCCCGGCAGCGACCCACGGCAGCCTGCTGGCCGCCGTGGCAACAGACCGGCATCATCTGACCGGCCGCGGCGGATTGGGGCTGTGTTTTGCCGCAAAAAATCTGCATTTCATCGGCGTGAGCGGTAGTGAAAAAATCGCTGTCCACGACCCGGAAGCCCTCAAACGTGCCAATGCCGACATCATGCGGCTTTTGTCCGCTTCCCCGGCCCTGATGGGACCATACGGCATCCGGCACTGGGGAACGGCCGCCTTTCTGGATTTGACCCATACGCGGCGCATTACGCCCACCGACAATTTCCGGCATACGTTTTTTGCCCTGACCCACAAAGTCAATGCTCCCGCCATGGCTGCTCAGGGACCGTTCAAGGAGAGCGGCTGCCCAGACTGCCCAGTGCAATGCATCAAGACCTTGCCGGACGGACGCATTCTTCCCGGGCATGACGCCTTGAACCACTTCACTGCCCTGCTCGGCAACGCAGACCCGGACATGGCCCTCGACGGTGTGGCAATGTGCTTTGCCCTTGGGCTGGACCCTGTGTCCGCAGGAGCAACACTGGCCTGCAACAGGGAAATCAGCGGGCAGGGATACGGCCGTGCGGAATTGTCCGAAGCCGTCCGGCGCATGGCTCAGGGCGGTTCCCTCGGACAGGGATCGTTCCGTTTCGCCGATGAATGCGGCATGCCGGAAACCTCCATGACAGCAAAACAACTGGAACTGCCCGGTTTTGATCCGCGGGGTGCCGTGGGAACAGGGTTGGCCTATGCGCTTTCCACCCGTGGCGGCAGCCATTCCCGAGCCTTCCCCATCAGCCATGAGGTCTTGCGAAAACCCGTGGCCACGGACAGGTTCACCTTTGCAGGCAAGGCCCGTATCATCAAACTGGCCGAAGACACCTTTGCCGGAGTGGAAAGCCTGGGCGTATGCTCACTGGCCCTGTTTGCTGCCGGACTGGAGGAATACGCCCGTGCTCTCCGTGCCGTAACAGGCCCGGTGGCGGGGAAGCTCCTGACAGCTGCGGACGTGGCCCTTGCCGGGGAAAGAACCTGCATGCGGGAGCGCATCATGAATTCCGGAAACGGCTTTCATGAAAAAGACGACGACCTGCCGGGGCGTTTCTTTTCCGACCCGGGCACAGCAGGACCGGACCAAGAAATCCCGGCCATTGACCGCGACGACTTCCTCAAAGCGCGCAGCGCATATTATGCAGTCCGGGGACTGGACGGACACGCACGCCCCCTGGAGGAAAAGCTGGCGTCACTGGGACTGAACGACGACGGCATGACCGACATGGATGACGGAGGCGCGTCATGAAAGCCATGACCGAAAGATATGCGGCCAAACTCGTTGCCTGCGGATTGTGCGACCATGAGGAACCGCTGGTGGGTGGACTGGACGCCCACACCTTCTGGAACAGGGAGAACGATACACGGCGCGAGCTGCTGGAGCCGCTTTTCGAACCGCTGGGAATCAACTCCCTGCTGTTGGCGCGCCCGGCCGAGCCGTACCGGACCATTGTGGACTACCTTGCCGCAAAAAATCCAAAGGCAATCATGCCGCGCGATTGCGAAACCCGCACGTTCCTGCATGATATTCCGGTCTGTGCAAACACGGAACACCTCGGCTCCCTGTTGGCCGAGCGTAAAGCCGTGGTCGTTCCCGGATTGGGCATCGCGGCAAAGGGCAGCGTCAGCCCGGAAGAATGTTTCGTATACTTTTCCTCGGTCTGCTTTGCCGCGTTCGTGCTCTTCTTCTCCGAGTACCTGCATGCCTGCCGCCACAAAGGGCCGGACCAGCCGTTACAGACGGCCTTTGATAAAGCTGTCTCCGGGATGAGCGCATCCCGAACCGAAGCCCCATCCCTGACCATCGGGCCATTCGAGGACGAAACAGCCCTGTACGCGGCCATGGCCGAAGCCGGACGAAACGTAGTCGGCCTCGGGCTGGTGGATTCATTTTTCGGCAACATATCCTGCCTGCACGACAACACTGTCTTTATCAGCCAGACAGGCAGTTCCCTCGACGAACTGGAAGGCTGCATCGATCCCTGTCCGCAGGACCGCAGCACCTGCGCCGGTTTGACCGCATCCAGCGAACTGTCCGCGCATGAAGACGTCTATGCCCGAACTCCGGCCACCTGTATCCTGCACGGTCATCCGAAATTCACGGTCATCCTGTCCATGGACTGCACGGACAAACAATGCCCGAACCGCGAGCACTGCCACACGGCTTGCACAAAGGAACGAAAAGCAGCAACCCTGCCCATTGTTCCCGGCGAGGTGGGCACCGGTCCTACGGGATTGTGCCACACCCTGCCCCCGGCTCTGGAGCACTCGCCCGGAGCTATCGTGCACGGCCATGGGCTATTCGCCACCGGATCAAAGGACTTCAATAAACCGTTCGCAACCATGCTGCATGCGGAAAACCAATGCCGTGCGGAATATTTCAACCGGGTGCGAGAGGCGCTCGCCACATTGAAAGAAGCATGAACATGCCCCCTCGTATTGCAGAATCCGCCCCAAGACGGAGACAGTTTCCGTGACCCGTGCCGCCAACAAACCAGACCTCAAGGGCGTACTCCTTTTCTTGGGCCCTACCTTTTTCGTAAGCTGGATTGCGCAAATCGAATTCGTGCGCACCAACGATCCTTTCGGCGATGTTCCGAACATGTTTGGCATGGCCATATTGACGGGCATCATGTGGATTCCGGGACTGTATGCCGTGCTGTTGCACTGCATGGTGCAACGCCGCCCCTTCCGGGAGTTATGGCATCCGTCCACGGGCCGGGCTGCTCCCAAACAATCCGTTTGGAAAGCCTATGCCGCCACCATGTTGATTATCCCGCTGATCACGGCCTGTGCCTACGGGCTCACATGGCTATTCGGCCTCGGGACACCGGACTGGCAGTTTGCCAGACTGGCCGACCTGCAAGGATCGCCGGTTTCAATCCCGGATGTGTTGGGCATCATGCTTCCGGCCAGCATCGTGATCGGCCCTCTGATCAACACCGCGGCCACGTTGGGGGAAGAGTTGGGATGGCGCGGATTCCTGTTGCCCCGGCTCATGGTACTCGGCAAAATACGCGCTTACCTGCTCCTCGGCGTAATCTGGGGTCTATGGCACGCACCGTTGATCGTGGGCGGCTTCAACTACCCCGGATACCCGGTGGCAGGAATATGCATGATGATCGTTGCCTGCACCGCATTTGGAACATTTTTCAATGAACTGAGCCTTTCGTACGGCTCGGTGTTGCTGGCAGCCTGGATGCATGCAGCGCTCAACGCGCAGGGATACGGCATCTGGCACTGGATGTTCCCGGATGTGAATCCTCTGCTTGGCGGCGATACCGGCATTACCGGCCTTGTGGTTTGGACCGCTGCGGCCCTGCTTGCCGTGCGTACGTTACGCGCACGATAAACCTCCCGCCTGAAAAATCCGATCCTCGACAAAAAGAACAATGGTCTGTTATTCAAAGAGAAAACAAGGAGAAGCATATGCCTATTATACGGATAGAGACATGGAAAGGGACCACCCTCGACAAGAAAAGAGACCTGGTAGAAAGTCTGACTCGGGAAGCATGTCGCATTCTTGGCTGTACTCCCGAAGTGGTGAGTGTGATTATCGACGAGGTTGATAAAGAGAACTGGGGAGCTGCCGGAGAATTGTGCTCCGAGAGGTTCCCGGACAAATAAATGCATATCGGAAGGTATCGTATTCTCGGCCTGTTGGGGCGAGGAGGCATGGGAGCGGTCTACAGGGCAGCCATGCCCATTGCAGGCAGGATCGTGGCTCTCAAGGTTTGCCGACCTGCGGAAATCATGGCCGATCTCATGGGGCTTGAAGCCGTGGAGAAAATGTTCCTGCGCGAGGCGGTAACCATGGCTGCCATTGAGCACCCGAATGTGGCCTCCATTCTGGACGTGGACCCGGGCGAGCCGCTGCCTCGCGGTCATGAAGACATGGAGCCGGAAGAACTGGCCGAGCGCGTCCCGCCCCATTTTTCCATGGGCTACTATTGCAACAACCTCGGTGTGCTCATGGGCGAAAACTATGAAGTTGAACGTCCTTCCCGCCTGTTGGGGGTGGACCGCTCGCTGGACATCGCAAAACAGATGCTGGCGGGTCTGGACAGGCTGCATTACGAGGGCATCATGCATCGTGACGTCAAGCCTTTCAACGTCATGCTGGCGGACCGTTCCAACGGCCGCGACAGAGTCAAACTCATCGACTTCGGCCTGAGCCGATTGCGCGGAGAACCAACCAGACGCCACAAGGGCATGGTGGTAGGTTCCCCCTATTACACGGCTCCGGAGCAGGAAGCATCCCCGGATGCTGCGGACGCCCGTGCGGACTGCTATTCCGTGGGCGTGACCCTGTTCCGCATGCTCACGGGAAGACTGCCCCTTCAGGACGGAACAGGGACAAATGCCTCTGCCCTGCACCCGGACCTTGACCAACACTGGGACACATTTTTCAAAACCGCATTGGAACATGATCCGGACAAACGTTTCGTTCATGCCCGTGCCATGCAGGAAGCTCTTGAAGAGCTCTCCGATCAGTGGCAGACACACCGCGATTCGATATGCCCCTTCTTTGACGAAGAAAGTGTCCCCCGCCACAAGCGGAATTGGAAACCGCGCACCACGCCCATCAAGGTGGGCACCCGTGCGGCTCGCAAGCAATTCGGGCTGGACAAATTATGGAGGCCGCAACAATACGGCTGCGGCGGATTCGATGATCAGGGGGATGGCACAGTCGTCGATACCTGCAACGGTCTGGTATGGGAACAGGGCGGTTCCCGCTTTGCGCTCAGTTTTGACCGGGCGGAAGCCCACATACGCCGCCTGAACGAAAACAGGTTCGGCGGACGCAAGGACTGGCGACTGCCCACCGTGGAAGAATTATGCACCCTTTTCACCGGGGCCAACGAACCGGGCCGATTCTGCATCGAATCCGCATTCGACGCACATAAGGCGCGACTCTGGAGCGCGGATACCAAGGCCTACACGGCGGCATGGTATGCGGACGCGGAACTGGGGTTCATCTGGTGGCAGGATTCCACTTGCCGCTTTCACGTCCGGGCCGTGGCTGGATAAAGCCGGGACAACGAAACTCCATTCATGCTTCGCATTGACAGGGACCGGGGCTGACCGTACCTTTTGCCCACCACTTCCGCCAACAAGCGCAAGGCAGCATGAACACCAGAGAACTCACCAGACCACAAAAACAATTCCTGTCCGGAGTCTTCCCGGAGGAGGATTGCCTGCTCTCCCCGGAGCGCATGGCCGCCTTTTCCACGGACGGCAGCCGACTGCGGGCCATGCCATTGGCTGTGGTTCGACCGGAAAACAGCGAACAGGTTTCGGAGCTGCTGCGCTGGGCGCATAATGAACGCATGCCCATCTATGCACGGGCACGCGGCACCGGAACCGTGGGCAACACCGTGCCCGTACAACCGGGCATTGTGGTATCCATGCTGCGAATGGACCGCATTCTGGACATGAATCAATCCGATTTCGTGGCAGAGGTCGAGCCGGGCATGGTCACTGCCGACCTGCAAGCCGCAGCCGCAGCCAAGGGCATGTTTTATCCGCCGGACCCGGCAAGTTCCGGATTCTCCACGGTAGGCGGCAATGTTTCCACCTGTGCAGGAGGCCTGCGCGCCATCAAGTATGGCGTGACCCGCGACTATGTGCTGGGCCTCGAAGCCGTGCTTCCGGGCGGACGCATATTGCAGACCGGAGGACGTACGCACAAGGACGTGGTGGGACTGGACCTCACACGCCTGTTCGCAGGCTCCGCCGGCAAACTCGGCATCATCACCCGTCTGACCCTCAAACTGCTCCCCCTGCCGGAAGCCACGGCGTCATTGCTGGCCGGTTTTTGCTCCATCAACGCGGCCATGGACGGTGCGGCCGCCATATTCCAGGCAGGCATCCTGCCTTCGGCTCTGGAATTCATGGACCGCTCCACACTGAATGCCCTGCGCGAGGCCGGATCTTCTCCGTTGCCGGATACCGTGCAGGCAGCGCTACTCATTCAGACGGACGGCTCGGAACAAGGAGTCGCCCTTGGGCTGAACCGGCTGGAGTCCGCCCTGAAACGCGTCACCCCGGAGAGACTGCTCATCGGACGCGGTGCGGACGAAAAGCAACTCTGGGACGTGCGCCGCTCCATCAGTCCGGCCTCATTCAAGCTGCGGCCCGACAAGATGGGCGAGGACATAGCGGTTCCACGCGGGAAGGTTGCCAGTGCAGTGGAAGCCGTACACGAAATTTCAGCGCGCCTGAATCTGCCCATCATGTGCTTCGGCCATCTGGGCGACGGCAACATCCATGTAAACATCATGCACAATGCCTCATGGCCCGAAGAACTGGCCCATGCGCAGCAGGCCAAGGAAGAGGTCTTCCGGTTGGCTCTGTCCCTCGGGGGCACCATTTCGGGAGAACACGGCACGGGACTGACCAAGGCAGCCTTCGTGGATCAACAGCTCGGCTCGAATGAGCAGGATGTCATGACCGGCATCAAGCATGTGTTCGACCCGCACGGCATCATGAATCCGGGCAAGGGATGGTAAAGCCATGACCGACACCGGGAACTGCATACTGTGCGGCAAATGCATGGAAGTTTGCCCACTGCTGCGCGCTAGCGGACAGGAAGAGCTTTCCCCCCGGGCCAAGGCGAATCTGTCCGCCCTGTTGGCCTCCGATATTGAAGCCTTGCAGGAAAAGGACGCGGCGGAACTGGCCGGTCTTTGCCTTGGCTGCGGCCGCTGCAAACAGAAATGCCCGCAAGGTGTAGATGTTCCGGCGCTGGTGGCCGACCTTCGCGGGAAGCACCCCGGTTTTCGTGGCTGGCTCTGGAACAAATGGCTTAAACACGCAAGGGAGCTGTGGCCCTCCACCAGTCTGGCCGCACGGCTCATTCCCTCCGGCATGCAGCCGGAACGGCTTTCCCCGTTCCTCAAGGCCATGCAGCTGCTGAAAAGCGGAAACGGCCTCAAGCCGTTCGTCCGAATAAAAACGCTGCCCAAAAATCATGCAGGCACTTCCATGATGCTTTTCTCCGGGTGCACGGCCAGATATGTACGCCCCGAATGGCAGCACACTGCGCTTGACCTGCTATCACGGCTTGGGATCGACGTGGTCAAGGGCAAGTTCGGTTGTTGCGGCATGGGGCTTGAGTGCGCCGGTTTCCAAACGGACGCGGCCCAAATGCGCGACACGAACGTCCTGGCATGGCGCAAGGCCGGAAAACCGAAAATCGTGACCTTGTGCGCATCCTGCCACAAGGGGCTGGCCGAATATTCCAAAAACTTCGAGGATGCGGTGGAAGCCCGGCAATGGATTGAAGCATTGACTCCCATTTCAAGGCTTGTATTACAAGGATGTTATGTGCTAACCCCGCAGGCGCCAGAATGGATAGGGTATCATCGTCCCTGCCATATGCAGCATCAGGACACGGACCATGCTTTTCTGTCGGCAGTTCTGGGAGAAAAACTGCTGGAGCCTGATGACCGCCAATGCTGCGGGTTCGGCGGTGTCATGCAGCTGGGATCACCAGAGCTGTGCACGCAGGTCAATGAGCGCTGTTGGCAAAGCCTCGATGGCGCCGACACCGTGCTCACGGGATGTTCCGCCTGTGTTGCGCAGCTTGCAGCTTCGGCTCCTGAAAACATTCAGGTCGGGCACTGGCTGGAGATACTTGATTTAGAGGACGACGCCTAGGCGTCATCCACAGAGGGGGAGGGGCTTAACGGCCTCGGCGAGCAGTGGAGCGGGTTTACTTTTTTTCTGCTGGATAGATTCGTGAAAAAAATATCTCCTGTTGGAGTCTTCAACGGTACGTTGAAACTGCTGTGGCAGCATAAATGGACCGTATTGCTATATTGTGTCGTACTTGCAGCCATTACCGCTGCCTTATACGGCATTGATTACCTCTTTCCCACCATACACCCCGACAGTCTTGCACCCGATCCTTTGGATATAGCACATTTCATAGGATTTGCCGTGCTTTCCCTCACATTGTTCCAAGCATGGACACTGAGTCTGCAATATCATTTTATCGCCATACAGGTAGGTAAGAAAAAGTATATTCCCCAAAAACTTGCGATCAAAAGCCTGCAAGGGGCCGGGTATTTGTTCGTCAACGCTTTCATCATCAATATGTTGACATCGCCGGTAGCTTTTTTGGGCATGACCCTTCTGCCATACATGAACGAAAATCATGTTTTTCAGTCCATTATGGAAAATCCGCTCCCCGGGTTCTTGTGCCTTGGCGGCTGGCTTGTGATCATTGGGCTGCTCTTTGTCAGGCTCAATCTCGTTTTCCCGGCGTTGGCCGTGGGCAAAAGAAGCGGACTCGTCAACGCATGGGATCTCTCCCGTGGACACACTTTTCGCATATTTGCTTCAGCCATAATCTTTCCGTTTCCCGTCATGCTGCTGAGTTTTATCCCCATGTTCTTTCCTGACAACACGTCCTACTTCACTGTCATCGTGATTGGGCTCGCAATCAGCATGGTAATGGTAACCGCGTTTTGGCCGATTCTTTTCGCCACATGGTACAAAGAATTGATGGCCCGGCGCAAAGCCATGGATTTGGAACAAGGCCAGCAGAAGGAAGACACAAGCCCCATCATACCGATCGCCACAAAAGTCACGACGGCAGAAGCCGCTGCACAGGCATGGGCATTGTTCAAGGACCGCAAATGGACCTATATGGGAATTTGCTCCGCGACCACACTACTCATCGCCTTGCTGTACCTATGGAAAGCGGGAACAGACCCCGCTCTTTCCACAGGAACACAGTATCCCCGTCTTCCGGTGATCATTCTTTGTATCATCGCACCGGCATTCAAAATATTCTTCAGCCATTTTGCAGTCACCCATCAACGAGGTCGGGCCAAGCTCATACCTCCCCGCCCTTTTGAAAAAATAATCCACGCACTGGTCATCATGATGGTGCCAGAAATCCTCGTTGTACTTGTGGTCGTACCATCAATGATCTTCTCGGCCGAGGGAAGTCCCATACATTTTACCAACGCCATAACGGGCGAGGTAACCCCCATTGCAACCTTACTGGTCACACTGCTGGTCTGTGCGATCATGAGCAGATTCATGCTGGCCTTTCCGGGCATTGCCATGGGCGAGGTCATAAAGATCCGCGACATCTGGAGATTGTCGAAAGGATACGGAATCATACTTTTCATTGTTTGCTTCGTGCAATCTCTGCCGGACCTTGGAATGAACGTGCTCGTTGATCACGCCAAGACCAGCGGGACAATGATGTTCGCTTTTGTCATGTCGATTGTTCTTGCTCCGGTTCTGGCGTTGGCCATGCTTATGCTTTCGGTATGGTATGAACACCTGGTCCCGCCCGAACGGAAGGATACGGAAAAGCCACACTTCAAGCTGGAGACGCTGGAGCAGGACGCGTAACACCTCGGCCCTTAAAAAAGGCCGTTTTATTGATATTATTGTCTCAGGCACAGCCGGGGGGAGGGACGAAAGTCCCTGCGGGTGGCCGGAGAAACCCGAACAGGAATACAAGGACATTGAATATGCAGGAAAATATCTCACCGCTCGGAGTGATCTCGAAATCACTCAGCCTGTTTATGGAAAAGAAGCTCACTTACATCGGTTTTGCCGTAGCACCTTTAGCCGTCATGTTCGCGTTTTTCGGCCTGAATATGTATGTGATCAGGCACATGACTTTTACGGGAACGTTTTCTTTTTCTCCCCTCATTTACGTAGGATTTCTGGCTGCTTTCCTCTTCGTGTGGGCCTATATGCTTATTTTCAACCATTATACCGTTACTCAAATGCGCGGTAATCCGAAGGCAATACCGGAAGCACTGGGCAGCAAACTCTTCCACCTGTTCATTTTTTTCCTGAAATTCACGGGGGTGATGATTTTGATTTCTATCCCCCTCGGCATATTGTTCGCAGTCGGGATGACCGTCATGAAAAATAACATGTCAGCCCTCACAGCGTGCATAATCGTTGGTATTCCGGTGGGCATATGGGCATATGTCTCCATTATCCGCGTGCTGATGGTCCTGCCCGGCATTGCACTGGGAGAGATGCACAAGCTGAGGGATGGCTGGAAGATGACCAAGGGGCATGGCCTTCGTATTTTTCTCTCGTTCCTGATCTTCATAGTGGCTTTCATCATCCTTGAAGGCCTGACTATCAAATTCGGCAGCTCCATGGCAGCCATCACAGTGCTGTTCATAGCCCAATCCATTCTGCAAATGTTAAGCCTCATCGTCGTAGGCATCTGGTACGCAAAGTTGTATCCCGCATATCGTGAGAACATCAAACAACACTCCAAACCGGAAAGCACAGGCGACGAAGTAGCCGACCTGCTGTAGCCTTGAATGAACGGTCCGTCCCAAGGGCGGACCGTTTTTATCCTACCGGTAACCTGACTTTTTCCCGTGTGGCAACGCAACCGTCCACCAAACAGTTCCCCCGGCGACAAGCTAACCCGATCCCCCTGTCAGCCCCGCTTTTACGCCAAGGCCGTTCTATGGTATCCGAGGTCACTTCGTTACAGGTCGGCAACCATTGCCGCTGTCACATTGACAAAAACGATTTCGACCATATCTTCCAGACCGGACGGATCGTATCCCCGCCCCGGGGCAACTAGCCACAGGGCGCAAAGACAGTGCGCACGGCGCCGCAGATATTTCCCCGATGATGCTCCACTCCCCGCAAGGTTGACGGGAAGCGCATCAAAACATACTGCCTACATGCAGATACAAGACAAACAAACTCCGGCATAAGGAGAACCAGACATAATGCTCAAGTTCCTGTTTGGATCGAAAAACGACCGCTACCTCAAAAAACTCAATCCCTTCATTGAAGAAATCAACAGCCTTGAACCGGCCATGCAAAAGCTGGCGGATGAAAATTTTCCGGCCCGCATCACCCAGTGGAAGAAAGACGTCGCCGCCGGGACACACACACTGGACGACCTGCTGCCGGAATGCTTTGCATTGGTGCGGGAAGCCGGACGCCGTGTCTTCGACATGCGCCATTTCGATGTGCAGCTCATCGGCGGCATCGTGCTGCATCAGGGCAAAATCTCGGAAATGAAAACCGGTGAAGGTAAAACCCTGGTCGCAACCCTGCCCGTTGTGCTCAACGCGCTGGCAGGCAAGGGCGTGCACGTGGTCACAGTCAACGACTATCTGGCCAAACGTGACGCCGAATGGATGAGTCAGCTTTACAACTTCCTCGGCCTTTCCGTAGGCGTCATCGTACACGGACTGAGTGACGAGGAACGCCAGACCGCTTACAGCGCGGATATCACATACGGAACCAACAACGAATTCGGATTCGACTACCTGCGCGACAACATGAAGTTCTACAAGGAGCAACTCGTCCAGCGCGAGCTCCACTTCGCCATCGTGGACGAAGTCGACTCCATCCTCATTGACGAAGCCAGAACCCCGTTGATCATTTCGGGTGCAGCAGATTCGGCTTCGGGCCTGTACCGCCGCATCGACGCACTTGTCCCGTCCCTGAAAAAATCCTCTCCCCGCGACCCGGAAGACACCGACAGCCTGCCTGACGGAGACTTCGAGCTGGACGAAAAGAGCAAGACCGTAACCCTCACGGACGCGGGTGTGGAAAAATGCGAAGATCTGCTGGGCATCGACAACCTGTTCGATCCGCAAAACATTTCCCTGCAACACCACATCCTGCAAGCCCTCAAGGCGCACCACAACTTCCACCGCGACGTGGACTACATGGTCACGGACGGTCAGGTGGTGCTGGTGGACGAATTCACGGGCCGCCCCATGCCGGGCCGCCGCCTTTCCGACGGCCTGCATCAGGCCATCGAAGCCAAGGAAAACGTGAAGGTGGAAAGCGAAAACCAGACGCTGGCCTCCATCACCTTCCAGAACTATTTCCGCATGTATGACAAACTGGCGGGCATGACGGGTACCGCCGACACCGAGTCCGTTGAATTCAACCAGATTTACGGGCTGGAAGTCATCGTCATTCCCACGCACCGCCCCATGGTGCGCAAGGACCACCCTGACGCCATCTTCAAGACGCAGGACGAAAAATACAAAGCCATCGCCCAATCCATTCAGGAATGCCACAAGGCCGGCCAGCCGGTGCTGGTTGGTACGGTGTCCATTGAAAAGTCCGAACTCGTTTCACGCCTGCTCAAGCAGCTCAAGGTGCCGCACAACGTGCTGAACGCAAAGCACCATGAAAACGAAGCCCAGATCGTCGCCGAGGCAGGCGAACGGGGCAAGGTCACCATCGCCACCAACATGGCTGGCCGCGGTACCGACATCAAGCTGGGCGAAGGCGTCAAGGAACTGGGGGGCCTGCACATCCTTGGCACGGAACGCCACGAATCCCGCCGCATTGACAACCAGCTCCGGGGCCGCTCCGGCCGTCAGGGCGATTCGGGTTCCTCACGATTCTACCTTGCGTTGGACGACGACCTCATGCGCCTGTTCGGTTCCGATCGTCTCAAGGGCATCATGGACAGGCTGGGCATGGAAGAAGGACAGGCTATCGAAAACAAGATGGTTTCCGGCGCCATTGAAAAATCCCAGACCCGCGTGGAAGCCCACAACTTTGAAATACGCAAGCAACTTCTGGAATACGACGACGTCATGAACCAGCAGCGCATGGCCATTTATGACCTGCGCCGCGAACTCATGAATGCCGAGACAATGGATGAAATTGTCGAGGAGTACGCCGAAGACCTGTTCGAAGACTTGCTCACCCCCATGCAAAGCACCAAGGAAGTCGATGAGGAAGTGCAGGAGACCGTACGCGGCCGCCTTGAGGAAATCTTCGACTTCAGCCGTTTCGAGGAGTTCAGGGGCGGCAGGATCCCGGCCATGGATACGGCCATGCAGTGGTACAAGGAAATCCTGTCCACACTGGAAGCCAGCGCTCCCAACCATTATCAGGACATCCTGCGTTACTTCCTGCTGGAAACGCTGGACCGCAACTGGAAAGACCACCTGCTGAACATGGACCACCTGCGCGACGGCATCGGCCTGCGCGGTTACGGCCAGAAAGACCCCAAGCAGGAGTACAAACGTGAAGGCTTCGAACTGTTCCAGGAGATGCTCTACTCCATCAAGGAAAATGCCTTGCGAGCCTTCTGCCACTTGCGCATTGAATCCGAGGTAAGGGAAGAGGAATTCCAGCACGAGACAGATGAAAACGTGGAATACCACGACAACGAATCCGCACAGCGCAAGCAGGAAACGGTTCGCCGCAGCGCCCCCAAGGTGGGTCGCAACGACCCCTGCCCCTGCGGATCCGGCAAAAAATACAAGAAGTGCTGCGGCCGCTAACGCTTCTCACACCATACCGACATTCAAAAATGTCCGTTGTCCTTTGGGGCGACGGACATTTTTCTTTATCAATTCTAAACAATTCAGTACCTAAATATAAAGTTTTATAAACAGCTGCCGAATAAACAGTGTCGGTTGTTTTTCTTTTAAAACTGTTTTCTCTTTTACCGAGGCTCGTTACCAAAGGATATTCACCATGAGCGAACCGATATCCCTGACCAGCGTACTGTCTTCCAAGACGTTCCTGTCTTCCGATGACGTTTACGACAAGACCAAAAAAACGGTCCCCGACCTGAAGGACTCCGTGGTCCTTTCACAACAGGCCCGTGCCCGGCAAAACGCTGAAAAGGAAGAAGTGGAAAGCGAAGGCAATATATGGGAAACGCGCTATGGATACTCAGAAGGCACCACGATGCTGGGCAATGGCCGCAAACAGGTGGTTACGTTCAATGGCGACCAGATGGAATTGCTGGAATACAAAGGCGACACACTGGTCAAGAAAATGACCGGCATCACCGACGGCAACACCATGACCACCGATGTGGAGCACTATGACGAAGATGGCAAAATCTTCCAAAAAGTGCGCACCACGCTCACCGGCCTTGGCGACACCTCCTCCAAGGAATCCGCAGCCACCATGTACCGCAATGTCCAATGGTTCGACGGAGAGGAAGTGACCAAGGAAATGAACGACAGCATGGTTCTGAACATGGCCTATGCGGCCATTAACGACAGCCCGGTTGAGGCCAGCGTGGAAAGTTTGCAGTCCATGGCCTCCAGAATGACAATTGATTCGGCGCATCTTTCCTACCATGCCAACGTCAATGAATACGAAGACGGCAAACTGCGCCGGTCGGCTCAGGTTTCCTACTCCATGGGAGCCCGGATGCAGACAAACCGGACAGCTGACACACTGGGCAATATGGCTCCGGGTTCCACGGATGTCCAAAACGGTAATTCTTCCATTTCCTACTCCATGACTGAATACGACCAGGACGGAGAAAGACTGCGCGAGGCATCCTTTTCCGACAAAATCGGTCAGAAGAAAAAAGAAATCGGCGCAGTCAGGACGCTGGAACAGGAAATGTCCGTCAAATGGTTTGCACAGGGCCAACTGGTCAAAAGCACCAAGGGATCGCTCGTCATGGAGGAATCACACGAGCAGCACCTTCCGGACAGAAGTGGCGACTTCATGCGGTCTCTCAATATCTCGGAGGAAGAATACGCGGCGGACAAGCCCCTCTCCGCCGGAGAAATGCTTGCCGAAGGGTTTCAGGATAATGCCCAAGACGGAGCCTCTGGCATCGCCCTGAGCCAATATGGAAACGCCGGACGTCTTGGTTCACAGATAAACGGCAAGGGACCGTATGAACTCACTGTGGAAAATGAAACCTACCGGGGAGGAGAACTTGTGGCCCGTCAAGCCGATACGGAACGTGCGCGGGAAAACACCCTGCCCGTGGAAGGCGGGTTCCGCACCGGCGGTTCGCTCTCCGAAAACGACGTCCCGGAAATCCTTTTCAGCAGCGAACATGCCGAGGAAAGTTACGAAAACGGGATGCTCAAAAAGAAAGCGACCCTGAACTCGCACGAAACCGTCAATCGCGATGAAAACGACGTGCTGTTCGTTGAAACTGTCCAAAACGGAACCATGACGGGTGACGGCGGTCATGGCACTCTCAGCAAGGTCATTGACGCAAGATTAACCGATATTGACGACTCTTTCGGCAATACGAAAAAGGCATGGGCGAATGAGGCCAACTTGACCGTGGGCGACATGCTGGACATGATGCAAACCTAAATCCAGATTCAGGAATTGGGAAGACTCAAAAGGGCGTTGGTCAATCAACGCCCTTCTTCGTTGATGACCCACCCATTGCAGACAAAGGAAATGCCTTGTGTGGAGGCCGTTCCTATCATGACGGCCTGAATCAGTGGCGCATTGGATTTCCCCTGCGGCGCCTGCCATTGCACCAGGAAATTGGCCCCAGAGCCACCGGACGTATCCCGCTCCCGGATGTGAAACTCCGCTGTAGCCAACGGTTGCACCACCATCGGCGAATCCAGATACGTCTTCACCAATGTGCCGTCCGAACCATAATACCGTACCGAGGCCACTGTTATGGCGTTGGAGGGGTCCGTATTACGGATGCTGAGCAAGGCCGAAAGGTTGTAGGGGCGGCATTTGATACCCTGATATACGTGCGAATAGACGGGAACGTATACTGTTTGTCCCCTGGAAAGGATAACGGTTTCAGCCCTGGCGGAAGCTGCGGTAAGAAGAACGGCAAAAAGTACGATAAAACAATGCTTTGTCATAACATGCTCCATAGGATCTCTTTTGCGCATTGGTTTCCTATGCCTTTTCAGAGGCGATATGGCAAGCGTCACTTGCCTGTCCGTTGTGTGCCTGCTAAATAAATTCTGTCCCTGAACATATGGAGAATTATGTGGTTCGATTTTTCATAACCTTCATCAGCTTCATGATCCTGTCCTGCCCCGCATGGGCCGAAGGTCCGGTCTTCCGGGTCGGGGTGGAAGACATTCGCTATTATCCGCAATCTTCCAGCAATCTCGGAGTCTACTCAGGCTTTGGGCGGGTCGTGCTGGATCAGTTCGCCAAGGAATACGGCTACCATTTTCAATATGTCCCGCTGCCGGTGCTGCGTCTTTACTCACGTTTCCTGCATGGTAAGGGGCTTGATTTCAAATACCCGGACAACGCCCTGTGGCACCCCGAGGACCGTGAAGGCCTCACGGTCTCCTACAGTGACGAAATTTCCGAATCCTACGACGGCGTTATGGTGTTGCCGTTGCGCCATCGCATGCAGGTTCGCCAGCTCCGGACGCTGGCAACCGTCCGGGGGTTCACGGCCACCAAATACGAACACCTTATCGAATCCGGGCGGATACGCCTAAGTTATTGCGACGACTATGCATCACTCATACAAATGGTACTGCGTGGCCGCGTGGACGGTGGGTTCGGCTGCCTTGCCGTGGCCCGCTATCACCTTGAACACATGGAACGCTCGCACGAAGCCCTTACATTGGCACCCGATTTACCGTATACAAGAGTCAGCTACCGCCTTTCAACATTGAATCACCCCGAGGTGATCAAACAATTGAATACGTTCCTTCATGAGCATCACGAACAGCTCATGATGTTGCGCGATCGCTTCGGCCTGTCCCGACGGGTTTCCCGATAACCCGCACGACACCGGTCATTCCGGTGTTATCACCTCGAATTGAGGAGGATGTCTCACATGCAAAACATCGTCGCGATGCTTGTAGCTCTTTTGTTGTGCATGGGGTGTGCACCCCACTCCCGGAAAACACCGGAACCACAAACGGCAAAGCCTGCGGTCAAAACGGCTCCTGCAAAGGCCCCTGCCAAGAAAGAAGTTTCGTTCACCGGGGCTTCCATTGTCGTTTTCAGCCCCAACACGCAGGAATGGTTCTTCCGCAACAGGGATCGTGCCCAAAAGGACTGGCTGCCCGCCTCCACGTTCAAGATCCTGCATACGCTCATCGCCCTGCAATCCGGCGTGGTCAAAAAGGATGAAGTCTTCAAGTGGGACGGCACCAAGTATCGGGCAAAATCATGGAACAAAGATCAGACACTGGAATCCGCGTTCAAACATTCGGTTGTATGGGTTTACCAGATCATTGCCAAGCGCATCGGCAAGGCGCGCATGCAAAATTACATCGACCTGTGTGCCTATGGAAACCGCAACATTGAAGGCAAGCTGGATTCGTTCTGGCTCGATGGAGGCCTGCGCATAACCTCGCGCCAGCAGATAGAATTCCTGCGGCAATTGCAGGCCAACACCCTGCCCTTTTCCCGTGCCCACATGCAGTTTGTAAAAAAAATCATGGTCCGAAACGGCGGCAGGACGTGGCTCATGCGCGCCAAATCGGGTTGGGCCCAACGGGCAAAGCCGCAGTACGGCTGGCTCGTGGGGTGGATAGAGAAAGGAAAAGATGTCTGGTTCTTTGCCACCAATGTGGAAATACAAACCCGTGATGATGCGAAAAAACGCATGGATCTCACCCTGCAATCGCTTCGGGAGATGGCAATAATACCAGCGGAAAAGTAGTTGGAAATCGACTCCGTTCAGAGTATGCAACCTTTTTCATGAACCAAACACGGAGCAGACCATGACAACGGTTCCCAAGGGTTTCGGCTTTGCCGCCATTGAAGGTGGCCTCAAATACACTGGCCGTCTTGATCTGGCCATGATCGTCAGCGACAGGCCTGCGGCCACTGCTGGCGTTTTCACCACCAACACGTTCAAAGCCGCGCCAGTACTGCATTGCCGCGCAGCTCTGGAGCGAAGCAGCAGGCACAGGGCCATTCTGGTCAACGCCGGTTCCGCCAATGCATGCACTGGTCTGGATGGAGAAAAAAACTGCCGGGAAACCCGTGAACTGGCCGCAAAAGCGGCAGGCATCCCTGCGGATGAAATCCTGACCGCATCCACGGGAGTCATCGGCCTGCAATTCGATATGGAAAAGTGGCGCTCGGCCGTTCCTTCCCTCGGCGAGCAGCTTGGGAAATCAGGGCCGGAAGATGTCGCCCGGGCCATCATGACCACGGATACGGTTCCCAAGCTCGTGGAACGCACCTTCACACTTTCGGGCGGAGAGGTGCATATGCTCGGCATGTGCAAGGGCGCTGGCATGATCTGCCCGAACATGGCCACCCTGCTTTCGTTCGTCTGTTGTGACGTGGACGTTGACCCGGAGCATTGGCAGGCAATCTTCGCCTATTGCGCGGACAACAGTTTCAACCGCATCACCATTGACGGTGACACCTCCACCAACGATACGTTTATCGGCATGGCCAACGGCGCGTCCGGAGTAAAAGCCGAATCCGAGGAAGACCTCAGGACATTGTGCGACGAGCTGCTGAAGCTTTCGCAGGAGCTTGCGTATCAAATCGTTCAGGATGCCGAGGGCGGCACCAAGGTAGCGCGTATTGAAGTGCGCGGCGCGGCCGACGAGGTGGACGCAGAACTGGTGGCTCGTGCCATAGCGGATTCCCCGCTGGTCAAGACGGCCCTGTTCGGCTGCGATGCCAACTGGGGCCGCATCATGTGTGCCGCCGGGTATTCAGGAGCACAGTTTGACGCTCATGCCGTTACTCTGGAAATTGGCGGTATCCGCATTTTTGAAAAAGGCATGCCGGTTCCCGGCGACATGGATGCTCTCCTGGAACCGGTCATGGCGGAGCAGGATATTCTTATCAGTGTTGATCTGGGAGCAGGATCGGCATCCGCCGAGCTGTTGGCTTCGGACCTGACCAATGAATATGTGGCCATTAACGCGGATTATCGTAGTTAAGTGAATAGGATTGCATCAACGAACAAAAAGGGGAGCATGAAGCTCCCCTTTTTTATTGTGTGATGAGAGAAGGATATTGGAATGATTACCGAAAGTTTCGCTCTTCAGCGCGACCTTCCTTTTTCTCTAACACAAAAAAAGTACGGTCGCCCCCAATGGGCGGAAACCAATTCAGTGAATAGCTCATGACGGGGTAAAACTGCGCGTCAACACAACAGGAAAATAAACAGATATCGCGCAGCCAAAGGTTACTTGTAGGCGGAAAGCTGGCGGGCCGTATCGCGCGCCATATCACGGGCCTTGAGGTCTTCGCGCTTGGAATGGACATTCTTGCCCTTGCCAAGAGCAATCTCCACCTTGACCCGGCCATTGGAAAAATAAATCTTGGTCGGGACTACGGACAGACCTTTTTGCTCGGCCTTGGCACGGAATGAACCGATCTCCCGCGAATGGAGCAACAGCTTGCGCGGCCGTTCCGGGTCGGGTTGAGCCAGAACGCCCGTATTCTCATAAGGCGAAATATGCACGCCGACGAGCCAGGCTTCATCATTGGAAAAACGCACATAGCCGTCCTTGAAGTTCACGCGCCCCTGGCGCAAGGATTTGACCTCACACCCCTGCAACACCAATCCGGCTTCCAGGAAGTCAGACAGCTCAAACAGACGGCGTGCCTGCTTGTTCTGGGCAATCAATTTCTGCCCGGGCTTTATAATGGCTTTCTTTTTACTCATATCTCAACGGCCTTATGCCGTAATTTCGTCATTTTCGAGCAGTGACGCCAAAAATGTCAGCTCCTCGGGGTAGGCCTTGAAAATATTTTCCATGACCAAACTGTTTATGCGATGCACAGTGCGGCATTCCAACACCTTGCGCAAAAGCTCGCGGCAATCGCGCATCTTTGTCTGCCGAATGATGCGCTTGATGCCCGGAATGGCCTGCGGCGTCAAGGAAATGGAATCAATTCCCATGCCCATAAGGATGGGCACGCAAAACGGATCCGAAGCCACTTCGCCGCAGAGGCTGACTTCTATTCCCGCCTGATGCGCGGCATCCACCACCAGTTTGATGGACTTGAGCGTGGCCGGGTGCAACGGCTGGTACAAATAGGAAACGTGCCGGTTGGTTCGGTCCACACCAATGCTGTACTGAATCAAATCGTTGGTGCCGATGCTGAAGAAATCCACCTCGCGGGCGAGAAAGTCCGCTATCATCACGGCGGCGGGAACTTCGATCATGATACCCACGGGCATCTCGGGATCGTATTCCAATCCTTCACGCCGCAACTCGGCCTTGGCCTGTGCCAGCCATGCCTTGGCCTGACGCACCTCCCGTATACCGGAAATCATGGGGAACATGATGGCCACATTGCCGTGGGCACTGGCACGCAAAATGGCGCGCAGCTGCGTCTTGAAAAGTTGCGGATGCTTGAGGCAGAAACGAATGGCACGCAAGCCCATGGCCGGGTTGGCCTCATTCAAATCGCCATACTGGTTCATGACCTTGTCCGCGCCAAGGTCAAGTGTGCGAAAAACCACCTTTTGCGGGGCCATGATGGAGGCCAGTTCCGCATATTTTTCGACAAGCTCGTCCTCGGAAGGCAGGGCTGGCCGATTCATGTAGGCATATTCGGTGCGATACAGGCCGATACCCTCGCCGCCGTTGTCCAATACGGAAGACACTTCTTCAACCAGCTCGATGTTGGCGTGAACCTGAACGCGAAATCCGTCAATGGTCTCTGCGGGGAGTTGGCAATGGCGCCGAATTTTGAGCGTATATTCCTCGAACTGTGCCGCGCGTTCGTTGTAGTCGGCCAGCTCGTCCTCACCCGGATTGACGATAATCTTGCCGCCAAGCCCGTCAATAATGACAAGATCGCCGTCGCTGATATCTTCTTCCAGCCGGGAAACACCCACCAGAGCAGGTATACCCAGCGTACGGGCCATGATGCCCGTATGGGAAGTCTTGCCGCCCTGTACCGTGGCAAAGGCCATGATCTTGTCCACCTCCAGCTCCACGGTGTCCGCGGGACTGAGGTCATGGGCCATGATCACGAAACGGCCCTGAATGGCTTTGAAATCCGTACTGCGGCCGGTCAGCTTGCTCTGCACGCGGTCCGCCACAACGCGAACATCCTGCATGCGCTCCCGGATGTAGGGATCTTCCACAGCTCCGAATTTGGCAGCCTGATCGGATACGGCCTTTTCCAAGGCCCATTCGGCGTTGAGGCTCAGGGACTTGATGTAATCGAGGGCAGTGCCCAGCAGTTGGGGATCCTTGAGCATGAGCAGATGCGTATCGATGAGCATGCTGTAATCGCGCAGCTCGTCGGGCACCTGACTGCGAATGGATGAAAGGTCTTCTTCGGTGGCCACAAAAGCCCTCCGCAACCGCTCCATTTCCTTGTCCACCAGAGCAGGCGCCACGGTCTGCCGGGGCAGGGACGCCTTGTGGCTGTGGTTGACGAAGATGGCCTTGCCGATGGCAATGCCCGAAGCGACCGGAATACCGGTTATGACCTTTCCCGACACGTTTACTCCTCTTCGAACCGATTGGCGATGAGCGCTTCCAAACGGTCCAGGGCCTCCGGGGCATCAGTGCCCGAAGCCCGCAATTCAAGAACGGTTCCCTGACTGGCGGCAAGAGTCAGAACATCAAGAATACTCTTGGCGTCCACTTCCTGCCCATCCAGGGCTATGACGACATCTGCGGTAAAAGACTGGGCCAATTGCGCCAGCTTTCCAGCAGGGCGCGCATGCAGGCCATTCTGGTTGACCACCACGACCTGCCTGCTGAGGAAATCGCCATTTTCGGCATCTTCCGCATTTACCGCACTTCTTTCATCCATATGTTAAAAACCTTGTTGCAATCAGTTTATCTTTGCGGTCATGGTCGCCTACCCCATGGCCTCGAGGATGTCCAGAATCCCGCCCCGCACCAACGGATAAAACTGCAATAATGCCAAAAAGGCCAAAGCCGCTATAAAGCGGGAAACCATACCGGTTCGAACGAATCGGCCAAAGAGTATCAAACCGGCCACGCCGGGTAGCCATTGCCACCAGACCAGCGGATGCGGCCAGACCAGGGTCCAGAGCCAGACGAGCAGCACAGCATTGGCATATTTGACCCGGGAACCCCAGTTGATGAGGTTCCAACGCCGCAAACGTTCCAGAAACAGGAAGCCTCCCTGAAATCCGGCCATGAAAGTATACGCCCGAAACGCCTGCAAACCCACAAAAAAAAGTATGCCTATCAATAGCGGCAGCAAGGTGTGCCCCTGCAACAACAGACAGATGGTCCCCAACGCCCAGAAAATCAGAAAACTCCCCGCAAAAACCGAATCACCGATGGCGGAAAGCGTATAGGCGGTGGTATCCTTGACCTTGGCCAGAGCCGCGGCAGGCATGCGGCCGACGGCGATGGCGCGTTCCATATGCAAAAAAAGGCCGACAAGACACGGCATCCAAAACGGATGGGATTGGTAATGCCGTACATATCGCCGCAAGGCGGCTCGGTATTCCTTCGCATCCGGGTAAATGGCCTCAAGCCCGGGCTGCATGCAGAAAACCAGACTGATGTTTTGCATGCCCCGCGTATTGAAGGCTGCTCCGGCCAACAGGCAACGGACAAAGCTCCGTATCATTGCCGCCGTATGAGCATCCGTCCCGAAACGGTTCATGGTCTTCAAAAACGTAATAACCAACTCCACAGGCGCCTAACGCGGCGCAAGATTGTATTTCTGCAAATAACGGCAGCAGATTACCGCAACCACGATTTTGACCATGTCCCAGGGAGCAAAGGGAAGTACTCCCACGGCAAGAACCCTGCCCCAGCTCATGTCCATGGATATCCTGAGCCAGCACATCCCCAGAACATAAATCATGATGATGGCTATAATGCCCCAGAACAGCCCGGAAATCCAGCGAACTTCACTGGAACGGCTTTCCACGCGGGCCTGACCGGTTACAAGTGGCGAAAGCAGGAAGCCCAGCAGGTATCCTCCGGTTGGCCCGAACAGATGCCCAATTCCGGCACCACCTCCCGCAAAAACGGGCAACCCGACTACTCCGGCAAGAATATACAATGCCATGGCAAAAAAACCGCGCACAGGGCCAAGCAGAAAACCGGTCAGAAAAACAAACACCGGTTGCAGGGAAAAAGGAATCGGACCGATGGGAACGACCATGTAGGAGCTGGCTGCAACAATTGCGGCCATCAGGGAAGTCCAGACAAGCCGATGCATGTCGAGCAACGATTGGTTCATGACAACACCTCGCTCTGCTGTTTGCCGAAGGTCAATCCGGCCCGGGTTATTTCCACATGATCGGACTCCACGGAAGGGCCGGACGTGGTCAAATAGTCTCCCACCATAATGCCGTTGGCGCCGGACTTGAGCAACTCCCTTTTGCGATCAAGACCGAAAACCGTCTGCCGGCCACCGCAAATACGCAAGGCGCTCTCCGGCAACAGGAAGCGATACAATGCCACGATATGCAAGGCTTCTTCGGGCGAGAGTATGGCCTGCCCGGCCAGCGGCGTACCCGGAATCGGCGTCAGGAAATTCAGCGGAACGGAACGTATGCCCAGATCCCGGAGTTGCAAGGCCAGTTCAACGCGATCGTCCCAACTCTCTCCAATGCCGAAAATGCCGCCGCAACAGACATCCAATCCGGCTTCCATGGCAGTTCGAACCGCCTGCACATCCTCTTCATAGGTATGCGTGGTGCAGACCTTGGAGAAATAACTGGCTGAAGTCTCCAGATTATGATGGTAGCCGCACAATCCAGCTTTCTTCAGCGCCAGCAGCTGGTCCCGACCAAGAATACCGGGAGACAAATCCGGCATCAGTCCCTGCTGTGCCACAGCCCGTACGGAACGGACAAAGCCTTCCAGCAGGTCGTGCCCCACGAACTTGCCGCTGGCGACGACGCCAAACCGTTGTGCGCCATGCTCTTTGGCCAAACGGGCGGCCTCGCCGATCTCTTCCGGCGAAAGCAGGGCATGCTCGGGACAGTGTGTGTCATGGTGGGCCGACTGGGCACAAAAGGAACAGTCTTCGGAGCAATGGCCGCTTTGTGCATTGACGATGGCACACAGGGATACCCGGTTGCCGAACCGGGCCATGCGAATATCGTGAGCATGAGCCAACAGTTCGGGCAGGCGTTCATCATCCAGTGTTATGAGCGTATGTATCTGCGCGGCGCTCAGGGACTGACCGTTTCGGACATCCGATGCAATGGAGGCTAGAGAATGGTGTGTCATTATCGATACTCAGCGCATGAGCGCATAGATGGTCTTGGCAGTCCAGCCATCAACGCGTTCCGCTACGCGCCGGGCTATTTCCTTGGGCTTCCCGCCGGCTTCCCGTTCCTGCTCCACAAGCCGAAGCACCTCGGCTTCGTCGGCAGGCCCGTTGCTCCGGGCAGGCCCGATGACAACGGTAATCTCTCCGCGCAGGTCGGGATCAAGGCCGCCCAAATTGCCAAGGCTGCCGGAAATGAATTCCTCGAAATCCTTGGTCAACTCACGGGCAATGCAAAATTCACGATCTCCCAGGGCATCACGGGCGGCTTGCAGGGCCGGGACAAGCCGCGACTTGCGTTCGAAAAATACCAACGTGGCCCCGGTGTCCCGGTGGAGCTCGAAAAAGCGATGCATACGTGATTCCCCGCGTGGAGGGAATCCGAGAAATGTGAAAGGCAGTGGGGGCAGGCCGCATGCGCTCAGGGCCGCCAACGGCGCACTCGGTCCGGGCACCGGGGAAACCGGAATGTTTCGTTCACGGCACGCCCTCACCAGCCGAAATCCCGGATCGGAAAGAAGCGGGGTTCCGGCGTCCGACATCAAGGCCAGTTCCAGCCCCTCTTCCAACAGGCCCAGAACATGAGGCAGGCGTTTTTCCTCGTTATGCTCAAAAAAACTGAGCAATTCACCGTTGCGTTCCAACCCAAGACGCTTGAACAACAGACCGGCCCGCCGGGTATCCTCGGCCAAAATCACATCCGCATGCGTCAGGATGCCGGACGCGCGGGGAGACAGATCCCCGGCGTTGCCAAGCGGTGTGGCCACTACCCACAGGCGCGGTCCGCCTTTCATGTATTCGTCGCTGCAACTCATGGGATCAGGGTTTAGCATTGATGTTCACGGGACGAAAGGACAAACAGATGCTCAGGCCTGAAACGCATCCGTAAAATGTTTCAGGTCCAGCCCGGATTCCGTTTCCCGTATGGCCACCAGATCAAACCGGCACGGCTCATCCCAACATTCGAACTCGGAAAGATACAGTCCTGCGGCCCGTACAAGCGCGTTGCGCTTGGCCCGGTCCAAGGCGTCCGCGGGTGTTCCCAGCGATCCCGGCCCTCTGGTTTTGACTTCCACAAAGACCAGTGTGTCTTTGTCCCGGCAAATAATATCAAGCTCCAGCCGCCCTCGCCGCCAATTGCGCTCAAGAATTCTGTACCCCCTGGATTCCAGATATCGGGCGGCGGCGCCTTCTCCCATATCGCCCCGCTTGCGCCCAAGCGCGAACCTGTCCAGAAGTCCCTTCACATCCTGCTCCAATTTGCCTTGCCGTCCAACGCCTTGCACATATTCACTTTACTACACCGGTCACCCCGGCATGGTCAAACGGCAGCACACAAAAACGGCGAAGCAGCAATTGCCACTCCGCCGTTTCCGCAAACAATGGATTTGGAAATATTAATTGACCAGCGTCACATCGCCATCCGCACCATGTCCGAGGTCGATGGCCCTGACCTGTCCATTCCGCAGTGAAAGGTTGCTCTCACGAGCTTCAAGAAAAGCCATCTTGCGGGTCTCCAGCCGCTCCATCTGCAACCGGCGCATTTCTATGCGGCGTTGTGCGCGATACTTTCCGGAAGAATACAAAAAGGAATCCATGCGCTCGCCCTCGGCATCGGCCACCATGACCGGCTGTTGCCCTTCCTGCACGGCCGGAACAGTCGAGGCTTTGTCCTTGTCGTCAAAAACAGCCACGATGGAATCCACCTTGCCCTGGATCACCTCGTCCGGAGTTTTGTCGTTTGCCGCATATTCATAGGAAAATTCACCCAAAGTGTAGGCAGTGGACGCATATTGCAACGGCGTGAAAAAAGCACCGCCGCATGTCAGCAACGGTCCGACAACGGCGCAGCCCCCCATGCCGAACAGCATCGCCACAGCAAGGACAAGTGCAAAAAACGGTTTCCCGAAACCGAATCGTGTATGATTTTTCATGCCGAACCTCCGAACCGGTGAAAAAGGCAAAAAAACAACAGTCTCCCAAGCGCATTGTCTCCTTCAACACGGCGCCAGCATATACCATTTCCCGCCATCGGACAATATCTTCAAGCAATTTAATATGTTGAGAAAAAGAGACAAACTTTACGACAATGTTAAAACTTTTTATCTTTTGTTTTCAGACTGTTAAAATCATTTTATCTTGCTCTGAAAAAGTTCGTGAAACCAGCAAACTCGAAAGGACGATTTTTTTTTTGCCTTTATCCACAGTACCTATCGACTCTTTTGATAATGTAAATCAACAAAAGGCGTTCAATTTTTTGTACCAGCCAAAAACACTCCGTAAAAGCATGGAACTTTACCAGACCGGCGTGAAACGATACCCTGCACCATGGTCAATCCGGCAACACATCTCCCTCCGCTATCCAGCGCCATGATTCCCATCGCCCTCGCCTTTCTGGCCGGGCCTCTTTTGCACGCGGGACTGCACTTTACCGGCATGGCAGGACTCACGTCGGCTTTTACCCTGCGCTTATGGCTGGCCTTTTGCGGCATCACCATCCTCAGCCAGTTGCTGGACACGGGCGAAAAACGCCATGAACTGCTGAGTGGAATTCTGGCTGCGACATTCTGTGCAGGGACTGCCCTGCTCCTTTTTGAAAACGATTTCCTGACAACAGAATTTTCCTTCCTGCTCCCCGGAGTAAATGCGGCGGCTCCACTGATTTTCGGCATGTTGGCCCTGGCCTGTGTATGGACCTGGGGATTGCCCAGCCGGGAGGGCGTGCAACGAACAGGCGGATGGCTCGGGCTGCTCGTTGTCTGTGACACCCTGTTCATGCTCGTTTTCTCCCGACAGGACAGATTGCTTGGCAACCCCGACATGCTGGCAACCCTGCTGCTGGTAGCCATGAGCGCGTCACTCAAACCCCGCGAGCAAGACCCGGAAAAGGAATCCACAACAAAATGGCATCGGTTCTGGATTCTGGCAGGACTGGCCGCCACTCTTTCACGCACAGGTCTGCTGACCGTGGCGTGGGCGCACCTTTTTTTCGGGCGCGGCAGCATATGGAAGCGCCTACCCTACACAGCTCTGTGCCTGGCACTCATGGCAGGCGGTTTTCTTTTGGAACTGGGACTCGGAACAGGGAGTTCCCGCTATCTGGAATACTGGGTGTGGCTGGAAAGCATCCGCCTGTTTCTTGCCAATCCGGCCAACGCTTACACCGGTTTTTCCCTTGAAACGCCTTTGCCCATTGTTCCGCCTTTGGGACTCATGGGATTGTGGCACACCATTGCGGACACCTCCCCGCTCTCCGGCCTGTTGATAAAACAGCTGCACCCGTTCTGGCTCCGCGTGACCATGAGCTGGGGCATGCTGTTCCCGTGTGGAATAATCCTCGCAATGATCGCAACGATCCTGTCCAGACCGTCACGCATGGGCGCTGTACTGGCCACCACAATTCTGGCGCAGGGCATCAGTACGGACCTGTTCTTTTCTCCGGGACCGGCGGTCCTGCTCTGGCTCGGCCTGTTCATGGCTTTCAAACCACGGACCGAAACATCCTGAAACAGAATCCTGCCGGATCGCCTTCGGCTGGACAGCAAGCCCCGAACGGCATAAGAGCCATCCCACCATGAGTATATTTGAACAAACAGCCACGATACTGGCCACCTGCCCATTGGGTCTGCCCCCCTTTCTGTCCGGGGAAATGACTGCCCTCGGCCTTGAACAGCTTCATCCGCTGGACAACGGTGTGGAAACCCGTGGGACCATGCAAGATTGCATGCGCATGAATCTGCACCTGCGCACAGCCCACCGCGTGCTCTTCGAACTGCGCCGTTTTCATGCTGCCGATGCCGACGCGCTCTACGCCGCACTCGTCAAAGTGCCGTGGGAAGACATCATGGAAGCCGACGGATACGTGTCCGTCTCATCCAGTGTTCGCAACGATACGGTCAACGACAGCCGGTTCGCCAATGTTCGGGTCAAGGACGCCGTGGCCGACCGCTTTATGCAACGCGCAGGACGCCGCCCGGACTCGGGCCCGGATCAATCCCGGGGAATATGCCTGTTCCTGCACTGGAAAGACGACAATGCCATTCTGTACCTGGACACCACGGGAGAAACGCTCTCCCGCAGGGGCTACCGGCGCATGCCGCACAAGGCCCCCATGCAGGAAACGCTCGCCGCGGCATGTGTGCTGGCTTCCAACTGGGCAGAAGCAGCACAGGAAGGCGGTAATTTTGTCGCCCCCATGTGCGGATCGGGAACGTTGGCCATCGAAGCGGCCATGGTCGCCCTGAACAGGGCTCCGGGAATGCTCGGCAGGGATTTCGCCTTCAGCCGGGTCAAAGGATTTGATCAGGACGAATACAAAAAGCTGCGCAAGAAAGCCTCCAAGGCAACCAACAAGAATTTCACCGGGCGCATCATCGCCACGGACCATGACCCGGCCGCTATACAGGCCGCACGTACAAACGCGCGCATGGCCGGAGTGGAAGAAAACATCGAATTCTCCCTGTGCGACTTCAGCGAGACCGAGATCCCGGAAAACGGCGGTATGGTCATGCTCAACCCCGAATACGGCAAACGCCTTGGCGACGAAAAGGCCCTGGCCCCGGTTTACACAAGCATCGGTGATTTCTTTAAACAGCACTGCGGTGGTTACACGGGCTATATTTTTACCGGGAACCTGCGATTGGCAAAGTCCGTCGGACTGCGCACCAAACGGCGTATCATTTTGTACAATGCCAAAATCGAATGCCGTTTGCTTGAATATGAATTGTATGCGGGAACCCGCAAAAAAAGCTCCTGATTTTCCTCCCCGCTACGGCATATACTTGACATTGCGACATTCATTCTGAAAACATTTTGAATGACAGGATGAAAACCTTATGCCACGGGGGGAAACATGAGCAAGAAGGTACGGTCGGTTCGCGTCCCTAAAGAATTGGAAACCCTGAATCTTTCCGGCGTGATCCGTGAATGTGAGAACTATCTGAGAGATCTGGAATCCGCCACCATGCTCAAGCAGCAGGGCAACAGGGAAGCTGCTGAAGCTCTGCTCAAGGCACGCCAGGCCGATCTCGGCAAGCGTGTAGGACTGCTTGTGTGGGAGGCACGAGTCCAGTTCGGCAAATCCAAAGGAGATTGAATATGTCTTCGGCAACAGAGTCAAAACCTCTGGAATCGAAATGCGCCAAGGATAGCGAGGTAATCATGACCCACCTCGTGCTCCCGAGCGACACGAACCCGGCAGGCAACCTGCACGGCGGTGTCATCCTCAAACATATGGACATCACCGGCGGTGTGGTCAGCAAGCGACACAGCCGGAGCAACATAGTCACGGCGGGCATTGACCGCGTGGACTTCGAGGAACCCGCATATGTTGGCGAGCTGCTCACCTTCAAGGCCAGCCTCAACTATGTCGGACGTTCCAGCATGGAAGTGGGAATCCGCGTTGAAGCGGAAAATCTCCAGACCGGACACACGCGCCATACCAACTCGGCCTATATCACGTATGTTGCTCTGGATCCGCAGGGCAAGCCCCTTCAGGTTCCGCCCCTGCGCATTGAAACCGAAATGGCCAAACGCCGCCACCGCGAAGCCCTGAACCGCCTGAACGCCCGCCGCCAACTCAAGGCGCAGGAACGTCAGGATCAGGGGTGAGCACCCTCCGGGTTACGTTGCAAACAGCACAAGGCCCGGTCCTGGCCGCAGCTCCGGCTGTTGTTTCGGCCAGCCGGGCCACGGACATTCCGGCCTTCCACGTCCGCTGGTTCATGCAACGATTGCGCGCAGGCCATGCCATGCGCCGCAACCCGATCAATCGCAAACCCGGCTGGATCAGTTTCAAGCGGCTCGGCGCGCTGGTGTTCTGGACCAAGAACCCGGCGCCGCTTCTGCCGCATCTCGAAGAAATCGCAACCTGTTGCCCGGACTTCTATTTTCTGTTTTCCCTCAACGACTACCAGCATGAGGGATGGGAACCGGCTTTACCGCCTCTAGCCCAACGTCTGGAGACCTTTCGGCAACTGGCTGAACGTATCGGGCCGGATCGCGTTGTCTGGCGTTTCGATCCGGTCTGTGTGGCCGACCCCGGCCCTGACATGGAAACCATGATCAGACGTATGCAGGATGTGGGACAGGCTTTGCGCCATGCCACCCGGCGCATGATTTTCAGTTTCGTGCAGATACGGGAGTATGCCAAGGTTCGTGCCTCTCTGAAACGGTCCGGCTGTTCCATGCGTGAGCCGAACGGAACGGAGCGCATACACTTTTGCGAAGCTGCGGCAGCCATGGGACAAAAATACGGCATGACCATCATGCATTGTGCGGCTCCGAGACAAGAAACCGTTCCCGGCATCCTGCCGGGCAAATGCGTGGACGATGCCCTGCTGGCGCAGATATGTTCACCGGAGAACCAGAACCTCCGGGAATATCTTCATATGCAGCCAGCGCTACCGGGACTGGACCTCGGCGTTCCTGCGACATGGACGCCGCCACCCCGCGATCCCAGCCAGCGCAAGGCATGCAACTGCACGGCCAGCCGCGACATTGGGGAATACAATACCTGCGCCCACGGCTGCGTATATTGTTACGCCACAACATCCCCCCATACAGCGCAAAAAAATATCCACCGCCTCAAAGAGACCATGGATGACGGGGAAACGCCCCCGAACCTTATTCCCTGAACAAGCGCCGCCGAAAAAATCTTTCCCCACATCAAAGAGCAAAAGGCCGGCAGTTTTCTGCCGGCCTTTTGCTCTTTGATGTCCCCGATGTAATACGGAAACAACTATTCAGACTGTTCTTTTTCCATGTACTCGCGCAGGGCATGACACAGCTGGTCCACACAGGAAGTGGACTTGGAACCACAAGTAATGCCACTGAAACGGTCCAAAACGAAATCAACATGCATTCCTTCTATCATGGACGCGATGGCCTTCAGGTTGCCCTCGCAGCCGCCGACAAAGCTGACATAATCAATGTTGCCATTGTCCACGACAAAGTTGATTTCCTTGGTGCAAACACCCTCTTCCGGAATAAAATGCTCCACCTTGGTATGAGGAGCAGGAGCCGAAGCCATGTGCAGTTGTACGTTATCCATTGTATTCAACTCATTTATTTAAATGATTAAGGCCAGTTTGACCGGTCCAAATTATTATTCGCTCTTCCGCGCGGTATCTGCATACGGCAAAAACGGTCCCTGTTCCGGCAAGCCGCCACAATGGGGCCGCAGGAAAGCAGTACACGTCTTCCGCTCGAACAGAGACGATTTCCTCAATGTAAATACGGAAATACACAGCCGAAAGCTCGCGGGAAATGCAAAAGAAGGCGTTGAACAAGGCCTTGCATTCCCATTAATCGTATTTCCGTGGTGGAGAGGGAGGCTTCAAACCTCGAACAGAGTTCCCATTACATATTTTCAGGCTTTGGCTGTCGTCTTACTACATCGCGCTGTTGCGAAATGCGCTCCTCTGCATCCGCCGCGCCCAGCCAGCTTGTGCCATTTTTCCCAATCATAGATGGAAAACAATGCAAATACGGGCCGCAAACACCCTGAGAATCTCTCTACCATCCGGCGCAATGGCTTTTCCCTTGCGCTGAAAAATTCAACTACAGAAACTCATATGCCATGTCAAACCCCAATTGTGAAAAATGGCACATTTAATTTTATATTTTATTTTCAAGTATTTAAAATGATGAACAGCTGTTTGACTCTTGTCAGACAGCTGTTCACGGGCTGTTGTAACCCACTTATTTTATTTTAAATTATATAGCTTTTTTAAAGCTATATAGATTTATACAGTAACGTTACGTATCATCTGAAAATTATCGGATTTTTTTCCTATTCCCTGCAGAAGGACGAGTCCCCATTACTCCCATATAAATTCCGCCCAATGCCAGCACAGCGCCAATACCATCCGTGACACCAAAAGGTTTGCCGAAAAAAAGGATATCCCAGAGATAGGAAAGTGCCGGCTGCAACAGCAGGCCAAGCCCGACAAGAGTCGCGCTCAGACCTTCCATGCCCCGGGAGATGAACAGCCACCCTGCGGCCTGGCACAATACGCCTAGCGCTGCCAGCCACATAAAATCCATGGCTGTAGGTATAACGAACGATACGCCGGAAACCAGCATCCAGCAGCCGATGATCAGCCCGGTTGCGGCAGCCACGCAGGTCATGAACGCCTTGCGGCCGGGCCCTCCAAGGCGTGGAATGGAAAGTTTGAGTCCGAGCACGTAGGCCGCATAGAATAAAGCGGTCAGAAATCCCCAGCCCACCCCGGCCTGATAATCGTCCCCCACGGAATCCCAATGCACACCGACCATGAGATAAAGCCCGACAAAGGCAAGTGGTAGGGCCAGATAAAAAAGTCGCCCCGGACGCTCGTGCAGCACCAAAAGAGACACAACGGTAAGTGCAAAAACCTGAAAATTGGTCAAAAGCGTGGCCAACCCCGGTCCCACATAGTGTATGGAGCGGTGCCAGCTCATGATATCCAGTGCGAACAACAGGCCGCACAGCAGGGCGTAACCAACCATGCGCCCTTTGATTCGCCGCAGGGAACCATCACGCCACAAAAGAAACACCAAAGCTATGGTCCCGAAAAACATACGGTAGAACGCGGCAGTATCCGGTCCCACCTGGGCCAGGCGAACGAATACCGCTGCGAAGCTGATCAACGCCGCGCCTGAAAAAAGGAAAATCATTGTCTCTTCACCACCTTGAAACCCGGATCAACGTGCGATGTAATCGCCTTGATAACGGAAGGTCCGCAATCTGTTCCAAACAAAACCTCTGGGGAAAAATAAAGACTGTCAGAATCCGAAAAGATTCAGCCGGAAGGCACACGGAAAATCTGGCATTGGAACCAGCCCGGCCGACTTTCAATGGCTCTACCGGCATACCTGCGATTTATCAACGACTAATTACTTCATGGAAATATCGAGATGTATTAACAACGCCATGGCGCACGAAGCGCTTACGGTTCCACGACCTTCAGACGCCTGTCCAAAGAAATGCCGTATTCATCCACCAGAGCCACCAGCGGCCACATTTCCACGCCATGTTCCCGGGCTTCGTAAAACAGGTCGGCGTACACAGGGTCCACGTAATCCGCAGGGCCGAAGCACTCACCGTCCGGACGTTGCACCAAAAAGAACAGGGCCACGCGCATTCCGTCGCGAGCCAGCCTCATAAGTTCGCGCAAATGCTTCTGTCCCCGCTCGGTAATGGCATCGGGGAACGCGGCCACGCAGTCCTCCACCAACGTCACGTTCTTGCACTCCACCCACAAGTCCCCACGAGGTCCACGCAATCGTGCATCAAGACGGCTGTCACCGTGGCGGGCCTCCGCCTTGTATTCGCCATATTCACAAAGCTCCGGCAGGGCTTTGGTTTCCCAGGCCCTGCGCAACATGCGGTTTGGCGTGGAGGTGTTCACTCCGACCCAGTGCCCCTGCACACGAACAGCCTCAAGGGTCCACTTGAGTTTTCGTGCAGGATTGGCTGCCGGAGAGAGCAGAATCTCCCTGCCCTCGCCCAAAAGTCCTGCCATGGATCCCGTATTGTTGGTGTGGGCGGCAATGGGCGTCCCGTCCGGCAATAAGGCGTTCACGGTGAACCTCTTGCAACGTTGGACAAACGAAGCCCGGACCATGCCGGAGGGATATGGCAACATACATGAATTGATCATAATAATGGTTCTCCTTGCCGGGTTTCGGTATTTTTTACAGGCAATACCATTCCTCCCGAACAGGGGATGCCGAGTGATAACGAAAACGGCCCTTTGCACACTTGTTCCGACAACACACCTCGTAGCCATGCTGTCGTGGTCAACCGCCCACGCCCACAGCACCGTCACGGCACATACCTTTTTCGAAGCCCATAAAGAGGCGGTCATTCTCATGGCCGTCCTTTTCATCGGGCTTATGGGCACAACCCTGTTTCTGGTGCTCACCCGCTGGAGAGCACGCAGAACCGAACGACGCCTTGACACGGAAAGTGAAAAATACACCACCCTGTTCCATCATGCCTCCGAAGGCATCGTGCTGGTGGACAGGGACGGATTGGTCGTGGACATCAATCCCAAGGCCAAAGCGCTTCTCGGAATGACCAGCGAACAACTGATGGGGCTTTCCGGAACCAATATCATGCACCCTGAAGACGAGCCGCTCTCACAGGAACAGCTCGACCGCCTTGACGCGGGGATGGCTACCCGGACAACACGGCGCATCCTGACCAAGGATGGCTCCTACGTGCCTGTAGAGGTCAGCGTCAAGCACATCTCCACTTCGCTTACCCAAATTCTCATTCTCGACTTGAGCCGCACGGAAAAAGCCCGGGCGGAGTTGGAGCATGCCAACAAAGAACTGGCTTCCATGTACGAACAGATATCCGAAGCCAACGAACAATTGAACAAGAGCAACAGGGAATTGCAATATGAAATGGACGCCCGCGGCAGGGCGGAAGAAGAATTGCGCGAACGGGAAGCCCTGTTCAACTCCGTTTTGCGTGCCGTCCCCGTGGGAATAGGTATGGTTACGAACTGGGCCATTGGCTGGAGCAACCGCTACCTGCAAAAGATGTTGGGCTACAGCGCCGAAGAATTGGAAGGTATGCTCACACGCCAACTCTACGAAAGCGACGAGGAATTCCAGCGTGTGACGGATGTCGTGCACCCGGAAATACAGGAACGCCAATTCGGGAGCATGGAAACACGGTTTGTGGCCCGAAACGGCATGATTCTGGACGTGCTACTCAACTCTGCCACTGTCAAAGCCGGAAACATGGGCGCCGGATTGATCTTTACCGTGCAGGATCTCTCCGAATTACGGGCAGCACAGGAGGAAAGCCGCCAACTGCGCGAAATGCTGTTCCGCGAAAGCACCGTGGTTCAATTGTTTCTTGATCCCGTCAAAGGCATTATTCTGGATGCCAACCGTGCGGCGGCCAATTTTTTTTCCATTCCTCAACAAGAACTTTCCGGCACGGTTGTGGACTCGTTGCTCCATGCTGACGCCTCCTTGCCAAGCCGCACGCTGGGGGATGCCGCAAAACAGGAAACGCCTGTGGAATTTCAATTCGGTTCCGGCGATGCGGCCCGCACCCTTGAAGT
>CAJXRQ010000013.1 GCA_913060505.1 uncultured Desulfovibrio sp.
GGAAATGGCACCGCAGATGTGCGAACTGTTCGTTGATCCGGACAAGATCCGCACCATCATCGGCCCCGGTGGCAAGAACATCAAGGCCATCACTTCCGAGACCCAGGCTGATATCGACATCGAAGACTCCGGTCGCATCATGGTTTTCGCACCGACTCTGAAAGCCATGGAAACGGCCAAGGAACGCGTGCTCTACTACGATCAAAAACCGGAAATCGGTAAGAACTACGTGGGTGTGGTCCGCAAGATCCTCGAAATCGGTGCCTTGGTGGAAATCCTGCCCGGTTGCGAAGGCATGCTGCATATCTCCCAGATGGACTTCGAACGCATTGAGAAAGTGGACGACCTGCTCAAGTTGGGACAGGAAGTCTCTGTCAAGTGCGTTGACCTGGAACCGGGCGGACGTATTCGACTGTCCCGCAAGGCTTGGCTCATGGAGCAGGCTGGTCAGGAAGTCAACCTGGAAGACTTCAAGCGCCCCGCTCCACGCAATGGCGGCGGCCGCAACGACCGTCGCGGCGGTGGACGCAACGATCGCAGGGGCGGTGGACGCCGCTAGGCGCACGTCTCTACTTTGTTATGTACAAGGCGGCTCCGCAAGGAGCCGCCTTTTTTTTGCGGCCATGCTTGACCAGCCCATATCCATGGTTCAAACTGATGATAAATCTTCTCCTTGGAGGCCACCATGAAACACATGCGCTTTTTGGTACTACTACTCTATATTTCGCTGCTGCTTCCGGCATATGCCAATGCAGGCTCCCACTATCTGCCCGTGGATGGGGTGACCGTGCACTACAAAACCATGGGCAAAAGCTCCAATACCGTATTCTTCGTGCACGGATTCTCCTGCGACACTTCGGTTTGGCGCATGCAGTATCCAGCGCTCACCAACTACAAAATCATTACCATGGATCTTCCCGGCCACGGCATGAGCGGCTCCCCTCGAATAGCCTACACGCAACAACGCTTTGCCGATGCCATCAAGGCAGTTATGGATACAGAAAAGACAGATAAAATTCTGCTGGTTACCCACAGCATGGGACACCAGATAGCGCGCCTTTTCATAGACTCATACCCAACGCGCATAGCAGGGCTTTGCATCGTGGACGGTGCCTATTTTCGAAAGCCAGCTGATCCCACAGCACGTAAAAAACTTCAGAAAGAACTCTGGAACTTCGTGAGAATCACCAGTACCAACAAAACCATGGATGAATTTCTTGGGGGCATGCGTAGGGAAACCAGTTCCGAAGCAGTTTCCCGACAATTCACTGAACTTATGCTTTCCACTCCGATCCATGTCCGAGTCAGCACCATGCGCGACTTTTGCACACTGGACAATTGGAAGAATCACGCTCAAAATATTCCCACATTGGTTGTCTATGCGGCGACTCCGGATTTGCCTGCCGACAATGAACAATATCTGCGGACACTGTTTCCGGACCTTGAATACCACCAATGGAATGGAGTAGGCCATTTCCTCATGATGGAACGCCCTGAGGAATTCAACGAACTGCTCAAGTACTTTGCTCACAAAACGTACACTCGGTGAAGCCATGAAAAACATAATCATATATGGAAGAGATACATGCCCGCATACCAGACGTGCGCGGGACGCCTACCCTGACGCTACCTTTTATGACATTCTGGCCGACCCCGCCAAACTGGATGAAATGGTCAAACTCTCGAACGGAATACAAAAAATTCCGGTCCTGGTCGTTGACGGCAAAGTCGAGATTGGCTTCAAACGTGGCTGTTGACACGTATAGTCTTCCGGCAGGTTGCCGGAAACAAAAAACAACACTCTACCTGGGGGAATGCCATTTTATGTTGAATTCTCCGCCAAAACAGCTACACCCGCGCTTCACTTCGCGCCTTCTTCAGTTTGGCGGAAAAAGATTTACCCAGAAAGCTTTGTTCCGGGTCGATGGAAAGCAGACGCTCAAGCATGGGTCTGGTAACCGTGAACATAAGCTTCTCTGCCGGAATGTATGACCGCATGGCAATATCCGTGGCACCAATGATGGCCAACGGCATGTGGACATCAGGAAACATGGCAAGCATCTGTCCGCAACCTGATCCAAAGGGGGCTAATATCGGGCCGGTATCCGACGGGCTGGCATGATACGTCGCTCCGAGTGACAAAAAGCTCAACTGATCCGCTGTCACAAAAAAGGACACTGTCTTCAGAAATTCTTCCATGCCTGAAACCTCTGGTCCAATGTACAAACAGTCATTTTCAGGATGATATCGCTTGCGAACAGTCAGCAATTCTTCTGCAAGCTCACAACTTTCAAACAGCCCTTCCTTCACCGCCAAAAATTTTGCGAACACTTCCCGGCTAGGAAACGTATCCATACCTAATAGCCAGTGGCCGCAGCCCGGGCAGCATTTTACGGTTTTACTCAAGGCTGCGTGCCAGCCGTTCTGCCAATCTTCATAATGTTGAAAAATACATCGCTTCAGCTTGGAAACGGGCTGGAATTCGCTGGAACAGGGAGCGTCATAAACACAAATAGGATTTTCACATACGCCAATGGCCTCTAAAAGTTCAGTTAAAACCATGACTTCTCTCCTTATGATTTTCCGGCCTGCACGCGAGACCTCAGTTGCTCCAGCAGAGCAACTGCCGCATCCAATTCTTCAACCGAAAAAGCGGCTACAATGGCATTAGCCCATGCAGCCTGCCGTTGTCCCACTTCTTCCATGACCTCTCGTCCATGGGGCGAAATGGAATACAATTTTGCCCGGATATGATCAGGATTGGGACGTGTCATTGCAAAACCGTCCAGAACAAGGCGATCCGCAATCCGCTGCACACCTTGCCGGGTCAATCCCATACGACGAGCTACCTGGGAAACACTCGCATCACCGTACAGATGCATGGCTCCAAGAACCTGCCAGCGGGCGCTTGTCAGCCCCAGATCGTCCAACAGACCATCACCGGCAGCAAGCAAAACACCATTAAGGCGAAAGACTTCCAGCACCAATTCCGTGAAACTTTTCCCGGCGGGTGTATGTAAATACTTTTTCATGACAACATATTTCCATATTGACAATATGTTGTCAACATGGAAATGAAAAAAATCGCCTATCAAATAATACGTCGATTTTAAAGGCAGTTACACGACAAACAAAAGGGGGTACCATTGACTTCCGCCCGGTATTTAACTCACCAAAACTCCGGCGTAGCCAACCACCTGCTCAAAATCCCCGCTTGCCTCGCCCGAAGTGGCGTACCCGGCAAGACGGGCTTTTACGGCTCCCATCTCCAATGCCGCAGACAATCCGAGGGTCATTGGCCGCACGCCGCACATGGTGATGCGCTTGTCACGGACAACTGAATTCAGCCCGGCAGGATTCAACGCCAAAATTTGCTCCAAGGCCATGGAATCCAGCTCGCGAGCTTCATCATGGGAAACATAATGACTCATATCCGAACTGACCACTATGGACACGGGCCGTTCATACGCGCTCAGGGCGCGTCCCATCGCTGCCCCAACAGCCTGCAAAACGGATGGATTCGGCTCTGATACCGATATGGGAACAACTGTTACGTTGGAATCCTGACGATGAAGAAACGGCAGAACCACTTCCAAGGAATGTTCCTGCAGATGTGCGTCCTGGTCAGCTGTCAATTCAGGGATTTCCGCCAGCAAAGTGCCGGCAAGAGTTGTATCCACAGGTACACTTGTACCGGGTAACTCCCATGCACCCTGACCCCACAGGGACAACGAAGCCCCCAAGCCCGTGTGATTGGGGCCAAGCAAAACAATTGTGGAATGAAGCTTTGCCTCCCCCAAAGTCTTGCCGCACACCGGGCCGGAAAAGACATAACCGGCATGAGGCACCATGGCCAGAATCGTCGGTTTGGCCTCAGAAGTTGTAGCCAAACCAAGACATTGGTCGACAACATGATGAAGATCAGCGGTGGTGCCGGGATAGAACTGTCCGGCGACGACAGGAGTTCTGTTCATGGAAAACACCTCCCGAAAAATTATTGTGGTGCGGGGCTGTACTCCCGGGCCTGATTTTCTACGGCATAATCATCAAGGGCGGCCTGAGCCAAAGAGGATTGCAAAGAATCAGGGCGCCTGTCGATGATGTCCTGCAGCAACTTCTTCCATTCTTCAATGGCACCGGCCTTCTTGTATATGCGCGCCAGCTTGAATCGGGTGGGAGCCCATTCAGGATTGTCCGGAGTGATGTACTTGTCATACTGGCGTGCCCATTTGAGCGCTTCCTCGTACCGCCCGGAACGCTCGGTGGCATAGATGGACATGAGCACTGCATCCTTGACCTTCTCAGGATCGCCCTTGGTCTGCAGCAACAGGGTCAATGCTTCCTGCGCATAGGCAAAGACACGCTTGAGATCCTGATGTTTCATGGCATCCTTGGCCATGTAATACATGGCATAGCCCCTGAATGCAGGGTCAACTTCTGGGTCCATGCCCAATTCGGCCCAAAGCGGCAGGGCCTGCTTGGCATCGCCCATATTCTGCAAGGCCATGGCCCGTGCATACTTGAGCTGGCGCTGCTGACGCGGTTTCAGGTTCCATTTATCCGTGGCACGGGCAACAAGCTTGTTCATGCTGTCCCAGGCATACTGGTCAAGATAGATCCCGACAGCCAGATCAATGGCCTTGCTTGAAATATCGGGAATCTGCTTGTCACCAAGATACGGCTTGATGATTTTCAAAGCCTGCTCGGGCTGGCCCATCTTCCAATAACTGGTGGCGACCATGAGGCGGGTGTTGTCATCAACCTGGGTGTCACCCTTGCCAATAAAGTTGTAATTCTCCCAATAGTTCAAGACTCTCTGATAGTTACCGTCTTCCACCAATTCAGGGACGGCCAGAGCAAAGACCTTGTCTCCCAACGCCCGGGCCCGGTCCTTGAGGTCACTTCCGGGGAACTTGTCGAGGAAGTCCTGCGAAGCTCCCAAGGCGTCCGCATATTTCTTATTGAAGGCGTACCACATGGCCAGCTTGAGCTGTGCAACAGGAGCCAGCGGGCTCTCCGGGTATTTCTCCACAATTTCCTTGTATACGTTTACCGGCCGCAAGGTGTAGGGGCGGTCAAACACCGAAACCATCTGAACCATGGTGGGATCGTCGTAGATCCCCTCTTCGGCCAAACGCATCTTGGAGACAAGTCCGCCTTCCTTGTCCGGATAATCTTTGGCAGCTTTTTCGTAAATTTCACGTGCAGGCTGTTTGAATCCCTGCTTCAGGTAGATATCACCGATCCTGCCCAAAGCAATATCCGCAGACTCGGCCTCGGGGTTGAGGTTGTAATAGGTAAAATAATGGTCCTTGGCCAAAGCATATTTCTTGAGTCGCATCTCAATGCCGCCAGCCAGCAGCAAATAGTCGGGACGGGCCATGTAGTAATCAGGCCAGCGCTTGTCTATGTAGTCCACGATCTGAAAGGCCTGCTTGTCATAGCCGATGCGTTCCAAAGCCTGTGCCAGAAGAAACGCGGCGTCCTTGACCAACTCGTTCTCCGGGTAGGTCTGCACGAGATATTGGAGTTGATCGGCAGCCTTGCGGTATTCGCCCTTGCGAAAATAGTACTCTCCCCAATAATAACTGATTGAGGGAATGACCTGATCGTCAGGATACTTGCTTTGCAGGATACTGAAGTATGCCTTGGCTTCGGGAAGGTTCCCCACTTTCAGGTTGATGAGTCCAAGGTTGACCAGAGCCCGCGGAGCCTTTTTCGAATCGGGATTATAGTTCAGCGCCTCGGTATACGCGCCGGCGATTTCATCAAACTTGTCCGCAGGGTCGTTTGAATAAAGCTGCATGTCGATGTCGCCCAGAGAATACAGAGCTTCCTCCCGCAAGGCGTCCGGCAACAACGGATGCGGCAAAAGCTTCTCAAAAGCTTCCTTGGCGGCCTCAAGATTTCCGTTGACCATCAGGGACTGTGCTTCCAAGGTGTCATTCCGCAACTTTTCCAGCATCTGCGTGGCATTGTCATCCTTTGCCTGAGTCGGCTCTGTCGCGTCCTGCTCGGCGGAAAGGGGCTCGGCAGCATCTTGCTGAGGCTTGGCCTTGCTCTCAGCTATTGCTTCCTCTTCCGAACCAGCAGGAAGAGCTGAGCCGGAAGCATTGTCTGAAACAGTAACGGAAGCATCTGCTTGGGATACGGTATCAGGAAGAGGGGCAGGAGCAGCCGTCACTTCACTTTGCGCGGTCGCATTGGTCCGAGAGGAAGAACCAAATGATGCTGGAGGGGGAGCAACGGCCCCGGACACGGAATGGCTGTCACCGGAAGTGATAGCATGTGCCATAGGCCCTGTATCCTGCGCATCAGGTGGGGGAACCGACTGTGAAACCTTGGAAGACGCTTCGACCGGGCTCTGATCAGGAGGAGGCGCAACAGCCGAACTCACAGTAGAAGAGGCCGAAGCATTACTCGAAGCCACGGGCTGTGAGACCCCGGAAAGTGGCATTTGCGCGGGAGGCGGCGAAACTTGGCCACGAACACCATCCCCGCCCTTTCCTTCCAATGAAGTCGATCCCGGAAGTGTAACCACCGGAGCTTGCGCATTCTTCGCTCCACCAAGCTCGGCGAGCTTGACGTCCTCGGCCTGCTTGTCCGTAGCCTTGAAGCGCATGGCATGTGTTGCCGTGCTGTTGCCGGAACCAGGTGGAGGGGTCACATTGGTACGTACCGTATAGGGAACCGAAAAAAATGGCTTATGGGTATCGTTATCCGTCGGCTGGAGATCCCTTTCCGAGACTTGTGACGTCGGCTTGGCCTTTTGCTGAGGCTTTTGGACAACCTCTTTCTTTGCGGTAGCCTTTTTCTGCGCAGGCTTCGGCTTTGCAGGCGGAGCCGGGGCTGGCTTGGCTTTTGGCTTAGGTTTCGGCTTTGTCTTGTTTTTTACAGCCGGACGAGGTGTCGTTTTTTTGGGAGTCTGAGCAATAGGTTTGCGCTGGGACGGAGGCTTCCAACGGGCGCCAATGGGATCGCGAAAAAACTGGATGAGCACCTGAGGTTTGTCAGGTGACTGAATTTTAATAAAACCAAACGCTTTTGTCTTGGTGTTGATGATCAGGGAATTGCCGGAAACACTAACTGACGAGACGATTCTACTACCGCGCAACCCAGGAATGTTCGGCCTTCGTTCGCCCTGCCAGCCGCTCGCCGGAATCGCAACAGTCACAGCTGTAGTGCCGGTCCTCCGCACGGAAAAGTCGGGAATACGTCCAGAATCGAACGTCAGGGTCATGCGGTCGGAATCACCACGCGAGGCCACACCGACGCCAAGAGCCTGCGCCGGAATGGCACCAAAGCCACCTGAGCAGGTAAGGACGGCAAACGCCAACGCTATGCGTATTACATTTTTCACAGCCACGTCATGGTGTTATGCAAAACCCGTGTTTTCAGAGCGCAACCAAATTGCGCCCGCAAGCGCCTAGTTATCAAGCAATTTCCGTTTTTTGATCTTCTCAATCAAGGTAGTCCTCTTGATTCCCAACAATTCCGCGGCCTTGTTCTTAACGCCTCCGGCCGAATCCAGCGCCTCCAACATCAGGCGGTCTTCAATGGATTCCAGGAACTCCTTGAGCGCTCCGGCCTTGTCCCGCATGTCGTCCAAGGTCGGCCAGGTAAATCCGGCAGGCCGAACAACAACGTCCTCTACTTTCTTCAAGGGTTTCTCACCTACATCCTGCCAAATCTTGTCAGGCAGATCTTCGGGAGTTATCTCCTTGTTATCGCAAAGGATGGAAAGCCGCTCCATAAAATTTTCCAACTCGCGCACGTTGCCGGGCCACGAATAGGTCAACAGCATTTCCTTGGTTTTATCGGCCAGGCTCAACTTTGCCCGGTCTTTCTCCAGGCAGAAGCGTCCCAAAAAATGCCGAGCCAGCGTCAATATGTCTCCTCCCCTTTCACGGAGAGGGGGAAGGTGCATGGGAATCACGTTCAGGCGATAGAACAGGTCTTCACGAAAACGTCCCGCGGTAACCTCCTTTTCCAAATCGCGGTTGGTTGCGGCCACAACACGTACATCAACCTTTTTGATCTGCGTTCCGCCCACCCGCTCGATTTCCTTTTCCTGCAAGGCGCGCAAGATCTTGACCTGCAAACTTAGGTCCATTTCCCCAATTTCATCGAGGAAAATGGTTCCTCCGTCTGCGAGCTCGAAGCGACCGGGACGGGAACGAACAGCGTGGGTAAACGCTCCCTTCTCATGTCCAAACAACTCGGATTCCAACAATTCCTTGGGAATAGCTCCGCAGTTGATGGGAACAAAGGGATTGGCCGCCCGACTGCTGTTGCGGTGGAGAGCGCGAACTATGAGTTCCTTACCGGTCCCGGATTCTCCGGTAACGAGTACGGTGCTCTCTGTAGGCGCAACTTTTTCAATTATTTTAAATACCTCAGATAAAGCTGAGCTGTCTCCGATTATGCCATCCAAATTGAGAGCCATCGGTCCTCCGGACATGTGTGTGGAAATGGCTTGAAAACTATGGGTCATAGGGCTTCTGCCACAATGCCCATGCTTTATTTTTCACTGTCAACGAAATGACGGTTTGTCAAGGTTGTCATGAAAAAATTTAGAAAAAAAATGCAAGAAAGCAGTACGGTTAGCCTGAGACAACGCACGACGAATCAGGTTCCCAATGTTCAAATACCATAAAAACGGCATGCAACAGACTGTTTTTTAACGAAAATAAAAAGGCCCGGACATAGCCCGGACCTTACATCTCACTATGAAAGGCAATCGTTACGCGCGGCGAATGATTTCCTTGGCGGGAATCAGGGCCGTGGCTGCGGCGGAAACAATATTTCCGGCCACGCCGGGGCCATCTCCGGCCACAAAAAGGCCTTCAATGGCCGTTTCCAGTTCGTTCGATGTATCCACCTGTGTAGCAAAAAACTTGATTTCCGGGGCATACAACAACGTTTCGTCATTGGACACACCGGGCACCACCTCATTGAGTTGCTCCAGTCCATCCACAAGGTTTGTCACGATCCGCTCAGGCAAAGCCATGGCGATATCCCCACAAACAACATCCTTGAGTGTAGGCTCAATGTAGCTGTTCTTGATACGATTCCAGGTGGAACGACGCCCACGCTTCAAATCGCCAAAACGCTGGAGGATCGGCTTGCCGCCGCCAATGATGGTGGCCAGCTTGCCGATGGATTCACCATATGCCTGATTGTCTTCCACCGGGTCCGTAAGCACCACCTTGGACAGGAAGGCAAAGTTGGTGTTGTCCGACTTGAGATCCATATAGGCATGGCCGTTGACACACACGAAATCCTGATAGTTTTCGACGGCAACAAAACCGCCGAGATTGGTACAGAATGTCCGCGTCTGGTCGTCATATTTGTTCGTGCGCACAAAGAAGGTCGGATCATAGATGATACTGCACAGGTCTTCCATGATCTCATTGTGGACCTCGACGCGCACGCCGACCTCAATACCGCGTTGAGACACGTTGATACCATGCCCCTTGACTACGGAGGCCACCCACTCTGCTCCGACACGGCCGGGGGCCAGGATTACGTTGGGGGCTGTATAATTTCCGCGACTGGAGACAACGCCGGTCACACGACCGTCTTCTACCGTCACGTCCCGTACTTCCTCGGAAGTATGAAAAATAACACCCTTGTCTTTTATATGCTCGGCCATTCCGGCAATATGCCCCGGCAGATTGTCGGAACCGAGGTGCTTCTGCTTGATGAGCAGCAGGTCTATCCCCCGCCGCTTGGCTTCTTTGCGGATGGCTTTGGCGTCATTCTGATTGGTGGGGAAGACCTTGCCGTCCATGTTGAAACGGTTGAAGATTTCCTCTGTCTCATCAATAAGCTTGTTGGCCTCGGACATGGGCATAAACTGGGTCAGATCAGTCTTGCCCAGCTTGGGAATGAAGTTAAGCTTGCCATCAGAAAACAACCCGGCCCCGCCGACGCCGCACAGGATGTTGCACGGTCGGCATTTCACGCAATACTGGTCTCCGGAAATGGGACAGTTGCGTTTGAGAGATGGCTTTCCCTTTTCAATGACCAGCACATCCAAGTTGGAGTGCTCGCCCAGATAATAGGCGGCAAAAAGTCCGGCAGGACCTCCGCCGACAATGATGACATCAAAGTTTGTTTTTACAGGCTTTGCTGAAGCCATGGTTCGACCTCCGTGAACACGGGTATGGCCCAACCGCTTTGCGCAGAACGGCGCGCAGACGGGCCATAGTTTACACTAGTCGAACAACTAAAACAATGTCAAGCAGAACTAGCGTGGCAAACACAAAAAAAAGAGAACAAGGCCATATTCTCCCCTCAAAAAAATAAAAAAGCCCCGCAAAGCGGGGCCGGACATTTACTATAACAAAAAAATCAAACCAGCATATCCAGCAAATAGCCGGTGGTCTGGTCTCCTGCATGAATCACGGCAGCATTCGCGGCATAAGCATTTTCCGTGGTTATCATGCCCACCATTTCACTGGCTGTGTCCACGTTGCTGGTTTCCCGACCTTCGAACATGGCACCGGGAGTCGTATCCGTAGTTATGGAAGAAACACGCACACCATCCCCTTCCGGCCCGGACTCCAGGTTGGCCCTGGAAGCCTGAAAGCCATCCGTATTTACATTGGCAACGTTATTGGCCGTCACCTGATACGCTGATCCCAACGCATCCATGGCAGAGATGTTGGCATTAATATTCATGTGAATATCATACCCCGACAGGACATATAAAGGCAAGCAAAGAGCGTAGGAGGGAAAAACTTCGGCAAATCAGACAATTGCGCCGGACCTACTGCCCGGCGCAACATAATTACTTGCTTTCGATAATTGCAAACGCGGAATGGTTATGAATGGATTCATAGCTTTCCACCTCAACACGATACCATAAAACCTGAGGGTGATCTTCAAGCCCCCGCGCGGTTTCACGCACCACGTCTTCCACAAAGCAGGGATTGGCAAAAGCCGATTCGGTCACATGCTTTTCGTCTTCACGCTTGAGCAATGTATATACGGGACTGGAACCGGCCCGCTCTGCGATCTCGATAATATCCTCAAGCCAAAGAAAACCGTCGAAACGGCACCGGATGCGCACCACCGCCCTTTGACTGTGAGCGCCTTCGTCACTGATGGCCTTGGAGCAAGGGCAAACGGTCATGACAGGCACTTCCGCGCCCAAGGTAAACAACAGCTTGCCGTCGGTATATTCTCCCTCAACGGAGCACTTGTAATCCATGACCCCGTGGGCGCCGCTCTTGGGCGACGTTTTACGCAGAAAATACGGGAACACCAAACGACAATGGGCGCTCCGGGCGTCAAGCCGTTGAATGATGTCACGCAACAGCGTCCTGAATGCTCCGCAGTCAAGATCCTCTGCCCAATTTTCCATGGCCTCCACAAAGCGGCTCATGTGCGTTCCCTTGAACCTGGCAGGCAAATCCACGGAAAGATCCACTTTGGCAATGGTATGCTGCGTTCCCTTGACCTTGTGGCGAACCCTGAGCGGCAGGCGCAAATCTTTAACGCCGACCTTGTCGATTGGCATGGAAATGCCGGGTTGCGCGTTCTGTACGTCTTCCATGTAAATCCGTTTCCCCGTTGTTTAGATCAATTCCTTTCCTGTCGTGGTCAAGGAAAGATCGCCATGTTTTACGCCCTTTGTGGACATGAGTTTTTGGCCAAGCGACTTGATAATATCTGCCTCGCCTTTCAGTACGATGACCTCAAGGCAATTATGATGATCAAGATGAATATGCATGGTCGTCTGAATAACATGATGCGCATCATGCTGAATTTCAGTCAACTTTTGCGTCAATCCGTTCTGATGATGGTCATAGACCAAGGTCAGGGTTCCGGCCAGTTCGCCGGAAGCGTCTTCCCATTCTTTTTGCACCAGTGTATTGCGGATCAAATCCCGAATGGCCTCGGAACGAGTCTGATAACTACGCTCTTGGCAGAGGTCGTCAAACTTTGCCAGCAGGTCGGAATCAAGCGAAACACCAAATCTGATTGTTTTGCCCATGATTATCTCCGTTATGGTTGTATTGGGTCGATGATCGAAGAAATCCGATCAGAAGCCATAACACGGGAAGCCGTGTTCACAGCGTTATTTCCCAAAGGTTTACCGTTGCGTTCTGTCCGCACAGGGCAACCTTTTCCGTCGTCAGTTTTTTGGGGAAAAATCCGAGTTCCTCCAGCTGGGGCCAAACCGGCCGGGATACGGTCCGCACTGGCTCTCCTATCCAGATACGCCCGCCGGGAGCCACCGCGTATCGAAACAAACGAATGAGAGGATCAAAAAAACGCTTTTCATACAGAATGTCACCACCCCATATAAAGTCAAAAGCACCTTGCCGTAACGCGGGTTTGCGCCAATCCATGACTGTCCACAGCGGCTGCGGCACGTTGTTGAGCTCCGCATTGTGCCGGGCAAACCGCACCGCAGGCCATTCGTAATCAAATGCCGTCACTCGTGCGCCCTGTTCCGCGGCTATCATGCCGGTCAGTCCCAGTCCACATCCAAGATCCAGACAGTTGCGCCCTGCGAGAGCAGCTCCGTTACGCACTATCCAGCGCCCCAAAAGGACACTGGCCGGCCAGACCTCCACCCAATAGGGTAAACGTTCATCGTCATCAAGAACGACATCTTCCATGGCATCCCAGAGGGCCTCCAGATCCCCGGCCCGGTCCAACCGCCAAACACGGTCATCAACCGCAACCTCAACACGGCTGCCGGGCTCAATCAATTCCCCGGGTGCAACAGGGTTTGAATTCGTCATGGCGATTCATATTACCCACGACCGTAGCATAGTCAACTCCAAGAGTGGCACTAAACACATTCGCAAGAATACAAAAATCACATAAAGAGCACATATTAGGGCCAAAAAAACAACGAAGCCTCTTAACAAATAATAACAACAAGCCAGATAATCAGTGCAGGCTGCGCATGGCCACCGATTTACGTCAAATGTTTGACTATTTATGAATAAAAATCTTTCCAAAACACTCAAAACGCAGAAAACGTCATTTTTTTTACTATTTCCAACATAGGAATTCGATGCTAGAAATTCACAAATCGTAAAAGCCCGACCATCAATTCTCAGGAGGTAAATACATGATTCCCGCCGATCTCAAATATGCAAAAACCCACGAATGGGTTAAGGTTGTGGGCGATGTTGCCACTGTTGGCATTTCCCACTTTGCCCAGGAACAGCTTGGAGACCTTACCTTTGTGGAACTGCCCGCCGTGGGCGACACTCTGGAACAGGGAGAGGAATTTGGCTCCGTAGAATCCGTAAAGGCTGCCAGCGAGCTCTACGCACCGGTTTCCGGTGAGGTCATTGAGGTCAACGAAGAGCTTGAAGACGCACCGGAAAAAGTGAACGAATCCCCCTTTGAAGAAGGATGGTTGCTTAAAGTCCGCATTTCCGGAGAGCCTGACGGCCTTCTGGACGCGGATGCTTACGCGACCCTGATCGAATCGGAAGCACACTAAATATCCTGAAAGGGCGACCATGGAGGCCGCCCTTTTTTCTTTGAAGCACCTTTCCAAAACAAAGGATACGAGATGCCGTTTGTTCCGCATACACCGGAAGAAGTCCGGGAAATGCTGGCTGTCATCGGCGTGGATTCGGTAGACGATCTGTTCGCCGAAATCACGGAATCCATGCGGCCGCAAAGCTTTGACATACCCGAGGGCCTGAGTGAAATGGAAGTGCTGGCCAAGCTGGAAGGCATGGCTGCAAAAAACGCCACGGACAGCGCAAGCTTCCTCGGTGCAGGCTTCTATGATCATTATATCCCCGCTGCTGTGGATGCACTGACCATGCGCGGAGAGTTCTACACCGCCTATACTCCCTACCAGCCCGAAGCGAGCCAGGGCACCCTGCAAGCCATTTTCGAGTACCAGACCGCCATCTGCCGACTCATGGACATGGATTGCGCCAACGCCTCCGTCTATGACGGCGGCACAGCCATGTACGAAGCGACCATGATGGCCGTGCGCAAGACCAAACGCCGCAAGGTGCTGATCAGCGAGGCCCTGAATCCCATCTATCGGGTCATGCTCGATTCCTACATCACGAATCTCAATCTCGAAGTCGTGTGCGTGCCCCACAAGAACGGCCGCACGGACATCGAAGGACTCAAAGCCGCCATCGACGACAAGACCGCCGCGGTTCTGGTACAGAATCCGAACTTTTTCGGATCGGTCAACGACTTCACCGAGCTATTTAACGCCGCCCGAGAGAAGAAAGCCGTCAGCATCATCTCCAGCTACCCCGTTCTCCAGGCTCTGCTCAAAACTCCGGGACAAATGGGAGCGGACATTGCCGTGGCCGAAGGCCAAAGCCTGGGGCTGCCGCTTTCGTTCGGAGGCCCGTACCTCGGCATCATGACCTGCACCAAGAAGATGGTCCGCCAAATGCCGGGACGTATCGTGGGTCGTACGGAAGATACCGAGGGACGGACCGGTTATGTGCTGACCCTTCAGGCCCGCGAACAACACATCCGCAGGCAGAAAGCCACCTCGAACATCTGCTCCAACCAATCCCTGTGTGCTCTGCGCGCTTTGGTGCATATGTGCGCTCTGGGAGAAATGGGCATACGCCGTGCGGCAAGACTTTCCATCGAACGTGCCCACCTGTGTGCGGAAAAACTCACCGCAATTCCGGGAGTTGAAATGCTCACCGACGGACCGTTCGGCAATGAATTTGCCATCACCCTGCCCGTCAACGCCTTTGAAATCATCTCCACCCTCTCCGAACGGGGCTTTATCCCCGGATTCCCGCTGGGCCGGTACTATGATGATTTGGACAACGGATTGCTGGTGGCCTGCACGGAAAAAACCAGTGAAGAGCAAATCGGCATTCTGGCCGAAATGATGAGGGGGGCCTTGAAATGAAAACCATATTCGAACAATCGGTCCCGGGTCGTGAGGGTTGTTGGCCCTGCGAAGGACTCTCCGAAGAGACTTTCATTCCCAAAGAGTTGCTGAGAAACGAGGAAGCAGGACTGCCCTCAGCCGGTGAGCTGGACGTGGTCCGCCACTTCACGAAACTCTCTCAACGCAACTTCGGCGTGGATGGCAACTTCTATCCGCTGGGTTCGTGCACCATGAAGTACAACCCCAAATTCACGGAAGTTGTGGGCGCCATGCCGGGCTTCACACGGCTGCACCCGGTGCTGCCTCAATTGCAGGGAGCAGGACGCCTGTGCCAGGGCGCACTGGAAGTCATTTACGAGACCGAGCAACTGTTGTGCGAAATCACGGGCATGAACGCCTACACGCTGCACCCCATGGCCGGGGCGCATGGAGAGCTGACGGGCGTGATGCTCATGGCTGCCTACCATCGCGACAAGGGCAACAAGAAGACCAAGGTCATCGTGCCCGACTCGGCACACGGAACCAACCCGGCCTCGGCTGCCATTGCCGGATTCGAGGTTGTCTCCATTGAATCACGCGATGGCATCATTGCCCCTGAAGCCCTGCGCGAAGTGTTGGATGACGAAGTGGCCGGCATGATGATGACCTGCCCCAACACGCTGGGGCTTTTCGAAAAGAATCTGCCTGAAATCGTGGCCATGCTGCGCGAAGTGGACGCCCTGCTCTATTACGACGGAGCCAACCTCAACGCCATTATGGGCAAGATGCGCGTGGGCGACGTTGGATTCGACATCGTTCACCTGAACCTGCACAAAACCTTTGCCACCCCCCACGGCGGCGGAGGCCCCGGTTCCGGTCCGGTGGGCGTTTCCGAGCGTGTCACTCCGTACCTGCCCGTTTCCCGAGTGCAAAAGCTTGAAGACGGCCAGTTCGTCCTGGATTACGACCACCCGAAATCCATTGGTTACGTGGCCCCGTTTTATGGAAACTTCGGCGTATTCCTCAAGGCATACTCCTATATACTCAGGCTGGGCAAAACAGGTCTGGCCCGGGCAACGGAAAACGCGGTGCTCTCTGCCAACTACATGCGCAAACGTCTCGAAGATGCCTTCGAGATCCCCTATAACCGTACCTGCATGCACGAATTCGTGCTCAGTGCAGTGCGTCAGGCGGAAAAGGGAGTACGCGCTCTGGATATTGCAAAGGCCCTGCTGGACAAGGGACACCACGCGCCCACCATCTACTTCCCGCTGATCGTCAAGGAATGCATGATGATCGAGCCCACGGAAACGGAAAACAAGGCAACACTGGACACCTTTGTGGACGACCTTGTTGCCATTGCGGACATGGTCCAAAGCGACCCGGAAGTGATACAAAACGCTCCGGTGACCCTGCCCGTGACCCGTCTGGATGAGACCAAAGCTGCCCGAGGCATGGAACTGACAGAGGATCTTGCCAATGCATGATCTGATTGTCATCGGTGCAGGACCGGGCGGTCTCGATGCGGCCATGGAAGCGGCGGAAGCCGGCCTGAAAACCGCATTGGTGGAAAAGGCTGATCTCGGCGGAACCTGCCTGAATTGGGGCTGCATCCCCACCAAGATCATGCTCGGGGCAACTTCGGCCATTGAGGAATTAGCCGGACAGACCAAGATGAAGGTTGCCTCGGGTTCCATCGACGTGGATTTCGCAGCCTTGCAAAGGCGCAAGGAAAAACTCGTTGCAGGGACACGCAAGGCAACTGCCCTGCGGCTCAAAACGCTTGGTGTGGATGTTATTTATGGAACCGCCCATGTAACAGCGCCTGGAAAGATTGAGGTCACTGGTGATACGCCCACGACTTTGGAATATGATAAACTCGTCATTGCTTCCGGCTCCAGACCGACCTTCTTCCCCGGACTGGAACCGGACAACGACGCCGTAATCGACTCCAACGGATTTCTGGCGTTGGAATCTATGCCCGAATCACTCATTGTCGTGGGAGCCGGGTTCATCGGTATTGAAATGGCACAGATCGCCCATCGTCTCGGCACAAAAATCCACATGGTGGATGCCTTGGACCGCGTGGCTGCGGCTGAAGACCCTGAAGTCTCAAAAGTCCTTGGCTCCATGTTCAAACGATGGAAATGGAACATGAGGCTTGGCGTACGGGTACAGTCTGTGACGACAAGAAATGGCAAAGCCTGTCTTCGGTTGGATTCCGGCGACGAAATCGAAGCGGACAAGGCTCTGGTTGCTGTGGGACGCGGCCCAGTCACGGACGGCATGAATCTCGAAGCATTGGGAATCACCATTGAACGTAGCGGCATCAAGATAAACGAATACCTCGAAGCCGCGCCCAACGTATATGCCATCGGCGATGTGAACGGCATAATCCAACTGGCGCATGCGGCCAGCCACCAGGCGCATTATGTGGTTTCCCGCCTGTCGGGAAAAACAGAAGCCGCCTACGTTTCCGGCCCGGTGCCTTCAATCATCTATGGCTCCCCGGAAGTCATGCATGTTGGAAAATCCGTTCATGAAGTGATTCAATCCGGCCAGCCATGCGAAGTGTCCACACTCCAGCTGGCTGCCAATCCCATGGCCCAGGCTCATGCAGCCACACAGGGGGTTGTGAAGGTCATCTGGTCTGACGGCAAGGTAGCCGGGGTCACGGCAGTAGGACACGACGTCTCGCGTTTGACTACACCGTCCACTATGATCGTTCAAGAGGGATGGGCGCCTGAAGACGCTTATGAAACGATCTTTCCGCATCCTTCCCTTGATGAGGCTCTCATGGGGGCGCTCAAGGCTGAAAGGAAAACGGTTTCCGCCGATTGATCCCGCGGAAAGTAAGCAAAGATAATTATGATATGGGCTGGGAAATTTTTCCCGGCCCATATTTTCTTTTTTATTGCCAACGACAACTTTTTTTTGCTAAATGCTCTGTACACAATAAAGATTTTTTCTAATCAGTAAATAGACAAGGAGGAAAGTTTCCAATTTATTGGCAGTAGTAACTATTCTAATAATTATAGCATATTGCTAATATAATTTATGTTCATCTTGTGAAAAAATGCACTTGTCAGCATAGACAGACCGGTGTATGAGTCTTATCTTCATGAAAGATGAGCACGAATGTATCAGGAGCTACAACGTGCACCACACACCCCGTCCGGCCTGTTCACCCGGGCGCAGAACATCCCTTTTGCCGCCTCGCGGCAACAAACGCCCAACCGGCTCCCGTATGCCGGGATGCCTTCAGGTGATGTAATGCAAGTAGTAAATCTCACCAACTCCCCTGACAAAACCTTCATGGACCGCGTGATGGAGGAAAGCGGACAGACTATTTCGCTGTGCTACCAATGTGGCAACTGTACGGCGAGCTGTCCCTACACGTTCGGGTTCGATATTCCCGTCAGCCAGGTCATGCGCCTGCTGCAGACCGGACAGAAAGAAACCGTGCTGAGTTCTTCATCCATTTGGCTCTGTGCGTCCTGCACTTCCTGCACCACCCGATGTCCAAACAACATCGATGTGGCCAAGGTCATGGACGTATTGCGCCACGAGGCCAGAAGAGAAGGATTCGTCAAGGAACGCAGGGTCAAGGCTTTCTTCGACAGTTTCCTCGATTCCGTCCGTAGCCACGGACGCGTGTTCGAGATGGGACTCATGGTCGATTACATCCGCAAAACCGGCAGGTTCTGGACCGACATGGAATTGGGACCGAAGATGCTGCCCAAAGGCAAACTGGCCTTCAAGCCCCACAACATTCAGGGCAGGGACGCCATAGCCCGCATTTTTGAACGGTTTGAAAAGGAAGGTTCCTAGATGACCAAACACACCTACTCTTACTACCCAGGATGTTCCGGCCAAGGGACGTCCATGGAGTATGAGCGTTCCACCAGAGCCGTGTGCGAAGCCGTGGGCATCAATCTGGATGAAATTCCCGATTGGAGCTGTTGCGGGTCCACCCCCGCCCACACAGTGGATCACACGCTTTCCGCTGCGCTTTCGGGACGCAACCTCGGACTGGCCGCCAAGCAGGGACACGACTGTGTGCTCACTCCCTGCCCCAGCTGCCTGACCAATCTCAAAACCGCCGGCAAGCATATGGCGGAAAGTGAGACGTTCAAGGAAAAGGTCAACCGTTTGCTGGACGAGCCGCTGGAAACAATTCCGGATACGAAATCCGTATTGCAGGTTCTTTTTGAAGACCTTGGCCCGGACGCCCTCGCCAAGAAGGTTGCCCGGCCGTTGAAAGGCCTCAAGGTAGTAACCTACTACGGTTGCATCCTCACGAGACCTCCGGGACTCATGGACTTTGATAGTGAGGAAAACCCCATCAGCATGGACAAACTCATGCAAGCTGCCGGCGCCGAAGTTCTGCAATTCCCGCTCAAGACGGAATGTTGCGGCGCGTCACATGGCGTGGCGCGTAGGGATCTTGTCATGCGGCTTTCCGGAAAGCTGCTGGACATGGCGGATTCACTGGGAGCAGACGCCGTGGTTACGGCATGTCCGCTGTGCCAGATGAATCTGGATTTGCGGCAGGGCCAGGTAAACTCGGCGAACAACGCCAGCTACCGGTTGCCCATATTCTATTATACCCAGTTGCTGGGTTGGGCTTTGGGCCTTCCCGATGCGAGCCTCGGACTGGACAAGCTCTGTGTGGACCCTCGTCCGGCATTGCAGTCCATCTCCGCCAACAAAGAAGTGGCCTAGCAGGCGAGGGAGTCTTAACTCATGAGAATCGGAGTATTCATCTGCCACTGCGGCAGCAATATCGAGGGAACCGTCGATACGGCGGAAGTAAGCCGTATTGCCCGCGACTATCCCGAAGTGGCCTTTGCCACCGACACGATGTACGCCTGTTCCGAACCCGGACAGGACGGCATCATCGAGGCAATAGGCGAACACAAGCTTGACGGTGTGGTCGTGGCGTCCTGTACGCCCAGAATGCACGAGGCAACGTTCCGCAACACGCTGGAACGCGCTGGGCTCAACCCATATATGTTTGAAATGGCCAACATCCGCGAACATGTCTCGTGGATTGGCAAAGACCGTGAGGCCAACACCAACAAGGCTGCGGATCTGGTTCGCATGGCCGTTGAAAAGCTCAGGCGCAACCAACCGCTGATCGCCAAGGAATTCGACATTAATCGTCGTGTTCTGGTTATCGGTGGTGGCGTGGCTGGCATTCAGGCCGCACTGGACTGCGCCGATGCCGGGCTTGAAGTCGTCATGGTGGAGCGCGAATCCACAATCGGCGGAAAAATGGCCAAGCTCGACAAGACCTTCCCCACCGTGGACTGTTCCAGCTGCATCCTGGGACCACGCATGGTGGAAATTGCCCAGCATCCGAACATCACCCTGTATGCCTGTTCCGAAGTGGATGGCGTGTCCGGATATGTGGGCAACTTCTCGGTCAAAATCAAAAAGAAAGCCCGTTACGTGGATTGGGACAAATGCACGGGCTGCGGCGAATGTGTGGAGAAATGTCCTTCACGCAAGGCACCGAATACTTTTGACGAAAAAATCGGACCTGGCCGGGCCATCAATATCCCCTTCCCGCAGGCCATCCCCAAAAAGGCAACCATCAATGCGGAGTACTGCATCAAGCTGACCAAGGGCAAATGCGGCACATGTGAAAAGATATGCCCTTCCAATGCCATTGATTTCCAGCAGCAGGACGAGATCATTACCGAAGAGGTGGGAGCTGTTGTAGCAGCCACCGGGTATGACCTGTTCGACTGGACCGTATACGAAGAATACGGCGGAGGCCGTTACCCGGATGTCATTACCTCCCTCCAATACGAACGCCTGCTTTCGGCTTCCGGTCCCACCGGAGGACACGTCAAACGGCCTTCGGACGGCAAGGAGCCCAAAAACGTGGTCTTCATCCAGTGCGTGGGATCGCGAGACAAATCCGTCGGCCGGCCCTATTGTTCGGGATTCTGCTGCATGTATACGGCAAAGCAGGCCATCCTGACCAAGGACCATATTCCCGACTCCACTTCGTATGTATTCTATATGGACATCCGTGCGCCGGGAAAACTCTACGACGAGTTCACCCGACGGGCCATGGAGGAATACGGCGCGCAATACATTCGCGGCCGCGTGGCCATGGTCTACCCGGACGGAAAGGGCAACATGATTGTACGCGGAGCGGACACCCTGATGGGCAGGCAAGTGGAAGTTCAGGCCGACCTGGTCGTCCTGGCCGTGGGCGTGGAATCCGCGAAGAACTCGCCGCAATTGGCCGAGAAGTTGCGTATATCCTATGACTCTTACGGCTTCTTCATGGAAGGCCACCCCAAGCTCAAGCCCTGCGAAACCAACACGGCGGGCGTATACCTTGCCGGTGCCTGTCAGGGACCGAAAGACATTCCCGCTTCCGTGGCACAAGGGAGTGCCGCGGCATCCAAGGTCATCGGGCTTTTCTCCAAGGAGAAACTCAAGAGCGACCCCCAAACCGCCAACGTGGACATCAAGCGCTGCATCGGCTGCGGCAAATGCGTGCTAACCTGTCCGTTCGGCGCCATCAAAGAGGTCGATTTCCGGGGCCAGCCCAAGGCCGAAGTCATCGAAACAGTATGTCAGGGATGTGGCATCTGCTCATCCACCTGTCCGCAGGGAGCCATCCAGCTCAGACACTTTACCGATAACCAGATTCTCGCGGAGGTTGAGGCAATATGCCGGTTCTAAATGGACGCGAACTGAGAATCGTAGGATTCCTTTGCAACTGGTGCTCCTATGGCGGTGCCGACACTGCGGGCGTAGCCCGTTTTGATCAGCCCACGGACTTGCGTGTCATCCGGGTTCCCTGTTCCGGACGCATTGATCCGCTGTTCATCGCCAAGGCATTCATGAACGGCGCGGATGGCGTACTGGTCTCCGGCTGCCATCCCAGAGACTGCCACTACGCCGAGGGAAACTACTATGCCCGACGCAGGCTTGAAGTCTTCAAACAATTCATATCCGTACTCGGTATTGAGCCGGAACGTTTTGAATACACATGGGTTTCCGCTTCCGAAGGCCAACGCTGGCAGGAAGTGGTCACCAAGTTCACCAATCAGGTTCACACCCTTGGCCCGCTGGCTCCCATCCCCGAGGTCGCGCTTTCACAGCTCGCCCAAACCACAGGCACAGATATCAGGGAGGAGGCATAATGCTCGACAAGCTCAAGGAATCCATAAAGGCTGCCCTGCCGGAACTTGATTTCGTCATGGGGTGGGGCATGGGCTATGACCCGCTTCACGCGACCCCCTTGTACATGTATGAGCCCGAAGATGTGGACAATCTGGTATGGGGACCGCTCAACGTACATAACCTGGCCGTGCATCTGCCATCTCTCAAGGGCAAAAAGGTCGGCATCGTGGTCAAGGGCTGTGATAGCCGTTCGGTCGTGGAGCTCTTGCAGGAAGGACTCATAAACCGTGAGGACGTGGTCATTTTCGGGGCGCCCTGCAACGGAATCGTGGATATGTCCAAAATCCGCAAAGCTGTGCCCGACGCCCACTTTGTCCACTCGGTGGAAACCGATGACAACGGCTTGACCATTACCACGGACAAGGACACACACAAACTGTCCCTTGCCGAAGTCATGGCTGACAAATGTACACGCTGCCGTTTCCCCAACGCAGTCGTCGCCGACCATTTTGTCGGGGAAAAGCGTGAACCCACGGTAGAAAATGATGCCTATGAAGATCTGGAATCATTCGAGTCACAGGGCTTTGAAGAACGCCGCGACTTCTGGATGACCGAAATGGATCGTTGCATCCGGTGTTACGCCTGCCGCAACGCCTGCCCATTGTGCGTGTGCCGGGACCACTGCGTGGCCCAGAGCCGCAACCCGCATTGGGTCAGCCAGCGGGACGGCGTGCGTGACAAGTTCATGTTCCAGATCATCCACGCCATGCACATGGCCGGACGCTGCACGGAATGTGGCGAATGCGAACGGGCCTGCCCCATGGACATTCCCGTGCTTCTGTTAAAGCGCAAGCTCGGCACGGTCATTCATGACCTCTTCGATTACGACTCCGGTCTGGATGCCGAAGCCCGGCCTCCGCTGCTGGCTTTCAAGCTCGAAGAAGAATCCATCAAGGAAAAGGACTGGTAAGCCATGGCCAAGTACTTGAAAAACGACGACCTCGGCCAGTGGCTCTCCGAACTCGGAGCGGATTACAAGGTCTATGCGCCGGTGCAGGAAGGCGATTCCATAGCCTTTCGCCCCTTCTCAAAGGGAAAGGCCCTGCGTATAGATCGCCACGCCACCGTTGGCCCCAAGGAAATCCTGTTCCCGGCTTGTGAAGAGCTGCTGCGTTTTTCCTACCAAAAGGATGAGGAAAATCCGGGCCGGGAAAATATCCAGGTGCAGGTGGAGGAAAACGCCACCCCGACACTGATATTCGGTTCGCGTCCCTGTGATGCCAGAGGCTTTGACGTGTTTGACGGCGCATTCACCCAATGCTCGGTCAAGGACAGCTACTATATTGCCCGCCGCGAACAGGCTGCCGTGGTTTCCATAGCCTGTACCCGTACGGAAAACACCTGTTTCTGCAACTGGGTAGGCGGAGCACCAGACGGCACCAACGGTTCGGATGTGCTGCTCACCCCCATTCAGGAAGGTTTTGTAGCAGAATCCATTACCGAAAAAGGTGAAGCTCTGCTCGCTGGTAGCAACCTCTTGGCCGAGGCCACGCCAGAACAGGAAAAAGAAGCAAAAGCGCTCCGTGCCGCGGCTCATGAAAGCCTGCCCGAAGCCCCGGACTTTGAATGTATGCCTGAACAGCTCTATGGCTTGTTCGACAACATGGATTTCTGGGAAAAACAATCGGCCAAGTGCATCAGCTGTGGCGCATGCACATACCTCTGCCCCACATGCCATTGTTTCAACATTACTGATGAACGGCAAGGCAACGAGGGTGAGCGTCTGCGCACATGGGACAACTGCATGTCCCGCCAATTCACGCAGGAAGCCAGCGGGCATAACCCTCGGTCAGAAAAGGCCTATCGCCTCAAGAACCGCGTGGGACACAAGTTCTGCTACTTCCCGGAACTGCACAAAGGCCACATCGCCTGCGTCGGCTGCGGACGTTGCATAAAGAGCTGCCCTGTATCACTGGACATCCGACAGGTGGTCACCTCGGCCAAGGAATGCCGCCTGCCTGCGGAGGATAACGACAATGAGTAAAGTAAAAAATCCGTACCTGCCGGAAATGGCAACGGTACAGGAAATCATTCAGGAAACGCACAACATCAAGACCTTTCGTGTGACCCTCAACAACGAGGAACGCATGAAGGCATTCTCCTTCAAACCGGGACAGGTAGGCCAATTGTCGGTCTTCGGCGTCGGTGAATCGACGTTTGTCATCAACTCCTCGCCCACGCGTATGGACTATCTTCAGTTCAGCGTCATGCAGGCTGGAGAAGTGACCACGAGACTGCATACGCTTCAGCCCGGTGACCAGATAGGTGTGCGCGCCCCGCTCGGCAACTGGTTTCCCTACGAAGACATGAAGGGCAAAGACGTTGTCATCGTTGGCGGCGGCATCGGCATGGCACCACTTCGCACGCTGCTGCTCTACATGCTCGACAACCGCGACGACTATGGCAAGATCACGGTCATCTACGGAGCACGTTCACCGCAGGATTTGACCTACAGCTATGAATTCGAAGAATGGCGCTCGGCACCGAACATGAATCTTGTGCTCACTGTGGACGCGGAAGCTCCAGGATGGGAACACAAGGTGGGACTGATCCCCAACATTCTGTTGGAGGAAAACCCCAGCGCGGAAAACACGGTTGCCATCACCTGCGGACCGCCGATCATGATCAAATTCACGCTTCAAGCCCTCAAAAAGCTCGGCTTTGAAGATGAGAATATCTACACTACGTTGGAAAAACGTATGAAATGCGGCGTAGGCCTGTGTGGTCGCTGCAACATCGGAACTTCCTATGTTTGCATTGACGGCCCGGTGTATTCCTTTGCACAGCTTCGCAAGCTGCCGAACGAACTATAAATCCCCGCAAAAAGTAAAAACGGGTGCGAAGCAAGCTTCGCACCCGTTTTTGAGCAACTTCCCTTGTCAACGGTCCCTCGTGGGACTACTCCTTTCCGAGCACATCCTCGGGACAGCCGTTTTCTGCAAACCACTGTCTGATCCTTGCCGAACGCATAGTGCCAAGAATCCAACGTCGAATCGCCACGGGAGAAACTCCCAAACTTTGAGCTACGGAAGCCGTAGTATGACGATTCGCGGACATCCAAGCGCGGACAAGGTGCCCCCTCGGGCTTGGAGAACTGGCGGCAGCACCATAGTTGGCAACGGACTCGTGCAAATGCCCTCGGCCCTGGATCAACTGAAAACCCGGCACATCCTCAAAAGCCGCACGCACGAACCCGGCATCGTTCAAGACAGTAACCAACGCCCCGGCGATGTTCAGGGGGATATCCCCGGCATACGTATCCGAAACAGCCCAAGCACGAACCTGTTCCGGTTCTATCGACACCCCGGCCAGACGACAAACCTCATCGGCGACTTGACGGCAGGAGAGTCCGGAGGCATCCAGCGCACGCCCGAAAGCCTTTTGCACACCATCCCCGCAGGAAAGAGAAAAGTCCTTAATTCCGTGCTGATAAAACCCATACGTTCCAGATCTATAGATGTGACGTTTTTTTAGAATATCGTCGTTATGTTTGTTGCGCATGAATCAAATATTCTTTACTCTAGGTTTCGCTTTGTAACCCGCTCACCCCTCTTTTCTCCACATAGAGCGGGACACCAAGTCAAGTTGTTGTATAGGCATACCTATAAACAGATTATTTTTTGCAAGCAAGAAAAATCCAAAGGAACCTCATGAACAATCCACAAGCCGACACCGTGCCGACTTTGCGTGAGAAAATAGCATTATATGCGGCAAACGGTCTGGGAAAACGGGTTCGGGACGCCCGTAAACGAAATAATTTATCCCAGAGCCAGCTGGCAAGAAAAGTTGGTGTCAGCGTTACAACGATCCAGAATTATGAGTCAAATAAATACCCGAAAGGAGAGCATGCCGTGTCACTTTCCCTGGCGTTGGGGTGCTCACTGGATTGGCTATTAACGGGTGTTGACACTTCGACACAACCGGAACCGCCGCCGCACAACGGATGTGTCCCCGTCCTCGGGCTAGCCAAGTGCGGCCTCCAGGGTTGGGCACAATCCATGCCTCTGGGCATCAACGCTTCCCGCCCCGGAGATTTTTCAGAACCGGATGCCTTCTGCGTTCTGGCTGTCGGCAGCAGTATGGTTCCGGCGGGCATTCTTCCCGGCCAGGTTTGCTATTGCAATCCTCATGACGATTTTGGCACGGGGGATGCCGTATATGTGGAACGAAAAGACGGGACAGCAACCATCAAGTTGTTCATAGCTTCCGACAACACGCAATTGACGTTGCAGGGATGGCTGGAACCTGATGAAAACGGATTGCAGACATCATATACGGATACTCTCAGAATTGACCAGGTCAGGTGCATAGCCACGGTTATCTATATCAAACGCAAGCTGTAATAAAAATGGCCGCCCCTTTGGGACGGCCAGAATATTCATTGCAATGCAAACGGGGCTAGATAGCCCCCAAACGTAAAGAAGCTGTCTATTGAGCTAGTTCCGCGCCACAGAACTGTTCGGACAGGTATCACTCATCATGCAAATCTCACATCCGCCGTTGTAAGGGTATGGTGTAAAGACCGCGAACTTGCGGTTGATGGAATTTTCCTCGGTCCATTCCACATCTTTTGCCTTCATGGCTTCACGAACGCCCTCACCCGCTCGGGGCAACGGAGCGCAACGTCCCTCAGACAACTCCGGAACCAAGCTGCCTGCTGCGGACATGACCATACAGATAGCCAGATTGTGATAGGCCAAACCGTTGGACGGGGATTCATCCCACAGCTTGTCAACGGCGTCATCAACCTCCCGCTCCAGATACACGAGCAAAAAGCTGGCATGCCCACCCTCATCTTCCAGATGATACGCTTTAAGGTGGGTGAGCCACTCATCCCAAAGCGGACCAAACTGTTCAATCAATTCATGGTCCACACGGCTCTCGCCACTCATTTCGGCATACTGCCAGAAATCGAACACAGGCTTGGCTTCCAAGGGTTTCACGGTATATTCAGACAAGACGGCCTCCTTGCAATTTCATTCGTTGTGGAGCCACTGCTTACCCGTTTTCATGAAACCACTCAAGTTTCCCCGGCATCACGTTGCAATGCTTCCCTGATCCGCGTACCGTACAACTACGGGAAAAAGTACGCGCCCTCACAGGAAATTTTGCAACGGAACCGCTAAAAAAGCCCGGAAACGACATGCAGGACGCCCACACAGGACTTTCGGCTAAAGTACGCAACGCCTTCCACAGTCGAAACATCTCCCATCTTCTGATGGCCATATTGATCGGTGCTCTCTCCGGCTACGGAGCCGTACTCTTCAAATTCGTGCTCAAAAGCATGCAATGGCTGTTCTATCATCATTCCGGAGAGTTTCTGGACTTTGCCAATGAAGTTCCCCTGTGGATGAAAATTGTCATGCCTGCGGCAGGCGGACTGGTGGTGGGACTGGTCGTTCATTTCTTTGCGCGGGAAGCAAAAGGGCACGGAGTTCCCGAAGTGATGCAGGCCATTGCACTGCGCGCCGGGGTCATCCGCAAGCGGGTTGCCGCAGCAAAAATTTTCGCCTCTGCCGTGACCATCGGCTCCGGAGGATCCGTGGGCCGGGAAGGTCCGATGGTTCAAATCGGGGCTTCCATAGGCTCTTCCGTGGGGCAGATATTCAAGGTTCCCACCATTCACATGAAAACCATGATTGGCTGCGGCGCTGCTGCCGGCATTGCCGCGACATTCAACGCTCCCATTGCCGGGGTACTTTTCGCGCTGGAGGTCATTGTGGGTGACTGGGGGATGACGTCCTTTTCCCCGGTCGTTCTTTCTTCAGTCACGGCTACCACCATATCCCGTTACTATTTCGGAGATTTTCCCGCATTCATCATCCCGGAATACAATGTTGTTTCCCTTTGGGAATTCTGTATGTATCCGTTCCTCGGAATCATTTCCGGACTGGTAGCCCTGAGCTTCACTAAAACATTATACGCCTTTGAAGATGGCGCCGACGCTGTACGCATGGTCCCGGAATGGTTCAAGCCGGCCATCGGCGGAGCCATGTTGGGCGTGGTCATCATATTCTTCCCGGCGGCATTCGGAGTGGGCTACGGTCCCATGAACCTTTCGCTGACAAACAACATGAGCTTCTGGGTACTGTTTTCGCTGATATGGATCAAGATTCTGGCCTCGGCCATCACGCTCGGTTCCGGCGGTTCCGGCGGAATCTTTGCCCCGTCACTGTTCATTGGGGCCATGGCCGGAGGAGCTTTCGGCTCGCTCGTGCACGGCGTGTTCCCGGCCATAACGGCAACGCCCGGAGCCTATGCGCTGGTAGCCATGGGCGGCGTGGTGGCAGGAACCACCTATGCCCCTATCACGGCGATCCTGATCATTTTCGAGATGACCGGCACCTATTCCATTATCCTGCCCCTCATGCTCACCTGCATCACGGCCACGGTACTCAACTCCACCCTCAGCAGGGGATCCATCTACACCATCAAGCTATTGCGGCGCGGCATTGATATCGAAGGGGGACGCGAACGGCACATCCTGCGACAAATGCTGGTCAAGGAAGTGATGACGCCAGCGGTCATCACAGTGCCGGAATCAGCAAGCCTGGAAAGGATTCTGTGGATATTCAAGACGGAAAACGCTCCATATCTCCATGTAGTGGATGACAAAGACGCGCTCGCCGGTATCATTTCATTCCGGGATATCCGGCCTGTGCTTTATGAAGAAGACTTGCTTCAATTGGTCATCGCCAAGGATCTGGCAACAACAGACCTTGCGACCGTTACCATGAATGACACCTTGCAGGATGCGTTGAACAAACTCACAAGCCGCGGTGTCTCTCAGCTACCAGTGCTGGAATCACAGGAAACGCGCAAACTTTCCGGAACGCTGACCGAGCACGCCTTGAACACGGCCTACAATCAGCAATTGTTGCGCAAGGAAATCAATACCAGGGAATGAGGGAAGAAAGGAGCTTCCCTTGACGGCATGCCTTCCGGGTTATGTTTTTTTAGCCGTAGGCCAAGCCCTGTGGCGGCGTTTTGCCTTCGAAGAAGTCCTCCACGCTCTCCCTGCTGGCAGAAGCAATACGCAATTCAGAAACATTGAGAACGGATTCCATACCTCCAAAGAACCGCAAAGCCCGGTCAATAAAGTCCGCGTCCACAAAAGCAGCCTTGAGGTCATAGATCTTGCCGTCCCACGTCAATCCCAGAGAAAGTTGCGGATCACGCTCCGGAGCCTTGGTGATGAAATTGCCGGTACGGACGAGAGATTCCGAAACCACTGCCGGGGCTATGTTGGACCACTCGGCCAATTTCTCTATAAATGCCGGCATTACAGCCACATAATAATACTGATCCACCTTGCAGGCCACGGATTTTCCCGGCAGATTCAAAATCCACGGGGTATCGGCAAATGCCTGCCCAAGGCCCTGCTGCAAGCGGAAAACAACGTCCTGATAATCGATCAAGGGCATGAAATTCTCCTTATCTTAGGGGCAATTGACCACATTTCTAAAGATAATTCAAGGCAAGGGAGTAAAACGTCCACCCCGGAATGCGGGGCATTTACCGGTATGCTCTGGCGCCGGGCACTTATAGAAAAAAACACAAAATTCTTCCGCCCTCCGCAAAGGGCATAAAAGCCCTTTGATATCGTGCAAATTAAAGGCCCGATCAACCAATCAATTTCAAGACTCCCTCTTGACAATTTTGATCAGCTATTCCTATAGATTTAAACCCTTATAAGAAATTTTGGATACAGTGGCCCCGGGTACGGCCCGCGGTCAATGAACAATAAATGTATAGGGAGTAGACAATGTCGGACCTGAACACGCAGAGAACTTACGCCCTCATCGGCCACGGCGGCAGCGGCAAGACTTCGGTTGCGGAAATGCTGCTTTTCTCGGCCGGAACAATTTCCCGTCTTGGAAAAGTCGAGGAAGGCAACACAGCCCTCGACTACGAACCTGAAGAAATCAAACGCCGCGGCTCAGTTCAGCCCGGCTTTGCCTATTACAAGTGGAAAAAAAATCAGCATTTTCTGGTAGACACTCCGGGCGATTCCAACTTTTCCGGGGATCTTTCTTACAGCCTGGCAGCTGCGGACAGCGTGATTCTGGTCATCGACGCTGTTGACGGCGTTAAACCCCTGACCCGTAAAATCTGGTCCAAAGTTCAGGACAACGGTAACCCGGCAATGATCGTCATCAACAAGATGGACCGGGACCGTGCCGACTTCGACACGGCATTTGCCAGTATTTCCGATGGATTGGGAGCACGCCCGGCTCTGCTCTATTATCCCATCGGCAGCAAGGAGGACTTCAAAGGCGTGGTGGACATGCTCTCTGGCAAAGCCTTGCTGTACGACGAGGAAGGCGGTTTTACAGAGGGCGACATCCCTGCGGACATCGCGGACACGGTGGAAGCCATGCGTGAAGCCATGGTGGAAAACATTGCCGAATCCGACGAGGAACTCATGGAGCTTTACTTTGAAGAAGGTGAGCTCACCCCGGAACAGATTACCAAGGGACTCAAAGCCGGTGTGCAGGCTGGAGAGCTGGTTCCGGTTGTCGTGGCCTCGGCCCTGAGCAATATCGGCGCCCAGCCAATTCTGGACACCGTCCAGAACCTCATGCCCAGCCCGTTGGATCACGCACCGTGGCAGGGAGAGGAAAGCGAACGCGCCAGTTCCCCGGATGAACCGTTGGCCTGTTTTGTCTTCAAAACACTGGCCGACCCCTTCGCCGGTCAACTGACCGTCGTGAGGGTGCTTTCCGGCACGCTCAACGCGGACTCTTCCATCAAAAATACCCGCAACGAGGAAAAGGAACGCATAGGTCAATTGCTGCTCATGCAGGGCAAGGAACAGGAACAGACCAAGCAGCCTATGGGCCCCGGTTCCATCGTCACTCTCGCCAAACTCAAAAACACGGCCACGGGCGATACGCTGGTGGACGAGAAAGATAACTTCACGCTGACCAAGCCGGCAATTGCCCCGCAACTCATCACGTTTGCGCTGGCTCCAGCTGAAAAGGGTGACGAAGACAAGGTCTACGCCGCAGTGGCGAAGCTGCTTGACGAAGACATCACCCTGACCCTTTCCCGCGATGAGGAATCCGGTGACATTCTTCTGTCCGGCATGGGCCAGAACCACATTGGAATATCCGTGGAAAAGGCCAAACGCCGCTACAAGACAGAAATCATTCTGAAAACGCCGAAAGTCCCCTACCGCGAAACCTTCCGCACTCCGGCAATGGAAATTCAGGGACGCCACAAAAAGCAATCCGGTGGACGCGGACAGTTCGGCGACTGCTGGGTCAACATCGAACCGCTGGCGCACGGGACAAGCTACGAATTCGAAGACAAAATCGTGGGCGGCGCAATCCCGAGGCAATATATCCCAGCCGTGGACAAGGGAATTCAGGAAGCAGCAGCCCGCGGCGTTCTGGCTGGATACCCGGTCATTGACTTCAAGGCCACATGCTATGATGGCTCGTACCATAACGTGGACTCCTCGGAGATGGCCTTCAAGATCGCAGGATCGCTGGCCTTCAAAAAGGCCGCGGAAAAAGCTCAGATGGCCCTGCTGGAGCCTGTCATGCTGGTTGCCGTGGCTGTGCCCGATTCCTATATGGGAGATATTATCGGCGATCTGTCTTCACGCCGGGGCAAGGTTCTCGGTTCCGACTCGCAGGCAGGCGTCACGGAGATCAAGGCCCATGTTCCCATGAGCGAAATGCTTAAATATGCTCCGGATCTCAACGCAATGACAGGCGGTCAGGGAACATTCTTCATGGAATTTGCCCAGTACGAAGAATGCCCCCCGCAGGTCCGGGATCAGGTCATTGCCGATCACAAAAGTGCTGCTGGCGCAGATTAACCGGCTGCACGACAACAAAATGCAGGGTGGCGGATTCTTCCGTCACCCTTTTATATTTCAGCCTCAAGCGTAGTCCAGGTTGCCATTGTCCCGATTCATGGACTTGTTTCACGGGCGAATTTCGGCTAGTCAAAAACTGATCGACAAATCAACAAGGATAGCCAATGTTTCGCGCCATTTTCTTTTTCCTTTTGCTCATACCGCTCACGGTTTATTATAGCTGGTTGCAATCCCGTATGGGAGAAGACTGTACCTCCGAGGAGCAGAACGGCCCCGGAAAAAAATGGGCCCGTATCCTGCTGAACATCGCCGGGATCAAGATAGACGCCGACCTTTCGGCAATAGATTCCCACGGGCATTATGTTTTCATTGCCAACCACCAGAGCCTTGTAGACATCCCTGTGCTGTTCAAGCTGCTTTGGGACAACAACATCCGCTTCGTGGCCAAAAAAAGCCTGTTCGAGGTGCCGGTGTACGGTCCGGCATTGGGAAAGGCCGGACATATCTGTGTTGACCGCAGCAACCGGCGTGCGGCCATGAAAAGCATAGCTGACGCGGTAGAACGCATCAAAAGCGGTATTTCACCGCTCATTTTCCCGGAAGGGACTCGCAACGTAAATCTCGAAAAATTGATGGATTTCAAAACCGGCGGCATGATAATAGCCCTCAAAAGCGGTCTGCCGGTGGTTCCCATTGTGCTGGCTAACACAGGCGTGGTGTTACCCAAGGGCAAACTGTGGGTTAGCAATAAGCACACCGTTAAAGTCAAAGCCCTGCCCCCCATCGATCCTTCGACCTACACGCTCAAGGAACGTGACAAGCTTAAGGAAGACCTGTACGCCATGATGAATGAGGAATACCGCAAACTGATGGCCGAGGTGAACAATGGCTGACAAGGCGGAGCTAACTATTTCCCCGTTGGGAGGTCTCGGCGAAATCGGCATGAACTGCATGCTCTACGAGACCGGCAAATCCCTTGCCATGGTCGACTGTGGGCTCATGTTCCCGGACGATGCCTTGTACGGTGTGGACGTCGTCATCCCCTGCTTTGATTCCGTCATTGAAAACAAGAGCAAGCTTGAGGGCATTGTCCTCACTCATGGACACGAAGACCATATCGGAGCACTGCCCTGGTTGCTTCAGCATGTGGATGTTCCCGTATACGGCTCGGAATTCACCCTGGGATTGGTGGAAAACAAACTCAAGGAACACAATCTGGATCGTTATGCGGACCTTCGTCCGGTTACAGCCACGGACACCGTGGTCATGGGCGATTTCAAATTTCATTTCTTCCCGGTCTGCCACTCCATTATCGAGGGATATGGACTGGGCATCGAAACGCCGATCGGCCGCATAGTCCATACCGGAGATTTCAAGATCGACCGCAACCCGTTGAACGGGCATGCCACAGACCTCCAGGCTTTCCGCCGCTTCTCGGCACCGGGGGTAAAACTCATGCTTTCGGACTCCACCAATGTGGAGCGCGACGGTTTTTCCCTTACCGAGCGGGAAATCAAATCCAGCCTGCGCGAGGTCTTCAACAAGGCCCGGGGGCGTATACTGGTGTCCCTGTTCTCCAGCCACATCCAACGAATTCAGGAAGTCTTCGACATCGCCGAAGCCTGCAACCGCAAAGTAGCCGTCAGTGGCAGGAGCCTGATTCGAAATATTGAATTTGCAAAGGAAATGGGCCATCTGCGCGTGCCTTCCAGCACGTATATTCCCATAGATGCGGTGGACGATTACCCGGACGAACGCATCGTCATGTTAGTCACCGGCTCTCAAGGCGAACCATTGGCAGCGCTTTCGCGTATAGCTTCGGACGAACACCGTCAACTCAATGTGCATGAAGGCGACCTCGTACTGCTCTCCTCGCGTTTCATTCCGGGCAACGTCAAAGCCATCACCAAGGTCATCAACAACCTGTACCGCCTTGGCGCGGAAGTGGTTTATGAAAAGGTCCGGGGTATCCACGCCTCAGGGCACGCCCACAGTGAAGAACTGCGCATCATGTTCGAAACGGTCAAACCCAAGTTTTTCATCCCGGTCCACGGCGAATACCGGCATCTGGTCAAACACAGACGCCTGGCCATAGAATGTGGTGTTGCTCCGGAACGAGCGCTGGTGATAGAAAACGGCCAACCGGTTACGTTCCTTGAAGACGGCATCCGAATGGAAAACCCCATTGGCGCGGAACATATTCTCGTGGACGGCAAGGGCGTCGGCGACGTTGGACAGACGGTGCTTAAGGAGCGGCAACTCCTTGCCGGCCAAGGCATCATGATCGTTTTACTGGTGGTGGACGAAGCAACCGGTGAAATTTCCATAGGCCCGGACATCGTCACCAAGGGATTTGTATTCGAACAACAGTATGCTCACTTCATTGAGGATGCCAAATGTATCGTGCTGGACGTGTTTGAAAATATTCCACCGGGCGAAACAAAACGCCTCAAGGAACGAATCCGTTCGGCCCTGCGCAGATTCTTCCGTAAAATACTGGATCGCGACCCCGTTGTTGTGCCGCTGGTCATTACCATATAAATATCATTTTTCGGACGCCACGCCCCTTCCGCGCGAACAGGGCGTGGTTTCCGCAACATACTTTTCTCTTGCCTTGTGTCGATACATCCGGTACAAGACCCCGACTCAAAATTCACACATTCCGTGCGAACTCCGGGTGCCCGAACTGTTTCGGGTGTGATTTTCTGGAGACGGAATGGAGGAAAAACCCAGGAGGAATAATGGCTTACGCAACAATGAAAGAGATGCTGGAAACCGGCGTCCACTTTGGCCACCAGACCCGCCGCTGGAACCCCAAAATGCGCCCCTTCATCTTCGGCGCTCGCAACGGCATCCATATCATCGACCTGCAGCAGACCGTGAAGATGTTCCGCACTGCGCACGACTTCATCTCCGACAAGGTCGCTGAAGGCGGTAAAGTGCTGTTCATCGGCACCAAGCGCCAGGCTCAGGAGTCCGTTTCCCAGGAAGCTGCCCGCAGCGGCATGTTCTTCGTCACCCACCGTTGGATGGGTGGTACCCTGACCAACTTCCAGACCATCAAGCGCTCCATCGAACGCCTGAAAAAGCTGGAAGAAATGTTTGAAGACGGTTCCATCAGCAAATTCCCCAAAAAGGAAATCGTGCAGATGAACCGCGAGGTCAAAAAGCTGAACCTCGCTCTGGGCGGCATCAAGGACATGACCAAGCCCCCGGCGGTCGCTTTTGTCGTAGACCCCAAGCGTGAACACATCGCCATTCAGGAATGCCGCAAACTGGGCATCCCCGTAGTGGCTGTCACTGACACCAACTGCGACCCCGACGTGATCGATTACATCATTCCGGGCAACGATGATGCCATCCGCGCCATCAAGCTGTTCGCAACCCATATTGCTGACGCCTGCCTCGAAGGCGCTGCCCGGGCCAAGGACGTTGCCGAGGAAGCCAAAGCCGCCAAGAAGGCCGAAGCCGCAGCTCCGAAAAAAGAGGCTGCTCCCAAGGAAGAGGCTCCCAAAGCTGAAGAGAAGACCGAAGAAGCCGCTGAGGCGTAATCAAGATAATACCGGGTTCCTGGAGGAATATAATGGCTATCACAGCTGCTATGGTTAAGGAACTGCGCGAGAAAACCGGCGCAGGAATGATGGACTGCAAGAAAGCTCTGGTGGAAAGCGACGGCGATCACGAAAAAGCCGTTGTCTATCTGCGTGAGAAAGGCCTTGCCAAGGCCGCCAAAAAAGCTGGCCGCGCCACCTCTGAAGGTGTTGTCGGCAGCTTCGTTTCCGCTGACGGAAAAACCGGCGCACTGGTCGAACTCAAGTGCGAAACCGACTTCGTGGCGAAAAACGAAGATTTCCAGGCTTTTGCAGCCGACTTGGCTAAAAAGGTCGCTGAAATGGACGTAACCTCCGGTTCTGCTGAAGACCTCGGCGACGCTGCTGACGTGACCGATCTCATCGCCAAGTTGGGCGAGAACATGGGCGTCGGCCGCTACGCCAAGCTTTCCAGCGAAGGCAAATTGGGCCTTTACATCCACTCCAACAGCAAGATCGGCGTTCTCGTGGACATGACGGGTGGCGACGACCAGCTGGGCAAGGATGTGGCCATGCAGGTTGCCGCCGTCAATCCCGTATGCCTGGTTCCTGACGAATTGCCGCAGGATGCCCTGGAAAAGGAAAAGGCCATCTACCTGAAGCAGGCCATGGACGAAGGCAAGCCCGAGAACATCGCTGAAAAGATCGTCATTGGTCGCCTGAACAAATACTATAAGGAAGTCTGCCTGACTGAACAGCCGTTCATCAAGGAAGACAAGAAGAGCATCAAACAGTTGCTCAAAGAAAAAGACGCCAGCATCGGCGGTTTCGTCAGGCTGGCGCTTGGCGACGACGCCGAATAAGAATACAACGGGCCGCAAGGCCCGTTTTTTTTGAACTTGAACGATCCGCCAGACCTCCAAGGCACGCGGAGCAAACTTATTGACAGACAGGTGAAAGTATGGACAAAATGCGGTTTTCGCGGGTATTGATCAAACTGAGCGGAGAAGCGCTTGCCGGTGAGCAACAGTTCGGAATCGAGCCTCAAGCCATCGGCCAGTTTTGCAAGGAAATCGCGGAAGTTGCGGCATCCGGAGTCCAGATAGCTCTGGTCATCGGCGGCGGCAATATCTTCCGGGGACTTTCTGCAAGCGCAAAGGGCATGGACCGCGCTCAGGCTGATTACATGGGTATGCTGGCAACAGTCATGAACGCATTGGCCGTGCAGGACGCCTTGGAAAATCATGGGTGCCAGACCCGCGTAATGACAGCCTTCGATATGAAGGAAGTCGCTGAACCGTATATCCGCAGGCGCGCTGTCCGCCACCTTGAAAAGGGACGTGTGGTTATCTGCGCCGCGGGTACCGGCAACCCGTACTTCACCACGGATTCCGCTGCTGCCCTGAGGGCGCTGGAACTCAAATGCGAGGCCATCCTCAAGGCAACCAAAGTGGACGGAGTGTATGACAAAGACCCCGTTAAGTTCGACGATGCCGTCAAGTACGACAACGTGACCTTCATCGAGGTACTGGAAAAACGTCTGGGAGTCATGGACTCCACTGCCATTTCCATGGCCAGGGACAATGATCTGCCGATCATCGTTTTCAACCTGTTCAAGGAAGGCAATATGCTCAAGGTCACCAGCGGCGAGAACATTGGAACGATCGTTCAAGGAGGAGACTAGAATGCAGTCGGTTCTCAATAACGGCAAAAAACGCATGGAAGGCGCACTGGGCGCACAGGATAAAGAGTTTGCAAAGCTCCGCACCGGCAGGGCCAGTGCTTCGCTCGTGGAAGGAATCGAAGTGGATTACTACGGCACGGTGACCCCGCTCAACCAGCTGGCCTCCGTTTCGGTACCGGATTCCCGCACCCTGACCATCCAGCCTTGGGACAAAGGCGCTTTCGGCGATGTCGAAAAAGCCATCCAAAAGTCCGATCTGGGCCTCAATCCGGTCAACGACGGTAAAATTATCCGCATCAGCATTCCGCCCCTGACAGAAGAGCGCCGCAAGGAGCTGGTCAAGGTGGCCAAGAAATACACTGAGGAAGCCAAGGTTGCCGTTCGCAATATCCGTCGAGACCTGAACGAAACCCTCAAGAAAATGGAAAAAGACAAGGATATTACCGAGGACGACCTGCGCAAGGGACAAGACGACGTGCAGAAGCTGACCGATGACTATGTCAAGCAAGCCGACGCCGCCCTGGATGCCAAAGAAAAGGAAATTCTCGAAATCTGATGACCGCCACAACCGGAAATATCCCGGCACACATTGCCATCATCATGGACGGCAACGGACGCTGGGCGACACAACGCGGGCTGCCAAGGACCAAAGGCCACAAGGCCGGGACCAAAGCGGCCCGCGCTATTGTAGTACACAGCCGGGAGCTTGGTGTCCGACACCTGACGCTGTATACCTTTTCCAAGGAAAACTGGTCGCGTCCCAAGGAAGAGGTTGGAACGCTTTTCGATCTCCTGATCTCTTTCCTCAGAAACGAGCAAAAACTCCTGCTGGAAAAGGACATCCAGCTCAGGGTTCTCGGCGATCTTGACGGTCTGCCCCTTGCCGTGCGTACCGCGCTCAAACGGGTTATTGCAGCCACAGACAAGTGCTCGTCCATGACGCTGAACCTGGCACTGAACTACGGCGGCCGTGACGAAATCGTACGCGCCTGCAAAAAAATTGTTGAGCAAGGCATACCTGCAGAAGAGATTAGCGATGAAACATTTGCACAATCCCTCTATACGGCAGGCCAACCCGACCCTGATCTTGTCATCCGCACCAGTGGTGAAATCCGAATCTCCAATTATCTTCTTTTCCAGACCGCCTATTCCGAGTTCCATTTTACGGAAGTGCTCTGGCCGGACTTCACCCCTGACCATCTGGACGCGGCCATTGAAGACCTCAATTCCCGCCAGCGACGCTTTGGCAAGACCGGCCAGCAACTTGAAGACGAAGAAAAATAGTTTGGCCGGAAGCATGGTTGCCGCGATCGTCCGAATACTTTATTAAGAATGAATTCAAGCAACAGGCGGGATTACCCGGCAAAGCATACAGGAATGATATGGACCTTTCCGCAAATCGGACTCGCGTGACAACCGGACTGTCTCTGGCTGTAATTCCCCTGCTGGCCATCGCTCTGCAAGGCTGGTTTCTTTTCATCATTCTTGCCCTGTTCTGCATCCTTGCCCAGTGGGAATTCCATGGCCTTTTCAAGACCGTTGGACCAGGCGCGTTCCACAAAATACTGACCGTTTTGTGCACCTTCTTCCTTTTGCTGTGCTTCAAGATGGGAAGCAACACGTGGGTTTTGCTGACATTCATGGCCGGATTCTGGGCGGTATGCATGACCTTCCTCTTCCGATACGGCAAGAGTCCTGAAACAACGGATTTCCGTACACCCATGATCTTTCTTTGCGGTTTGATCTATATCCCCTTCAATTTCCACTTCTTCATGAATTTCAACCGGGCCGAGCTTTTTCTTGTGCTCCTGGCCGCCGTTGTCACGGATACCGCTGCATTTTATGTCGGAACCGCATTCGGCAAACGCAAGATATGGCCTTCGGTCAGTCCAAAAAAATCATGGGCTGGAAGCATTGGCGGCCTTGTGGCCTGTATGGTCATGACAACACTCATGGGACTTGGGTTCGGCCAAGGCCCCACATGGGCATGGCCACTTTTGGGAGCCGGGTTGAATATAGCCGCACAATTGGGCGATTTTTTTGAATCGGCGCTGAAACGGGCCTTGTCCGTCAAGGACTCGGGAACAATCCTCCCCGGACACGGTGGCTTGCTTGACCGTGTGGACAGCCTGCTTCTGGTGGTTCCGGTTTATGCCCTGCTGCACACACTCCACCCGTTCTTCGGGTAATCGTCTAATAGAACAGGATTTACCGTGAAAACCTATATCTCCTCGTGGCCTTCTTCCAACAACATGCCGGGGTGGCCCCGAAAGGTGGTCCTTCTGGGCAGCACCGGATCCATTGGGGCCAGTGCTCTGGACGTCATAGGCCAACATAAGGATCTTTTCAGCGTCACGGCCCTTGCAGGTGCCACTAACGCACCACTCCTTGCCGAACAGGCCGAACGCTTTCGCCCCCCCTTTCTCGCCGTGCTCACGGATGAAGTTGCACGAGAACTGAAATCCCTGCTGCCGTCGGGGTATACACCGGAAATCCTCACCGGGCCGGAAGCATATGTAACGCTGGCCGAGCTCGAACAGGCCGACATGGTCCTCTCCTCAATTGTTGGCGCGGCAGGTTTTCTGCCGACGCTGGCAGCGGCAAAGGCCGGCAAGGCCATTGCGCTGGCCAATAAGGAATCCCTCGTATTGGGCGGACACCTGATCCGTGCAGCCTGCAAAGCATCCGGCGCCATCGTGCTGCCGGTGGATTCCGAACACAATGCTCTTTTTCAGGGACTCATGGGACACAACAGCGATAATGAACTCAAAAAACTCATTCTTACGGCTTCTGGAGGTCCATTCCGCGGTAAGGATTCAGCATTTTTAAGCACAGTCACCCGCGATCAGGCCCTCGCACACCCCAATTGGAGCATGGGAGCCAAAGTCTCCATTGATTCTTCCACACTCATGAACAAGGGGCTGGAAGTCATTGAGGCTTGTCATCTCTACGGACTGCCAGTTGAGCAGGTTGACGTGGTGGTCCACCCGCAAAGTATTGTCCACTCGCTGGTAGAATATGTGGACGGCTCCCAAATCGCGCATTTGGGCGTACCGGATATGCGTATCCCCATCGCCCACTGCCTGTGCTTTCCCAAACGGGTTCCTCTTGCCATGCCCAGCCTGAGCCTGGCCGAAGTCGGCAACCTGACATTCGAAAAACCGGATGTCGAAGCGTTTCCCTGTCTGCGATTGGCAAAAGACGCCTTTGCAAACGGGCCTGCCCACGCCATTGTCCTCAATGCGGCCAATGAGGTAGCTGTCGAGCTTTTCCTCAAGGAACAAATCCGGTACATGGATATACCAGCGATAATTGAAAAAGCACTGGAATCTGTCAACACATGCGAAGTGAATGACGCCGAATGTGTGCTGGCCCTTGATAGGGACGCACGAAGAAAGGCTCTGGAAACCACTATCCGCAATTGAACAACCAAACACATGACGATCTTTCGGCGGACAGCTAGCCTTTTCCTGAACAATGGTTATTATTCCGTAATCGGAGCAAAAAGACTGCTCCCAATGACGAACACGGAGAATACTTTTGACGAGCATCATCGCAGTCATCGTCGTCCTCGGCGGCCTCATATTTTTTCATGAACTTGGCCACTTCTCGGTAGCCCGGCTTCTGGGAATGGGAGTGAAGTCCTTTTCCCTCGGCTTTGGGCCAAGACTTTTCAGTTTCCATTCCGGCAATACCGAGTATCGCCTTTCCGCCCTTCCTCTGGGGGGCTATGTACAACTGGCCGGGGAGTCCGGAGACCCTGAAGAGGACGATCTTTTTCCTGAAGACAAATTATTTTCCGCCCGTCCCCCATGGCAACGCATGCTGGTTGTTGCCGCAGGCCCGGTGTTCAACTTTCTGCTGGCCTTTTTGTGCTTCTGGGGGCTGCTCCTGGCTAACGGTGAGCTTGTCATGGCCCCTACTGTCGGCGAAGTCGTTTCAGACTCCCCCGCGCAGGTAGTAGGCATAAAAGCTGGTGATACAGTTTTGTCCATCAACGGACTCAAGGTCACCTATTGGCGCGACATGGTGGAGGAGATTCGCAAAGAAGGCGTTCGCACTCTTGATATGGAAGTGGACCGTAACGGAACGATCCAACGCTTTTCCCTGACCGCACGCTACGAGACCCACAAAAATCTCTTTGGCGAAGACGTCAAAATTCCCATCGTGGGCGTCAAAGCATCGGGCGAAATGAAATCCATTCCCGTACAAGGCTCAGGATTTGTTCCTGCCCTTGCCCAGACATGGTATTCCATGAAGATGGTTGTCATGGGCTTTGTGAAGCTGGCAGAACGCATCATCCCGCTCGACACTATCGGCGGCCCCATTTTCCTGATGCAGGCAGTACACGAAGGCACCAAGTCAGGACTCAGCGAACTTATTTACCTGACAGCCATCATCAGCATCAACCTCGGCATCATCAACCTGTTGCCCATCCCCGTACTTGACGGCGGACACATCGTTTATTTCACGCTGGAAATAATCATGCGCCGTCCGATCAATGATCGCTGGCGTGCCATTGCTACCCGCATCGGCATCATGTTCCTTCTCGCACTTATGACACTGGCCATATACAATGACATCCGCAGATTGCTCTCATGACGACATGGGCCTGACCCTGGTCCTGAATGGCTGTGAAGAACGCCTCCAATTCGTGCTTGGCAACGAAACCGATGGGCGAATCACTGTCTTGGCTTCCCGGCAATGGACAGTTCCCGGACAATCCGTAAAATTTCTGGTTCCGGGCATTGCTGAGACCATGAGCGCTTTGGAGCTGCCTATGGAACGCATAAGCCGCATTGTCGCGGTTCGCGGTCCCGGCAGTTTTACGGGAATGCGTCTTGTGCTGGCCGCAGCCATGGGCCTTGCTGCCGGTAAAAACACTCCGGTAGCAGGGCTGGACTATTTGCCTTTGCTTGCCAGTGGTCCAGCCTCGCTGCTGGATGGGACTCTGCATGTATTGACCTATGCACGCCGTGGACTGGTCTATATGCAAAGTTTTGTTGCCCCGGGCGGAACTCCCCAAGAATCCCCACAAGCTCTGACCATGGGAGAGGCATGTGCTCGCATTTGTAAGGGAGATCCCAACGCCACGCTCCTTGGCTCCGGGCTGCGCAAGAATCCTGAACACATGCAGGAACTCACTACCCAAATGCCCGGCTTGCAGATTCTCGATACCAGCTGGGACAATCCTTCCCCCGACATACTTTTACGGGCCGCTCTCAACACACATGCCGAACCGGGAGATATCGAACCTCTTTACCTGAGAGCCTCGGATGCGGAAGATAACCTGCCAGGCATAGCGGCCAAACGGGGATTGGACCCCGAAGAAGCCCGCAAACGGCTGCATCAATATTCCTGACCCATCGCTCCTCAACTCGACGCGCCATAAAAAAAGGCGCCCCCGAAGGACCGCCCTTTCGACGCGTCCGCACCCTGCCCGGTGCAACGCGGTTCCAATGTCATGGTTTGTATCAGGCGGACAACCGCTCCACGGTCTGGGCTACCTGACGCCCCAGCGGGGTCTTGCTGGCAATCTCGCGTTCCAGATTGGTTATTCCCTTGAGCACCGTGGAATGACGGCGGCCAAGCTTGTCACCAATCGCTTTCAGGGAAAGATCTGTATGTTTACGCGCAAGATAAAAAGCGGTGTTACGGGCCAGAACAACCTGCCGTTTACGGCTCTTGGAAATCAACTGCTGCTCGGACAGATCGTAGCTCTTGCATACGAACTCGATAATATGACCGAGATCGGGCGCAGCATTGGCCGCAGTATAATTTTCCAATACGTCCCAGGCCAAATCCATGGTCACGGCCCTATTGAGCAAACGGGCTTTGAGCACGAGGTTGTTGAGGCAGCTTTCCAACTGGCGGATGTCCGTTGTAATGCGTTCGGCCAGAAGGTCCGAAACCTCCACAGGGACATTCACCTGTAGTTTGCGGGCCTTTTCCTGCACGATAAGTCGTCTGGTCTGCAAATCGGGGCGTTCGATATTCGCCAGGAATCCTGAGCAGAAACGAGATACCAACTGGTTGTCAATACCGTTCAGTTCACGAGGCAAATACGGGCTAGTCAACACCACGCGGCAACCGCGTTCCCGCAACGCATTGAGGGTGCAAAGCAATTCGTTCTGCATCTTCTCCTTGCCCTGAAAGAAATGAATATCTTCCAAAAGCAAAACATCGATGCTTTCGCGAAACTGTGTCTTGAACTGGCTGATGCTGTTGGCCCGAATGGCCATGACCATCCGGTTGGCAAACTGCTCTGCCGAAAGACAGGCAACGCTGATATTCTTTTTGTTCGCACGCCGGGAAAGGTCCCGGCCAATGGAATGCAGAAGGTGCGTCTTGCCCAGCCCCGGAGCGGAGCTAAGAAAAAGATGATCAGAATGCATGGCGTTATCGCACATGCTCTTGCTTGCAGCACAGGCCAGTTCATTACAAGGGCCCACAACGAAATCGTCAAAGGAAAAACGCCAATTGACCTTGGAAGCCTTGGGAACCTGCACGATGGGCAAGCCGGCCTGTCTGGGGGCGGCCACGGGAGCAGGCTTAGCGCTTCTTGGTGTATGAACTTTCTTTCCAGGGCGGCCTTCACTCAGCACGGCAATCTCTATCACCGGCTCCGTAGACAATATTTGCCTGGCTGCATCGCGAATGGGAGAAAAAAGCCTGTCTCTCACCCAATTGGCTACAAAATCATTAGGGGCAGTAAGCCGCAAGCGGTTCCCTTCGACCGAGCCCTTCAGGGGCTTGATCCATACGGTGAACATTGCAGGGTTCAGGCTCTTTTCAAGAGAGTTGAGTATTTGGTTCCAGGCAGTCGTCGTCATGGGTCAGTTTATTATGGAAACAGCGCTTGTTCGACAACTATCAATTTCCTGACCAAGCCAAGACCGCCACACACTTTTATCGACAGGGACACACACTCATAACACATTAAAATAATAGCATTTATTTTTAAAACCCTTGTCAGGCAAGGCTATTTCAGTGAGGGGTATGAAACAGCCAAGTGACAAGGCTTTCAAGAGTGTCAAGACAAAATTTCTACAAAATTTTCACAATTACTGAATTACTTTTCAACAGGGTTTAAATACGATTATCTTGAAATATCTTAAATTTTAGCCGTATTTTTTATCAGTTAACAACAACTTCTTGACACAAAATTGTTGACACACTGAAAAGAACAAGGGGTTAAACGCATAACCAGCTGTTTTAACACATCTATTGTAGTTCTATATTGTTTTTTGCTTTTTGCTTTATAAAAACAGCATATCCCCATTGACATCCCGGAACCTTTTACCCGCAAGGATCGAGCAACTTCAAATTATGAACACACGTTTATTGTCGATTTCATTGATGTTTTTCTTTCCTTAACAAAAGGGGATGGAAAGCTTAAAGCCTCCCATCCCCATGAAAACGGACATATTTTTATGGGAAACTAAGCGTCCATATCCCTCGTAGGGTATTTTCCGCACGCGAATTTCGGAGATTCCGGGCAATATCCAAGACGTTCACAACGAGCTCCCCCCAATTCAAAAATGGCCGGCAACGATTCTTTTGCCAGCGCCAACATCTGATCGGCCATGGCGCGCACTTCCCATTGAGCGCGCATGCAGCAGCGGAGACTGAAGAAATGCAGCAGACTCCGGCAGTTCATGGTCACCACAATCTTGGTTTCCGCAGCTTGCGGCAACACGAACCGAGCGTCTTCATTAGCTTTTGACTTGCGACCATGGGCCACAAGAATATCCCGCAGATCACCGTATGCAGCCCCCACTTCTTCCATGAAACGCTCAAACCGTTCCTTGGCTTCCGGAATTTTGGCTATGGCAGGTGGGATCACATACTCCATGGAGTCTGTTACATAACGCTGGCTTTGCTGCGAGTAGGAAGCGATTCGATGCCGAACCAGCTGATGCGAACAGGCGCGGGATATTCCTTCAATGGCATAGGAAAAATTGACATGCTCTATGGGGCTGTCGTGTCCAGAATCCAACACCTTGCGCACAAAATCGGCCTGAACATCACGTTCAACCTCCCCGTTCAGCAGCCGGGGCCACATATCCGCCACAAAACCGGCGTGATAACATTGTCGAAACGCAGCATAGATCAGGGAAAGCGCATTGGGGGTAACACTCAGCAACTCCACCCTGAGTTTTTTTTCCGGCATTCGTCGTAAACTCCACTATGATTGCGAAAGAAAAGACCGACCTACGCAGACGAGGGGGGGAACTCTCTTTCAATTTATTTCCTTCGAAGGGCTTTTACCCTGATTTCCTTACCGTCCGCAATCTGCAGTTCATGCTATTTTTAGGGACAAACAAGCAACGCTTCTACCAGGATATCTTTTCCATGGCATCATCAGCCATTTCCCGGACGGAATCCGAAACCTGCACAAGAAAATGCAGAGCGGTCATGAATGCGGGCTGCATAACTTCAAGTTGCCGGGCGCACTCCCTCCACACGGCATCGATATCGCCAGAGGGAGCACGTTTTTCCAACCGTTCCGAAAGACTACGTGCATCTGCCATAAGATAAAACACCTTACCGGCACCATGTACGAACGACACATCCTCAGGATCAGAAAAAGCAACCTCGGGCACGACAATCACCTGCCCCCCTTGAGAACACACAAGACGTAATGCTTCCATATCATCCGGCTGCTGAAGCTGCGTCCCCATGCGGGAAGCCAACTCGTCCCCCAAGGCCACACGATTGCTGCCGGGCAGCCCCAAGAGCAGAATGTTTCCGGTCTCACTCCACATATCCGCAAAGTCTTCCCGACGGTCTCCTTTGACAAAGACCTTGGTCTTGTCCGACTCAAGAACCGTCTGCTTCTTGTTTATGAAATTCATTTTCTCGCCCCTCTATTACCTTATATATACTATCGTCGCCCATCTCTGGTACGACGCCACGCATGGATTCGCAAGCCCAACTTACTTTCTTGCACGAAGACACGGAGATAATCATATCATACGGTTGCGGCAAAATGTGCTGTGGTATATCCTCCGCCCTGAAACAATCATGAATTCAAGGAGTCCTCATGAACAAAAAGTACATCATTATCGGCGGCGGTGTTCTTGTGGTGGCCGTTATCGGTTTCATCATCATGGCCATCCTGAACCTTGGCTCGCTCATTAAAATTGCGGTGGAAGAGGTCGGTCCTCGGCTGACAAAGTCAGAAGTCAAACTCAATTCTGCCGACATCTCCTTCCTTTCCGGTTCCGGAGAACTGGACGGCCTGCTGGTCGGAAATCCAAAGGGTTTCACTGCCCCGGAAGCCATCAAGGTTGGCAACATCCGCATGACTGTTGACAAGGCTTCCCTGGCAACGGACCGCATTATCATCCGTGAAATCGTTATTGAATCTCCGGAAATCACCTATGAAAAAAAAGGAAAAACCGACAACTTCAAGACACTCATCGCCAACGTAAACAAAGCCGTTGCCAGTGAAAAAAAACAGTCGTCCACCAAGGATTCCAACGCCAAAAAAGATTCTGGCGCACAAAAGAAAATCCAGATCGACAGCCTGATCATCAAGGACGGCAAGGTCAACCTTGCCGGAGGGATGCTTGAAGTCTTTGGCGATAAGGGAATGGGAATTGAACTACCCACCATCCAGCTGAAGGATATCGGCAAGAAGAAAGACACCAGCCCGGCGCAGGCCTTTGCCCTGGTCCTCAATGAAATGACCAAGGGAATTGGTTCCTCTGTTGGTAACGTTGCCAAAACTCTTCAGGACACACTCAAGAAAGGCCTTGAATCCGGCGAAGGTACTGTGGACAGTGTGACCAAGGGCATCAAGGGGCTGTTTGGCAGCGACAAATAACGCAGTCATTTGCAAAGCAACAAGGGGCCGGGCCATAGTGTCCGGCCCTTTTCATTTGTCTGAACTTGCCCGCAACGCATTGATGACGTACACATTTCCGTTATGAACCCCAACAGCGCAAAACACCCGCAATATAAAGCGGAAGCAATCACCGACCAAACGGGAATTGTCGACATTCGCATCCATATTGCCGGTAAAGTCCTCCATATGTGGGGCAGAAACGCTGTTCAACGGGAACAGGCACTTGCCCAATCCGTGCCGCAAAATGTGGTTCCCGTTTTACTTGGCGCTGGTTTAGGGTATTGTGCCAATCAACTTTTACAGCACGGTTTCACCGTGGCGATCGCCGATACAGCCCCGGCAATACGGGAACTGGGCGAAATGCCGGATGACGTATTGCTTCTGGAAGGCTCGGTAGACGAAGTTATACGCAAACTTCGACAAATCAGCGCTGAAACGCGAAAACCGCTATACCCTGTCAAAATCCCCTTTTATCTTCGCCTCGATCCAAACTGGTACGGCAGTATCGCCAAAGCCATTGAAACGTCATTGGAGCCAGATTTCTGGCAGCGCATGGCTTATCCACGATTTCAATCCGCCAAACCGCGTATCCTTTTCATGGATGCGGATTATTTTCTCAGTGGCGAAATCCTCACGGCCATGAAGCGCCTGGACATACCGCATGTTGTTCTCCCGGTTCCCAAACAGGGACAACCCGGCAACCAATATATGGAATCGCTGCTACATAGTGTGCTTGCATTCAAGCCGGACTTCCTGCTCACGGTCAACCATTTCGGTCTGGACCGTGAGGGAAAAATCACTAACCTGTTGCAACGCATGAACCTGCCTCTGGCATCATGGTTTGTGGACAACCCTCACCTCATCCTCTACCGCTATGCGGAACTGGACGCACCCAACATAGCCCTGTTCACTTACGATGCCGGAAACATGGTACAAATGCGAAACCGTGGTTTTGCCAACGTGTACCATCTGCCATTGGCCACTGATCCACATCGTTTCCATCCTGATTCGGGCCCAGGCCGCAGAGCATGGCAGTCCGAAGTGTCATTTGTTGGCAACTCCATGCGCACGGCCGTACAAAACGCCCTGCGGCAAACAGGCATGAAGCAGAGCCTTGAACCGATATATCGCGCAGTGGCACGAGACTTTGCCCGATCAAAAAAGAAGTCGGTTGCCGAGTTTCTTGAGCAGACCTATCCCGATACGGCGCAACAGTTGAACCGCAAAAATTCGCTCGAACAACAGCTTGCTGTGGAAAGCCTCATTACATGGGAAGCGACACGCCAATACCGCCTGTCCTGCGTGAAGGAAACATTGCGCTTTGCTCCGTTAATCGTAGGAGACCACGGGTGGAAGGAACAGCTAGAATCCACGGAATCATGGCGCCACCTGCAACGCCTGGATTATTACACCGATCTCCCCCGTTTCTATCCATGCACGACCATCAACTTCAACTGCACCAGCCTGCAAATGAAGGGCGCCGTCAATCAAAGAGTATTTGATGTTCCGGCAACCGGAGCCTTTGTGCTTACGGATCAGCGAGAACAACTTGATAATTTGTTCGAACCGGGCACCGAGTGTGTAACCTATCGAACTTCTGAAGAAATACCAGGACTGATTGAACAATACCTCGCAGACACGCCACGCCGCAACGCTATCGTAACCGCGGCCCGATCAAGAATCTTGGCAGAACACACCTATGTACACCGTATGAAGACTCTCTGCTCAACCATGCGGCAGACCTTCGCCTGACCAGTCTCCCAGCCCCTCCCCCATCGTATATTTAGTTATATAAGGAAACATCTCTCTTCAGGCCAAAGAGGGAGTTTTCGGACACCTGAAAAGCAGAAAAAAATTCTTTTCTGCTTTTTTTCCTTTGCCGCAGTTGCCCATCACAGCCCTCAGCAAAAAATTATACGCCCTCTTTCCTCGCAATAAAATGGATTAATTACAAATAGATAAGTCAAACAAGATCAAACAAAACCATCCGGACAGCACAGACCACTCTGGTTTCCAAAACAAAAAAATAAAGTTTTATCGCAAACCCTAAAGTTTTCTACATCCATACCGATAAATTGAGCACACAGTAAGAGGAATGTCGGTCATCGGATCTGACCGGCACAAAGGCAAGGAAGCCGCAGAACATTTTCAAGGAGGAAAACCCCATGTCCATGGTTATCAACCACAACTTGATGGCAATGAATGCCTCTCGCAACTTGGCCAACTCGTACAGTGCTCTTGGCACATCCACCAGGCGCCTGTCTTCAGGTCTTCGCGTCGGCACCGCTGCTGACGACGCCGCAGGCCTGGCCATTCGCGAACTCATGCGGTCTGACATTTCGTCACTCCAACAGGGTATCCGTAACGCCAACGACGGCATCTCGCTGATCCAGACGGCTGACGGCGCTCTCGGCGTTGTCGACGAAAAGCTCATCCGCATGAAGGAACTGGCGACTCAGGCCGCTTCCGGTACCTACAACTCGGACCAGCGTATGATCATTGACTCCGAGTACCAGGCAATGGCATCGGAAGTCACTCGTATCGCCAGCTCCACGGACTTCAACGGCATCTACCTGCTTAACGGCAACCTGTCCGGCGAGAACTCGGACCACAACGGGCACCTGGCAAAGTCCACGGGTCCGCTGAAGGTTCACTTCGGTTCCGGCAACGACTGCTCGGAAGATTACTACTACATCTCTATCGGTACTTCTACCGCCTCCGCCTTGGGTCTCGGCCATGGCGCCGCCGCCAAGGCCGGAACGGGTGAAGCAGCAAATGCCGGTAAGGCTATCTCCACGCAGGCTTTGGCTCAGGCCTCCCTGGCAGCACTCGACAAAGCGATCATCTCCAAAGACCAGATCCGCGCGAACCTCGGTGCCCTGCAGAACAGGCTTGAAAACACTGTGAGCGTCTTGGGAATCCAGGTTGAAAACATTCAGTCTGCTGAATCCCAGATCTCCGATGTCGACGTGGCGACCGAAATGACCGAATTCGTCCGCCAGCAGATTCTGACTCAGTCCGCAGTTAGCATGCTGTCCCAGGCAAACAGCTTGCCGAAGATGGCCATGTCCCTCATGGGCTAGCACTGACGAGAACGAATCGAATCGTCGCAATGGCAGGCCGGACAGCTCAGAGGGCTGTCCGGCCCTTTGCATAAATGGCACCCGCCTTGCATTAAAATAACCGGAAAACCTCAGAAGGAAAATATTTCCACAAAGGACGCATCATGGCGACAGATCTGATTTCCGGACAAATCTCATTTGCAGGGCTCGGTAGCGGCACTGATTTCAGTTCGCTCATTGAAGGGCTGATGAAAATTGAACAGCGCCGCGTGACCTCACTGGAAACATGGAAGGCCACTTGGGAAGAAAAAGTTAAGGAATTCAAGGATCTTAACAGCAAGATGCTCAGTCTGCGCACGACATTGCAAAAGATGGATACCGTCAACGAATTCCTTGCCAAGACGGCAAACAGCACAAACAGCTCCATTCTAACAGCTACGGCAAATGGAGAGGCTGAGTCCGGAACCTATCAGGTTGAAGTTGGAGCCATCGCCAAAAATGATGTTTTCATTACCAGTTCCGGAGCGAGCGACCTAAACACATCAGTAGTCAGTTCCAGTTCAAATTTTACATTCTCCTATGCCGGAGAAACCTATACAATCAGTAATATTGCTGCAGGAACAACACTCACGGGGCTTTTGAACACCATCAACACGCACCCTGAAGCAAGCAAATACATCAAAGCGACCACAATATATGATGGAACGACCTATCACCTGCAGTTGACGGCAAAAGACTTGGGAGCAGACAATCAGCTTGCCATTTCCAATACCGGGGCAATGATATTCTCTCCATCGGATTTCCAGGAGACCCAAAATGCACAAGATGCAAAAATACGCATCAACGGTTTCCCATCGGCTTCCGACGCATGGATGGAGCGAGACTCAAACTCCATTACTGATGCGATTACCGGAGTGACGCTCAATCTCAAAGAAGCCTCTCCGGGAACCACTGCCACAATCACCGTGGCCACGGATAAAGAAGCCATCAAGGAAAATATTCGTACATTTGTGGATGAAGTGAATGTCATTAGGCAAAAAATTCTGGACATCACGTCTGTCGACACCAACTACAGCGGCAGCGATAACTCCTCGGATACCACCACGAAATCAAGCTGGCAAAAAAACTATTCCAGCAACGTTTCAACGGGATCCAGTAAAATCAAGGGATCCATCCTTACGGGTAACTACGGGCTGCAAATAATCTCCCAAAAGCTTAACAACCTTACGGCCGAAAAAGGCCTGGCGTTCGAATTTTACAATGAGGACACCGGAGAAGGAGACCTTTTTTCCGCACTCTCCCAAGTGGGTATTTATACGGACCCGGACAAAGGTTCCCCCACATACGGGCAACTCCTTATTCGGGAAAGTACGGATGACCCCAGCAAAAAGTTTCAAACTCTGGATTGGGCTTTGGAGAAAGATATAGACGCTGTTGCGCACCTTTTCGCCGACAACCTGCGTCCCGAAAGCAAAAGCTCGGACCTTGCATATGTATCCTCATTGGAAGGCATGACATCAGCAGGTGTGCATGAGGTAAGCATTGTCACCAGCGGCGCGGGTATTTCCAGCGCCACCATCAACGGCGAAGCTGTAGCAATTTCCGCAGACGGGCGAACCATAACGGGGCAGCAGGGAACAGCAGCCGCGGGTTTGCAGGTAAAGCTGACCAATTTTCAGGCGAATACAACCATCACCGGAGACATCCACCTCAAAAACGGTAAAATCAAGGAACTTGTTGACGAATTGGAAGTTCTTACCGAAGAATATAACGATTACACAGACGAGGGTGGTCCGCTGAATGTGCTTATTCATAACTATGGCGATATTATGGACAGCATCAACAAAAAGATAGAGTTCGAGGAACGGCGTATTGCTCAAATGGAATACAACTACAAATTGAAATTTTCCCGGCTCGATTCTACACTCAATAAATACAGCAATATACAATCACAGCTGTCAAGCCAGATTTCAAAAATGAACCAGAGCTAGGTGCCTCTAGGGAAGGAGTGAATTATGTCCAATCCGGCAAAAGCATATCTTGCCACCCAGGTTAAAACAACAACCAAGGGTGAACTCTTGCTTATGCTCTACGAGGCCGCCATCAAATTCCTGAAGCGGGCCAAGGTCGAAATGGAGAAAAAAGATTATGCCCAGAAGGGAATCTACATTTCCAAGGCCATGGATGTCATCAGCGAGTTGGCCAATAGCCTGAACAAGGAAAAAGGCGGAGAAATCACCACGAACCTCCACAGTCTGTACATGTTCTGCAACATTCATCTGGCCAAGGCCAACAGCAAGATGAATCCCGACATGCTTGACGAGGTCATCAAGATTCTCGACGGAATCCGCTCTGCTTTCGCGCAGATCGTCCCATCCGTTGAAAAAGGTGTCACCACGCCGGGTACTGACAAGAAACCAACACTCAAAAAACCGGTCTTGAATAAAAAGGCTGCGCCAAAACAAAAGGCCGCAGCGCCATCGGCTCCTACCAAGCAGGTTGCCGCCGAGCAAGAAGCCTCCCCACAAAACTCCGGGGAGCAACAGGTCAAACCTGAACAGGCTCCTGTTGCAACAAGTCCGGCTCCAGAGATAAAAAGTGCACCGGGAAATGAGCCCCAAACGACTTCGCAGCCAGAAAAGACTGCGGCATCCAAACCGGCTCCAGTTCAGCAGCCTCAGCCAGCGCCCCCCAAGCCCCTGGTCAACCCCATGCGGCTCCGGGCAAACAATGCCTATACCAATAATCGCTAGGATCGGTGGCCGACCTTTTGGTCGGCCGTTTTTCTTTCATAGCAATCCGTTTTAACACACACTTTCTCCACGCCCATTTACTTTGCGCCTCGCTTATGTCACGGTCCTTTCATGCCTGGAAAAACCGTGCGTGTTCTGCATGCCGTAAAGTCTTTAGGGCTTGGCGGTACGGAAAAGGTGATGCAGCAATTCGTCACCGGCCTGAACATCGCCCAGTATGAGGCAGCAGTCTTTGCCTTTGCAGACGGCCCACGCGGCCCACAAATTCGCAATGAACACATACCGACATTTGTCGGACCGGACTTCCTCGCAATTCTCCAACGTTTTTCACCACATATCGTACATATTCACAGGGCTGGCTGGCCGGAAACAGACCTGCTCGGCCCGATCAAACGGGCCCGTGTTCCCGTTATTGTGGAAACGAACGTGTTCGGCAGGCATGACCCTTCTCCGTTGGGCAAACTCATCGACCACCACCTTTTCGTATCCCGTTTCTGTTTGGAAAGATTCCATCAAACAAACAACATTATTCCAGACCCGACACGCTATTCTTTTCTATATAACCCTGTGGACACGGACTTCTTTGCGGCAAACACCTCCAGCCACGATTTCCGCTCTCCTGCTGCGGGACGCATATCCCGGGCCGATCCCGGCAAATGGTCCGGTCTGGCGCTGGAATTTCTGCCGCATGTGATCAGGGAAATCCCGGATTTCCATTACCATATTATCGGTGGCATCCCCGAAGCCCACGCCTATGTGGCTGACAACGGCCTGCAAGATAACGTTACATTTCATGAACCAGTATTCACGGATTCGGAGCTGGCAAAATTTCTTCAGGAGGTATCCATGTTGGCCCATGCCAACGATACGGGAGAATCCTTCGGCCTGGTCATCGCCGAAGCCATGGCTTGCGGCCTGCCTGTAATTACCCACCCCTGCCCCGGATTGAGCGACAACGCACAACTGGAGCTGGTTGACCATGGGGCTACCGGCCTCGTGGCCCGTAATGCCGAAGAATATGCAGCAGCTGTAGTATGGCTGATTCACCACCCGGAACAAGCTGCGGCCATGGGAAAAGCCGGGCAGGAAAAAGCCGCACGCCTATACCACAAACAAACCGTGACAGCAAAACTCCAGGGAATTTACAGGTCATTATTGGAGCGCAAGGGGGTGAAGATTTGAACCTGCTGAACGAATATTCACAGGAGGTTCTGTCTTTCAGAATCAAAGGCGAACCCGAACCGGCTCCAGCTAACCAACTCTCCCCGGAACGAATGGAACAATGGATCGCGCGCTGTTTGCGGACATTGCAACAAAGAAAAATCAACACGGTTTTGCTCTTCGGCATGGGGTCCGGGGAGCTTGCGAACACCCTTGCCATACAGGCTCCGCCACAAACCCGGCTGGTGGCGGTTGAACTCGTTCCGGCCAACGCTCGTGCCGTCGGCCCACTCATGCACGAGCGATGGGAAATCATTGCCGATTCATCCCAATGGGCCTGCTTTTGCCTTGCCGCCTCTACGGGCATAACCGCATCAAACGCACACCTGTGCCTGAACCCGGAATTGCCTGCCGACAAATCCCGTTCATGCGCCCAAAGCCTGCAACGACTCATGATGCGGGTCGGGCATGAAGCCATATCCCTGTCAGACAGATCGGAAACCGCTCCATCTCTTTCCTTGTCCGTTGCGGCGATTCTCAGCCCGGACGAACCGGAGCTGGAAGCTTTTTTTGCTCAGATTCCAAACTGGGTGCATGAACTATGCATTGTTTGGGATGCTCCCGAAGTCCCAGCCCGTGCCGTAGCCTGCTCCGTCCCGGTCCGACAGACAGCTCACCCGCTTGACGACTTCTCCTCCCAGCGCAACCGCATGCTTTCCCTCTGCACAGGGAGCCATGTGCTTTATCTGGACGGCGACGAATTATTCCAGAAGCAACACTGGAACCTGATCCCTCTGCTTTGTTCGCACGATCAGGTGGGAGGGATTCTGTTTCCCCGGCAAACCCTGTATCCGGACGATGCGCATACCAAAATAGGCTTGGGGCTATGGCCCGATTTGCAACTGCGACTTTTCCGCAATACGAACGCCGTTCACTTCGAACGCCCTATCCATGAAAAACTGGCCGGAGTGGATCAGGCTTTGGGAATAGCTCTGGACATTCCCATCATGCATTACAGCAGGCTACGCAAAACCCAGCAACAGCTGGAGGCAAAACTGGCTCGTTTCGACCAGGCTGCCAGCAAGAACAACCTGCATTTGCTGAACAGGGAATATCCCAAACTGAGCACAGCCATTTTGAACCGATATGCAAAGCCGAACCAATGCCGCATGCTGATTCTGCCCAAGGATCTCCACACTTGACGCCTTGCCGAAAGTGAAGGATGCCAATTGCCCCAGGCTTGATTCTCACGTACAAACTAGGTAGGACCATAACTCCTAACAAACCGACTAGAACAAGGATCCACGATGCGGATTACCTGCCCGGAATGCCAATTTTCGCGCACCATAGATGAAACAAAAATTCCCCCTCGCTCTGTTGTTGCCACCTGTCCGAAATGCAAAACGAAATTTCGGTTTCGCGCGGACCCGGTGGAAGAAGAGTTCCAACTGCACGACGCTGCGGAAGTGGAAAACGGCACTCAGTCCGATAAATCCAAAACCGAGCAACAGCACATCATGCCGGAGCTGCATGATCCGACGGAAAAACCTGGGGACGAACTCTGGCGCAAAATCGGCGATATGCCGCCACCGCCCGATGCCACCGACCAGAATCATGGATGGGACCAACCGGATGCACATGAAAACACCGACATGGAGCACGGAATGGGCGACCACGATTTGCCCATGGTGGAAGTGCCTTTCGAACGGTTGGACAAATACGGTTTCTTTTCGGGGCTGATCACCACCATCAAGCGCGTACTCTTTTCTCCGCGTCTGTTCTTTTCCGTCATGCCGTTGGGACGCGGCATTGCCCGTCCTCTGCTTTTCGCCCTGATGATTCTTGTTGTGCATGACATTTTGCAGGCCGCATTCCTCAAAACCGGAATACTGCCTTCCGTAGGCTTTGACGGCCAAGCGCTTCCTGCTGCGGAAGCTGAGGCATTCAACCCGTTTTCCCTGATCATGTTTTCCCCGTTCATGTGGATCATCGTCCTGTTCTTTTCCACCGGGATACACCACCTGCTCCTTACCGCGCTCAAGGCTGCACATGGACGATTTGAAGCGACGTTCCGTGCAGCCACATACGCCACAGCGCCGATCCTTCTGGGATATATTCCCATCGCCAACGAAACGATCTTCAAGGCGCAAATGATGGTTATCTTCGTGTGGAACATGGCCATAACGGTCATCGGCTGGAAATGTCTGCATAAAACATCGTACATGCGCGCAGGATTGGCCGCAGCCATTCCCATGGCCGTACTTATTCTGGCCCTGCTCTCCGCAATGACCGGAAACGCACCGCAGGTATAACCTGACAGGAGCCACGATGTTCACATGGTTAGGTAAAAAATGGCAATCCTGGAGAGCCTATCGTAAACTGATTCGCGAGGTGGACCCGCGTAATTTCCAGAAAATGGCCACGGAAATCCACGAATTGGCAAGACTGGCAGCGCGAGTCTGTCCTCCCGGGCAGGAATTGGCCGAACAGATAGCCAACATAGAACACGAAATGGACCGACTGAAAACCATGGCCTCCCGACCCGAGTTCAAACGCCTTTCAACAGGAAAACGTCTTCTTTTGCGGCAGGGGCTTGAGGAATCCCGCGAGCAACTCATGCAAGCCATAGGCACTGCCCCAAGCGTTACCACCACATTACAATAGAAACCCGGTACGTATCTTGCTATCGTACATGGCGAATGCCCGAAACCGTCGAAAGTCCGTCGGTAGGCTTGGGCGCGGAAAAACCCTAATCCCATAATGCCATGAAAAAACTCCTGCTTTTTCTCATCATCGTTTCCCTTGGGGCTTGCGCCTACGTGGACCCTTCCCTCACGCAACAGACCAAAATCTATACCGATGCCCCCCTGCATAAATCCCGGGTATACATGAGCGCCCAGCCGCGCAGCCGCCAGCTGCAACCGCTCACGGCGGTGTTCCTGCCGTTTTATATGCTGGAGGGCACTGAGGACTACAAACAGCTCGGCGACCAGCTCGGTGGGATCTTTTACGAAAACTGGCGCGGAAAACAAATGTTCCCCATCTTCGAATTCGCTACAGGCCGGACCTTCCACGGCCGCGCCAAAGCTCTTTCCTTTGCCAGAAGCCGAGGAGCGGACCTTGTCGTGGTAGGCTTTATAACACATATGCTTAATGGCTCCACTCTTGGGGATACTGAAATATCCATACAAGTAAAAATCTATGAGACACATAACGGCGCGCTACTTTTCGACATGGCACAATCCGGGCGAATAGAATTCCGAGGATCGCGGGACTGGTTCGTTGCTTCGCATGAACAACGGATGCCGAGCAGTCCGATATTCATGCTTATCCGCTCAATGGCGGACGACATGGCTATTCCGGTACAATCCTGGCTGCCCAGACCGGGCGCACCTTTGCCTTTTGCCAACAACAAGGAAGAAATCGTCAAAGGCATGACAGCCGAACTGCAACCAGCAACCACAAATGGCATTCAAAGCAGTTCCCAGCAGTCCCGGACGACTTCGGCAAACGGAGAGCGTCCGTTGACCGATGCCATGACCATGGAGCATGACCTCAAAAATCAGGAAAAGGGACAACAGGGCGTAAGCCTGAATGTCTTGTTTGATGTAAACAAGGACGTGATTCGACCGGAATCCTATCCTCTGTTGGACTCGTTGGGAGAAGCGCTGAACTCGCCAGAACTCAAAAACAAATCCGTCATGGTAGCCGGGCACACGGATTCCGATGCCGGAGCGAAATACAATCTGAATCTGTCCAAACGCCGGGCTGAAGCCGTCAAACGTTATCTGGTAGCCAAATCAAGCATTGATCCCGCGCGGATAACTACTGTGGGTTATGGAAAAGGCAACCCCATTGCTCCTAATGACTCCCCCAAAAACAAGCAGCGCAACCGTCGAGTTGAAGTTCGTATCTTAGAATAGGAATTATTCTTGACAAGCGAAAACAGGGTCTTATTTCATAGTTGGCCTGAACAGGGACGAAGCCTCGGGTTTCGTCCTTTTTTTCGGCTTTCAGGGCACCGCCTTTTGTGATACCTCAACCACACACTATATAGCGAGGAACAACTCAATGATAGGCATTTCAAAATTATATTGCGGTTCGGTCGAGCCGTCCGATGCTCTGCGGTATGGCCGCGAATCCGGACAGCTCCCTTCTCATCTCCTGCAATTCTCCAAAGACAAGAAACCCGTGGTGGTCTGGAACATGACCCAGCGGTGCAACCTCAAATGTGTTCACTGCTACGCCCATGCCGTGGATCCCAGTGCCCACAAGGATCCCATATCCACCGACAAAGCCAAGGAAATCATCGACGACCTGACCCAGTTTGGTGCCCCGGTCATGCTTTTTTCCGGCGGTGAGCCGCTTGTCCGCGAAGACCTGACCGACCTGGCCAAATACGCCACGGCAAAGGGAATGCGCGCGGTCATCTCCACCAACGGTACATTGATCACCAAAAGAAAGGCCGCCGAACTCAAAGAAGTGGGCCTCTCCTATGTGGGCATATCCCTGGACGGTTCCGAGAAAGTCCACGACGAATTCCGCGGCGTTTCCGGAGCCTACAAGCAGGCGCTCAAAGGCGTGGAGAACTGTATGGCCGAAGGCCTCAAGGTTGGCCTTCGTTTCACCATCAACAAGCGTAACGCCGTGGAAATCCCACATCTCTTCAGACTGCTTGAGGACATGGAAATCCCCCGTATCTGCTTCTACCATCTGGTCTATTCCGGCCGAGGTTCCGAACTCGTCAAGGAAGACCTCTCCCATCAGGAAACGCGCAAGGTGGTCGACCTGATCATGGACCAGACCCGCGCGTTGTTCGACAAGGGACTGCCCAAGGAAGTGCTGACAGTGGATAACCACGCGGACGGTCCCCACGTTTACTACCGTCTGCTCAGGGAAGACCCGGCACGCGCCGAGCAGGTCAAGGAGTTGTTGCAGTGGAACGAGGGCAACTCCTCGGGCCGGGGCATCGGCTGTATCTCCTGGGACGGCAAGGTGCACGCGGACCAGTTCATGCGCCACCACACCTTCGGCAACGTGCTTGAACGCCCGTTCTCGGAAATATGGACCGACGAAAATATCGAATTGCTGCACAAGATGAAAGACAAGCGCCCACATGTGGGAGGCCGCTGCGCCAAATGCCGCTTCCTGAACATCTGTGGCGGCAACTTCCGCGCCCGCGCCGAAGCCGTTCATGAAGACTTCTGGGCCGAGGATCCTGCTTGCTATCTTACGGACGAAGAAATCAGCGGCGAACCGCTGTAACCAATACGGAGCGCATCATGTCCATGCTCGAATTCCATCGGGGCCGCCGCCTGCGCATGTCCGCGACCCTGCGCGAAATGGTCCGGGAGACTGAAATCCGGCCCCAGGATCTCATCATGCTCTACTTTGTAGCCGAGACTGATGACACGGACTTTCGCAAGCCCATTGAATCCATGCCCGGCCAATACCAGCTTTCGCTGGCCCAACTCGAAAAGCAGGTTGCAAAAGCCGTGGACAACGGTCTGCGTAGCCTTATGCTTTTCGGCATCCCTGCACACAAGGATGAACTAGCCTCGCAGGCATATGACGAACAAGGCATCGTTCAACGGGCTATCCGTATGATCAAAAGCAAATGGCCCGACTTGGTGGTCATTGCCGACACCTGCCTGTGCGAATACACCTCGCACGGCCATTGCGGTATGGTCAGCAAGGAAGGCGAGGTGCTCAACGACCCTACCCTGAACCTGCTGGCTCAAACAGCCGTGGCACAGGCCGAAGCCGGAGCCGACATCGTCGCGCCCTCGGATATGATGGACGGACGCGTTGGCGCCATCCGGGAAGGGCTGGACAACGCAGGCTATCAAAATACACCGATCATGTCCTATGCGGTCAAGTATGCGTCCGCTTTTTACGGCCCGTTCCGCGAGGCTGCAGAAAGCGCTCCCCAGTTTGGAGATCGCAAGACCTATCAGATGGACCCGGGCAATGCGCTGGAAGCTATGCGTGAAGCCGCGGCCGACGTGGAAGAAGGTGCGGATATTCTCATGGTCAAACCGGCTCTGCCCTATCTGGACGTTCTCCGCACTGTACGCGACAGCTTCGATACGCCGATGGCTGCCTATCAGGTCAGCGGGGAATACAGCATGATCAAGGCCGCTGCGCAAAACGGCTGGATTGATGAAAAAGCAATAGTCATGGAATCCCTGATAGCCATCAAACGTGCCGGGGCCGACATGATCCTGACATACTTTACAGAAGACGTCCTCGAGACGCTCAAGGGATAACCATATGACACAGCACGGACATCCCAAGGGCTGCCCGCCCGAAGGACATCCCGGAGGAAACCCCGGCCATCCCCATGGCAAAGGGCACCCAGGAGCCGAAGGGCCGCCCCAAAAAACGCTTGAGGACGGCAGCCCGATCTGCCGTCTTATCGCGTGGGAAGTGACCCGGTCCTGCAACCTTGCCTGCAAACACTGCCGGGCCGAAGCGCACCCCGAACCATATGAAGGAGAACTGGATACGGCGCAAGCCAAGGCCCTCATCGACACCTTCCCGGACGTAGGAAGCCCCATCATCATTTTCACGGGCGGCGAGCCCATGATGCGCGACGACGTCTATGAACTCATCGCCTATGCCAAAAACAAGGGCATGCGTTGCGTCATGGCGCCCAACGGCACACTCATTACACCGGAAACGGCCCAAATGATGAAGGATGCCGGTGTGGAGCGTTGTTCCATATCCATCGACGCTCCCGAAGCCACCCAGCATGATGAATTCAGGGGGGAAAAAGGAGCCTTTGCCGCTTCCATGCGTGGCATTCAGTACCTCAAGGACGCAGGCATCGAGTTCCAAATCAATACCACAGTGACCAGGAACAACCTGCACCTGTTCAAAACCATCTTCAATCTCTGCGAAGAAATTGGCGCTTCCGCATGGCACATCTTTCTGCTCGTCCCCACGGGCCGAGCAGAAGAGCTGGGCGCTGAGATCATCTCCGCCGACGAATACGAAGATGTACTCAACTGGTTTTATGACTTCCGCAAGACCACGAACATGCAGCTCAAGGCCACCTGTGCCCCGCACTATCACCGCATCCTGCGCCAGCGTGCCAAGGAAGAAGGCATTCCTGTAAACTTCGAAACCTTTGGACTGGATGCTGTCAGTCGGGGCTGTCTCGGAGGCATCGGGTTCTGCTTCATCTCCCACCGCGGCCAGGTGCAACCCTGCGGATATCTGGACCTGAACTGCGGCAACGTACTGGAAACACCATTTCCGGAGATTTGGCGCAAATCCGAGCAATTCCTCAATTTGCGCAATCCCGAAACCTATGACGGCAAGTGCGGTCATTGTGAATATGAACGTGTTTGCGGCGGCTGCCGGGCCCGCGCCCAGACCATGAAGGGTCACTATCTGCGGGAAGAACCCCTCTGCTCGTATACACCCAAGAAGAAACCGCGCGCCTAGGATTTGTGCATGGATAATTACGACAAACGAATACTCGACATAATTCAGTCCGGTTTTCCTCTGGTTTCACAACCATATGAAGCCGTAGGCAAGCAGGTAGGTCTGACCGGCGCCGAAGTTCTGGCACGAGTGCGTACTCTCAAACAGCACGGCGTCATTCGCCGCATGGGAGCAAACTTCCAGTCCAAGAAACTGGGGTGGCAGTCCACCCTGTGCGCGGCCAGTGTGCCTGAAAACCGGCTGGACGAATTCGTGGCCGAGGTCAACCGCCATGACGGAGTGACCCACAACTACCTGCGCGAAAACGACTTCAATATCTGGTTCACCCTGATTGCACCGGGCATGGACGCGGTGGAAGCCGTTCTGAACGACATCACCGAAAAAACCGGCATCAAGATCCTGAACCTTCCAGCCAGCCGGATGTTCAAGATCAAGGTCGATTTCAAGATGGACAAATAGCCCTTCGGGAGACAGGCATGATTCTTTCCCCATCAATGCTTTCTTCGGATTTCGCCAACATGGAATCCGAACTCAAGGCACTGGAACAGGCCGGACTTGAATGGGTCCACCTTGATGTCATGGACGGCAGGTTCGTCCCGAACATTACCTTTGGGCCGCCTATCATCAAAGCCATGCGCAAGGTGTCGAACCTGTTTTTCGACTGCCATTTGATGATTGAAGACCCGGGCCGCTACATTCAGGACTTTGCCGATGCCGGGGCAGACCTTATCTGCGTACACGCGGAAGCCTGTCCCCATCTTGAACGAGTGTGCGCACAAATCAGGGATGCAGGCTGCAAACCTGCTGTGGCCCTGAACCCGCATACGGCGTTGGAAAACATCAAATATCTGCTTCCGCAACTGGATATGGTCTTGCTCATGTCCGTAAACCCGGGCTTCGGCGGCCAGAAATTCATTCCCTTCACCATGGACAAACTGCGTGATCTCAAGGGCATGATTACGAATTGCGGTTCAAAGGCACTCATCCAGATCGACGGAGGCGTCACACCGGACAACACGCCTGAACTGGTCCGCGCCGGAGCTGACGTGCTGGTTTCCGGTTCCGCCTTTTTCGGCTATCCGCCCTATGGAGAGCGGCATAAAGCGTTTATGAATGCAGCAAAGCATATCTAATCAGATCTTCATATGTACCCCAAAGAGAGCCGCTAACAGGCTCTCTTTTTTTATACTTCCGCAAGGAATGATAACCATGCTACTACGAACAAAAAAGCGAGGGTTATATGAAATTGAAGCTTGGTCTTGGACAGCAACTCGTTCTGGTCAATGGCCTCATTGTATGCATTCTCATGATTGTTATTCTTGTTGCCGTCGATGGCGGTACACAAAAGCTTACACTCAGTCTCTCCCAAAGCACTTTGAACGAAAACACAAAAAGTGTTGCCACAACACTGGACAAATGGCTTGACGAACGGATCCTGTTCCTGAAGCTTCTTTCCCACAGTCCGCTTATTGTCGAAGCCACCGACGGAAAGGACTTTCAGCAGGCCACCGATTTCCTGCGCAAGGCAAAAGAGGATGACCCGTTTATCGAGTCGTTTTTCGTACATGACGCCAGCGGCGTATCCGTGGTGACCACAAATACGGGCGGTCGCGGAAAAAGCTACCGTTCGAAAGCATATTTCAATGCTTTGATAAATGAAGGCAAGGCAAAATACATCTCCGACATAACCCTCTCTCCGGTATCGCAAAAGCCCCGGCTGGTTTTGGCCGTGCCCATCAAGGAAGAGGGAAAAACCACCGGTTACGTGGGCATGTCCGTATTGGCCAGCGCTTTCACCAAGGCATTCATTGATCCCATCAAGGTAGGAGAGTCCGGTTATTGCTATATTGTGGACCCGAAAGGAAAAATTCTGGCGCATCCGGACCGGAAGCTCATTCTCAGCGACTTCTCCAAATATGCATTCATCAAGGAAAGCTTGCGCCGCAAAAAGGGCTTTCTTGAGTACGACTGGAAAGGTGAAAACAAATACATGTCCTTTGCCGATGTGCCGTCCACGGGCTGGATTGTCTCGCTTTCGGTCACGGAAGCTGACCTCATGCACGAAGCGAGATTACTTCAACATTTCCTGCTGATCGCCGGAATAATAGGGCTGGTGGCAACTGTCCTTATCATTTACTTCGCCATCCGAAGGATGGTTACGACTCCCCTGCACGCCCTTCAGGGTAAATTCATGGAACTGGCCGACGGAGAACTCAACCCCCATATTCAAGGACGCTTCTCCGCCGAGCTGGCAACCCTTCGGGATGCTTTCGTGACCATGGTCGAACGATTTCTCGGAATTGTACTCACGGTCAAGGCGGCCGGAGAAAACGTTTCCGCCGGGGGAGAGGAACTCAATGCCGCAGCCCAGACTCTTTCGCAAGGGTCCACGGAGCAGGCTGCCGCCATTGAGGAGGTTTCCGCTTCCATAGAGGAAATGACGTCGAATATCACCCAGAACGCGGAAAACGCCACCAAAACTGAGCGGCTGGCCATCAAGGCTGCGGAAGATGCGAAGGTCGGAGGAACCGCCGTTGAAGAAGCTGTTGAGGCAATGAAAAATATTGCCGAAAAAATCACCATTATTGAAGAAATAGCCAGACAGACCAACCTGCTGGCCTTAAACGCAGCCATTGAAGCGGCCCGGGCCGGTGAACATGGCAAAGGATTTGCGGTCGTGGCGGCGGAAGTCCGAAAACTGGCGGAACGTAGTGGTGGTGCGGCAGCGGAAATCAGTGAAATATCGACTAAAAGCGTTGAGGTAGCAGAACAGGCCGGAACCATGCTCAAACAATTGGTGCCGGACATTTCGGAAACAGCCGAGTTGGTTCAGGAAATATCTGTTGCTACCAATGAACAGCACTCCGGCGCGGAGCAGATCAACAAAGCCGTTCAGGAATTGGACAAGGTTATCCAGTCAAATGCTTCCATGTCCGAAGAAGTGGCCTCCAGCGCCGAGGAACTCTCGGGGCAATCCATTCAGTTGCAGCAAACCATGTCCTTCTTCAAAACACATGCGCAAGACGAACGGACGTACAGCACAGGAGTTGCACCGGAAGCATCTGCCCGACCAACCACAGCAAAAACAACGCCCAGGCCCATTGCTGCGGCACAACCGAAAACACCAGCCTCGCAAGGCGGCGTTGCGCTGAATATCGGCGACTCGGACGAAGAGGACTTCGAGCGCTTCTAGTTCCAGCAACAGGTTTCGACTTGCGACCAATCCACGCAAAGCGTATGTCAGGGGGCCGGACACCGGCCCCCTTTTTTTGCTTAGCGAAAAATCGTCAAAACCAGCCTATTCTTCATGGCACGGGAACACAAATATGGCGCTTGTAAGCCTCCAGAATATTTCCATCAACTATACGGGAACGCCACTTCTCGAAGGTGTCAATCTACAAATTGAACCTGGAGAACGCGTATGCCTTGTCGGGCGTAACGGCGAAGGAAAATCCACCCTTCTCTCCATCATCACTGGCGAAATTTCGCCGGATGCAGGAGAACGCGCCCTGAGCCAGGGAGTGCGCATCGCCATGTTACCTCAAAACGTGCCGAACGAACTGGACGGCACGGTATACGATGTGGCTTGCTCTTCCCTGGGGGCCGTGGGCAAACATCTTGCCGATTACCACCGGGCTTCACTCGCATTGGAACAATCCACGGGTGAAGACCTTGAACTGGTAAGCCTGTTGGAAAAAGCCCAGCAGGTCATTGAAGATGACGATGCGTGGGGTGTGCACAGAACCGTGGAAACCGTTCTTTCCCATCTGCACCTTCAGGCTGCGGACGAATTCGATACGCTTTCCGGCGGCGTCAAACGCAGAGTGTTGCTTGCCAGAGCACTGGCATGCGAACCGGACCTGTTGGTACTGGATGAGCCGACCAACCATCTGGATATCGCATCCATCACCTGGCTTGAAGATTTTCTCAAACGCCAAACGCAGAGTTTATTATTCGTCACACATGACCGGACATTCCTGCGGGCACTGGCAACACGCATTGTGGAAATCGACCGCGGCACCTTATCCAATTGGGCGTGCGACTACGATACCTATATGCAGCGCAAGGAAGCTGCCCTTGAAGCTGAACAGGCGCAGAACGACAAATTCGACAAGAAGCTGGCCGAAGAGGAAAAATGGATTCGAAGCGGCATCAAGGCCCGACGCACAAGAAACATGGGCAGGGTCCGACAGTTGCGGGAACTGCGCAAGGAAAGGAGCACGCGCAGGGAACGCAAGGGACAGGCCGACATGGTCATTCAGGAGGCCGACCGCACCGGGAAAATGGTTGCGGAAATCAAGGGCCTCGGCTTTGCCTATGAAGGAAACCCTATCGTTAACGACTTCAGTGCGTTGATCATGCGCGGGGACAAAGTCGGACTGGTCGGTCCCAACGGAGTTGGCAAAACAACCCTGCTCGGGCTGTTACTCAAAACGCTTGAACCGTTGCAGGGCTCTGTCCGCCACGGAGCAAATCTTGAAATCAGTTATTTCGACCAACACCGGGAACACCTCGACGAGACAAAAACCGCACGGGAAAATGTTGCCGAAGGCTCGGACTTCGTCGATATTAACGGAAATCGCCGCCACGTGTTGGGATATCTCAAGGATTTCCTATTCACTCCAGACAGGGCGCAATTGCCGGTCAGTGTTCTTTCCGGCGGGGAGCGTAACAGATTGTTGCTGGCCAAGCTTTTCACCCGCCCTTCCAATGTTCTGGTCATGGACGAACCTACCAACGACCTCGACATGGAAACACTTGATCTACTGGAAGAAATTCTTCTCGATTACACAGGAACACTTTTGCTGGTAAGCCACGACAGAACATTCCTGAACAACGTGGCCACATCCACCATCGCTTTTGAAGGCAACGGCCGTGTCCGTGAATACGTTGGGGGCTATGACGACTGGCTCCGGCAACGTCCGCAACAGGAATCGGCAAAGCACAAGCCGCAGGCAAAAAAGGCCGCTCCCAAGCAGGAAACGGCCCAAGCAAAAAAGCTCAGCTACAAAGATAAATACCGGCTGCAACAATACCGCGAAGAACTGATAAAACTCCCGGAACGCATAGAACAGCTTGAATCCGATATTGCCGTAAGGCACGAACGTCTGGCTGACCCGGACCTCTATCAGCAGGGGGGAGAAATCTTCAACAGCCTGCGCTATGAACTGGAAGAACTGGAGCGCAAGCTGGAAGAGACCTTTGCCCGTTGGGAATACCTGGAGCAGGCATTGGAAGGCGCGCCCGAAGAACTCTAGGCAGGTTGAAACAGCGGTCTAGCGCGCCGACAGCTTGGGCCGCAAGTTATTCTCCAGTTTCTCAAAAACAGTCTGCACGGCCTTGCGCAGGCCTTCGACGACCGCTTCCGGAGATTTGCCTTTGAGGGGAACCCGTTCCTTGTAACGACCGGAAAACAAAACCGTATCGTCCTTGTGCGCGTCCAGCAGGAAGAACTGCATTTCAGCCACTCCATCCGCCTTTCCGTCGGAAAAATCAGCATACAGGGCGTTCACCATGCCCTCCAGAATAAAGTCGGACTGCACCAGGCTGGCATCGGCAACAACCTCCTTGGTCAAACCGGCAGCATCAATCCAGTGATGCAGATTCTGGCTGATCATATCCACGGGCGGCACAAAGAAAAGGTTGTAGAAATCGGATTCCATGCGGCCGCCGTCCATGCGATAAACAAGTTCCCGCCCGTCGTACAACGGAGATATCTGCATTCTTCGCACCAGCATCACGGTGTCCGGTACGGATACTTCGGAGGCTTCCGGTCGTTGTACCTCCAGATAGTAATGATGCTTTTCTACCGCCTTTTTTGACAACCCGGCACAACCGGCCAGCGAAGACAGACAAATGGCCAAAGCCAAAATCAAAATTATATTCCGAACAATCAATTTCATTTGCTTTCTCCCGGTTCGACCTTGTGAGGAGGTTGTCCGAAAATAACGCCGGAGGGATACCGTTTGGCTTCTTCACTCAATTCCTTGAGATTTTGCAAAAGCAGCCGAGCATCGCTCATGATGGCTTCAATATTTGTCTGCTGTCCCGCCATAACTCCATTGGCGCGGGAGAGTACGGCATGCAGCTTGCGTACAGCAGACCGCAAATCTTCGGATGCCTGGTTCACATTTTCAAAGGTGGAGGCTATCTTGTGCAACTGGTCATTCAGGGCCGGGTCCGCCACAACCTCTTCCACACGGCCGGTCGCATTGCGCAGGCTTTTCATGGCTGTCCGGGCATCATGCACAGTATCCACAAAATCGTTTTCCGAGGCTTCCACTATTCGCCGAACACCCGCTACGGTCCGTGCAGCCTCCGGTATGAGCTTTTCCACTGCCGGGTCTCGCAACAACTCGTTTACCCGCGCCAGCAAACGTTGGGTTTCCTGCAGATTGGCGATCAGAACCTTGCCAAGCTTCTTGACGTCCGCCTTGCGCAGGAACTGGGTGATGGCAGCGGAAATTTCCTTCACATCCGCAATGATGACCTCGATATCTTCCTTTTTCAACCCGCTCAAGAAACCACTGATACTGCTCAAGGCTGCTTCAAGCCTGTTCAAGGTGCTGGGAGCGGACGGTACATAGGCAAACTCTGGTTGCCATGAAATTTTCGGAGGCTTGTTGGTTTCCGGGTCAAGGTAATCCAGATTCAGATACAACTGCCCAGTGAGTCCAAGCGTAGTGGGCCGCACCCGCAATCCCCGCTTCACGTCCTGCTCCAGCATTTTCAAAAACTCTTGGTGAGTCTTGCTGCCAAGCTTACGCGGTTCCAATGCGCACTCAACCAGTACGTAGCGGTAGCTGTCGTCATACTTGTTGGCAACAAACCCGATGTAGGAAACCGATCCGAGCTGCACCCCCTTGAGCTTGACCGGAGAACCGACCTCAAGCCCGTTAACGGACTCGGCAATGTAGGTCTCCATCGTGTAGGTTTCCTTGAAATATTCTCCGGCCCCAAGCACCATGACCACCACGACCAGCATTGCCGTGCCGATAATGACGAATACGCCGAGCTTGAAATAATCCGATTGCCGCATGCTCACGTTTCCTTTGAGGCGAATGTTTCAGCGCGGCCCGCAGTTTCCCGGGCGGCATCCGTTTCTGCCTGGCGATGAAAAAAACGCCTGACCAGCTCATTATCCGAAGTATCCCGCAACACGCGAGGATCTCCCTGCGCCACAATCCTGCGCACTTTCTTGTCCAGCATGATCACAGAATCCGCTACGGAGTATATGCTGGCAAGTTCATGGGACACTATTACAAATGTTATGCCGAGATTGCGTGACAACGTGCGGATGAGCGCATCCAGTTCGGCCGATGTTATGGGATCAAGACCGGCCGAGGGCTCGTCCAGAAAAAGAATGTCCGGATCAAGAGCCATGGCACGCGCTATGGCTGCACGTTTTTGCATGCCCCCGGAAAGAGTAGCCGGCATATTGCATGCAAAGTCCTGCAAACCGACCATGGCCAACTTGCTACGGGCCACAAGTTCCCTCGCGTCGGACGGCAAATCCGTAAACTCTTCAAGTGGCAGCATCACGTTGGAAAGCAGTGACATGGAGCCGAACAAGGCCCCCATCTGATACATGACTCCGAATCGCCGCAGAATGGCATCCCGGACACGCCCCTGCGCCGTGACGATGTCATCGCCCTGTACTTCTATACTTCCGGCCACTGGAGCGTACAGACCGATCAGATGCTTGAGGACCGTGCTCTTACCACATCCCGATCCGCCGAGAATGACGAAAATCTCTCCCTTGCGCACGTCAAAAGAGATATCGTCCACAACTTTGTAGTCCCCGTAGGCACAGGTAAGGTTGCGAACCCGGATGGCGATATCGGTATTGTTCATGGCTGTGTCCTCAAATCCCAAGATAATAGAACACCAAGGCAAAAACGCCATCAGCAACGGCGATAAGAATAATGCCGCTCACAACCGCACTGGTGGTGGAATCACCTACAGCGCTCGCACCGGAGCGGGTTTCCAATCCCCGCAGACAACCGACGCCTGAAACCAGCAGGCTGAAAACACATGCTTTGAACAGCCCACCCGCAAAATCAATATACGAAAGATTATGAAAAACACGCGAAGTAAAGGTCACCAACGGATAGCCCATGGAGAGCATGACCAGAGCACCGCCCACAAGGCTGGCGAAGTTGAAGAACATGGTCATGAGCGGCACGGCTACCAGCGAGGACAGCACTTTGGGAACCACCAGAAAACGCATGGGCGACAATCCCATGGTCACCAGCGCGTCCACTTCCTCGTTGACCTTCATGGTGCCAATCTCGGCGGCAAAGGCCGAACCGGAACGTGCTGCCAGCAGGATGCTGGTCACCAACGGTCCCATCTCGCGAAACATGACCAGCCCCAACATGTTGGGCACAAATATCTCCGCCCCGAACCGTTGCAGACTCACTGCGGACTGAAACGACATGATCAGCCCCATGAGAAAACCGATGAGCATGATGATGGACAGGCTGTCCACGCCAACAGAAATGAGCGACAGCCAGAAATCGCGCCAGCGAATGGCGCACGGGGTGCGAAGGCATTGGCCGATGATGGAAATGGATTCACCGACAAAGGAAATCATGGACCGCATGGTCAGCCATATATCTTCGGCATAATGGCCCAGCATAACAGCCAGTCCCCGGCGCTCTCCCCGAAAGCTGTGCCACGAGGCAGGGTCCGAATCCCATACCATGTTCACGACCTGTTGCAGTTGGTCCCGCAGGCCTTCCAACTCCAATCCGCCGCCGGATCGCGAACGGGCAAGGTTTCGCATCTTGAGCAACAGGGCCACACCGGCTCCGTCCAGATAATCCAGCGCGGAGCAATCCGCCACAACCGAATTGCCGGGAGAGACCGAGCCCACGGCCTCATCCCATATTCCGGCCACGGACACGGCATCCAGCCTGCCGGAAAGAATAACGCGCACAGTGTTGCCCTCCGGCAAAACCTGCATGGATGCTCCTGAATCGGAGGTAGCGCTCTTCTTGGCTGCGGCCATTGTATTATTCCTTGAAAAAAAGAGTGAACTCAAGTTCATGATATAGCGGAGTGCAACAGGAAACGCAAAGAGGCCCGAGCTGTTGCCGAAAGCAGCACCCCGGGAAACGACCACACTATTGACAGTACAGAAAATGAAGATTATTCTTGCTTATTATGAATAAAAGAATTTTTGACGAACTTGACATCAAAATACTGAATATCCTTCAGGAAAATGGTAGAATTTCCAACGCAGACATTGCCAGAAAAGTGGGCAAGGCTCCGTCTGCGGTCTTGGAACGGGTGCGCAAACTGGAGCGCAAAGATCTCATTCATGGATATGAGGCCATCATCAACCATAAAGCCATGGGGCTGGCCCTCACCGCCTTTACGCAGGTGTATACCGATGAGCCGGCAGGCTCGTTCGACACGGGGCGGGAACTCGCCAAAATTCCCGAAGTGCTTGAAGTGCACTACACCGCCGGTCAGGCTCCGTATCTGGTAAAGGTTCGTGCCGAAGACACCGAAGCCCTGCAAAAAACACTGGCCCGGTTCGGAGCCATTGAATCCGTTCGCGACACAAACACCACCATTGTGCTGACAACTGTCAAGGAAACCAGAGGGTTCCCCTTGCAAAAAGACTGATACGCCAGTCAGGGAGCAAGAGCAATGAGCATTGATATCCGGCAGATCGACCCTGCCATCATAGCACGTGGCAAGGAATTCTTCCAGGCCATATCCGGGGAAGCGCCATCCATCTTCAACAAAGGATGGTGGACAGGGAAAGTCATGGACTGGTCCATGAAGAACGAGGATTTCAAGGTTCAGATGTTCCGCTTTGTGGACGTCCTCCCCTATTTGAACACCTCGCAATCCCTTTCCCGCCACATTGAGGAATACTTTGCGGGCGACGACTCCAACATCCCGGACGTGCTCAAGTGGGGAGCGACAAAAACCAAGCTCGGAGGCGGGCTCGTTGCCAAGGTTCTCAACAAGACCATCCGCTCCAACATTGAAGGCATGGCCCGGCAATTCATTATCGGGCAGGAAGGAAAGGAAGCGGTCAAAGGCATCCGCAAGCTCAGGAAAGACGGATTCGCCTTTGTGCTCGATCTGCTGGGCGAGGCGACGGTTTCCGAGGAAGAGTCCAGAGCATACATGGAAGGCTATCTTGACGTGCTCGATGCCATCCACAAGGAATATGACAAATGGGCAGGACTTGACAACGGCAAAGAGCTTGACTGGGGTCACGCTCCCAAGGTCAACGTCGCCGTCAAACCCTCGGCATTCTATTCACAGTCCAAGCCCATGGATCTGGAAGGAACCGTGCGCGGCATAATGGAAAATGTCGAGCCGGTGTATCGCAGGGTCATGGACATGGACGGATTCATGTGCATCGACATGGAGCAGCTCAAGTACAAGGAAGCCACCATTGAGCTTTACAAGCGGCTGCGCACCAAATATCGCGACTATCCGCACTTGGGCATCGTCTTTCAGGCATACCTCAAGGAAACGGAAAAGGACGTGCGTGACTTCATCGAATGGGCGCGCGAGGAAAACCTTCCGGTTTCCATCCGCCTGGTCAAGGGCGCGTATTGGGATTACGAAACCGTGCTGGCAAAACAGAACGCATGGCCGGTCCCGGTCTGGACCCGCAAGCCCGAATCGGACGTAAACTACGAGAAGGTCGCCAAGGTCATTCTCGAAAACAACGACATTTGTCATTTCGCATGCGCCTCGCACAACATTCGCACCATCTCGGCAGTCATGGAGATGGCCAAGAACCTGAACGTTCCCGAGCATCAGTACGAATTTCAGGTGCTCTACGGCATGGCCGAGCCCGTGCGGAAAGGACTCAAGAAAGTCGCCAAGCGAGTACGGCTCTATTGCCCATACGGCGAGTTGATACCGGGTATGGCTTACCTTGTGCGCCGCCTGTTGGAAAACACGGCTAACGAATCATTCCTCAAGCAGACATTCGCCGATGAAGCGGACATGGACAGGCTGTTGGAGAACCCCGAGGAGACCTTGCAACGCCAGTTGAAGGAAAAGCCCTGCCGCACCAAGACAGGCCGCCCCGCAGTAAAAGCGTTGAACGGGGAAATCCCGGCCTTCAACAACTATCCACCTGCAGATTTCACCATTGCGGCCGAACGCGAAGCGTATCCGGCAGCCATAGAACAATGGCGCACTGAACTGAACAAGCAATACCCCCTGTTCATCAACGGACAGGAGGTAACGACGGACGACACGTTGGATTCCTACAATCCGGCCAACCCTTCTGAAATTATCGGAACCATCTGCCAGGCAGGCAAGCCGGAAATTGACGATGCCCTGACGGGTGCCAGGACCGCCTATCAGGACTGGCGGGACGTTCCTCCCAAAAAACGCGCACAGTATTTGCTGGACGCGGCCGACTGGTGCAGGAAAAACCTCCACAAGATTTCGGGACTTCAGGTTCTGGAAGTAGGCAAACAGTGGGATCAGGCGCAAGCGGACGTGGGCGAGGCCATCGACTTCCTCGAATACTATGCTCGCGAGATGATCCGCCTCGGCGAGCCAAAACGCATGGGCATAGCTCCGGGCGAGGATTCCCGCTATTTCTATCAGGGCAAAGGCATTGCCGCTGTCATTGCACCGTGGAACTTCCCGTTCGCCATATCGGTGGGCATGGTGTCCGCGGCCATTGTCTCGGGGTGTCCGGTCATTTACAAGCCCTCCGGCCTGTCATCGGTTGTGGGCTGGATGCTCACGGAAATGTTCCGTGCAGTAGACCTGCCTGCCGGTGTATTCAACTATACGCCGGGCCGCGGCTCCGTCATCGGAGACTATATCGTGGAACACCCGGATGTATCGGTCATCGCCTTTACCGGCTCCATGGAAGTCGGCCTGCGCATCCAGCAGAAAGCCGCTGTGGTGCAACCCGGACAGGAACAATGCAAAAAGGTCATTGCGGAAATGGGCGGCAAAAACGCCACCATCATTGATGATGACGCGGATCTCGACGAGGCCGTTCTTGGAGTACTCTACTCCGCCTTCGGCTTCCAGGGCCAGAAGTGCTCGGCCTGCTCGCGGGTGATCGTGCTGGCTGACGTCTATGACCGTTTCGTGCATAGACTCAAGGAAGCAGCGCAATCCGTGAAGCTCGGCCCCTCCGAGGATCCGTCCAACTATATGGGACCGGTTGTGGACAAGGCAGCAGCCAAAAACGTGCTGCGTTACGCCAAGATAGCTGCCGAGGAAGGCAGCATCCTTGTCCAGCGCGAAGCGGACGACAAATACAAAATCAACGACGCCTGCTACGTGCCTCTGACCATTGTTGAAGGCATCACGCCCGAACACCGTATCGCACAGGAAGAGGTGTTCGGCCCGGTGCTGGCCGTAATGAAGGCCGAAGACATGGATCAGGCCATTGCATGGGCCAACTCCACGCGCTTCGCCCTGACCGGAGCAATTTACTCCCGCAGTCCGAAACATCTGGAACGGGCTTCGCGAGAATTCCGAGTGGGCAACCTGTACCTGAACAAACCCTCCGTGGGCGCCCTGGTGGAACGGCATTCATTCGGCGGATTCAAGATGTCCGGTGTCGGTTCCAAGTCCGGTGGGCCGGATTACCTGCTCCAGTTCATGGACCCGCGCCTCGTGTGCGAGAACACCATCCGCCGGGGTTTTGCGCCCATCAGCGATGATGACGACTGGGTGGAATAAAGACGGTTGGAAAACAAAAAGGAAAGCGGCGGCACCGAAAGGAGTCGCCGCTTTTGTTTTATACTTTATTGTGGTTACAGAAAAATTACTGCACTACAGCAAAACTAAAAAGGCCTTCCACCATTAATAAAAGAAAATGTGTCCGCATTATTTCCGCTACTAAAAATACTATACCGACGTAGCCCACCGACAAGGGCTTTTTCAATCATTTTATTCGAAGATTCCCACTCAACAATAGCGTAACCATGAATATGTACAGATTTTTTTTGTATGAATACAACACTTCTTGTAGAATGTGCTGGCATATTGAATGAATTTGATTCACTTACAATTTCTGATTCAGACGACGAGTTGCTACCCTTATATATATTAATAATTGAACTGTAATCATCACCATTGTCGTCATAGTAATTTACTGTACAATTCAATTCCTCATTTGTAATATTAGACAAAGCTATAGTTGAAAAAAGACAACGTTGATCGCTCCTGTAAAACACTGAAACCATCGGAACAATAATTCTTCCAGAAGCTCCTTCTCCAGCCGCAAATGCGAATGGACCAACAGCCGCAACCAACAAAAGCGCAACAATCAATCCTGTAATCTTCTTCATTTTCAGTTCTCCTTTTCAAATTGAATAATAGGAACATGAGATTCTGAAAATATTCATACACCACGACTAAATACAATCAACACATATACGCATATTGACACAATAAGGTAATAAATAGGGTTTTTGTTATTTTTAATTTTGGAATCTAACCAGAAAATGTTCAACACGAATCAATGAGAGTAGAAGGTGACATAAACTCATTCGCTACAGGCAAAACAAAAAAAGCGGCGACACCAATCGATGCCGCCGCCATATGTTTCGTATAAATTCAACTAGAGGCTAGAAAGGCTGGCCACCGTTAACCGCAAACATCCCCTCATTCGAATTTCCATTTTGCTGATAGGCTGTTTGTAGTACAGCCATCAGAGGTTTATTCACCATCTTATTTTCACAGGTCCAATCAATTACAGCATAACCGAACTTCCACTGCTCTTTGTTAGAGGTTCGATCAATCTTAACAAAACGCGAAGAATGAGCTGGAATACTAAATACGTTTTCCTTAGTATCTAGAATAGCTCTCCAACCAGAGTCATTACCAGTATACACTTTTATGTTGGAATTCTCTTTATCTCCATCATAGCTATAAAAGTTTACACAACAATCAACTGTAGCGTTTGAAATATTCGAAATAAATATTCTTACATCTTTGTGATGCGTTTCATCAATATATCTTACCTCAACCATTGGCGTTATAGCTCTCCCTGCAGCAATATCTCCAGCCGCAAATGCGGATGGACCAACAGCTGAAACCAACAAAAGCGCAACAATCAATCCTGCAATCTTCTTCATTTTCAATTCTCCTTTTTCAAATTGAATAATAGGAACATGAGATTCAGAAAATATTCATACACCATGACTAAATACAATCAAAACATATATGCATATTGACACAATAAGGTAATAAATAGGATTTTTGTTATTTTTAATTTTGGAATCTAACCAGAAAATGTTCAACACGAATCAATGAGCGTAGGAGGTGACATAAACTCATTCGCTACAGGCAAAACAAAAAAAACGGCGGCACCAAACGATGCCGCCGCCATATATTTCGTATAAATTCAGCTAGGGGTTAGAAAGGTTGACCACCATTAATCTCGGAACAAGTCCCAAAGAGAGTTCCGGCACCAGCCCGACCATATTTACGCAGAGAGCCTATCAAAGCTTTATTTACCATCGTGTCAGCTGAACTCCATTCGATTACTGCATACCCAAAAGTATTATTTTTTTTACTGAGATCCTTAAATTCGACACACCTTGTTGAATGGGCTGGAATTTTAAAACTATTGCTTTCATCAGTCAGGATAACAGATGAACCGGTCTTATTTCCTTTGTAGACTTTGAGCACCGAGTTGTAAGCCTCGCCATCAGAGGAATAAAAGTTGACAGTACAAGACACTTCCGTGTCTGTTATGTTTGTAAGATATGCTAAAGTCGCGTGGTAATTATTACCATCATAATACCACAGGTTAATTGAAGTAGCTGTAGCTCTCCCTGACGCCGTATCGCCATAAGCAAATGCCACCGAGCCAACAGACGCTACCAACAAAAGCGCAACGATCAATCCTGTAATCTTCTTCATTTTCAGTTCTCCTTTTCAAATTGAATAATAGGAACATGAGACTTGACCTCATATATACAATAAAAATAAATATTATCAATCTATATAATTGAATTGACATAGTTGACACTTGAGGACACTTTTAAGTTTTATCGATACAAAGTTCTTTATACAGTCATATATCGTAACAACTCCTTTTTTGGCAGTGTTCAACCGCACCAGACTACCTTATCAACCGACAAAACAAGAGTCGCAGAGCGAAAACTGCCCCCCTCTCCTCTTGCGCTGCCCCTCATTTAAATGTATATACATATCTACAAAAACACATATACACCACCATATGGAGTCAAGAATGTCCAAGAAACCAAGCCTTTCCTCCCGAATTCGGGAATATATCCTCATTCACATCGAAAACGGCGATTGGCCTCCGGAGCATCAAATTCCTGCTGAATCCGAGTTAATGAAACAGTTCGACGCCAGTCGCATGACGGTTCACCGGGCACTCAAGGAATTGGCCGCCGAGGGATTCATCTACCGGCAGCGCGGCCTTGGTTCATTCGTATCCCGGCGAACGCCCCGTAGCGAATTGCTGGTCATCACCAACATAGCGGATGAAATCAAAAATCGCGGCGGCGATTACTATTGTGAACTTCTTTACTTGGCCGCCGAGCCGGAATCGGCGCTGACGGCGCATGTTTTCGGCAAGGGCAAAAATATTGCCCGTTCCAAGGTGGTGCACAGTGAAAACAACGTACCCATTCAGCTGGAAGACCGCTATGTAGACCTGCGAACTGCCCCCAAATATCTTGAAGTGGATTTCACGACCACCACGGCTCATACCTACCTCATGCAGGCTGCGCCGCTGCAAAAGGCCGAGCACGAACTGACCGCAGTACGCCCCAACCGCGAACAACAACGTTTCCTAAACATTGGCCCGGACGAACCATGTTTGTTGCTACGACGCAAAACATGGTCCCGCGACCGCCTTGTATCCTATGCGGAACTGCTCTACCCGGGCTCGCGCTTCAGCTTCGGCGGCGTGTTCCAGCCCTCATCATAGCTTTCAAAGGAGAACCACATGTCCAAAAGGATCATAACCGCCCCCACCGGCACGAAACTGAGCGCCAAAAGCTGGCAAACCGAGGCTCCGTTGCGCATGCTGCACAACAACCTTGATCCAATGGTAGCAGAACGCCCCGAAGACCTGATCATCTACGGAGGGATCGGCCGCGCTGCACGCAACTGGGAATGCTTCGACAAGATTGTCGAGGCTTTGCGAGAGCTCGAAAACGATCAAACCCTGCTGATCCAGTCCGGCAAGCCCGTAGGCGTGTTCACCACCCACGAGAATGCGCCTCGTGTAATGATCGCCAACTCCAACCTTGTTCCGCACTGGGCCAACTGGGAGCATTTCAACGAGCTGGATCGCAAGGGCCTGATGATGTTCGGCCAGATGACTGCCGGATCATGGATATACATCGGCAGCCAGGGCATTGTGCAAGGCACGTATGAAACTTTCGCCAGCATGGCCAACAAGCATTACGGCGGCGACCTGAAAGGCAAATGGGTTCTGACCGCCGGCCTCGGCGGCATGGGCGGAGCACAACCGCTGGCCGCCAAGATTGCCGGTGCTTCCATGTTGGCCGTGGAATGCCGTAAGGAGCGCATCCAAAAACGGTTGGACACCGGATATCTGGACATGAAGGCTGACAGCTTGGAACACGGTTTGGAAATCATTGAAAGGGCCTGCGCCGAAGGCAAAGCCGTGACCGTGGCTGTGCTGGGCAATGCGGCCGATATTTATCCGGAACTGGTGGCGCGCGGCGTTCGTCCTGATGCGGTTACGGACCAGACCAGCGCCCATGATCCTCTGAACGGCTACCTGCCCAAAGGCTGGACCGTGAAGCAATGGGAAGAGCGGCAAAAAACGGACGAAGCCGGAGTCATGCAAGCAGCCCGCGAATCCATGGTTGATCATGTTCAGGCCATGCTGGAATTCCAGAAAATGGGAATTCCGACCTTTGATTACGGCAACAACATCCGGCAGGAGGCGTTCAATACCGGGCTGAAAAACGCCTTTGACTTCCCCGGCTTTGTTCCCGCGTACATCCGCCCTCTTTTCTGCACGGGTAAAGGCCCCTTCCGTTGGGCCGCGCTTTCCGGTGATCCCGAGGACATTTACAAGACAGACGCCAAGGTCAAGGAACTGATTCCCGACGACGCGCACCTGCACAACTGGCTGGACATGGCTCGTGAGCACATACACTTCCAAGGCCTGCCCTCGCGCATCTGCTGGGTCGGACTGGGCGACCGCCACAGGCTGGGATTGGCGTTCAACGAAATGGTGCGCACCGGCGAACTCAAGGCTCCGGTTGTCATCGGGCGCGACCATCTGGATTCCGGTTCCGTTGCCAGCCCCAACAGGGAAACTGAAGGCATGCGCGACGGATCGGACGCCGTATCCGATTGGCCCATTCTCAATTGCCTGCTCAACTGCGCATCCGGTGCAACATGGGTCAGTTTCCACCACGGAGGCGGTGTCGGCATGGGATATGCGCAGCACGCAGGTCTGGTCATCGTCTGCGACGGCACGGAACAGGCCGATGAAAAATTGGCACGGGTGCTCTGGAACGATCCGGCGACCGGCGTCATGCGCCATGCGGATGCAGGGTATGAATCGGCAATAACCTGTGCGCATGAAAAAGGACTCAACCTTCCCATGATAACCGGATAGAATACCGTTATGAGTTCCCTGCTAATCCGCAATGCCACGCAAATTGTTTCGCCCCGCCCCGGAGTACTCCGGGGACCGGGGTTGAACGACCTTTCCATCCGTAACGACCTTTCCATACTGATACGGGATGGGCACATTGAAACCATAGGGCCTGATCAGGAATTGGCCGCAACGCATAAAGGCGCTGAACTGGACGCAGCGGGCAAGGCCGTAATCCCCGGGCTTGTGGACGCGCATACGCACTTGCTTTTCGGCGGGAATCGCGCTGACGAATTTGCCCTGCGCACGGCCGGTGCATCGTATGAAGAAATAGCGGCACAAGGCGGCGGAATAGCCCGCACGGTTGCGGCCACGCGAAAAAGCACAAAATCGGAACTGGTCCGACAGGGCGTGGAGCGTCTGGACCGGGCCATGGCCCACGGCATAACCACACTGGAAGCCAAGACCGGCTATGGTCTGAATGTTGAAAGTGAAATGACCATGCTGGACGCAATGACTGAGCTGGACAAAGTCCATGCCGTAGATGTCGTGCCTACGTTCCTGGGCGCGCATGGCGTCCCCAAGGACATGGAAACGGATGCGTACCTGAACCTTGTACGGAGCATGATACCTGAGGCTGCAAAGCATGCGCGATTCTGCGATATTTTCTGCGAACAGGGATACTTTACGCCAGAACAATCCGTGAGCCTGCTGGAACTGGCTTGTGATCACGGCATGTTGCCCCGCCTGCATGCAGACCAGTTCAACGAAATCGGCTGCCTTGAGGCGGCCATTGAATTAGGCGCCGTATCCGTGGACCATCTGGAGGCCACGAGCGAACGAGGAGCCAAACTCATCGGCCAGTCCGATACGGCTGCGGTCATGTTGCCCGGCGTTTCCCTGTTTCTGGATATTTCCTTTGCCCCGGCCAGATCTCTTATCGATAACAACTGCATCCCTGTCATCGCCACGGACTTCAATCCCGGTTCCAACATGTGCCTGAACCTGCCGCTCATGCTCTCGCTTGCCTGCATGAAAATGCGCATGAGCGTGGGCGAGGCCCTTTGCAGCGCAACGCAAAACGCCGCCCATGCCCTGCGACTGGACAAGGTGGGGTGCATCGAACCGGGCTGGCAGGCGGACCTTCTGGTACTGGACACAGAGGATTACCGGGACATGTTCTATTTTTACGGAGAGAACCACGTGCATACCGTCATCAAAAGGGGGGTAGCCCATGCCCGGCACTAATCCCGTTTCCGATCCGGAAGTCATGCTGACAGCCGAAGCCTTACGCGAGCTGCTCATTCCCTGCCGAACCGCGGTGACACGCCATGACCCAAACGACCGATTCATGGCCGATATCATTTCCCAAGGGCCGGACGAGCTTGCAAACGCCACGCATGTTCTGATGGGTTGCCCACAGGACAAAGGCGTTAGCCGTAATTGCGGCCGCATCGGTGCGGCCCGGGGGCCGCGTGCCATTCGGGAACAGCTTTACAAGTTCAAGCAACCCACCCGCGACTACAGTGTCCGGCTTGTGGACCTCGGCGATATCCGTACGGAAGGCTCGCTGGAACAAATTCACACCCGCTTGTACTCGG
>CAJXRQ010000014.1 GCA_913060505.1 uncultured Desulfovibrio sp.
GGGCAGGGCCTGTTCGATCCTTCTCCGGCATGATCCAACAACTTGCGAAGCAGCCGCGCCCAGGCGGCGCGGCAGGAGCACTGCATGACGACTAAGCGCAAAGGCATGGTGCCTAGGATGCCCAGGCTGTACGAGACCGAGGACACGCCCGCCGACGAGAAGCTGATCTGGGCGCACTTCTTCCTTGGCGACTCCCACTGGTACGCTGCCGAGTTCGACGGCAGGGACACGTTCTTCGGTTACGCGGTCCTGAACGGCGACATGATGAACGCGGAGTGGGGATACTTCTCGCTGGCAGAGCTGACCGAGCTCAGGTCGGGGCCGTTCGTTGTCTGCATCGAGGACGGCTGGCTGGTGCGTGAGTTCAGAGATGTAATGTCGGAACGGCACGGAGGGGGATGGAATGGCTGAGGGATGGAGGAAGCACGAAGCAAAGATGCAGAGGATCGGCGGGACCGATGGCGTCTCGTTCGAGGACAAGGAGATATGGCTGCACTTCTTCCGACTAGAATCGGACTCCCACTGGATTGCGGCAGAGTCCAACGGCAGGGGCCTGTTCTTCGGCTGCGTCGTCCTGGACGGCGACTTTGAGAACGCGGAGTGGGGCTATTTCACGATTGCCGGGATGGGGACAGCGCCGGGACTGATGGCCATGTGCCGGAAGGCTGTGAAGCGGTTCGCGAACGTTTTTATGGAAGTGCAGAAGAAGGTATTATGATCGGGTTTGCGATTTCTTATGGTCAATATACGTTTCTGGACAAAGCTAATAAAAACTGTTTAATATTAAGTGTTGCGTAATATCTCGTAAATACAGAGCTTTTCATTACGCCCTGATTGCCTTACGCTTCACTATTATGAGTAATCAATTTAGTTGTAGGTGGATTTATGAGTAAAATAAAAAAGAGAATTTCAGTTCGCTTTTTTTCGATAGATGCAAGCGAATCTTTTTTTGATGATTTCATTTCAATTTACCAAGCCAACACATTGACTGGGAGCACCGTAAGAATTTTCAATGTGCGAGAGAAACAGCACCTGCTTAAGGTATATGATGAAACAGCTTTTAAAGGTCGTAAGTCCTTCTTCCTCTCTGTTGTGAGAGAACGCAACACTTGGCAGGCGAGAGCTTTGTCAGATGGAACCTTTTCAGGTGTCACCTTGAATCAAGGGATTATTGGAGATCCATATTATTATTTGATCCTACCAGATAGAAAAGCAATGTTGGGCTTCACGACTGGCCCAAGCGCAAGCGTTAGGAGTGTGGCAAACAATGTTTTGCAGCAGTTTAAAAAGGATAGAACTGAACGAATTCTGGTCGAGCCTATGTCCAAAGAGCGCGAATATGGGAAAATCAACGATTTGGTGGAATTCACTGAAGTCAGATTTAGCGTGAACCCGGCCTCGTTGAGTGCTAGCGGTGATGAATTGCCAAGTATCTTTAAAGGACTAAGCTCCTCTCCATTCATGGCAAGTAGTTCAAAGCTTGAACTTACTATCTCAGATTTCGGTGAGGATGGATTTTCCCAAGAGAATTTATTCGATGCAGTTGACTACCTATCAGATAACGAATGTTGCACTACGTTAATCATCAAAGGCATTGATGAAGACGGCAAAAAGCAGCAACTCAACTTGAACAAGACGTATTTGAGCTACAGTGTTTTCGTCAAAATTCGCGATAAATTCGTAGACGAAAAACGAGCAAAAAAGATCATTATGACGGCCGCAGCGTCTATGGATGGCTTACAATAATATTCTTTCGATTTCTTTCTTGGTTATTGGGTGAAGATTAGACAAGTTCTCCCCATGATATAACACACGGAGTGATTCTACATTTGAAATTACTACGTCAGCAGCCAAAATGTTATGAACTTCTAGGGCTGTCTCTCTAGAAAGACCCAAGTTTACCAATTGGATAAACCGGTCCGCGCATCCTCCAGCCTCGATGAAGCCATGGAGCTTCACACTGTCAACAGGTGTATCTTGAGCCTGAGAAATGTTTGTGAAAATCATATTGTAACAGCGTAATGCCGAAGCCATCTTAAAACGGATGTCGGTGTTGACGGTAGCGATAACGTCCCTCACATTTCTATTGCAGCCACGATTTGGCCAACGCGCAATCTGTTCACTCACGATTGATCTGAGACTATCTCCTTGAATCCATTTTCGTGCAATTACACAAGCAAAACGAACAGAACTTTTTGTAGGGAGGAAGATGCCAAAGCGATTTAGCTCTTGGCAGATTTTTTCGATCTGATCATATAAATTTCCTGCCATAGGGTGAGGCAACGCCCACTCTGATAACTCCCCGCGAAGACGTAAAAAATTATAAAGAGTGTTTTGCTGGATGTAGCCGACCGTAGGATTTGCTTCCAAAGTGAAAGAGTCAACCTGCAACCTCTTGGAAGCCTCACTGACTTCGTTTACAAGCTCCTCTTTTGCTTGCTGAGAAAGTCTGATTTCATCAGCTGTTAGGGTTTGTGTGAGTGTTTCTGCTTCAAATTCTTTAAGCAATTTGTTCGCGATAGCATAGTAAGTGTATTGACCATCCTCAGTATGATCATATTCGCCACGCAGAGCTTCCCTTACCCCTTCAGGATTATCATTCAACACCTGATAATATGTCGGGATTCTATCTGCTTCTTCATTCCGTTCATCGAAGTAGTCTTGGTACTTCCAGTTGCTTGAATCTACTAAAAAAATGTTACCAGAAAAGTGCTCAAGCATTCGTCCAGCTCTACCTGTAATATTATCAAGCCTTACATCCTCAATACGTTCAGAGGGTTTATAAAGAATGATCTGTTTTGGATCTTGCAAGAACAAATTTTTAGCAGGGAGGTTGACGCCTTCTGCTAACGTACTGGTGCAGGCTATGAAGTCGATCTCCCCATCGCGTGCTAGGGATTCAACCATGCGTCGGATCACCCCCGGAAGCGGGCCGTAGTGGAAGGCTACCCCCTTCCTCAAATTCTCAGCCAAAGTAAAGTCTGGGTGCAGGGACGTTGAAACGTAATCAGCCGCTTCGTGCAGACGAGGACTATTCTTTGGCTCATGTATCAAATTTGAAATATCTCGTGCTATATTTTCACAGCTATCTGTCTTGTTTCTATAGATAATATTGCTCTCACCATTTCCCAGCCTAAAAGCAATGTTGGCCAACTTAGTTCCTGTAAAGTTCTTCGGCACTGAGACAACATGTCCACCATCTCGGGCTGTAAAATTGATGTTTCTCCCCTGTAATCTAATGTTGATCAGAACTTTCGCAACAGGGGAAAGGCGTGTCGTTTGTTGAGTAAATTCTGCGTCCTCAAAGATAGAACTAAAGGCGTTAAGATACCGTGGAGAAGGCATGCTGATAACAACTTGTGGCATGCCGCCTTCAAGTAATTTTTGAAGAGTCATATGCAGTAGAACCCCTCGGCTCTTATCAGAAATGTTGTGTGCCTCATCGACGAACAAAAAGTTGAACGAAAGGATGTCCGATTGTAATGCTTCGAACAGCCTCTCTTGGGTCATTACAAAAATGGTTTTGGCACCATATGCACCTTCCTTCGGGAAAGTGCATATGTCGATGTCGCCAGCATTGCCTTTCCCATTGGCAATTTCATAGACTTTGTTTGATACTTCAGAAATCAGAGCACGAGTTGGAACTATGATTGCGGCAAAAGCTTCAGTACGACTAGCAACCTCACCAACAATATATTGAAGGATTATGTGCGTTTTGCCAGTAGAAGTGGGGGCAGCAGTAATAACATCTTCACCATCTTCCAGATTCTCCCAAAGACTACGCTGGTAATCTGTAAGAGGGTGGTTAATGTCATCGACGCTGTTTAAAGACATGCGGAGGTCTTGCCTTACCTCATCAAAAGCACTTACTTTAAACTGGACATTGGGAAATTTGTTCTTGAGGAGAACAATGTTGGGAAAGTCGCCAGCCTCGTTGAAAACATGATCAGCGATAAAAACCAACTCATGTGTATCTTCTCCGTAGACATACAGCAGCATCGACAAAATCTCTGCGCCAGCCTTCCTGTCATCATCATTTTCCGACTGATAAAAGTACTGTAGAGAGGTCGCGAGATTCTTTACTATACCTTCATCTAAAGCAAATTCTTCTCCCGCCATTTTCTTTATGTAGCTGCTGAAGAGAGTGTCTAAAGCCGTTTTGTACCCTTCACTAAGTCTGATACTGTTTGATAATTCGGTATAAAAATTACTCATTCTTCAATACCCATGTGCTCTTTAAATCCATCAACAACATCATCCAATGAAGAAAACGGGAGCATAAGCAAAGTGGTTTTTTTCCACTGCCCACCTGCTGCTCGAAGTTTAGTATAAAAATCAGGAATATACCCGCTAGCCTTCTTCTTGTAGCTATCGAGATATGTTTTCTCATCTTCAAAACACGTAGGTTCAGCAAAGCCGATAAAACAGGGCGAATATATCGACTCCTCTTGTACATTCCTGTTCGAGAACGGATTTAATAACAACAGCATATCTGCCTTCACATCATCGTCTATGTCTGGGAAATTAATGAATGATTCAATCAAGTCAAATTCATTAGTATAGGTATCAAGAGCGTTTCCCATAGACTCCGTTGCTTTTGTGGCTGCTCCGGTAAATGATTGAAACATCTTCGACTCTCCGAGATAGAGTCGAAGCGCCCCATCTACATATTGAGCATGAACTGCGTCCGCTCCGTATACAGGCATCCTGCGCGAAGTCTTCATCGACACTTTGCTCAAAATTTTGGGAGCCTCAAGATATACGTCAAGAAGCGTGAACAAGATCAACTCTCCAAGCTCGCCCTTCGCAGTGTGCTGGCTAAGCTTGCCTACCGCTCTCCTGAACAACACTTCTGCGGATTCTGGATTTTCAATATCCAATTTTTTTTCGATGTGTTCATGAGAGTATACAAAGTTCGTTAAAAGACAGCTCTCGACCAATTCAAAAAATGTCGAAGTATCACATTGGCCTTCAGCGCAAGGAAGATAAATCATTCGAACATCAACCGGCTCATCACCAATTGTCCAATTCAAACCTACCTCTTGGAATACAGCGCGGATTTCATCCTGGTTATCGAGTTGAGTCTTGAGTGGTGGCATTTTTCAACCTTATGCAGTGTATTTTAAAATTTAATTGTTTGGCTATATAGTACAAAGTAGATATAAAATCACTTTCTTTATTGGCTGCTGTGAGGAGTGTTGTTCGCGCATAGAACATGTAGTTCTTGCCCTTGTCCCAAACAATATAGCAACAAGCTGTAATGGCCTATGCGTCATCGCTGATAATGTTCTAAATTTCAGAACAAAAGCTCCTTGAACTGAGAGCTAGGAGGCACCAACTCGCCTTTTTACTGACCCAAAAGAAAAGACATTAATCTTAGCCGATTAATGTCCTAGCTGTTTTTGTGGTTGAATCGATGCGACTCGAATTTGTGATTTTCGTCGTGGCGGAACGGGAGCCATGGCAGTTATCCCTTTTAAGCTATATGGGGTATACATCCCAACCACCCCAGTGCATCCCCTTGCACTCAAATGTATACCAGCCTGTATACCAAGGCACAAAAAAAGGATTCAACGCGGCTCATTTTACTGAGTTAAGCTGTTGAATCCTTTAATAATCCTCTGGAGCCAGGAATGAGAATTGAACTCACGACCTACTGATTACGAATCAGTTGCTCTACCAACTGAGCTATCCTGGCGAGGACGATTTTTGTAAATGAAGCAAGGCGCATGGTCAAGTGGAAAGTTGAGGGACTATTTGCTGATCCAAAGACTGGTATTTTCGCAGAGGCGCAGCAGCCGGATGCAAAGCGAACTGGGAAAAAACGCTTCCATGCGTGTCGGGTTGGTTCCGCGTTTGCCGAGCGCTATGGCGGCATAGTCTCCTTGGCAGGCTTCCTTGATAACGCTTCGGGCCACATTTTTGGAAGTGACCACCTTATATTCGATGCGCTCTTCGGGGATTCCGTTCTCCTGCAGCGCGTCGTGTGCCGGTTTGAACATTTCCTGAAGGCTGCCATTCAGGGGGACTTTGTCTTTTGCGACATGAAAGAGCGTTACCGCCTGTTCTTCCCGCTCCTTGAGCATGAAACCGACATGGTCGGCCATGCGCAGACTTGGAGCCGAACCGTCGAGACAAAGCAGCACGTTGTGTCGTTCGCCATCGGGAGGGCGCTTGCAAATCCAGATGGGGAAATCAATGTCCCGCCAGAGGATTTCGTGTGACACACTGTCTTCAAACAGGGTTTCGAACCATGAGAAACCCTTGCGGCCAAGGGCTACGGCGTCATAGAGACCGGAGTGCGCCTCATCGATGATCTCTCGCACGATACCCTTGCGGGATTGGACTGTTTTCAGTTCCACGTTTTCCGGTGGGCATCCGGCTACGTCCAGAAGCCATTGACGAGCCTTTTTCAAGGTCGGCGCTTCTCTGTTTGCCTTGATCTGTCGGATTTCCTGCGCCACATCCGAGGTGGGTGTCATGTCCGGGGTGTCCATACTCCAATTGGGCGCGCGCGGTGTAACATAAAAAAGCGTCAGCCGTACGTCGTCCAGATTGGTGAAAAGCTCTTTGACGAAACGTAGCGCATAGGAACCGGTATGCCCTTCTGCCAGAGTGACGAGAATGTGCTTTTCCATGACAGTCCTCCTGTTTTCAGCCCATGTCGGTCATTTGTCTGGAAGCCCATGTGGATGCCTTGAGGTATTGTGTTGCGGCTTCGGTAAAACATGCCTGATATTTGAGCAGCAGTTTGTTGGCATTTTCCCAGTCTGCCTTTTCCACCGCGTCAAGCATGTCGAGCGCATCGCCGAGATCGTTGCCCCGTTTGCCGCACAGGGCCTCGCGAATGTCCGTATCAAGAGGGATGTCCTTGAGGGTTGCATCCATGTCGTGTCCCATCAGGGCATCCAGCCGGGAGAAAAGCCCCAACAGGAAGAATTGGTCAGCAGGGCGCTTCACGCCATGCAGTGTTGTTGCCATCTGCTCAAGGAAACGCGCGCGTTGCAGCGCCATATACGCAAGCTCTTCCCCTTTGGGGGTATTATCCATGTCCGTCATAGCCACCACCATGGCCCAACGGCGGATTTCCGTGATGCCCAGCAAGGAGACTGCCTGCTGAATGGATTTTATGCGATGGGCCAGGCCGAATGCCGCAGAGTTGATATAACGGAGCAGCCGATAACTGAGGCTGACGTCTGTAGCGATGACGTCCGCGAGCCGGTTCATGTCGATTTCCGTGCTGTTGAGTTCCCGAAGCAGGCCAATCTTGGCAATGGACGCCTTGTTCAGCGTTTGTTCCGTCAAGCTGAAGGGGCGGGTAAAGAATGCGCCCTGAAAAAAGGAAAAGCCTAACGCCCGTGTGCCCTGATAGTCCTCCCATGTTTCGACATCGGTAATGAGCAGTTGTCCTGTGAAGCCCTTCATCCGTTTTTTGAAGGCAATGACGTCGCTTGGGGAGTTGTTCTTCATGGACATGGCGAGAATGTCCACATGCTGAATCAGTGATTCAAAGCTCTCGGGTTCCATGGATGAATCCAGTGCAACCCATGAGCCGTTTTTGCGAATGGCTGTGGCAACGGGACTTATGGCCGATGGGTCGGTAGCCGGAGCCGTGAGCAGCACAATGTGCGAGCCGTTCAGAAGATGGGCCTGACTGCAGGCCTGTAATACGTCGCAGCATAACGGGATTAACGCTTTGCTGGCGCGGCTGTCGGGAGGCATGATTTCCGAGCCTGCGCTGACGATCTTGTCCAGAGTGGACGCATTGGTTTCGAGTGGGGAAAACGATTCCGGGGCGCCCTGAAAGGCTAATGCATACGCCCAGATGTTTTTGTCGCGGTCAAAGATGGGTTGCCGGGCAATGAACAGTTCATCATTTTGGGGCACTGACGTCGGTTGTGTATCGCTCATTTCCAATTCGCCTGTTTTCTAGGGTGGATAATCCATATTACCACTTATGCAATTCCTACAGAAATGGAAAAGGCTATTTCAATTATTTCTTGTAGGTTGATGCCGGAAAACCCTGGAGGGTGCTGTCTCAGCAGCCTTGCCGGTGGTTCTATAACTTGTTGTTCAACAAAGATTTTTGATGCGTTATTTTTTTTGAATGTGAATTTTTTTACACAGATGGAATTGTAAAAAATGCTATAAATCATACGTTTTTAATAGACTTTGGGGAAATGGCTTTTGCATGTGGCTCCATGCCAAGGCCTCTAATTGCCATAGCCTGCTGCGCGGAGAACCTCCGTGGTAAGATTTTCTGCGGTCGTGATGGGAGTTTCCTTATGGAAAATCGTTTCCAGTTTTTTATTCCTGTTAAGATAAACCAGTACGTAGTTCGGGTGCTCGGGGTCGACATGGTGGAGCTTGGCGATCGGATCCTGCAGCGGGAAGCAGGGCATGGGAACGGAATATTTGTTGCGGAAGAAGTTGATCTCGAATTGCGAGTTGTTCACCCCAAGACCGAGCATTTTTATGCGGCTGGAGAATCCCTGCCCGTCCAGAAGTTCGAATACCTTGTTGACGCTGGGAATATCTTTGGCGCACTGCTCGCAGTATACATTGAAAAAATAGATGAGCAGGTAGGGGGCAGCCACGTCCGATAATTTGGGAGGCGTTTTGTTCGTTTCAAGATACACCCTGTAAACGGACGGCATTTCACCGCCGAGCACGATGTCCGGAAAAGGCTCCCCGCCGAATGCGGGAGATGAGAGCAAGGCCACTACCAGAAGCGTGGCAAAAAGCAATCTGTTCATGGAACTCTCCCCTCTATGCTGCATGGCACAAAGCAGGAGTTCGCGCAACCCGGTTGGAGAAAACCGTAGGGTAGTGGGGAAAATTATGAAAAGAGGCGTGGCCTGAGCATGAGCACGTCGACCTCATCACCATTGTTCATGATCACGCCTGGCGGTGCTGTGATGAAACCGCCTGTTTTCATCATGACCGGCATGGGGGCGAGTTTCGGATCATCCAGCGGAGTCGCAATGATTCTTGAATTGCGAAGGTCGAGAGCGCACGGGATGAGGCGAACAGGCCCCGGAGGAACCGTGTATCCTCTGGTAAGCATGGCAGGAACCGAACGGTCCGGTTCAGCAAACCCGCGCATGAGCCGAAGGGCCGGTAATACGAGTGTGCGGAAACAGGCCAATACAGCCGGAGGCGGTCCGGGAAGCCCGAAAAGAAGTGTGCTGTCTCGCTCCGCGAAAAAACAATGACGGCCCGGCCGCATGTCCACTCCTTTGAACAGAATGGAGAAACCGGCTTCCTCGGCGGCCTGTACGGCAAGATCCCGTTCGCTGCCGCCGGTACCTCCCGTGGTGATTACCAGCCGTGCTTCGGGTTTTTCCAGCGCACCCAGGATATCCATCATGGTGTCAGAAAGAACCTGATACACGCTGGCTCCAGCTCCGTGTTCCCGAAGCAGGGATCGGAGCAGTACCGGGTTGTCCGCAGGAAATCCTTCATCTTCGGCCATGACGTCTTCCGGGTCTGCCAGTTCGCTGCCGAGGGCAAGAATCAGACAGGATGGCCGTTCGTATACTTCGACTTCATGAATGCGTGAACGCACGGCGGCTGCCAGAACCGCGGGCGAGATCAGCCCTCCGGCTTCCAGAAGCAAAGCCCCTGCCTGCAGGTCGGCTCCGGGTGCCCGAATATATTCATTCGCTCGTGGTGGACTGGTGACCATGAGTTTGCCGCTACGCATGGAAGCATCCTCGTTGGGAACGACACAATCCGCTCCCAGCGGAACCGGCGCACCCGTAAAGACCCGTGCTGCAAAACCTTTGGCAATGGAACCCGGGTCCACTGTTTCGGCATGGACCGTATGGCTGGGGGAAAATGATGTGGGTTTGAAGAATGATGCCTCGGCAGCCTGGGAAGAATCCATGGCAAAGCCGTCGCGGGCACATCGGGCGGATTCCGGCACGTCGGACTGAGCCGTGAGATCGGTTGCGGCTACAAGTCCATGGGTGATGGCTGGCGGCAAAGAGTTGATGCGGCCCGGCCGGGCATGTTCCGCTATGATGTCCAAGGCTTGGGCAAGAGATAAGCTCATGAGGATTCTCCATGTGCGCCGGGTGCGGGCGGGGTTTTGCCCGTTGGCCGATTGTGTCATCCGCGCTGCGGCTTGTAAAGTGTTGCAGCCGGTGGCATAGGGGGATGGATATGGGTAACCGCAAAACAAATGTGCCGCCAGTCCTGTGTGTCGTCGGCAAGAAACGGTCAGGCAAAACCCGGTTCATGGAACTGCTGGTCCCGGAGTTGAAGCGCCGCGGGCTTTGCGTGGGAACGGTCAAGCATGATGCGCACGGGTTTGACATCGACCATGAGGGCAAGGATTCATGGCGCCATCGCCACTGTGGTGCGGACGCCGTCTGCATTGCTTCGCCCGGGCAGGTCGCGTTGGTGCGTGATGTTGCGCAGGAACCCATGCCCGAAGATCTGGCTGCTTCATTCCTTTCCCATGTGGATATCGTGCTGACCGAGGGATATTATCGTTCAGGGCATCCGAAAGTGGAGGTCCACTGGGGCGGGAGTCATGAGCAGCCGCTCTGCGCGGAGGCTTCTTCCGGGGAACGGAATATTCTGGCGCTGGTTACGGACGATGCCGTTTCGGTTTCCGTGCCGCGCTTTGCCGCAAACGACGCGCCGGGTGTGGCCGACTTGATTTGCGGCCTGTTCGGGCTGTGATCATTTTTTACGGGCGCGTTCCAATTCTTCCGGCGTGTTCACGCCCATGAAAGATTGTAATTCGGGATCGGCTTTACGCAGGTTTTGGGCGGGGACGGGTCTGAGATCAACGTGTCGGAAAAAATCCGTTATTTTCAAATTGCCGGAGCGGAGTTGCGCTTCAATGTGCGGCAGGCAGCGTTTTGAGTAGATGGCGCACAACGGTTCATAATGGCCGTCTTCCTTGAGGGGAATGACGATGTCTGGTGCAGGCTCCCTGCCGGCCCCGGCTTCCTGTACGAGCAGTTTGACCATTTCCGGCTGCAGAAACGGCGCATCACAGGCCGTGACAAACGCCCGGTCCGACCGGATGGCGTTCAATCCGGCGTGCAGCCCTGTCAGTGAACTGCGTATCTCAAAGCGGTCGGAAACGGCCCGTACGCCCGGCAGGGCAAATGTTTCTGTGTCGCGGCAGGCTATGACGATGTCGTCGAACAGCGGGATGCAGACAGCCAGCAGTCGATCAATGATCCGTGTGCCGGCAACGCTCATAAAAGCCTTGTTCACATAGCCCAGCCGAGACCCCATGCCGCCAGCCAGAATGATGGCGGAAACCGTATTTTTTGTCTGTTTGTTCACCGTTTGGGATGTTTCACAGAACAGGGCAAAGATCAAGCCGTCAGGGCATTTCGGCTAGTTGCAGATGATTCGTATGGGGTTCACTTCGTGGGAGGAGTGGGGTATGGTGGTTTTTGGGAGATATCGTCCATGCAGTGGAGAAATGCCGTGAATATCGGTGCAAAGGGCAGAATGGGGCTTCATGTGGGCCAAGACGGGTTTACCATCGTTGAACTGGTGGTGACGGTAGTGATCATTGGCATTCTGGCCGCCGTGGTTGGCACAAAAATGTTCGACATGAGTGCCGCCGAACTGGCCACCAAGCGCATGGAAGTGCTTTCCCGCGTGCGCTATGCCCAGACTCGGGCCATGAAGCAGTCTTCCGTCTGGGGAGTGCGTTGCGATGCCACCGACTACTGGCTCTTCACCGGGACAAACCCCAACAGCGCCTCTGATCGCAAATCTTTTCCCGGCGCCAGCGGAGACAAGATTGCGCTGGCCGATCATAATATGGCGCTGGACGCTTTTACCGTGTTTTTTGACCAATACGGGATTCCCTATTCCTCGTATTCAAGCGAAAGCGTGAATACGAAGGTGAGTCCGTCAACCTCTGTGAATTTTACACTCACGGTGCTGGGTAGCGGCGACAGCCATTCCTTTTCCATCGAACCCGAAACCGGATTCATCCAATGACCAGACAGCGCACAGCCGGCTTTACCCTTTTGGAGACCATCATCACCATCGTTTTGGTGGGCGTTCTCGCAGCCCTTGTGGTCATTCTGCTCGGCAGGCAGGTGACGCTTGCTCCCCGTCAGATCGACTGGAGCCGCAAAGAAGTGAGCGCACAGGCAGTCATGGAAAGTGTGGTTTCGGACTATGTGCAGTTGATCAATGACGACAGTTCCCGCGATACTGCGTTGGCCCAGTTGGTAACCAATAATAATTCCAACAAGTATGCTTCGTCCGGGGTCGTGACCATGCGTTATGTGTCCTTTCCCCGAACCGGAGGGAGCGAATCGTCGTCCGGCTCGCTGCTTGAGGTTTCTGTTCGGGAGTCGGGCGGGATTTCGTTGACCACAATACTTGCGCCCAGCAGAACGGATGCGGCCGATACCGCTGTGAACTTCTAGGAGAATATGCCATGCGCAATTCGGGGTTCACGCTTCTTGAGGTTTTGGTCTCTCTGGTCATTCTTTCCTTTGTGGGCTCGGTGGCCGGATATTATTATGTGGAAGGCATTCGCGGTTTCACTATTGCCAAAATTTCTTCGGATATCGTTCCGAAGACGAGTAACGCATTGGAACGGATCAATATCGAACTGCGTGACTGCAAAGACCGTAGCGGCCTTGGCAATATTCTGGTCCAGAATGACCGAATCGTTTATGCCACGTCGGTGAATGCCCTGCCCAACACCAGAACACTTCGCTACTATTCCTCCAACGGCACCATGTATTTGGATCCGGGGGACGGGACAGGAGAGTATTTGCTCCTTAACGACTTGGGCAACTGCACCATAAGCGCCGATACTGCGGATCTGGACGGCAGCAGCGGCGACGAAATAACGGCTTTGCATATTTCATTGGGTATGGATTTGGGCAATGGGAATGATACGACGTATTCCTTGCGGGTCATGCCGCGGAATTTCGTGCATCTTGCCCCTTAACGAACGAGAGCGGACATGCGGAATCAGAAGAACGAGACAGAACGGATTTCCCTTGCCGCGCATGGCAGTTCCCGGCGCGGTGTAGCCATTATTTACATCATTCTCGGCGTAGTGGTTCTCGGACTGCTGGGCGCGGGGATCGTTTCCTTTGTAAGTACGTCGTCCGTGGGCACAGCCGAACCGGATTGCGCCAGACGTGCCCGGTATATTGCCGAATCCGGGATACGCTACGCCATGAGCGAATTGCGGGCCGCCGAAGATTCGGACGCTGCGGATCAGGTCATAGCGGACATGAACGCCACCACCTATACTTTGGATGACGGCAGTAGTTTTACTCTGACGTTTACGGACAATAGGCCGGACTTCGAGGTTCGTTCCGTGGGGACGGCCTGTACCAAATTTTCGCCCACCACGTCCACGGTGGAGTATTCCTTCAATGCCCCGACATCCTCCAACGGAGAGGACGGGCCGATAACGTCGGATGAGGACAGCGATGAGTTTGAGACTGTTACCGGCAAAGGCAAGGAGGGCATTACCACCACCAAGGATGATGAAGGCAAGACCACGGTAATTTTCGGCAACAACAAGTATGCCGCGTATGGGTGCCACTGGTATAAGGGAAACAAATTTGCCTGCAAGGATGGCGCATGTGGTCTGGGAACGGGGCTGCGCACCTATTTTGTTCTTGATTTCGATAAAAATGCCGAAGGTGACGGTATTACCTTTACCATCAAAAGTGCTGCGACCAACGCTTTGCGGAGTTGCGGCGGCGATTCTGCCATGGGGGAACTGCTGGGATATGCAGGCAAAGGTGTCGATGGTAAGGGCATCAGTCCTCCCAAAATCGGTTCCGAGTTCGATATTTATTACAATGGGTCCGGGAATATTTGCAATCCGGGCAGCCGTGATGATGATTCTAATCGTTACGACCACGTAGCCTTCGTGTATTGGGGCGAAACCGGCGATTATTGCTGGCGCGGACCACACTATGATGACAACCGGCACGGCGTTGGAGTTGATACTTCCTGGGAGCCTCGAAATTGTTATGACTGGAGTGATTCCGGCATCGGCAATGATGGTTATTTTTATCGATCCTACAATAATTGGCTCAAGGACGGATACAACGGGAGCCATGTGGCTGTTGCCCGGATCGAGTTGCATCGTTCCGAAACCTCCAACGCCGCAGGATACTACCTTTACAGCCTGCGGGGCTGGATTCGTCAGGCCAACGATACCATGGAAAGCGATTACAAGGATGTGACCAAGGATTTCGACGTGGCCCCGGATTTTGTGGACGTGATCGCACTTGATTCCACGCGTCATAATCAGATGAACACCATCTATTGGGGATGGACCTCCGGCACAGGCGCGGCAACGCAGTTTGTGCAGATGGATGAATGGAAATTGGCATTCCGTCCAGAAACGGCAACAACTCCGGCTACATGGGACAACAAAGTCCCATCGGATTATGTCGCCGGGTGGGCGCTTGACGAAGGTGCCGGGTACAGAATCCATGATGCCAATGCCATTTCTTCGGCGGATGGAACTGTCAATCCGCATAGTTTCGGCGCCGAGCAATTGTATTATGCGGAATGGGTTGCAGGGGTCACGGCTTCGGGTGGGCCCGGTCTGCGGACTGGGCGATTGAACAGAAACCGGCGTCCCGGACACATCCTCATCCCCTATAAAAGTTCCATGGACCTGACTCCGCAAGGCTCGGTTTCCCTGTGGTTCAATCCCAACCAATTCAGGAACAGCGACAACCGCTACGGACTACTGCGCAAAGGAAACATCTATTCGGATTACGATGATCCGGATTACATGCTTCGCCTTGTGCGTTCCCGGGGCAACCGTTTTGTACTGGAAGGGGAAATTACCTTGCATGCGGGGGGATGGAAGTGGCCGATTTCCGTTGTCAGCACCACCGTGCTGCAAAATAGCGGCGATGATCGGGATCACTGGCATCATGCTGCCCTGACCTGGGACAATTACACTCTGCGTTTGTACCTGGATGGAGCGCTTGAGGGCACATATTCGTCACCCGGCTCGACAGGTGTTCCGATAACCAGCAATAATCCATTGATTATTGGCGCCACGCGGGCCCGTGATAGCGAATGGGCCAACAATTTCTGCCTCGACGGTGTGATTGATCAGGTTTATCTTTTCGACCGAGAACTGACGGCAGCCGAGATCAAGACCATTTATCAGACCGGTACCATGTGAGGTGTGTCATGAAGCGTATTGTTGCAGTCTCATTTACTCTCGTTCTGTTTTTTGCTGCGGTAGCCTCGGCTGATGAAATCCGTGATGACTATTCTTCTTACATAGATGGTGTGCGCTCGGGGAAAGCCAATGAAGAGCGCATGCCACCAGAGTTGCTGAAGAAATTGAAAAAGTTGGGACGTTCTACAACTTCAGGTTCGTCAGGCGAAGTTTCCGCATCGTCTTCTTCAAATGAAAATTCGGGTACAGTTGGTTCTACAGCAACCGGGAAGACCGTCGCTCCTCCCGGCGATGTAATCATCATCAACAAATCAGGAACGGAAGGGAAGTAACCTGTCTTCCTGCCGGGCGTCAGCTATGTTCCAGACTTGTTACGCAAGGCGTCTGCGTGTACCCTGTTGCGCATTCTGTTTGAGATTCTGGAGAAATTTGTGACCAAAACCGATACGCTGCGCGCTTTTTTTGAACCGCACGCCGTTGCCGTGGTAGGGGCTTCCGCCACGGAAGGCAAGATCGGGCATACCGTGTTGTCCAACATGTTGGAGGCCGGGTATAAGGGCCGCCTCATTCCTGTAAACCCCAAAGGCGGCGAAATTCTTGGCCTTGAGGTTGTGCCGGATGTCGAATCCCTGCCCGGCAGGCTGGACCTTGCCGTGATTTGCCTTCCCCGTGATGCCGTCATGTCGGCTTTGGAACAGCTTGCTGCACGGGGATGTGCTTCGGTAATCGTCATCACTGCAGGATTCAAGGAAGTTGGTCGCGAGGGCTACCATCTGGAAGAACAGATGGCCGAACTATGCCACAAATCGGGAATGGCGTTGCTCGGGCCAAACTGTCTGGGCATGATCAACGCTCCGGCCGGCGTGAACGCTTCCTTTTCCTCCAGCATGCCGGAGTCCGGCAACATTGCTTTTTTTTCGCAGTCCGGCGCGTTGTGCGTAGCCATTTTGGATTGGGCACTGGGGGCGGGCATCGGTTTTTCCAAGTTTGTGAGTCTTGGAAACAAGGCCGTTCTGGATGAGGCTGACATGCTGCGTCATCTCAACAATGACGATCAGACCCGCGTCATTCTCGGTTATGTGGAGAATGTGGAACACGGGGACGAATTTTTGCGGCAGGCCCGTATCGCCAGCCGCAACAAGCCGGTGATCATGATCAAGTCCGGCATCACCGCGGCCGGAGCCAAGGCCGCATCCTCCCACACCGGAGCCATTGCCGGATCGGATCAGGCTTATGACACCGCATTTCGCAAATCCGGCATCATTCGTGTGGGTGACGTGGAAACACTTTTCAATCTTGCCCGCGCTTTTTCCGAACAGCCCCTGCCCAAAGGGCCGGGCGTCGGCATCATCACCAACTCCGGCGGTCCGGGCATTATTGCTGCGGACACTGTGGAGCGGTCCAGTCTGAGCATGGCTTCCTTGCAGCCCCACACCGTGCAGCGTTTGCAGCAGGTGTTGCCCAGCTATGCGGCCTTTTACAACCCTGTGGACATCATTGCGGATGCGGACGCGGACCGTTACCGGCGGACATTGGAAATAGTGGCCGAGGATCCCATGGTCCATTCACTTGTGGTTATGTTCACGCCCACAGGCTCGGCAGACATTGGACAAATTGCCGATGCAGTCATTCATGTGGCTGCCCGTTATGGCAAGCCCGTGTTTGCGGTTTTCATGGGCAACCGGCGGGTAGCTTCGGCCCGGGAACAGCTTCGCGAGGCAGGTATTCCCTGTTACGCCTTCCCGGAACCGGCTATCACCAGTATTGCGGCCATGTATGAATATGGATTGTGGCGGCATCGTCCTGAATCCACGATACCTTCCGTCTCCAAGGATACGGGACCGGTGCGCCGTTTGATTGATGAGGCGTTGTCTCAGGGAGAAACGGAGATTGTGGAGTTTCGCGCTCGTGAAGTGCTGGATGCTTATGGGCTGCCCACGCCCCGAACCAAACTGGCCCGTTCCAGCGAGGAAGCCGTGGCCGCTGCCGAAGCCATCGGTTATCCCGTAGCCCTCAAGATTGCCTCGCCCCAGATTTCGCACAAGACCGATGTGGACGGGGTCCGGGTTAACCTGAATACGTCGGAAGACGTGGCAACAACGTTCAAGGATATCACGGCACGCGCCCAACGCATGCGCCCGGATGCCTATCTTGCAGGCTGTCTTGTGCAGGCTATGGCTCCGGCAGACAGCCGGGAAGTCATTGTCGGTTTTCATCGGGACGAGCAATTCGGCCCGTTGCTCATGTTCGGGCTTGGGGGGATTTACGTTGAAATCCTCAAAGATATTGCATTCCGCCTTGTGCCACTGACATCCGGCGACGCCCATGACATCGTCCGCGAGATAAAATCCTACATGTTGCTCAAGGGATTACAGGGAGAACGGCCTGTGAATTTTGAAGCCCTTGAAGGAATTATTTTGTCCATGTCCCAATTGGCCATGGATTTTCCCGAGATTCTCGAAGCGGAATTCAATCCTGTTCTGGTCAACAGTTCCCAAGCTATTATCGCAGACGTCCGTCTCACTCTCTCTGACGGGCGGTAAGCGCACGTATACTGCGTTGTTTCGTCAACGCCGAAGCCTCGCGTACGTTTTGTACGCGTCGTCTCCGCCGTTTGTCTCACGCCTTGTCTGCGCACGCTTCTCGCCCGTCAGAGTGCAGGGCGATTAGGGGCGGGCGTTTTTGTCTTTGTGTGATCAGCGCACGTATACTGCGTTGTTTCGTCAACGCCGAAGCCTCGCGTACGTTTTGTACGCGTCGTCCCCGCCGTTTTTCTCACGCCTTGTCTGCGCACGCTTCTCGCCCATTGCAACGCTGTGGTATTAATTCCAAGGTATTGGCCCTGACGTATCCTCCTTCTACCCATGAAGCGGCAAAAGCCGCTGAATCGATAAAAGTTTTGGGAGATTCTCAAGAACCTTTTTTCCAAAAAGGTTCTTGAGCCGCCGGAGGCCTCCTTACTTCTCCAAAACTCGACGCTCGGTAACGGATTTGCCGCCGATGCCCCAATTGTCGGTCTCAACTTCGTCGATAATCACAAATGTCGTGGCCGGGCTTTTTCCAAGCACGTCAGCCAAAAGATCGGTCACCCCCTGAATGAGTTGTTTCTTTTGCTCCGGGCTGGCTCCCTCACGCGTGATGCGAATGTTTACGAACGGCATGGTCACTCCTTTTAATATAGTGCTTTGTCGTAACCTAGCCTGCCCTGTGAGTAAAATTCAAGTTGTCGGAAACGAAAACGGCAAAGATTTGTTGCGAACAAAAAAAACATATCGACTACCGCGATCCGGTTGCAATCAATCGCAATTCAGGGATAGAAAGGGGCGTTTCAGGAGGAGAGCCGCATAGGACCTCTTTGACAATACCGATTGCGGAAATTCGAGTTGCATGGTAACTCACCGCCTGAGTTTCACTTTTTTTTAAGAGATTTGCGCAAGCTCGGAATTGTTGTTCCGGTGCGCAAATCCCTTTGGTTGTGGCGATTATTTCTACGGCGTCGATGTTGTTGTGACGACATCGCAAGCGTTTTTCGCTGCACGTTGTCGGCATGGTCGACGAATGTAGTAGACTGGTTGGGAGGAATATTATGCAGAACACCAATGGCTGGAATTGGGAGCCGGGCCGCAGAAAGGAAACGTTTTCCGACTGTGAGCAGGGTTCCGAGTGGCTGGAAGAGTGGCACGTGAGCCCGGATGGCGAGAAGGTGGCATGTGTCGCCTGTACCGCGCCCGCCGAATTCACAATGTGTGTCAACGGAAAGCTCGGCGAAACCGTTTATGAAAAAGTCATTTGCCCCAAGTTTACCGAAGACGGCAAACTGGCCGCATACGTGTCGCAGGACATGGAGTGGTTCGTGTACGTCGATGGACAAACATGGGAAGAGGGATACGGTTTTGCCTGGGATTTGAAGAGTGCGGAAGGCCATGTGGCTACCGCCGTGCAGCAGGACATGAAGTACGGCATGGCCGTGGACGGCAAGCTCTGGGAAACCATGTATGAAAACGCCAACAACTTCACCCTTAGCCCGGATGGTTCCCGTACGGCTGCTGCCGTTCAGGTAGAGGCTCTGGCTCAGGCTGATATCTACAAGTTTCAGGAAGGCGTGTTCAAACTGGCCGTGGATGGCGAGCTGTTCGGTGATGCCGTCATGAACGTGTACAGCCCGACCTTCAGCCCGGATTCCAAAAGCGTTGCCTGCGAGGTTCGTACCTCCCTGTATGATTACTCCATTGCCGTGGACGGCAAGAAGTGGGCAACATCCTACAACGCCGTATGGGCTCCGGCTTATAATCCGGTCTCCGGCGCTGTTGTGGCACCAGTCCGCGTAGGCGGCAAATGGGGCCTGGCCGAAAATGACAACATACTCTGGCAGCCCAAGTATTCCCAACTCTGGAAGCAGCGTTTCACCGCACAGGGCGACATCTGGGCCGTATGTGCGCCGTCATACGGCGAATTTACCCTCGTCAAGAACGACACTCCCTGGAACGTGACCGCCAACGTTGTGTACGACGTGGCCGTCAGCCCGGACGGACAGCGTGCCGCTGCCGTGTCCCGTGGCGACGACCGCCGCTACAAGGTGATGAGCGACAACAAGTTCTGGCCCGGCAGCTTTGAAATGATCTGGCGTCCGGTGTTCAGCTCGGATAGCTCCAACTGTGCCGCACGTGTGGACATGGGCGACAAGCAGACCATTATGGTCAACGGCAAGGCATTCGGCGAAGAGTTCGACGAATGTTTCGACCCCGCGTTCAGCCCGGATGGTTCCAAGGTGCTGGTCAAGGCCCGCAACGGCAAGGAATATCATCGCATCGTCGTCGATGTGAATGAGTTCAAATAAGGGGGAACGAAATGTATCATAGCATTTACGACATCGTTACCGGCCCCCTGGCATGGCTCGGATGGGCCGTCTTTATTCTGGGAAGCCTGTACCGCATGGCCTCGCTGTACGGCGAAGCCAAGAAAAAGGACGCTTCTTCCATTGCCTATGTCAAGGCGTCCTACGGCTTTAATTCCATCATGCATTGGATCACTCCGTTCGCCACGCTGGGCTGGAAGGAAAATCCGGCCATGACCGTGGCTACCTTCGTGTTCCATATCTGCCTTTTGGCCGTGCCCCTTTTCCTGGGCGCGCATATTGATCTTTGGAACCAGTGGTTCGGCGTTTCCTGGGTGGCTCTGCCCGATCATGTTGCGGATACCATGACCGTGCTGGTGATTCTGGCTGCGGCTTTCTTCGCCTACCGCCGCATCGCCGTCCGGGAAGTGGCCTTCGTGACCACCTGGAAGGACTGGATGACCCTGATCATCGCCGTGGCTCCGTTCCTGACCGGTTTTCTGGCGTATCACCAGATTCTCAACTATCAGTTCATGATCGTTCTGCATGTTGTCACCGGCATCGCGTGGTTGATTTTCATTCCGTTCGGCAGGCTCAGCCATGCCATTCTCGGCTGGTACTCCCGTGTCTACATCGGGTCTGAGTTTCAGGGCGTTCGCCACTGCAAGGACTGGTAGCCCGATCACAAGGAGGATCAAGCAGTGTATAACAAGATATTCGACAGGAAGATTGACGACATCGGGCTTCAGACAGGTATTGACCGTCTGACTCCGGAAAAGATCGAAAAGGTCGTCAACGAAGTCATCGCCGGTGAAACCGGTGCCAAGCTCAAGGTATACCATGACACCTGCGTGCGGTGCGGACTGTGCGCCAAGGCTTGTCATTACTATGTCTCTCACGATAACGACCCCAGCTATTCCCCGGTGGGCAAGGTCAGCCAGACCATGAGCATCCTGCTGGACAAGAAGGGCAAGGTCGGCCCGGACTTCATTTACCAGTGTGCGCAGATAGCCTACACCGAGTGCAACCTGTGCCGCCGTTGCGTGCATTATTGCCCGCTGGGTATCGACACTGGTTACATAATGTCCACCGTGCGCCGTATCTGTCACAAGCTGGGGGTCACTCCCCAGTATATTCAGGACACCTCGCACAGCCATTCCGCTACCATGAACCAGATGTGGGTCAAGGATGACGAATGGACCGACTCCCTGCTGTGGCAGGAAGAGGAAGCTCGCGACGAGTTCCCGGATATGCGCATTCCGCTGGATAAGGACGGCTCGGACGTCTACTATTCGGTCATCGGACCCGAACCGAAATTCCGTACGCACCTGATCTATCAGGCCGGAGCCATTCTGCACGAAGCTGGCGTAGATTGGACCATGCCGAGCCTTCCCGGCTGGGATAACTCGGATATGTCCATGTTCTCCGGCGACTTCGAAATGATGGGTCGTCTCAAACGCACCCATTTCGAAAGTGCGCAGAAGTTGCACGCCAAGAAGATCGTCATGGGCGAATGCGGCCATGCCTTCCGCTCTATATACGACCAGGGCAACCGTTGGCTGGGCTGGAAGGATTACCCGGTCGAGGTCGTCCATTCCATCGAGTTCTTCGCCCATCTGCTCAAGACCGGCAAGATCAAGATGGCTGAGAAGTTCCCCGGTCCCGTGACCATCCATGACCCGTGCAACGTCATTCGAGGACGCGGCCTCATGGCGGAACTTCGTTACGTTGTAGGCGAGATTTGCGAATCCTACATCGAGATGACCCCCAACGCCGAGCATAACTACTGTTGCGCTGCTGGCGGTGGCGTCATCAACTGCGGTCCTCCGTTCAAGAACGTGCGCATGGAAGGCAACAAGGCCAAGGCGGACCAGCTTCGGGCCATGGCCGAGCAGGGCGTCAAGACCGTCATTGCCCCGTGCCACAACTGCCACGGCGGATTGGAAGATATTATCCATCATTATGAACTGGGCATGGAACTCAAGTTCCTTGGCGACATCATCTACGCCAACATGGTCAAGACCAAGGCCGTGGAAGAGTAGGGAGGAGAAACCATGAAGAAATGCATCACCATCATGCTGGCGGTGGCCGCGGTTCTGGTCTTCATCCTTCCCGCGTTCAGCCAGGAAGATATCACGGAGATCAAGGATTCCGCTTTCGGTAAGTTGCAGCGTCCGGCTGTGCCGTTTATGCATGACGAGCATAATGAAAAGGCCGGGCTGGATGGTTGCCTGCCCTGCCATCACGAGGGCAGGGAAAACGGCGAATTCGTTGAGGGAGACCCTGTTCCCTGTTCCGAATGCCATGAAGCGAAAACTACCGATGGTTCCATGAACCTCAAGGAAGCCTTCCACAGGCAGTGCATCACCTGTCACGAAGAGTCCAAGAAGGGCCCTGTGGCTTGTGGCGAATGCCATGTGAAATAGCTTCGCTGCCAATACTGTCAATGCTTGGGTCGCCGGATTTGTCCGGCGACCCTTTTTTTGTGGGCACTTTTTTCCGGCGCGAGATTTGCAAATAAACCACTCGAAGGGAAAAACCGCCACAGAGCGGCAACATAAGGAGTGGACAATGGCATTGAGTATCAATGGCCTTGGCATTCAATCGTACGGGATGCGCCTTCGTGAATTTAGGGATAGCGAAGACGGGACAGACCAGCAGCGCTCTGTTCTTGCAAAAAATGACACGGGTAAAACCCGGTCTTCTGTCCAAATTTCCCTGTCTGGAGCCGCCAGACAGCGTGTGCAAGAAGAGGAAGAGGCTAACGCCCGGCTGGCAAAACTTTCCCCCGAGGATCGTCAAGAAGTGAAAACTCTGGTGGGCGAATTGGAGTCCATGGTCAACACGTCGGGAGGCTTCCGACGCCTGAGCGAAACCCAATGGGAACGCGTCGATGAAATTCAGACCAGAATTTCAGAAATTAATGGGGAAGATCCTGCCGAAGGCTCTGCCAAATTGCAGGATCTGAAACAGGTCTACTCCCTTGAGGCTGAACTGGAGTCCCTATATTCGGGTGATGAACCAATGACCACCGAGCAGCGGGAACGCGCTGACGCCATCATGGAAAAATTGGGCACACTTTTTGGAGATCAGGAACCGTCTCGAATGGCGCCTGAGCAGGAAAAACAGGTTGACGATCTGGAAGACGAGCTGGATAAACTTATGGACAAGTTCGACAAATGGACGTTGACCCCAGCGGATGAACAGCGTGTCAATGTCATATTTTCCCAGATGGAGTCCCTTTTCCAGGGAGCTGAACAGCACGTTCTTGCCAATAGTATCTGATCGGAATTGGTTCAGGGAACATAGAAGACAGCTTTGATTGCTTTGTCTTCGTTTTGGATGATTTTCATTTGCCTGCCTGTGGAAAAAAACATCCGAAGAATATCCCTGCGCCTTGTTCTGGCGTATTTTTTCCCTTTTTACACAAGTGCGATTTTTGTGGCCTTTTGTGTCACGAAAATCGCGCTTGCGTTGTTTTAACAATTAGACAATACTCCGCCTTCTAGTAATGACTATCAATTAGCAGCGGAGTCAATATATGTTTTCAAGTTTGAAAAGCAAGTTAATATTCGTATTTACGATCATGATACTTCTATTTCTCACAATGAGCGGAACTGGGTATTATGAATCTTTGCGTGACGGCAACGTAGCACGCACGTTGGCGCTTCGCGGCGTCCCTCTCGTGTCCGCGGTGAAAGATGTGAGGGTCCATATCCTCAATCATCGGCGCTATGAAAAGGATCTTTTTCTGAATTTCGGAGATAAAGAGAAACAGGCAAATTACATTGAAAAGTTCAAGCGGGAGTCGCAGGAGTTTCGGGAAAGCCTGAAAGAGCTTCGTTCCCTTTTGGAAGAATCTCCCGACCTTGTCAAACATGCCCAGCTCGTGGGTGATCTTGAGCGGAACTACCAAACATACCATGATGGCGTCATGCATGTTTACTCCCAACTACAGTCCGATGCGTCTCTGACCCCGCGTCAGGCCAACATGTTGGTCATGCCGTTCAAAGAAAGTGTCTACGTTGTGGAAACTACGGCGGCCAAACTCGAAGAAGAAATTTGCAGTGCGGTTGACTGGCTTTCCAAGGACATGGTTTCCACCGCGAGGACCGCAAGCATGTTCTTTCTGATCAGTGCTGTGGTCGGGGTGTGTGTGGCCGTAGGACTGGTCATCTACATTCTTTCTGCTGCCATCGGACCTTTGAATCGAATGACACAATATGCCTCTGCCTTGGAGCAGGGGGATTTCGACGTTGAACCGCCTGCAAATTGTCAGGGTGAGTTGCAACTGCTCAAACAGGCCATTTGCGGCGTGGTCGATACGGTCAAGAGCAAAATTGCCGAGGCCTTGAAAAGTGCTCAGGAAGCCGAAGTCGCACGCCGCGAGGCCCGCACGCAGCAGGATGCCGCGTTGGAGGCCAAGGCCGAAGCCGAACAACAGACGGAAGTCCTTATCGGTGCTGCCGGCCATATTCGCGATTTGACTGGCATGTTGTCCGATGCCAGCGTCACTCTTGGTCGCGAGGTGGATATGGTGAGCCAGGGCGCCGGAGACCAGCAGAGAAGGACTCAGGAAAACGCTGCGGCAATGGAACAGATGAACATCAGCATTCTTGAAGTTGCCCGCAACGCGTCCAACGCTGCGACAGAATCCGCCGATGCAAAGGAAAAAGCCGTGGATGGTGTGGACATCGTCAAACGTGTGGCCCTTTCGGTTCGCGAGGTTGACGAACATTCTGATGCAGTCAACCGCAGTCTTGAGTTGCTGGAAGGACAGGCGTCGGATATCGGCAGCATCATGGCTGTAATCACGGACATCGCGGACCAGACGAACCTGCTGGCTTTGAATGCGGCCATTGAGGCTGCCCGTGCCGGTGAGGCCGGCCGCGGATTTGCCGTTGTTGCAGACGAGGTTCGCAAGCTGGCCGAGAAAACCATGGTGGCCACCAAAGAGGTGGGGAACGCGGTTTCGGCTATTCAGGACGGAACGCGGGAGAGCGCGGAAGGAATGGCCAAGGCCAGCGAAGTCGCCCATGCTTCCACCGCGCTTGCCCAAGAAGCCGGAGAGGCGTTGCAGGAGATTCTTTCCCTTGTGGAACGCAATGCCGACCAGATTCAGGCCATAGCCACTGCTGCTGAGGAACAATCCGCGGCCAGTGAAGAAATCAACCGTTCCGTGGAAGAAGTTTCTTCCATTTCCGAACAGATCCAGGAGGGCATGAGCCAGGCTGTCGTACCCCTTGGGCAGTTGAGCGATCTGAATGGCGATCTTGTTGAGATTGTGGAGATAATGGCCCGAGGCGACATGGCTGCCCTGGAAAATCGCAACTGGCAGGAACGGTCAACACGGGCCGTTCGTCCTGTGGTATCAACGGTACGTCCTCCCGCTCACAGGAAAACTCCCAAGCCTTCTGCTGCGCGAAAGGATGACCGGCGTTCCCTTATGGTCTGGGACGAGTCCCTGTCCGTGAACGTGACCAAGATCGACGAACAGCATAAAGAACTGGTGGACCTGATTAACGAATTGAACGACGCCATGCGTTCAGGTAAGGGCAAGCAAACCTTGCAGGATGTTTTCCGGCGTCTTCGGGAGTACACGGTCTATCATTTTTCCACGGAAGAGGAATTATTTGCCAAGTACAATTATCCCGGGAAATTGGCGCATGAAAAAGAGCATGAGCGTCTTGTGAATACTGTGGTGGAACTGGAAGGGAAGTTTGCCAAGGGACAGGTTGCCGTGACCAATGAAGTGATGGACTTCCTCAAAAAGTGGCTGTTGAACCACATCAACGGAACGGATAAGCGGTATTCCTCGTTTTTCAATAAAAACGGCGTGTACTAGTTTTTCTGCCATGTATGAAAAGCAGAGGCGGCCTTTGGCCGCCTCTGCTTTTTTTTATTGTCAGGATGTCCAGATACTCATGTAAGAGGTGGCGTCGCCGCCGCCTTCGATGTGGCTGATCAGGGCCGAACCGATGACGGCTGCATCCATCAGGCCGGCAAAGGGGGCGACCTGATCCGGGTGTTTGAGACCAAAGCCCAGTGCAACCGGGATATCGAAGACCTCTTGCACTTCGGCCAGCTTTGCCTTGACCTTGGTGGGCAGGGAATCGCGTTGGCCCGTGGTCCCCAACACAGAGACCATGTATACGAAACCTCCTGCGTCCCTGGCATACATTTCGAGCCGTTCCCGCGGAGTATTCAGACCCACCAGCGGAATAAGTTCGACGTTGTGCGGCTTCAGGGCTGTTGTCAGAAATTCGGATTCATTAATAGGCATGTCCGCAATAATCAACCCGGAAACGCCTCCTTCGGCACAGGCCGCCGCAAAACGCTCAGGACCATACTGAAGCACCGGGTTCAGGTAGCCCATGAGCAACAGGGCAGCGTTGTAACGACCTTTGCGTTCTTTCAGACCTTCGAGAATCCAATGCAGGTTGATGCCGTCTTCCAGCACCTTGAGACAGGCGGCCTCGACCACGGGGCCATCCGCTACGGGGTCGGAAAAGGGCATGCCTATTTCAATGACCGATGCTCCTGCGGCGTCCAGCTTGTCCAGCTCCTCCCAGAACCGTTCCCGTGTGGGATATCCGGCGGGAAGATAGGGCACAAGGGCGACTTCTCCCTTGGCGTTGGCCTCGCGTATTTTCGTATTCAGCGGGGAAACACTCATTTTATTCTCCTTGTGCGAGCACACGCTCGACTATGTCCATATCCTTGTCGCCTCGGCCGGACAGGTTGACCATAACGTTCAGGCCTTGAAGTTCCTTTGCGTTCTCCAACACCCAGGCCACGGCATGTGAGCTTTCCAGCGCGGGGATGATTCCTTCACGACGGGAAAGGGTCTTGAATGCGTTGAGCGCCTGCGTGTCGTTGACGTTTCCGTAGTGTGCACGCCCCATTTTCTGGAGCGCGGAGTGCTCGGGGCCGACTCCCGGATAATCCAGCCCGGCCGCAACGGAATGCGAGGGCATGATCTGACCGTCCTCAGTCTGGAGCAGTTTGCTTTTGGCACCGTGTAAAACGCCGTCTGTGCCGAGGTTGAGTGGCGCGGAGTTGAAGCATCCGGGCTCACCGGTTCCTGCGGCTTCCACACCGACCAGTTTCACGGATTCATCCGGTACAAAGGCGTGGAATGCGCCAATTGCGTTGGAGCCACCACCGACACAGGCGCAAACGACATCCGGCAATGAACCGATGCGGTCCAGGAATTGTTGGCGGGCTTCGCGGCCTACCACGGCTTGCAGTTCGCGCACCAGCAATGGGAACGGATGCGGCCCGGCTGCTGTGCCAAAGCAGTAATGTGTGGTTTCCTGCGTGGAAATCCAGCACCGCAGGGCTTCATTGATCGCGTCCTTGAGAGTCCGAGTGCCGGATTCGACAGCCACGACTTCCGCACCCAGCAGTTCCATGCGCCGTACGTTCAGAGCCTGACGTTCAACGTCCACGGCTCCCATGTAAACCTTGCACCCCATATCCATCATGGCGGCGGCCGTTGCAGTGGCCACACCGTTCATGCCTGCGCCGGTTTCCGTGAGCAGGGTTTTTTTGCCCATTTTCCTGGCCAGCAGAGCCTGCCCCAACGTGTTGTTGATCTTGTGCGCACCCGTGTGGTTCAGATCCTCGCGTTTGAGCCACAGATTCACGCCAATATCCTTTGAGAGGTTCGGGCAGAAAGTCAGAGCGGAAGGGCGTCCCACGCATTCCTTGAGCAACGTCGTAAATTCCTTTTGGAAATCCTCGGAAGCCATGATGGTGTCCATGGCCTGTTCCAGTTCCAGCAGTGGCGGCATAAGCAGCTCGGGGACGAACTGTCCGCCATAGTCACCAAAATAACCTTTCTTCATGATGCCTTTCCTTTGTGGGCTGCAATGCGGCCCATGACCGCTTGCAATTTGGTTGCGTCCTTGATTCCGGGAGCGGATTCCACTCCGGAATTGATGTCCAGTACGGTTGGTTCCTGTTGCAGAATTGGTTCTACGTTGTTGGGGTCTAGTCCACCTGCAAGAAACCAATTTGTTTTTATTTCAACTTGTTGAAGGTTCGTGAAATCAATGGTTCGCCCATGTCCGCCGCCGCTGGAGCCAGCGTCGAAGAGCAGGAATGCACATGCCGGAGCAAAGCGGTCTATTTCCATTTGCAGTTCTGCTGGAGAGTCGTAGCGTTCAGGCCACAGTACCTTGATCACCCGGTCGGCTCCTACCTCGCGGCAATCGTCCGGGGACTGGCCTCCATGAAGCTGGGCAAAATCAAGGTTGCACCGTTCCATGATGTCCCGGATTTCGTCCGGCGACTGTCGCACGAATACGCCGACCTTGGCCGCGTTGGGACAAGATGCCCTGGCAACGAAATCCCTGTCAGCGTTTCTCGGGCTGGATTCATGGAAAATGAAGCCCATGAAATCAACACCAAGCTCACAGCACAAATGTACATCCTGTTCGCGGGTGAGTCCGCAAACCTTGACCTTGGTCATTCCTTTGCTCCGGTCAGTTGGGCCAGCAATGTGGCCGGATCGTCGGCCAGCATCAGGCTGGTGCCGATGAGCACGGCATCAAAGCCAAGCTCGGCCATTTCCACTATCTGTGCACGATTATCCACGCCGCTGGCGCTGATCCATAGCTCCCCATCCTGTTTGTCCATGAGGCGGCGTGAAATGTCCAGCGTGGTTGTCAGTGTATTCAGGTCGCGGTTGTTGACCTGAATGATTTTCGCTCCGGCTTCGCGCGCCGATTCAAGATCGGACTCGTCAAAGACTTCGGTCACGGGTTCCAGACCGGCCGCTTCGGCCAGTTGTACCATCTGGCGCAGTTCATGGCTGGAGCCGAACATGCGGGCGATAAGCAGTACCGCGGATGCCGGGCTGGATGCGGTCATGGCCACCTGAAGCGGGTCAATGATGAAGTCCTTGCGCAACAGGGGCAATCCACGGTCCGCGCACATGAACAGATAGTCGGGGTGTCCCTTGAAGTATTGGGATTCCGTAAGCACACTCATTGCCGCCGCGCCGTTTGTCGCATAGGTATCTGCATAATCCAGTGGATTGGCGTGTTCCCGCAAGACTCCTTTGGACGGTGATGCCGGTTTGAATTCCGCAATAACGGCACCCGGTCCTTTGGCCCGGATGGCATTGGAGAAGCTCGGCCTGTTTCCCTCATAGACAGCCGGAATACGGCCTTCCATGAATTCGTCGTGCAGTGCCGCGATTTCTTCCTGTTTTGCGGCTCGGAACTTATCCAACATTGGGCAACCCCTTTGTCAGGCCCTGATTGACTGCATCACGGGCTTTGTCCGCGCATTCCCGCAGCGGTTCCTCTTCCAGCAGGTGCAGGCAGACGGCCAGGTTTACGGCCACCATGTCCATCATGGCCTGTGGGCCTTTGCCTGCGAGGATATTGCGCATGACGGCAACTCCCTCTTCCTTGTCCTTGACGCGAACATCTTCCGGCGAGTGGGTCGGGAAGCCGAGGCGGTCAGGGTTGACTGTTGTCTTTTCCATGATGCCGTCGTGCAACAGGTAACCTCGTGCCGGACCGAAGGTGGTCACTTCGTCGAAACCGCCTGCCCCGGCTATGACCATGGCCCGTTCAATACCTGTCAACAGCAGGGCTTCACCCATGATCTGGAGTTTTGAAGGATCGCCAACTCCCAACAGCTGGTGCGTCGGGCGGGCCGGGTTGAGCAGCGGTCCCATGAAGTTGAACAGGGTGCGAATGCCCAGTGCCTGACGAACGGGCATGATGTGCTTGAAAGCCGGGTGGTAATGCGGTGCGAACAGGAACGCGAAGTTGGTTTCATCCAGTGAACGGGCGGCATATTCAGGATCTTGCATCAGGGGGATGCCCAATGCTTCGAGTACATCGGCGCTGCCGCAGGAAGAAGACACGGAACGGTTGCCGTGTTTGGCTACCTTGTAGCCCATATCCGCAAGGAACAGGGCCACGGCCGTGGAGCAGTTGAAGCTCAGGGAACCGTCGCCGCCGGTACCGCAAGTGTCGATGACTGGTACGCCGACACTTCCGTCCGAATAGCCGGGGATGGCACGCGCATGGTCAAGACCTGCACGGACACCCGAGGCCAGATCCGTTGAATCCTCTCCTTTGGCACGCAGCCCCATGAGGAATGCCCCGGCTGCAGCCGGGTCCATTTTGCCGTCCATGAGCATGCCGAACGCCGTATCAGCCTGCAAATCCGTTAGCTCGTTGCCTAGTGCCAGTTGTTCCAATATTTCCGTAATAGTCATGACTCTCTCCTTTATGCGGATATTTTCAAGAAGTTGTCGAGCAGTTGCGGCCCCTTGGGGGTCAGAATCGACTCGGGGTGGAACTGGACGCCATGCCATGGCCTGTCCCTGTAGCGCAGGCCCATGACTTCATCACGATCGGCAGTCGCCGTGATTTCCAGTTTCTCCGGGGCTTCCCCGGCCCGTACGGTCAGGGAATGATAGCGGCAAACTTCCATGCCGTCAGGGATACCCGCGAACAGACCTTCACCGTTATGGAAGACCTTGGAGGTCTTGCCGTGCATGATTCTGTAGTTGCGGTCCACGGTGGCTCCGGCAAACGCACCGAGGCATTGGTGGCCGAGGCACACGCCGAGAACCGGCACTACGGGCGGCAACTGGGCCAGAAACTCCAGGCAGTACCCGGCGTTGTACGGGGTGCTGGGGCCGGGAGAGATGCAAACCCGTTCCAGTTTGCCGTTGCCTGCCAGTTCCAGCAGTTCGGGCCTGTCGTTGCGGATAACCACAGGATCCGCGCCCAGCTGCTGAAATGCCTGCACCAGATTGAAGGTGAACGAGTCGTAATTATCTATGAGTAAAAACATCGCCAGCTCCCTTGCCGGTTATGACTTCGAGAAGCACCCGAGCCTTGTTGTTGCATTCCTGCCATTCCTTTTCCGGGTCCGAGTCGTAAACAATTCCTGCACCGGCCTGCCAGTTGCATTCGCCATTGCGGATCCACATGCTGCGGATAGTGATGCCTGTGTCCAGACTCACGGTTTCCTTACCCAGCCCCATCCAGCCGATGCAGCCGCCGTATGGTCCGCGCTCCTGCCGTTCCAGGTCGGCGATGATTTCCATGGCCCGAACCTTGGGCGCACCGGACAGTGTTCCCGCCGGGAAAGTGGACTGCAACACGTCGATGGCGTCCATATCTTCCTTGAGGTCTCCTTCTACATAGGAAGTCAGGTGCATGACGTGTGAGAAACGCTCTACGTTCATAAACTTGCGCACTTCCACGGTACCGGGCTTGGCGATGCGGCCAAGGTCATTACGCCCGAGGTCTACGAGCATGACGTGTTCGGCGCGTTCCTTGGGATCGGCCAGCAGTTCCTTTTCCAGTTCAAGGTCTTCCTTTTCGCTGTGCCCTCTGGGGCGTGTACCTGCAATAGGTCGAACTTCAAGCGCCCCTTTGTCGCAGCGGACCATCATTTCCGGGGAGGAACCGAGTAATATCGTTCCGGACTGCACAGACTTGGGGAAGCGCATGAAGAACATGAATGGTGAGGGATTTGCCTGCCGGAGCCTGCGGTAGATGCGGAACGGATCATCGGGAACCGGTACCGAGAAGCGGGTGGACAGCACGACCTGAATGCATTCGCCTTCGGCAATGAGTTCCTTGGCCTTTTCCACCGCAGCCATATATTGTTTCTTGCCCGGGTGCATGGTGGGAGTACCCGCTTCGGGCGCAGCCAGATCCATGCCCCATTCCGTGGCGGCCGGACGTGGCGTGGCTTCCTTGTCCAGGCTCAAATAACAACAGGAATGGCGCAGGTGGTCGAAGAGCACCATCTGGCCGGGCAGGACCATGCAGGCCTCAGCTTTTTCCGGGGGGAGAACCTGTGCCAGTTTCGGTTCAAACATGCCGCCTGTCCCATATCCGAAGTAACCATATAAACCTCGGGTCAGGCCGGGCAGGCCGTCGCGACCTCCGTTTGCTTCCTGCTCCACATCAACGAGACGGGAAACGCGGCGCAAGCCTTCAAGATAATCCATACCTTTCAAAGCCTTGAGGCCCTGTAGCCGGTTGTCGTTGATGTCCATGGCCAATTTGCCGCCCACCGGATGCAGGGTCAGGCGGAAATCCCAGGCAATGAGGCTATAGCGGCCAAGTCTGCCGTCCACTTCTGCGGATTCAAGAAGAATGCCCGGTCGGTCTCCGACCAGCCCGAGGTACAGGCTGATGGGCGTCTGTACGTCTGCCGGGAGCCATTTCCCGTATTGTTTCAATTGAATGGGGTCCATTGTTCCTCCGTTGTCTGTTGTAAAAAAAAAGGCCGCCTCCCGGAGGAGAGCGGCCTGGCTTTCGTTTTATCTGCCGTGCTTCAGGCGCAATCCTCCATTCATGTTTCGTTGCGCCACCACCACTGTGCCAAAGATGCCAGAAGATCCATCTCGCCACCGGCGGCAAGGCTGAACAGGGTCATGAACTGGCGAGCGGTTTCCTGCAGGTAGGGGTTTGCGTCCGCAATGGTTTCAAAAAGTTCACTGTCCTTGGTGAACATTTTGCGGGCCGCTTCCAGCCTGCGGTTGAATGAGGGAGTTACAAAGTTTTCAATGCCGGGGAACCGTCCGGCAGCTGCGAGATAAGCCGCCGTGGTCGTAAAGTTGAGCCCCTGAATGAAGGCCATGGCCTTGTCGTGTTCGGCAGCCGTGGTCGTGAACGGCTCGAAGCTTGCCTGCCGGAATAGCTTTGCGATCCGTTCGGCCTGTTTTGCGTGTTTTTCCCTGCCGGGCATTACCGCGACCCTGGGCGTGAAGCCTTCGGGAATGGCCGGGCCGAATAGCGGATGAGTACCGACGACGGGGCCGTTATGGGCCTTGAGCATGACTCGCAGGGGCAGCTCCTTGACAGAACCCACGTCTGCAAGCACAGCGGTGTCGTTCATGTGCGGCATGATGCTTTCCAGCACTGACTTCATGGCTGTTACCGGAACACAGAGCAATACGAGTTCGCTCCGGCTCAGGGCGTTGCGTATGGCCGTATCCTCAAACGGACGGTCAAGTTCGGCCACAGTGCAGCCCAACTCCCGAAATCGTTTCGAGAACAGGCCGCCCATTTGGCCTTTTGCGCCCACAATGGCCATATGCTGGAATTCTGGTTCCATCCTATTGGCCTTCCAGTACCTTTTCCCACTCATCAAAGAATTGGGGGAATGATTTGCCTACGCAGGCGGGGTTGTCGAGGTCCGGGTTGATGCCGGAAAGTTCAAACAGGGACATGCTCATGGCTATACGATGGTCCCCGTAGGTTTCAAAATCAATAGCCGTGCCGGATTCAAGCGGCGCGGGCGTGATTTTCATACCATCTTCGAATTGTTCCACAGAACAGCCCGTCTTGGCAATCTGTTCCGCGCAGGCCAGCAGCCTGTCACATTCCTTGATGCGCAGGTGCGCGACGTTGCGGATGGTCGTGGGGCTGACTGCATGCGCTGCCACAACGGCAATCGTGGGGACCAGATCCGGGCATTTGCCCATGTCCACGTTGATGCCCCTGAGCTTGCGCGGGTAGATGGTGATGCCCTTGTCCGGGGTCACATTCAGGCCCGCCCCCATTTGCGCCAGAATGTCGATGATGGCACTATCGCCCTGAAGGGAATCCGGGCGGATGCCCTGAACCTTGACCGGGTGCTTGCCGATGGCTCCTGCGGCGAGGAAGTAGGAAGAGTTGCTCCAGTCGCCCTCCACACGGTAGTTGGCAGCCTCATACCCGGACGGCTCCACATGGAAGCGCAGGGCGCCGGGGTCCACCTGCCGGATTGAGCGCCACGGAACTTCCATCCAACGGCCTTCCTGAAGGATTTCCACGGCAAACTTGGCCTTGAAGTCCTCCATGATCTGGAGGGTGAGAGCCACATACGGCCAGGAAACGGCCTTTTTGCCGGAAACCGTGATCAGTATTGGTTTTTCGGAAAGGGGAGCGCCAAGCAGCAGGCCGGAAAGGTACTGGCTGGATTCCTCAAGGGTGATATCCACGACTTTCTTGCGGTAGCCCTTGGTTTCCATGATGAACGGCAAGTGTCCTTCCTGCCCTTGGAAATCAAATTGTACGCCGAGGTGGGAGAGGGCTTCCACCAGTTCCTTCATGGGACGTTCGTGCATGCGCGGTGCGCCGTGTACATGAAATGTGCCTTTTCCTGCCGCGGCAACGGCGGTCATGATGCGGCAGGTGGTGCCGGATTCATGCATGAAGAGTTCATGCGGTTCATCGTTGCGGTTGCGGCCGTCATGATTGCCGCCGCGGGGACCATCTTCCATGCCTTGTACCTGGATGGCTCCATCTTCGGTCTCCGAGAAGCTCGCCCCGCAGGCGATCAGGCAGTTTTTCGTACGCATGATGTCATCCGAATCCAGAAGGCCGGAAATGACGGATTGTCCCTTGGCCAGCGCTCCGGCTATCAGTGTCCGATGGGACAAGGACTTGGATGCCGGTGCCTGAACCGTGATGATGCCGTTGGGATTGCTGGGTGTCATACTTTTATTCTCCGCCGTCCGTACGCGCGGAAGGGTAGGTTCCCAAAACGCGCAGGGTATGGCACTGCTCTCGCAGCATGTTCAAAATTGATTCGTGCTCGGCTTTGGACAAGTCGCATTCCAGGTCCGTAAAGAAGACATACTTCCACTTTTCGCCGCGCACCGGCCGGGATTCCAGCTTGGTCATGTTGATGCCGTTTCCAGCCAGTGTGTTCAGGATTTTTGCCAGCGCACCGGGGCTGTCCGGCGTGGTGAACAGGATTGACGTCTTGTCTCGCTCGTCTTCCCGGCAGGGAGACGGAGCGATGACCAGAAAACGTGTCCAGTTGTCCGGATGATCCTCGATTCGTTCGGCAAGAATGTTCAAACCATGCATTTCGGCCAGTTTGGAATTGCCCACGATGGCGATGGTTCCATCCTGGGTTGCGGCCTCTGCGGCCGCCGCCGTGGACGTTGTGGTGTTGCGCGGGAGTTCGGGCAGCTTGGCGTCCAGCCATTCCCGGCATTGTTCCAGCGGTTGCGGGTGGGAAAGAACGCTTTTCACACTGTGCATATCGTCGGCAAGACTCATGAGGCAGTGGCTGATGCGGCTGTATATTTCGCCCTGAATGAAAACAGGATATTTCATGAACAGGTCCGCGACCTGGCCTACGGTTCCTTCCAGGGAATTTTCCAGCGGAATAACACCCAGTTCGGCACCTTCATCGGCCACGGCCCGGAAGATTTCCTCAAAAGTTGCCTTGGGGGTCAGGTACTGGGAGTGTCCCATGTGGCGTAGCGCCGCAAAATAGGAAAATGTTCCTTCAGGTCCGAGATACACCGTGCGTTCCGGGCGTTGCAGCCTGCGGGAGGAAGACATGATCTCCCTGTAGATGGCGCGCAGATGTTTTTCCGGCAGCGGTCCCGGATTGCCATCGGCTATCTTGTTCATGACTTCCCGCTCCCGGAAAGGCATGTAAATGGGCTCGTTGTTGTCCGCTTTGTGGCGGCCTACTTCAAGGCTGACCTGGGCGCGGGCGTTGAGCAGATCGACAAGCTTCTTGTCCAGCTTGTCGATGCGCGACCGCATATTGTTGAGAGGTTTATCGGTCTTGTCCGCCATGAGCCTAGCCTTCCTTGATTTCCTCGGTAATGCGCATGCCGAAATGGCGCCCGGCCTGATCCGTTCTGACCAGCAGTTTGTCGCCAGCTTTGACCTTGACCACGCTGACGGGTTCACCCTCCGGCGAAACAACCCGGATGGTTTCGGCGTTTTGCAGAAAAACCTGTCCTTCCCGGACGCCGTCCTTGGTTTTAATTTCCGCCTTGATGAGCAGCATGGGCCGGACTTCCACCTTGCAACGGCCCACCGTGGCCAGTGATGACGAACCGTCATGGCCTACGACCAACACTTCTGTGCCGGAAGTCAGTTCTTCAAGGTAACTGGTCTTGTCGCCGGGCATGGCGCAATAGGCGTGCACGGCTCCGGCGTTGATACGGAACGGGCGTGCTGCCACATAGGGGTTGGATTCGGTTTCCGCATGAACCAGAAAAGTGAAGGCGGAAGAGTTGCCCACCAGCATGCCTTGTCCTTTGCGCAACATGCTTGTGGTATCCACGCACACGCGGTGTCCAAGACCTGCAGGCCGGATTTCCGTTACAACGGCGGTTTCGAGTTCCATGGTCCCCTGCGAAAGTTTGAGTTCCTTGACGATCTGTTTCAGGTCGGAAGCCGCTTCCGGCAGCACCACGATGGTATCGGCGCCACGTTCCAGCACACCGGCTGCCAGTATGGCCCGTTCCAGCGATTCGGCCTCAAGGGCCAGCGTGTCCACTTGAGCGAGGATGTTTTCCACCGGAATGATTTCCCATCCCTTTTCCAGAACAATGGACTCGCCTTTCTGGATACGTTGTACGGCCACTTCCTCATCGGATTTTTCATTCACCGGCTGGCTGGGCATCTGGTCCGGGGTGATGACTTCGACACGGCCAAGGCTTTTGACGCCCTTGACGTGTTCGGGTTCCACCATAACGGCGTCTACGCCGGATTCCAGAGCCAGTGTGACCAGTGTTTTGTCGTAGGGAATGGCCTTGAAAATAATGCGTTTCATGTCTGGTTCGGTCCTTTGTTATTCGCCGGCGTGGGCGAGAGCTTCGTCAACTTCAATATCCTGATGCACAACCATGTTCAGCGCTTCCACCAGGCGGGTGGGATCCTTGTGCTGGAACACGTTGCGTCCAACGGAAAGTCCTGCGCCACCAGCCTGAATCGAGTCATGAACCATAGTCAGGAAATCCCGGGTGCTGTCAAGTTTGGGGCCGCCGGCGATAACGACAGGAATGCAGCATGCGTCAGTGACATGGGAAAAGGTTTCAGGGTCGCCCGTGTAACAGACTTTGACGACGTCTGCCCCCAGTTCCGTGCCGACGCGGGCGCAGTGAGCAACGACTTCAGGATCGTACTCGTTTTCAATCTTCGGTCCGCGTGCGTAGACCATGGCGAGAAGGGGAATACCCCAGTTTGCGGCGTCAGAGGCCATTTTCCCGAAGTCGTTGAGCATGGTGGCTTCCGCTTTGTCTCCAAGATTGCAGTGGATGCTGATGGCGTCCGCGCCAAGGCGGATGGCGTCTTCTACGGAGCCGACAAGGGTTTTTGCATTGGGTAGCGGAGAAAGGCAGGTGGAAGCGGAAAGATGAACGATGAGGCCGATGTCTTTGCCTTCGGCACGATGGCCGCAGCGAACCAGGCCTTTGTGCTCGATTACGGCATTGGCACCGCCTTCCACCACTCGTCCCACGGCCTGTTTCATGTCCACGATACCGTCGATGGGACCGACCGTGACACCATGATCCATGGGGACGATGATTGTTCTTCCCGTATTGCGGTTGAAGATGCGCTCCAACCTGATGGCTTTCCCGATATGCATGTTCTCTCTCCTTGAGTATTCCCTCGAACCCGGGGGACTCAGCCTCGGCAGCCGGATAAAACAAAAGGGCCGCCGGCTTGATGCCCGCGGCCCTTGGAAGTTCTTTTTCGTGTACCTGTCTTTCGGCTACAACGCATCCCTTCCGTGCCCGCGGGCATCGGTAAACCAGTACCAAAAATACAGGTAGGAAAAGAGGTTGTTGCTGAAAAGTTTGTCCATGCCCAAAGGGGTAATGCTGTTCAGTGTGATATGTCAAGCGGTATTTTATTTTATTATTATATTTCATTTTTTGTAAAATCATCTTTCTGTAGTTTGATTCTATATCTTTAAAATTACAAAACTGTATAATAGGCCTTTCGAGCTGCTTGTATTGTGACAAAAATGAAAATAATGTTTTTGACTGAGAAGAAGGGGTTTTTTATAAAATCAATAATTACGGAATATTATCATTATTGGCACAAAGGTTGCCTTACGAGGACAGTTCACAACGCATTTCCACAAGGAGGAAAACATGCTTTTCGGACTGTCTGAAACCGGTTCACGCTACAGGAAAGTGGTGCTGCCGCTTATGGTGCTGGCGCTTTGGGCACTTCCTGCCGTGGCCATGGCTGGGGACGAGGTAACATTTCTCACTCAGGACAACGCCAACATTCTCTGGACGTTGATCGCGGCCATTCTGGTCATGTTCATGCAGGCCGGATTCGGTTGCGTGGAAGCCGGCTTTACCCGTGCAAAAAGCGCGGGCAACATCATGATGAAGAACTTTCTGGATTTCGCAGCCGGTTCCATCATTTTTTTCCTGTTCGGCTTTGCCCTGATGTTCGGAACGGATGTGGGCGGTTTCATCGGTTCTTCAGGATTTTCTCTGGGAGGCGTAGCCGATGCCGATTTGCCATGGACCTACACTTTCTGGTTCTTCCAGAGTGTTTTTGCCGCCACTTCCGCAACCATCGTTTCCGGAGGCATGGCCGAGCGCACCAAATTTTCCAACTATGTGCTCGTGTCACTGGTCGTCACCGGCTTCATGTATCCCATTTCCGGTCACTGGGCATGGGGTAGCCTGTGGTTGGGTGATTCCGGTGCCGGTTGGCTCGAAGGTCTCGGTTTCTGCGATTTCGCCGGTTCCAGTGTTGTTCACTCCCTTGGTGGCTGGCTGGCTCTTGCCGGTGCCCTGGTTCTCGGTCCCCGTGTAGGCAAGTACACCGAGGATGGAAAAGCCAAGGCAATCCCGGGCCACAACATTCCGTTGGCCAGTCTGGGCGTGTTTATCCTCTGGTTCGGTTGGTTCGGTTTCAACCCCGGTTCCACCACCACTGCTGACAACACCATCGGCCTCATTGCCATGAATACTTCACTGGCCGCGGCTGCCGGTACTGTCGGCGCCATGAGCTTCTCCTGGTTGCGCTACGGCAAGCCCGACATCTCCATGACCCTGAACGGCGCCCTTGCCGGTCTGGTCGGTATCACGGCTCCTTGCGCCACGGTTACCCCCGGGCCTTCGATCATTATTGGTCTGGTTGCCGGTGTGCTGGTTGTCGCTTCCATTGAATTTATCGACAAGGTTCTCAAGATCGACGACCCGGTGGGCGCTTCTTCGGTTCACGGCGTGTGCGGCGCCTGGGGAACCATCGCCTGCGGCCTGTTCAACGTTGGTGACGGCCTGTTCATGGGCGGTGGCTCCAGCTTGCTCGGCGTACAGTTGCTCGGTGTCGGAGCCTTCTTTGTCTGGGGATTCGGCGGCGGATTCGTGATGTTCAAGGTAATCAAAGCTATCTTCGGACTGCGAGTGGACAAGGAAGAAGAGCTCAAGGGACTGGACGTTGCCGAGCACGGCTCGGAAGCCTACAACGGTTTCCAGCTCTTCACTACCGAGTAAACAACGTACAACCGTACAAGGAGAGAATACGCCATGAAGCTCGTAATAGCATACATCAGGCCGGAGAAGCTCAACGACGTGAAGCAGTCGCTTTACGCCAAGGAGATATACTCCCTGTCCGTGACCAATGTGCTTGGCTCCGGACGCCAGAAGGGATTTACTGAAACCTACCGCGGTGTCGAAATCGAGGTGAACCTGCTCAAAAAGGTCAGGCTCGAAATCGCGGTCAACGACAACTTCCTCGAACCTTGTCTGGAGTGCATCAAGAGTGCAGGCAAGACCGGCAAGGAAGGGGACGGCGTGATCTTTGTCCTCGAACTGGCAAAGGCCATGCGTATCAGGACAGGAGAAGACGGCATCCTTTAGGGAAGTGCGATCATATAATGACCTCCACCGCCGGGGCGGCACAGTCGCCCCGGCGGTCCTGCTTCCAACACCTCAGCCCGGAGAATTGTCATGCAGCCCCATACTCCCCTCGACGAACTCATACGCCAGGACAGGCTGCATACGGTTTTTCAGCCCATTGTTTCACTCAAACGCAAATCCGTGTTCGCCTATGAGGCTCTCACCCGGTGCACAGACCCGCAAAGCGGAAAAAGCATTTCACCGCAAACGCTCTTTGCCATGGCCCAGGATGCCCATGCCCGTCTGAATCTTGACCGGGCCTGTCGCAACAAAGCCTTGCAGTCCTTTGCCTGCCTGTGCGGGAGCGACCGTTCAATCATGCTTTCCCTGAACATGGACGTATCCTGCCTCACCAGTTGCACACGCGGTTCCCGCAGTCTGCTCAAGGCGGTCAAGCGTTTGGGGATTTCCCCCAGCAGCGTGATCATTGAGATCATTGAGTCCCGTGCTGCGGACATGGACGTGTTGCTGGATTTCGTAAATTTTTACCGCAACAAGAATTTCCTTATCGCTCTGGACGATGTGGGGGCCGGATATTCCAATCTGGATCGTATCCCCCTGCTCAAACCGGACGTGTTGAAAATGGACCGTTCGCTGGTCGCTGGCATTGATCACCATTTCCATAAGCTTGAAGTGATGAAGAGTTTTGTGCAGATGGCGGGACGCATCGGTGCGCTGGTGGTGGCCGAGGGCGTGGAAACGCAGGATGAAGCGTTGTGTCTGCTGGAAAACGGGGTGGACGTGTTTCAGGGATTCCATTTTGCCCGTCCCGGCGATCCGTCCCGGGATTTTTCGGGAATCGAAGAGCGGGTGGAAGGTCTGGCCGTACAATTCAAGGAAAGAGCGACGCGCCGGATCAATGAGGACAAGTACCGGTTGTCGCAGTATGACGCGCTCATGCTTACGCTGGGAATGGAGTTGGCTTCCGGTCAGGATGGGTTGGATCATGACCTGATCCGCTATCTCGACGCACATCCGAGCATTGAATGTCTCTATGTACTGGACATGCGCGGCATCCAGATTTCAAGCACCATTTGCAACCCCCTCAAGCTCAGGAAAAGCAAACGTCTTTTGTATGAGCCTGCGGAGCAGGGAACCGACCATTCCCTCAAGGAATATTATCTTCCCTTGCGCGCGGGATTGGAGAAATTCACCACCATGCCGTATATATCATTAGCATCTGGTAATCGATGCATTACCATTTCCCATGTTTTCCACCATCGTGGGCTGAGCAAGGATCTGATTCTATGCGCGGATATTTCCCACGGGGAACCAACGGACGAGCTTACCTGAAGTAGGAATCCATCCATTTTTCCATTTCGCGGCAGGTTTCGCAGAAGGTGGCGAATGCTTCCTCATCCAGTGAAGCTATGTAGGCAAGAAAATGCTTGTCGCGTTCGATGTGAAAACCCAAGTGGTTTTCCTGTGCCCGCAAGCCTTGCTCGGAAAGACGGACATGGTCCGGTTCGCCATCCCGGATGATAAGGCCGTACTCGCAGAGTTGATCGGCCAAGGTTTTGGCTTCTTCTGTGGTCTTATCAAGGGCTTTGCCTATCTCGGCAACCGGGGCTCCCGCTTCGGCGTCGATTGCGGCTATGGCGTGGATTTCGTCCGGGGCCAGAGGACGGCCTACGCCGAAATCAAATGACATGGTGCTGACACTGGCATTTTTTCTCATTGCGCTGGTCAGGGCTGAAAACGCGGCTTGCATTGCTTCCATTGATTGCATGGGCAAGACGGTAGGGCCGGGTTCATGTCTTGTCAATGCCGGATTGAACGAGGCAGGGCGGCAGGCCCTACCTCGTTTCGTGTTTAATGTTTGCGGGCGACCAGCAGGAGTGTTCCCTTGTCGAATCCGGTGAAAGTATGTTCGAATTTTGTGAACCCTGCCTTGCGCAATGCCGATTCCAGCAGGCTGCGCGAGAGGTGGTGCGTTTCATATCCTGCAAGGCGTGTGATGAATTCCGTGGTGTTTCTGTAGAGTGAGGAGGCGTTGCTTTCCTGCGTGAAGTGATGGGAGACAAAGCAGCCTCCATGTTTCAATGCGTTGTGAAAGTTTTCGAATGTTTCTTCCAGATTTTGTACGCATGCGTAAAGAAGGTGTGAGGTAAAGATGAGATCAAAGGCCTTTTTCGGCATCTTTTCGGTGCGGATATCCAACGGCTTGCAGGTCATTCTGTCTTCAAATCCGTTTGCCTTGCATCGTTGTGTAGCAACCTCCATAACGTGAGGCAGGTCGAACAGTGTGCTGTGCAATTGTGGATTGCGGTGTAGCAATTCCATGGAATAGTGACCGTGATTGCCGCCCACATCCGCCATGGTTTGCATGGAAGAAAATTCGGGCAGCTCGGCGATGAAGTCCACAGCCATTTGCAATTGCCCGTTCAGTGCGTTTTGGAGCGTGCCGTCCATTGTTTCCGGCATGCTCCAACTGGCATCTGTTTCTTCCCGCCTCATATCTTCTCCCGCCATGAGTCTGCTCATGGATTCTCTGATCATCGTGTAGAACTGTTCATTGAGTTCAAGAGCCTTACCCTGATACAGGGGAGAAGTGTTGACCAGATATTCGCTGGTCATCGCCGTGTTTGCGTATTTTCCATTTTCTTTTGTCAGGAGTCCTCGCTCTGCCAGTATGTCGAGAAGAGCTTCCATGGGATTTTCGGCCTGACCTGTTTTCTGTGCCAGCGAGCTTACATCGAGTGGAAACTTTTCAAGATGGTCGAAAATGTTCATGCGCACAGCGTAAAGAATTGCCTGAGCGTTCACTGATTCGCAGAGAATGTTTTCTACCGGGGAGAATGATGTCGTTGGTTTGGGGAAGGGCATGGCTTTGCTCCTTTTGTGTTTAGTCGCTAAACGCTTTGCTTAAAAAAATTATCGCAGGTACGTGTCCATCCATTTGTCCATGGTCTTCAGTAGTCGCTGAATCACCCGGAATTCGTTGTCCGGGAGGTTTGCCAGATGATTGATCAGATCTTTGTCGTGTCGCATATGGAAATTTATATGTTCTTTCTGAGCCTGTCTGCCCAATTCCGTTGGCCCAACAAGGCTTTTGGAAAGATTGTCCGGGGCAGTCCTTTTGTAGACCAGACCTTTCTTCTCCAGTTTGGTAATGACTTGAGAAACGGCCCCCTTGGTTATGCCTGCTCTGCGCGCCAGATCCGTTATACTTATTTCGCCGTGGATACAGATGGTGGAAACCGTGTGTATCTCGGCGGAATGGAGCTCAATACCGACTCCAAAATCATGGGGAAGCTTTTCAACCCGTAGGTATTTGTCCAGTATTTGCCCAAGGAGATGGAACTCCTCTTTCATTTCTTCAATGCTTCGCATGGAAATTGTGTATAGCTGCTAAACACATTTGTCAACAAAAAGGACGGCAAAAAAGCCGTCCTTTCATGTGTTCAAGCTAGAAGCTCAGTGCGGTTTTCCATTGGGTGAATATAGCCGGATATTCGATGACGCTGCCATCGATATAGCGAGGCAGGGTGAATACAGCCGCATTTTTCAATGCTGCAATGGAACCAAGTTCCGGCGTTGTGGCAATTTCCTTGCTGATAGCGGCTTGGACGGCCCATGCATCTCCGGTTATGACAATGGCGTCCGGTTGAGCCTTGAGCAGTCCTTTGATGTTGCGGATGCGGTACATGCCGCGGGAAACAGCGCCGCTGGGCGGGCGGAATGCTGTTCCGGCGTTGGTGCATCCGAGCGGGGCGAGTAGATACTGATCGGCATAACCGCCGGGCGCTTCCACGCTCAGGAATGTTTTGCCAGTACCCTTGCTGTATACCCCATTAAGGATGACGACCTTTTTGCCGAACCCTGCTTTCGGCAGCCCTTTTTCCACGTTTTGGTAGGCTTTTTGATAGGAATCAATCAGCTTTTCGCCCTTTTCTTCAATGTTCAGCAGTGCGGCGAGTTGACGAATTGCAGGAACGACCCCTTTGCTGAAGTCCACATATTCAATGGTGGCGTCGGTGTCCTTGATCAACGGAACCACATTCATGGGGTTTGCCTTGGTATACAGGCAGAAGTTTGCCGATTTTTCAATAATTACACGCTTGACGTCTTTTTTGGTAATCAGGTCCGGCAGGGTGGAGGGGCGCTTTTTCACGATACAATTTGGGCAGCCCACGATTTGGGATGCGGTTTTGAGCGTCTTGGCCATGGGCCACATGGAGCCGCGCACGGACATGTATTCCGGCAGCACCCCCATATTGTATGCCAAGTCTACCAGCCGATCCCCGACCATAATGGCTTTTATCGTTTGCGGTTTGGGCTTTGGGCCGGCCTGGCATACGGCTGCAAAGCCCATGACCAGGATCAGTGTCAGGCTTAACAGGGCCATGGTCGCAGGAATTTTTTTATGACTGCGCATTTTTTTTTCTCCTGTATATCCGGTTAAAAGCATGCGCCGATTTTGAAAACAACACGCATGTCTTCGCCAATGGCGTATTTATCAGTGTCCGGGTCGGCATTCAGATCGCGATAAACCACAATGGGAGTGGCCAGGCAGACATTGTAGCCCTTGCCGAATTTGAAGTGGACACCCGGAGTCAGGTACATGGTATGTCCGCCCGTATTGTCCATTTCGATGCCGGCATTGTGATTCTTGTCCGCGTAGACGCCGTTGAGTTCCAACTCCAGGTCGATAAGGTCATTCAACGCATATCCGTAGCCCAGGTTGTATTTGAAGTTATCGCCCTTGCGTAGCTCATGATCGCCCTCGGAGGGCAGGGTCAGCATGCAATGGGCATCAAGACGTGAGCGGCCGAACATGTAGGTAGCTCCGATTTCGAACTTGGGATCCCACGAACCGGTTCCCAGTTGGAAGCCCGGCCCCATGTATTCGTACTGCTTGTTGAAGGGCGTTTCGTTTTTCAGATCGGAATCGCCTGTTGGCAGCTTTATCCCTGCGCCGATTGATAAGGAAAACGGATCGCCTTTGCGTTGGGTCAGCAACCCGTAGCGGCCCATGAGCACGATGTCGCCCAGGCCTTCGTTATAGTCGGTGCGCGTGGTTTCAGCAGGTTTTCCTACGGCCGCCCTGCGTTTGACTCCCTTGAAGTGAAAGGGAATCATGGCACGAACGTCGAAATTGTCGAACAGGCCGTATCGAATGCCCAACTTCATGGTGTGTTGCCAACGGCTATATTTACCGTTGTATTTCCCTGTTTTGGACGTACTGCCATTATACAGATCGCCCTTGTCGAAATAGATGTACTTGAGGCTGGTGGCGAGTTTTCCCTTGGGGAAGACTGTCCCTGTGGACATGTTGACCGGACCGACTGGCTTGGGGCCCTTTTTATTGGGTAAGGCTTTTGCGGCTACGCCGGACTGTGCTCCCTGTCCCATTATGGGGCCATCGGCAAGGGCAGGGATTGCCAGTAAGGCACAAAGCAGCAGTGAAACCACCAACAATGGAACGTGGCGCATGGGTGAAGACTCCTTCTCTTTGTGAGTGGTGCAGGCTCTGTTAATTGTGTATTAGACGATATTGAAAATCAAAACAGTTGGCAACTCGCGCGAATGAGTTGCATTGTTTTCAGAGTCTTATGGTTTATTTGCGCACATAACGTGCGGGAATTGTTGTGGGTGAGTAGCGACAGGATGGGATTGGAATACAGGTGTCTTGCCAATAAGAGGCATATTGCATTTGATTAGCGTTACACCAGATGTGTTGTGGGTTTGTTTTTGTACTGTATTCCTAATGCGGAATACTTATTGCGTGTTAAATACAAAAAGGGCGGCACCCGTTGAGGTGTCGCCCTTGTACTGTGTTTTTTACGCTTCGAGCTAGATTTTGCAGGCCGTACGCAGATCATCCACCGCATCGGTCTGTTCCCACTGGAATTCGGGAAGCTCGCGGCCAAAGTGGCCGTAGTTGGTGGACTTGCGGTAGATGGGTTTTTTGAGTTGCAGGCGCTCGATAATGAAGTAGGGGCGCAGGTCGAACACTTCGGTTACGGCCTTGGTCAACACCTCGTCCGAAACCTGGCCTGTGCCGCGGGAACTCACAACAACAGATACGGGCTCGGCAACACCGATGGCGTAGGCAATCTGTACTTCGCATTCATCGGCAAGTCCGGAGGCCACAACATTTTTGGCTACGTAGCGTGCCATATATGCGCCGGAGCGGTCCACCTTGGAGGGGTCCTTGCCCGAGAATGCTCCACCGCCGTGTGCACCGGCACCACCGTAGGTGTCGTTGATGATCTTGCGTCCGGTCAGGCCGCAGTCGCCAACAGGGCCGCCCACGACAAAACGTCCCGTGGGGTTGATGTAGGCTTTGAGGTTCTCGTCGACCAGCTCATCGGGCAGTCCTTTCCTGATGACTTCTTCCATGATGGCGTCTTCAAGATCGCCCTGGCTGACGCTTTCCGCATGCTGTGTGGACACGACCACGTTGTCGATGCGCACAGGCTTGCCGTCCACGAACTCCACGCAAACCTGCGTTTTGCCGTCCGGGCGCAGGAAGTCGAGAATGCCTTCCTTGCGGACCTGAGTCAGGCGGCTGGAAAGCTTGTGTGCATAGTAGATGGGAGTGGGCATCAGGGTCGGAGTTTCCCTGGTGGCAAAGCCGAACATCATGCCCTGGTCCCCGGCGCCCTGTTCCTCTGGTTTGGTGCGGTCAACGCCCTGGGCGATGTCTGCGGACTGCTTGTCCACCGCCGAGATTACTGCGCAGGTTTCCCAGTCGAATCCCATGGTGTCCGAGCTGTTGTAGCCGATATCCTTGATGGTCTGGCGTACGATGTCCGGGAAATGGGCGTAGGCATTGGTTGAAATCTCACCGGCAATGAAGGCCATGCCTGTGGTGACGAGTGTTTCGCAGGCGACGCGGCACTCAGGGTCCTGGGCCATGATGGCGTCAAGAATGGCGTCGGAAATCTGGTCTGCGACCTTGTCCGGGTGGCCTTCCGTAACGGATTCCGAGGTGAAAAGGTATTTGCCCTTGGGAAAAAGCATTGTGAATTCTCCTGTTCCTGATGGGTTTAACCGGACCGTAGCCTAGATGCCCAGGCTTTCGGCGTAGTCGATGACGGTTTCGACCTTGTTGTCCTTGTCCGCAATGACCACTTTGGGTCGCAGGGAAGCCGTGTCCTCATCATCGTCGATCCATGCATAGGTGGCGATGATGACGCGTTGGCCCACTTCCCCCTTGTGGGCGGCAGCGCCGTTAAGGCATATTTCGCCTTCGGTTCCCGGAATGGCGTAGGTCGTCAGCCGTTCGCCGTTATCTATGTTGTATACGTCCACCTGTTCAAAGGGCTGGATACCGACTTCGTTCATGAGCCGGGTGTCGATGGAAAGGCTTCCATGGTATTCCAGCTTGGCACAGGTGATGGTCGCGCCATGAATTTTGGCGCTCAAGAAGCATTTCTTGACCACTGTCAATCTACCTTGATGAGAATGTTATCTATGAGCCGGGCCTTGCCCAGACGGACGGCCACGGCAATCAGCGCCGGATTGGTAACGGCCGTGACTGGCCGAATGTTGTCCGGGTCAACCATTTCTATATACTCCGCTTCTCCCATGGGTATGTCCCGTTCAAGACTCTGGCGGATGGATTTTTTTATGGCCTCGGCATTTGTTTCGCCCTGTTGAGCCTGTTCGCGTGCCGCCAGTAGTGCCTTGCGGATAAAGGGGGCGTGGGCACGTTCTTCCTGCGTGAGGTACGCATTGCGGGAACTCAGGGCCAAACCGTCCTGCTCGCGGACGATGGGGTGCCCCTGAATCTCCACCGGGATGTTCAGGTCACGTACCATGCGTTTGAGGATAGCCTGTTGTTGCCAGTCCTTTTGCCCGAAAACGGCTACATGGGGCTGGACAAGCATGAACAGCTTCATGACCACGGTGCATACGCCACGAAAATGTATGGGGCGGGAGGCTCCACAGAGATTTTGTGCCAACTCGGGGACTTCGACCCATGTGGCGTGGTCAGGAGCATACATGGCGTCGGGTTTGGGGGCGAACAACAGATCCGCGCCATGGTCCCAGGCCAGCTGGCTGTCACGCTCAAGGTCGTGCGGGTAGGCGTCCAGGTCTTCATTCGGCCCGAACTGCGTTGGGTTGACGAACAGGGTGACCACCAGTTTGTCGCACTGTGAACGCGCATGGTCCATGAGTGCGAGGTGACCGTCGTGGAAATAGCCCATTGTGGGCACAAGGCCGATTTTCAGGCCCTTTGCTTTCCAGTCGGCACATTGCCGCTGGAGTTCTTCTGTATATTCGATTCGTTTCATAATTCTTCCTGAGTAACGCCGCGTATAAAACTCTTGCTATGATATTTCGAACCGGATGTCTATATCTTAATGTCTTGATATAGAGATGGTGATGTTGCCGGCAAAGTACGAAAGTTTTGTTTGTGCAAAGAGGGGCGTATATGTAAACTCCCGGATATGAGGACGAAACAAGACGCTTTCGTGGATGGATGCATGACCCTGACACGCCAGCAGCTCATTGACAGTGAGCATGCTCTCAAGGACACGTTGTCCGGGTTCCTTTCCTTTACTTCCTACAGCCTGTTCTTTCCCCGTACGGACGAAGATCCGCGCGAAGCCGGTTCCCGCGCCGAGCCGGAATATCGGCGCAAGGATCATGAACTGCTTTTGCCGTTGGTGCTCCGCGGGGAATTGCTGGGATATTTTGTTGCGCGCGGTGTCAAGCTGGCCGCTCCCAAGGTCGGACCACACTATGTGATGGCGTTGGCTTCGGCTGCATTGGAACGTATCGCTTTGGAACGCCGTGTCATTACCGACCCGCTGACGTCTCTTTTCAACCGGGATTTCTTTCTCAGTGAACTGACCCGTTCCATTGAACAGGTGCAGGATTGCCTGCACACGGGAACATGTTCGGCCAAGCCGTTGGAGATGCCTTCGTTTTCCGGCACGTTCGGCGTTATCTTTGCGGATCTGGATCGTTTTCGTCCGATTTGTGAAAAATACGGGTACCTTGTGGGTGACGACATGGTGGCCGAAGTGGGGCGGCTGTTGAACCTCGTCTGTCCGCATCATGTGAGCGCCTCCCGATTCGGCAACGACAAGTTCGCCATACTTTTGCCGGACGCGAAACCCAAGGCATGTTTCCAGTTGGCCGAAGTTATTCGCGAAGGTATCGGAAGATTATCGTTTACCGACGATATTACCGGTGACATTATTCATATTTCCGCCAGCGTCGGGTATGCCAACTATCCTCAGGCGTTGGATGGTCCCCAGTTCAGGAAAACAGCGGCTGAACAGGCCCGTTTGCTGCTCCGCCGCGCACGTCGCGCAGTTTCCACGGCCAAGGATTTGGGCCGCAACCGGATTTTCGCCTATGCGGATATTCTGGAAAAGGGCGGCAGGCTTTTGGAAATGTTGCCCATGGGCCGCATGGCAGTGAGCCTTGGCGAGAACGTTGGCGCACGGGTGGGCCAGCGTTTTTTGGTCAGTTCACCCCGTTCCCGGCAGCTTGCCACAGCTTCCATTACCGAGGACGAACCACTTTCCGGCCGCTATCCCACGTTGTACAAAGGTGAAGCCGTACTCATTGAAGTGCAGGAAGAAATGGCTTTCGCCGAGCTGCTCTATGCCGGTGATCCCGCGTTTCCCGTTGGTGCAGGGGACCGCCTGCGGCTTGTTGCAGAACACGAGAGTATTTTCGAACCACGAACAGAATCGGACGACATGACAAGAAAGGAAGCCTCCACAGGGCTTTACGTATATAGAGATTTTATTTCCCAATTCGAAGTCGCTCGCCAGTCCCAATCTCGATTCGGGCTTGTCCTGGTGCGGTTGCAGGATGAGCCGGGCGAACAGCCCGGAACCTATCAGGACTTCATGGATTCCATGGCCCGGAGTATCCGGGAGCAGGGAGCTGCGGTTTTTGGCGGGACTTCTCTGGCCGGGCGGTATGGGCTTGGCGGCGTGATTTTTTATGTTCCCGGTGCGGACGATGCGCAATTGCGTGAAGACATTGCCGAGTTGGAACGCAGAGCCTCCGAGCATTTGGAGATCAATGTGGCCATGGGCGGGGCCGTGTTCCCGTTCCTCAACTTCCAGCGTACCGACATGCTGGAAAATTGCCGCAAGGCACTCGACCATGCTTCGCTTCTGCCTGAGCCGTGCGTGGCTGTTTTTGATTCCGTATCCATGAACCTTGCCGCGGACCGTCTGTTTACGGACGGCGATATCTACGGCGCTGTGGAAGAATACAAGTTGGCGCTTCTGGCAGACGAACGGAATATTCTGGCCCGTAACTCCCTGGGTATCTGTTATGCGCAGCTTGGCCGTCTTGCCGAGGCCCGGCAGGAATTTGCCGCCGTGCTTGAAAGCGATCCCACGGACACCATGGCCTTGTACAATCTTGGTTGGGCGTACCATCGCCTCGGGAGGCTGGACAAAGCCCGTGTGGCCTATGAAGAATGCCTTGAGCAGGATAGCGAACACGTGTTCAGCATGATTCGTCTCGGCAACCTCGCCGAGCGGGACAAGGATTACGATGCAGCCTTGAGCTGGTATTCCGGTGCGCAGGATCTGCCGGGCGGTGAACGGCTGGTGCTGCGCTCCATGGCCCGGGTTTATTGCGCCAAGGGCGATCACGAACAGTGCCGCGAATATTTGCACCTTGCATTGAATGCCAATCACAATGACGATCAGGCCATGCATATGCTGGCAGGCTTGTATCTGGAAACCGGCGAGGATCCGCAGATAGCCGAGGTTCTGGCCCGGCAGAGTGCTGCTCTGAACCCGGGACGGGACGAATATTGGGAAACGCTTGTTCGCGCTTTGCTCGAACAGGGCAAGGAAGAAGAAGCCCGGAAAGTCCGAGGCAGGGCTTCCGGCTAGAACCTGTCTGCATTTTTACTGTTTAAAATTTCACTTTATCGTGCGTTATCAGATTTTTTGATGTTCTATGCCGTTGACGATACCTTCCCCTCTATGTATTTGTCTGCTTCAATCGAAAATGAAAACTAGATTCATTTTCATAGACAAATGTGGAGGATCAATGATGAAGCGTATTGTATTGTTTGCTGTTGTTTTGTGCGTTCTGATGGCGTCCGTTGCGGCGCAGGCACATGATATGTGGCTTGAAAAACGGGGCGATCGCGTCTGGCTGCTGTATGGTCATCCGGGCGCAACGGATCCGTATCCCACTTCCCGCATTACCGCCATGACCGGCATCACCCCCAACCAGTGGAAAGTTGAGCTTGAGCCTGTGTACCACAAGGGCATGGCCTTTGCGCACCTCAATGACGAATTCTCGATGGTTACCATCGATTTCGACAACAAGTACTGGTATCATACCGAGGAAGACGGTTGGCGCAACTTCATGGCTCCACAGGAAGTTTGCGGAAAGATTCTGGACGAGGGCCTTTCCTACAAGTTGTCCAAGGAGATTGTTGCCTGGCAACCGTTTATGGCCAAGCCCATTGGCATGCGCACAGAGATTGTGCCCCTGAAGGATCCGACCAAGATGAAGGAAGGGGACAGTTTGCCGGTTATGCTCTATTTCGAGGGCAAACCCATGCCTGTTGAAGGTGCCCGCGTTTCCAAGACGTCCGATTCACATATCGAGCATCCCGAAATGATGAACCTGAAAGGTTCCAAGCCTGTTATGGTCAAAGTTGGGCCTCCTGGCCGCCAGTTGATTATCGGCAAATATGAGAAGCGTCTGAGTGACACCAAGCGTGTCTGGTTTGCCTTCTCCATGAGCTTTACCACCAAAAAGTAAGTAAATCTATTATCGTGCCGGGGACGTTTGGCGTTCCCGGTTTTTTTTGAAAGGAGATATTGCCATGAAAAAATCAGGAATTGCCTTGGCGGTTTCGTTCGCCCTGCTTGTATGCCTGTTCTGCGTTTCAATCGCCTTTGCCCATTCCGCCCTGTGCACATGCGCGGACAACGGAGACGGAACCGTGACCTGCGAAGGCGGTTTTTCGGACGGCTCCTCGGCTGCCGGGGTAAAGGTCTTCGTGCGTGACGGCTCCGGCAAGGCGCTGGTGAGAGGCAAAATGGACGAGGACAGCGAGTTCTCATTCAAAAAGCCGGAGGATTACTACACCGTGACCATGGACGCCGGTCCCGGGCATCAGGTGGAAATCAACGGAAACGATATCGTGGAGTAGCACCGCTCTGCGGCGCGATTATCCTGCCGGGGCAAAGGCCTGACTGACAATGGCTTTTGCCTCGGCTTGTATTTTTTCGAGATGTTGCCTGCCCTTGAAGCTCTCCGCATAGATTTTGTAAATGGCTTCGGTGCCGGAAGGACGCGCCGCAAACCAGCCGTTTTCGGTGGTTACCTTGAGACCTCCGATAGGGGCGTTGTTGCCCGGCGCGTTGGTCAATATGTCCTTGATGGGATTTCCGGCGAGTTGGTCTGCCGTGATCATGGCTGGAGTGAGTGAGGCGAATGCCGCTTTTTGCTCGGGGGTAGCCGGGGCATCCATTCGTTCATAGACAGGAGAACCGTGCCGCTCTTCGAGTGCCGCGTAAAGCTCCCCGGGATCGCGGCCTGTTTGGGCCGTAATTTCTGCAGCCAGCAGGTCCATGATGATGCCGTCCTTGTCCGTGGTCCAGACAGAACCGTCCTTGCGCACGAAGCTCGCTCCGGCAGATTCCTCGCCGCCGAAAGCGCATGTCCCCTCGGAAAGTCCCTGAACAAACCATTTGAAGCCGACCGGCACTTCATGCACCTTTCGTCCGAGACCCTCGGCCACCCTGTCGATCATTGAGCTGGACACCAGGGTTTTGCCGATAGCCGTGTTTTTGTCCCAGCCCGAGCGGCTGCGGTACAGATAGTCCACGGCTACGGACAAATAGTGGTTGGGGTTGAGCAAACCCGAGCTGCGGGTCACGATGCCGTGGCGGTCGTAGTCCGGGTCGTTGCCAAAAGCGATGTCGAAATCGTCCTTGAGCCGGATCAGGGAAGCCATGGCATAGGGCGATGAGCAATCCATGCGGATTTTTCCGTCCTTGTCCACGCTCATGAAGGAAAAAGCCGGATCAACCCGGTCATTGGTCACGGTAAGGTTCAGACGGTATATTTCGGCAATGGGCGCCCAGAAATCGATTCCTGCGCCACCCAGCGGGTCCACGCCGATTTTCAGCCCATGGGCTGAAATGGCCGGCATGTCCAGTACGTTTTTCAAGTCATAAACATAGGGCAGCACGAAATCATGCTCTTTTACGCAGTCGGCCATGAGCGCACGGGGGTAGGGTATGCGTTTTATGGAGTCGAGCCCCAAAGCCAGCAATTGGTTGGCCCGATCCTGAATAGCCTTCGTGGTCTTGGCGTCAGCCGGTCCTCCGTGGGGAGGATTGTACTTGAAGCCGCCGTCCCGTGGCGGGTTGTGCGATGGCGTAATGACAACGCCGTCCGCCTGTGAAGCATTGTTCCTGTTCCATGTCAGGATGGCATGGGAAACCACCGGGGTGGGAGTATAGCCCATTCCTTCCTGTATGCGGGTTTCCACGCCATTGGCTGCCAGCACCTCAAGCGCCGTGCTCAGGGCCGGTTCGGAAAGGGCGTGGGTGTCCTTGCCCATGAACAGGGGACCGTCGATGCCCCGACTTGCGCGATATTCACATATGGCCTGTGTCGTGGCCACGATATGGGCTTCATTGAAGCTGCCGTCAAGGGAACAGCCCCGGTGTCCGGATGTTCCGAAGCTGACCTGCTGTGCCGGATCCTCCGCATCGGGCGCATTCAGGTAGTAGGCGGAAACGAGCCGGGGAATATCGGTAAGCAGCGATTGCGGAGCCGGTTTTCCGGCCAGTTCGTGCAGGGCCATGTGGTGCCTCCGGAAAAAGTGTGATGCGGAATCTGTGTCGTACCGGGCAGAGTATGGCGTAAACCGCTGGTCACGACAAGGGAACGTGGATGATAATAAGCCACTTTCGGTTATTTCATGGAATTCAGGCGCTGGATACGTTGCAGTACGGGCGGATGTCCGTATCCCAGCCATACCGTCAACCAATGGGGGGTCAGATTGGAAAGGCTGTCCGTGGACAGGCGCTTCAAGGCCCGAACAAGCGCGGCCGGATTCCCTGTGGTTTTCGCGGAAAAGGCGTCCGCCTGGAATTCATGGCGACGGCTCATGGCACTGGTCGCAAGCGAAAGGCAAAAGGATAGTGGCGTGTAGAGTAAAACGAGAAAAACGAGCCCTGCATAGAGGCTCACGTGTTGCATGTTGAAGGCGTCGAACAGGGCCGGGTTGTTCAGGAAAAGGCTCATGAAATAGAAGATGATTCCTGTCTGGAGCACAGAAACCAGCAGTCGTTTTTTGATGTGCCCGAGGCGTGCGTGCCCCATTTCATGAGCCAGCACAGCCACGATTTCATCCGTACTGTGCCGCTCCATGAGCGTGTCGAACAGGGCAATGCGCTTGGTGTGCCCGAATCCGGTAAAGAAAGCATTGGCCTTGGTGGAACGTTTTGATCCGTCCATGACAAAGATTCCGCTCAACGCATAATTCTGTCCATGGGTGTATTCTTCGATGGCCTCGCGCAGTTCGCCGGATTCCAGCGGCGTGAATTTATTGAAGAGTGGCAAGAGCCATTGGGGAGCGATGTAGGAGAGGAGCAGTGAAAAAGCCACGGCAAAACCCCAGCACCACAGCCATGCGTAGGAGCCTGTGGCTTGCAGGAACCAGAGAACGACCGCCAGCAGGACTCCGCCGATTACCGCGCCGAGTATTAGCCCCTTGATTTTATCGGCAACAAAGGTTCCTACTGTTGTCTTGTTGAAGCCAAAACGTTTTTCCAGAATAAATATATGATATATATCCGAAGGCAGACCGACAATGGAGGATAGGAGTACCAGTGCGCCGCAGTAGAGAAGGCCTGTGGCGATCGGTCCCAATCCTGCGGAGCGGACCAGAATGTCAAGCCCGTTGAAGCCGTTCAGGGCGATGAACGCCAGAAGCAGGATCAGGGAAATTGTGTCGGCGATGTTCTGGAAGCGCATGTTGGCTCGGGCATATTCCTGGGAACGGGCATATTGCGCCGCGTCCGTTACATCCGCGAATTCAGGCGGAAGCTCTGGCGAAAGAGCCTCGGTATTGAGTCGGCGGGCTATCAGGTTTAACAGGTATACACCGATGAGGGATGCGATAATTATAGCGAGGAAGAGGTTCATGGCATATGTCCGGTGATGATGGTTGTGCCCGTCTGTTGTTTTGCGGCGAACTGGCCGGGCTGCTCAGATGTGGGCATGCTGACGGATGCATACGCTATCCGCTGACCCGCCGTGCGTCAATCAAGGACGTTGTGGAAGCGCTGGGTGTTCCGCATACCGAGATTTACGGGATTCTTGCGGATGATACGCCGTGCGGTTTCGATATGTTGCTGCAACCTGGACAGGAGGCATCGTTGCTTCCTGCGGATATGGCACAACCCTGGCCTGTTGACGTGACCCGTTCCACGCTTTTGCGTCCAGTCCCCTTGTCCGTATTGCGTTTTGTGGTGGATGAAAACGTGGCCCGATTGGCCATGCTTTTGCGTGCTATGGGTTTTGATGCGGCCTATGATCGCAATTGGGACGATGCGTATATTGCCAATTTGGCCGCAGAGGAAGATCGTTTTGTTCTTTCGGCAGATCGGGCGCTGCTCAAACGGTCAGGTATCGTTTGGGGGCGTCTGGTGCGTAGTCGAAATCCGGATGGTCAGCTGGCCGAGGTTGCAAGGCTTTTGGACATCAAACGTGCCCCGGCAATGTTTCGGCGTTGCCTACGGTGCAATGTGGCGACGGAATCAGTTGAAAAAAATGAAATTATAGATTTTTTGGAGCCGAAAACAATACGCTATCACAATACGTTTCGCCGTTGTCCGAAGTGTGGGCGCGTGTATTGGCCGGGTTCGCATCAGCAATATTTTTCGCGCCGAATTGAGGCGTTGGGAATTACATCACGGTGAAAATCTTGTGATCCGAAACCCTTGTGGTTTGCATTCTTGATAAAAGAAGAATACTTGGGTACGTTATAAATAGTTCTCTGCGAATAGGGGTGGGAATTAATGAGTGTGAATGCCAAATCCATTCGGGAAGACATAGCGCGGGCACGCGCCTATGCTGCCAAAAATGATTATCTCAAAACGCTTGCATGTCTTGCGCGCGCGGTGAACGGCGTTACCGGCAGCAAGGTCTTTGGCCGTGAGAAATTTGAGGTCCAGGCTCTTTTGGAAGAGGCCATCAAGGATCTCAACGGCATGAAGATGATTCGTAAGCTGTTTCCCAACGGCCTTTCATATGTGCGGGGGAAGGAAAAGGTTTTCTACCAAACGCTCAGGCGGTTGCACGACAAACTCAAGGAAGCTATCGAAAAATCGAGAATAGCCCGGCAGCGCAAACGGTTGAGCGTTCTGGACGACAATCTTATCAAGGCACAGGATCTCATCCGCAACGGCGATGCTATTGAAGCCCGCAAGATATTCCGCAAGGCGTCGGAGTATTACACGGACATTGACGGTCTTGATTCCGATATCGGAACGCGGTTGCTTATGGGCGGTATGCCGGGCGAGGCCGTGGAATATCTCAAGCGCGGCCTGGATCGCAATGGCGGTGACCAGCGTGCGCACAGCGGACTGATTGCCGCATTTGAGGCTTTGGGCGAGATGGATAAGGCTGCGGACGCGGTCAAGGAAGCGATGCGTCGGCTGGGCGGATCCGAAAGCCTGATGCTCAAGTTGGCCAAGATCAGTTTTGCCAGACGGGACTGGGTCGAGGCGCATCGGCAGGCAAGCGGTGTGCTGGAGCGCAACCCTCTCAATGCGGACGCCAAAAAAATCGCCAAGCGCGTGGAACCGAAGATTTTCAGTGCCACCGATAAAAAATCCAAGGGCGGCCCGATCAAGCTTGATTTGTAGTTTTTTTAGCCCGAAATATAGAAAGGCCCGCGTTCCTTACGGTTCGCGGGCCTTTTTTCCGACCGGGTCGCAACACCACCAGACAATGTGCCGGGACCATCCCGGCATTTAGTTTCTTCCCATGACAGGAAGCCGGTCAGAAATATCAATTCTTGTGTCAATGATCTTTGGCTGTCCGGGAGCTGTTCCCCCGTGCCGTGAATATCTTTTTGTCCATTCCAACTAAGATGTCCAATATCTTTTTACATCATGATCAATATGTATTATGTATTGATCATGGAGCTGAGACATTTACGATATTTTATTGCCGTGGCCGAGGAACTGCACTTCGGAAGAGCGGCCAAACGGCTGCATATTGCGCAACCTCCCCTGAGCCAGCAGATACGTCAGCTGGAAGAGGAAATGGAAGTCCAGCTGTTTGCGCGCACCAGCCGAAGCGTGAAGCTGACTCCCGAGGGGGAGCTCTTCCTGGTGGAAACGCGGCGATTGCTGGCAGGCCTTGAACGGGCTGTGGACAAGGCTCGTGATATGGCATTGGGCAAGCAGGGCAGTCTTGCTGTAGGCTTTATGGGGCCGGCAGCCCTGAGTCTGCTGCCGGAAGCGTTGCGCGTATTCCGGCGCGATAACCCGGATGTCCGTCTGGATTTGAATACGGCGGCGAGTCGCGATCAATTGAGCATGCTGCGAACAGGGCGAATGGATGTGGCCTTTGTGCATGCCCGGGAGAGCGATGTAGAGGAATTCCCTTCCCGGCTTTTTCTGCGGGAGTCATATGTGCTGGCCGTCCCGGCGGGGCACAGACTGGCCAACTACGCAACTGTCAGCATTGACGAGTTGCAGGGGGAACCCATGATCTTCTATCCACGCCATTTGATGCCGCATTTGTTCGATAACTTTATTGGCTGTTTCAACCGTGCCGGGTTCAGTCCCAACATCGTGCAGGAATCCAACTCGGAACAAAGTACAATCGCGTTGGTCTCTGCCGGGTTGGGCTGTTCGATGGTGCCGGAATCTTCTCGGCAGGGGCACGGACAGGGCGTGAATTATATCCCGGTACGCGAACCTCTGCCGCCGTGGGAAATCACCATGGTCTGGAATCCGGAAAACGAAGGGCCGTTGCTGGATCGTTTTTTTGAGGTTGTAGAGCGATTTCGTCGCACCGATTCAAGACAGTAATAATGGTCACGGGCAGTGGTTGTTCCGGTTAGTTGTTGCGAGCCGCACAATTTGTAATGGCTTGTGGTTTTGCCCCATTTCTTGAAATGGATATTCCCTGCCTATTCTGGGTCAGACCTTCGTGCGGCACATCAACACAGGCCATGCGTAGAAAAGGCAACGCACAGAGAAATAGCAGGGGCAATGCCAGAATAATGCGTCCGTATATCGAAGGTGACGATTGATTGTATCCGGAGTGGTCTGCTCTGGCATTGTCCGATATTTCCCGGCGGATTTTCCGTTCCATATTGTATAGGTCGTTCATGGTTACCCCTTGGCGTTGTGCGTTTGCTTTTGTTTTTGCCGCCAAGTATGACCTGAATAAACGATATGTCTAATACCTCTTTTTTGATATATTGATACGGAGAAAATATCATTATGGAGCTGAGACAGCTGCGATATTTCCTTGCTGTGGCCGAGGAACTGCACTTCGGAAGGGCTGCCTTGCGGTTGCACATGGCACAACCTCCGTTGAGCAAGCAGATCAAGAATCTGGAAGAAGAGCTGGATGTTGTGCTTTTTGACCGGACCAACCGGAAAGTTCGACTGACCCCGGAGGGGCGAAAGCTTGTTGATGTGGCCCGGACAACGCTGAAGACGCTGACTTGCGGCCTTGAACAGGTGCAGCGCATGTCTCGTGGCGAGATCGGCCGATTGACAATAGGTTTTATCAATACGGCAACGCAGACCTCATTTCCTCACGCCGTTGCGGAATTCCGCCGCCGATATCCGGGAATAGCGCTCGACCTTCGTGAAATGAATTCCCATATTCAGCGGGATGCCGTGCGCGATGAGCAGCTGGATGCAGGGCTGGCCCTGATGTGTTCCCATGTCGACATGTCGGGTTTTGAATTCATGATTTTCATGCGGGACAACTACCTGTTGGCAGTCCATGAGGATCATCCGCTTGCCAACCGGGAAATGGCATGTGACCTCGATTTGCACGGGGAATCGCTGATTATGTTCCCGCGTGTCTATGATCCCGTTTCCTATGACAAAACCATGAGCCGATTCCGTGAACATGGGGTGGAACCCAACGTGGTGCAGGAGGCCGGGACTATCCAGACGAAATTGTCGCTGGTGGCGACCGGCATGGGAGTCGGGTTTGTTCCCAGCCGCACAGAGCGGGGCTTGCCGCAGGGAGTCCGGCTTGTTCCCTATGACCATGGAACCGTTTCGGGTATCACGAATCTCAAGCTCATTTGGCGTGCCGGGCATGTTTCTTCGGCCTTGCAATGCTTTATCGACGTGATGCGCAAATATGCCGAAACAGACTGTTAGTATTTTATATGCACAATAAATGAAAAGGCCCGGGTCGAATGACCCGGGCCTTTTCGCGCATGTTTGGAACGAATCCGTTGGAAATTTGTGTTTATTCTTACTTAGAGGCAGATGGGAATGAGCATTGCGAGTGCAGCCAAGCCAAGGGCCGCCCGAACAATTCCCCGAAGCTGAGAATCGTGCTTCGATTCACCCATGCTCTCAAATCCTGCGGATTCGCGGATTTCCCTGCACATGTCGTGTTCGAGTTCGTAAATGCTGCTATATACCATGGTGGCCTCCTTCGTTTCGGGAGTCTGTTGTGACCCGTTGCTTGACTCCACTATGGCCCTGTCAATATTTTAGTCCAATACTGTTTTTGTTGTATTCTGATATGAAAACTGTATCACCCGCTCACTTTTTCATCACTTTTTCTGATTTTGTTATTCAGAAAAATAAAAATGTAGTGCTTTTATTGCATGCTGGCACATTTTGGATGTACCCTTGCTTTGCCTGAGTGTTTCGCAATTGCCCCGTCTTACAAGGAGAATTACGGAGCGCCTGACGGCAAGCATGTTTTTTGTCGGAAATGTTTGCTGGGTGATGATTATCTTAGAGCCGCAAGTGTTTTTCGGCAAATTGCCCCTCGACATCACTCCGGTTGTGGTGCATGACTTCGTCCTGAAACAGGTGTCTTTTATCGGGATCTGAATCGGCTTTGGAAGCTTGTCGGGCACGGCGGGCAATAACGTATAATCAATACCTTTTTACGCAGCTTGTAAGACGAAATTGATATCATGGAACTGAGACAGCTAAGATATTTTATTGCCGTGGCTGAAGAAATGCATTTTGGTCGGGCTGCGGAGCGGTTACACATGGCCCAGCCTCCCCTGAGCCAGCAGATCAAGAAGCTTGAGGAAGATCTTGGTGTGCGCCTGTTGGACCGAAACCGGCGCAGGGTGGAGCTGACGCGCGAGGGCATCCAGTTCTTGAGTGTGGCCCGAAATACTTTGGAAGTGCTGGATTCCGGTGCCGATCAGGTGCGCATGATGGCCCGCGGGGAAATCGGCAGGCTGCGGATAGGGTTTATCAGTTCGGCGGCACAATCCCATTTCCCGGACGCCATGGCCCAGTTCCGCAAGGAGCACCCCGGCATTGTGTTGAGCATTCGTGACGTCCATTCACCGGATGTAATCGACGCCGTGCGTGACGGTATCCTTGATGCGGGTATCATTCAATCCCGGGCTGAGGAAGGGTATAACTCATTGGAATGGATGACCTTTCTTCTTGAGCCATATGTGCTGGCCGTACGCGAGGATCATCCTTTGGCGCATAGTGGTCAGGTCGGTCCGAGAGACTTGCATCGGCAACCGTTGATCATGTTGCCGCGCGAGCATTATCCCACTACATGGGAAACGTTGACCCACCTGTTTGAAACCGGCGGCATCAGACCCCGCATCGTTCAGGAAGTGGATCCGCATTTGACCCGGCTGGCCCTGGTTGCTGCCGGTATGGGAGTGAGCTTTGTCCCGGCGCGCATGGCGCGAGTCTGTCCCCGCAGTGTGCGGCTGATCCCCTTGAACTGGAAGGAACACAGGCTCATGAGCGAATTGCGCCTTATCTGGCGCAAAAACGACATGGCCGCAGGGCTTGAAATGTTCATCAAGGTCATGCAGCGGTTCTGCCATAAGGGAGGAAGCTGCGCCATAGATAACTGAGTCCTGTTACGGCTCGCCCCTCCCTTATGGATAGCTTCATTTTTTCCAGTAGGGGTGGCTCATGTCCTCAAACGCGGACATGGCGGCCACTGATCCTTCCCCAATGGCCGTGACTATCTGTTGTACGCCGCCAACGATATCTCCGGCCGCGTAAATTCGCGGAATATTGGTCCGCATGTCCGCGTCCACTCTGACAAATCCCTTGTCGTTCAATGTCAGACCGATCATTTGCGCAAGCTCGGTGTTTACGTCCTGTCCTATGGCGACAAAAAGCCCGTCCACAGGCAGATCCATAACAGAATCGTCCTTGACGTTGCGGAGAGACAGGCCGCTTACATGCCTGTCGTCGCCCTTGATCTCTTCCACCACGGTATTCCAGAGCACATGAATGCCTTCCTGCTCCACCGAATCCTTGAGATGTTTTTGAGCCCGGAATTCATCTCGCCGATGGATGACGGTCACATCCACCCCCAGATTCTTCAGGTGCAGGGCGTCGGTCAGGGCCGTGTTGCCGCCGCCCACAATGGCGACCTTTTTGTTTTTGAACAGGTAGCCGTCGCAGGTTGCGCAGTAGTTGACACCTTTGCCGAAATATTGCTGCTCTCCCGGCGCACCAAGGCTGCGATATGATGCACCTGTGGCCAGAATCAGTCCGTCCGCAACATAGGCCCCACGATTGGTGAAGACCTCGATGTTTTTGCCGATTTTTATCTCCGAGACTTCTTCACCTTCCATAATCGTGACGTATTCACGGGCGTGCTCACTCATGATGTCCATAAGTTGCTTGCCCGGGACCGTCGTGAAGCCGGGATAGTTTTCCACCACAGGGGTCAGAGTCACCTGTCCGCCGACAACGGCTTTTTCCAACACGATGGTGCGCAGTCCGGCGCGTTCGGCATAAATACCGGCGGTAAGGCCTGCCGGTCCGGCACCAATGACCACAAGGTCTACGGCAACAGTTGCATCCTGTCCCGAGCCGGGGTGTATTCCCTGCTCCTGAGCCAGCTCTTCGGCCAGCTGCGTGGCGTCCTGCATGGTGAGCAGTTCCACCACAAAGCGTTCTTCCGGTACGTAGCCGAGAATTTCATGGGTCTCGTTGATCACCGTATGCGGCACGGAACCTACATTGAATTGCATGGAGAGTTCCTGATTCTCTCCTGTTTCCACACAATGGGCCGAGACCCTGTCCGGCAGTTCTATCGCGCATTTGACGGCGTTGACGACTTGGCCCGGACAATAGGGACAGGACGGGTTTACGAATACGAGTACATCCCGTTTTTCGTCCAATTCCTGCAACACTTGGCGGGATTGTGGTGAAAGGCCGGATTGTCCCATTCCCGCCAGCACGATGGAAGTGACGAATGAACGGCCTTCCTCTCCCATGGGGGCACCTCGGAAGCGTATGTTGTAACGGTCCGGTGCGATGAGAATCGTAGGAGACAGATCGATCCCGGCCGTCTTGGCCTCGTCCGAATTCATGTCCAGAAAACGGGCAGTCACCTTTTCGGAGAGCTTTCCGAGATCGCCCACGAATTTATGGGTGTATTCATTGAAGGGCGTATCGTCGTCCTTGGCTGTGAAGACATGGATTTCTACAGTATTCGGGAGTTTTTCGAAATGTTCAGTCAGTTGTTGGCGAGATTCCTCGGGGATGAACCATTCGCCATCGGCGGGCTTGGCGTCATAGGGCGTGGTCATGAGTACTCCTTGGAGGGTTGGGTTCGCCTGCGTCAGGGCAGGGGAAAAGAGCCTATTACCATAGGAGTATTATGCACGGCCTCGGACGTGCGTCAAGCAACAGAAAAATTGTCTTGATGTCAGTTGGTTAATTTCGGGGTCTTTAGTGTCATGGGCCTGAAACGTATGCTGTCCCGTTCCTGCTCGGGGCCGCTGGGTATGAAACCGAAATGTTCATACGTCCCGACGGCATTGGGAGATGAGTTGACCGTTAACACCGGGGTGTCGGGGCACAGGAGCAGTGCCTCGTTCAGCAATTGTTTGCCGATCCCCTGCCCCTGTTCATTCGGGTCCACAAAGAATAAGCAGATATGCTTTTCGTCCCGCACCTCGATCATGCCCACGGGCTCGTAGTCCCGTTCTGCAACAAGGACAATGTTGCCGTTTTCGCAGCGTGCGGCCATGGCTTCTGCGTCAGCATGTTTGCGGAATTCCGCAATGCCGTCCCCGGAGAAACCCGGTGCCACAGCCTGCAAAAAGGATCGGAGTACCAGTTCGCATATGGCGTCCTCTTCGCCAGCGAACATCGTTCTCACTCGTATGTCGCTCATGATATGTGCCAACCTGTTTTTTAGCTTTTCTTGCCCATATCACAGGAGAACCTTGAAGGTGAAGAGGGAGCGGGACAGGTTTTTCAGTTTTTTTATACTAATGAAAGCACGGCATCCCAAGGAGTAAGGTCTGCCGTGCTTTCCGTTGGTTTGGTAACTGTTAGCGAAGATCAAAACGATCAAGCATCATGACCTTGTCCCAGGCTGCAATGAAGTCGGCCACGAATTTGTCCTGTGAGTCCTCGCATCCATAGACTTCCGCAATGGCCCGCAGTTGGGAATTGGCCCCGAAAATGAGATCGAAACGGCTGGCGGTCCATTTGAGCTTGCCTGTTTTGCGGTCTCGACCTTCAAACAGGTCTCCATCCGTTGATACGGATTTCCACTCGGTTCCCATGTCGAGCAGGTTCAAGAAGAAGTCATTGGTCAATACCCCGGGGCGTTCGGTGAAGATTCCCTGCTGTGACAGCCCGAAGTTTGCGTTCAGGGCGCGCATGCCGCCGACGAGCACAGTCATTTCCGGTGCCGTCAGCGTGAGTAGCTGCGCCTTGTCGAGCAGCAATTCCTCTGCCGTTACCGAATATTTGGCCTTCATATAGTTGCGGAAGCCGTCCGCAAACGGTTCAAGCACGGCGAATGAATCCACATCGGTTTGTTCCGCCGTGGCATCGGTTCGCCCGGGAGTGAAGGGGACGGTCACGTTGTGCCCGGCATCTCTGGCTGCCTTTTCAATCGCTGCGCAACCACCAAGAACGATCAGGTCGGCAAGCGAAACAGCCTTTCCCCCGGATTGGGACTTGTTGAAGTCTTCCCTGATTTCGTCAAGGCATTGCAGTACTTCAGACAGTTTGTCGGGTTCATTGACTTCCCAGTCCTTTTGCGGTGCGAGCCGAATACGCGCACCGTTGGCCCCCCCGCGCATGTCGGAGCCGCGGAACGTGTATGCCGAGGCCCAGGCGGTCGCTACCAACCGGCAAACGGACAGGCCGGAAGCCAGTATCTCAGACTTGAGATCCGCAATGTCTTTTTCCTCGATCAATGCGTACTTAGTTTCCGGCACCGGATCTTGCCAGATCAGTTCTTCAGAGGGAATTTCGGAGCCGATGTAGCGTGAGCGTGGTCCCATATCTCTGTGCGTCAGCTTGAACCAAGCGCGCGCAAACGCATCGGCAAATTCCTCAGGGTCGTCAAGATATCGCTTTGCAATGCGTTCGTATACCGGATCATTTCGAAGCGAGAGGTCGGCCGTGGTCATCATCGGGCGAAGTTTTTTGGATGGGTCGTGCGCGTCTATGACCATGTCCTCTTCATCCACATTCTTGGCCAGCCATTGGTGCGCACCGGCCGGACTTTTGACCAGTTCCCATTCATATTTGAAGAGTACTTTCAGATAGCCCATGTCCCATGTGGTCGGATTCGGCTTCCAGGCGCCTTCAATACCGCTGGAAATTGTATCCCCGGCCTTGCCGCTTGCGAATGAGCTTTTCCAGCCGAGCCCCTGTTCTTCAAGACCCGCGGCTTCCGGTTCCGGGCCGACAAGGGCCGCATCTCCTGCGCCGTGGCATTTGCCGAACGTATGGCCGCCAGCCACAAGGGCGACAGTTTCCTCGTCGTTCATTGCCATTCGGGCAAAGGTCTCACGCACGTCAACGGCAGAGGCTACAGGATCCGGGGTACCGTTCGGCCCCTCCGGGTTCACATAAATCAAGCCCATCTGCACGGCCGCGAGCGGGTTGTCCAACTCTCGTTCGCCCTTGTATCTCGTGTCGCCGAGCCATTCATCTTCGGAACCCCAGTAGATGTCTTCCTCGGGTTCCCACACGTCTTCACGCCCACCGGCAAACCCGAATGGTTTCAATCCCATGGATTCTATGGCGCATGTGCCTGCGAAAATGATCAGATCGGCCCATGAAAGCCCTTTGCCGTATTTCTGTTTGATGGGCCAAAGCAAACGTCGGGCCTTATCGAGATTGACGTTGTCCGGCCAACTGTTGAGCGGGGCCAAACGCTGATTGCCGGTTCCTGCCCCGCCGCGTCCGTCACCCATGCGGTATGTCCCGGCACTGTGCCATGCCATGCGGATGAACAAGGGGCCGTAGTGTCCATAGTCCGCAGGCCACCATTCCTGAGAATTGGTCATGACTTCGAAAATATCTTTCCTCAAGGCGTTCAGGTCTATTTTTTTGAATTCTTCAGCGTAGTTGAACTTATCGCCCATGGGATTTGATTTTGAGGAGTGTTGATGGAGGATTCTGAGGTTCAATCGATTCGGCCACCAGTCCTTGTTCGATGTGCCGCCGCCAGCGATCTGTCTGCTTGAATGTCCCGTAACCGGGCATTTGCTTTCGTTGCTCATGCGATCTCCTGCCCATTTTCGTGTTGCTGCAAGGTTTCCCGTAAACGATGCGAAGACTATTGGCTGGGAGCATAGCACGGCTTGCCGGATGAGGCCACGGTTTGCCGGTTATTTTTGAGGGGGGATATTAATACTTCGCATACATTTATAACCAGTAATAATTGAATGGCATTAACTCGAATCTTAAGGTGGGCGGATAATGATTTTGGTATTGTTGCTCCTATACCGTTGACCGTTAATTCCCTCGTTGATATCTAAAGGGGGCATTAAAAAAAAATAAATGAAAAAACCTGTGGCTAGCTAAATAAAAAAATTGTCATGAGAGACATTTCTCCCTCACATAATATACTAAAATGGTTTAAACGTTCTCTTTGGTCTTTGGTTTGTAGCCTTTTTCTTATTGTCATAAGTTGGCTCGTAGAAGGTCGAATTTTAAATAAATATTTCCCCCCTCCTGAGGAATCGATGTCGAAAAGAATTGTAACATCTTCAAAGAATGCCAATAGGAGTTTTGAAGAAGAAAAAACATTATCCAAGACCAAACAACAAAGTCGAAGAACTAATAAAGTAGCGCCGGTGTCTATAAAGACTCGCCGGACTTCAACACAACCGAATAAGACTATAGCCAAAGTACGATCGACAAAAACAGAATCACAATCGAAAAAGGTCACCAGTGATGCAACTACACAAAAAAATGTTTCAGGCAAGCTCCGCTCCTACAAACTTCCGCCTGCAGACTTCTAAGTCTTCGTTCTTCTTATCACTGATCCTTATTTTTTGTTGTCCTCTTTTATTATCTTCATGTATAGAGAATCTTATCAATATCCCAAGGGTAACTCCAAAAAATAATTTTGATGAATCTTTAAAATCCTATAATGATTTTTATAATGCAGCAGAATGTTATCTTAAAGATGGTAAAGTTGTAGAGGCTTTAAAACATGCCAAAAAAGCTATCTCAATCGACCCAACTGAACAGGTTGCTTATAGTACTGCAGGCATTTCCTGTATTGCCCTTGGGCTTCCCAGTGAAGCACGGCATTACTTTAAAAAATCCCTCTCAATAAACACAAATTCACAAGAGTCATCAATATCAAAAAGATGGATCGAAATACTGAACCATCCAAGACCCATAGCCCTTGTCCCTTTTAGACGGTTGTCTCCCAATGTTTCCTCGCGTGTGGCCAATGAATGCTCTGATATACTCAAGAGTTATTTTATTTCTAGTGGGATATATAATGTTATTGAGATTAAACCGAGCAGGAATGCAAGTCAGATTGGCATGTGCAATGCAAGCAAAAAAAAGAAAGCCAAGTATACTGTGTTAACATATGTTTCAGATTTTGAATTGGAAAAAAATAGCTATACACCATTTATTCGTGTGGAAGGCAGACGTTATTATAAATTTAATTCCAATATAAAGGCTTCACTTCAAGTCTTTGAAACAAAAAAATGTTCTGTTAGAATGACTAAAACAAGAAATACAGGTATTTTTGATCAAGATCTTGGTGATATAGACAAGGATCAAGTTAGGAAACTTGTTATTAAGGAAGCGATGCATAATCTTTTTATAGATGTAAACATGGCTCTGTTAAAAATTGGGGAGTAGTCTGGGGTTGAATATTTTGATCTATTAAAAAACGGGAATAAATGATGTCTGCTCTTGCATAGTGCTTAAAGGAACCAGACGGTTAATGTCTTCAATCCAGATTATCCGTTTGAAGTCATCCTTGTTTTATCTTCATAATAAAAAAGGCCTTGGTGAACACAATATCACCAAGGCCTTGGCTTTTTATCCCGTTGGCGGAAGCGTATAGGAGTCGAACCTACCGGCGAGTGTTAACCCGCCCACTGGATTTGAAGTCCAGGCGCCACACCGGTGACGAAACGCTCCCTTACAAGAAATTCAGAATAGCAGGATCATGCCCTGCTTTCAATACAATGCGCTGCCCTGCGTAGTCTTCGTCCTGCCAATATACATAACGAAAATCATTTGCCACGCTGCTATACTTTCCCCGTAAACATGGTATGTTTGCGATACTGATTGGGATACCCGCATGGTGTCACTTTGTTTTTTTCATGGAGGTTTACATGAAGAGATTGGTAACAACCGCTGTGGTTTCGACGTTGCTTTCGCTGTCTGTTTGTGCTGTGGCCGTCGGTGCGGATGACATGGGCGAGGGCCTTTCGCGGGCATGTTCCAGCTGCCATTCTGCCAGGCGCGTCTGTCGCATGCTGGGAGCCAAGGATAGTAAGGGATGGGAAAAGACCGTGCGTCGCATGGTAGAGAACGGTGCGGATATTTCGCAGGACAGTGTTGGCGCGATTGCGGACTATCTGGACAATCTCAAGCCCGGAACCGGCCCCATGTGTCCATAGAAAACGATTTGGGGTTTTATTATTCCGTGGCGTGGTAAATTTGGAGAATTCTTTGGAAAGTTCCGTCTTTGCGCATTTGCAGGAACGTTTGTTCAAATTCCTGCATCCGGCGAGCCAACGGATGTCCTTTGCGGATCATAAGGTGAAAAGGAAGGGCCTTCAGCACGGCTTCTGTTTGCACCACCTTGCTTTCCAGTTTTTGTCTGTGGATTGAGGACCACGCACCACCCGGCCATTCTATGACAATGTCACCGCGTTTCAACGCCAGCATCCGCCAGATGTTGTCGATTGCAGTAGCCGCATATACTTTTATTTTATATGGTTTTATTGCCCGGCTGAACCAGCCGTTGCCCATATATGTGATGACGGAGAAGCCTTTTTCCGCGATCTCCCTGATGCTTTTGATGGATTTGATTTCCTCCATTCTCGGATTTCCCGCATAGGTGAACAGATGCCGCCCTTTGACGTACATCGGCGTATCGTGTGTCACTGTATATCTCAGCCTTTCCTCGGTCGGCACGGTAAGCATGGCGTCTGAAAGTCCCTCGCGCACGTTTTCCTGGCAACGTGCCCAAGGACACTGTTCCCAAGTGAGCTTCACGTTCATTCTGTGCGCAGCTTCTTCCATCAGGTCATGAAAGAAACCAAAAAATTTCCCTTTTGGGGTGCTGTAGTGAAAAGGCGAAAAGTCCGTGTAGGCCATGTTTAAAACTTCCTGTGGCGCAGCAAAACCTTCCGAGGCGGTGAGCGCCATGGGAAGAAGCAAACATATAGCAATAATGAATACTGCTTTTATGCTGCGCTTTCGGGCACGAGAAACCAAGAACATGGCATTTCCATAGCAAAGTACGAGGATAAAAAGAAACCATAAAATTTTCTAAATATTCGTGTGCCTTTTGTGAATAAAAACATCCACTGCAAAAAATATTCGTCCTTTAAAACTCTTGTCCACCGTCACATTCTATCATTGTGCCTGTTGAGGGCCTTTTCCGTTTTATTTGCTCACCATTCTGTACTCCAATCATTATGAAATGAGGCGGGAAGATAAAATACTATTCAAATAGGGGGAATTCTGTTTTTATACAGAGCCTTGGAGCACTGTTTGAGCTGGATGGTTTGGGGGAGCTATGAGATTTTCTTCTTTTTCGCTGGGGGTTGTGGTCGTGCTGCTTTTAGCCGGCCACGTCTTTGCGAGCGGGAAAAAGATTCTCATTATACATAGCTACCACCCGTCATTGTCGTGGACCATGCAATATACACATGGTATTCGAGACTTTTTGGGTGCCACCGTCCAACTTGATCATTTCTATCTTGATACCAAACGGATTCCTGCGTCCCAGTTCAAAGCAAGAGTCGAGGCTGCTCTAGCGTATTACCGGCAAATCCAGCCGGATTTGGTCATGCTTGGCGACGACAATGCCTTGTTCCTGCTCTGGGAACCAATCGCCACGAAAGGTACGCCCGTCGTTTTTTTCGGTATCAACAGCAATCTCAGGCACTACTTTGATGCTATCCCCCCATAATGTTACCGGAATTCTTGAGCGCGTGCCGCTATTTCCCTGGATACGATATTTGAAGGATGTGGTCCCCTATGCGGAAAGCGGACTCGTACTTATGGATGAAAGCCCAACCTCTCATGCCGTGTTGGATGTGACCTTCGGCAAGCGGAAACAGGTGCTCGTCGAGGGTGTTGAAGTTGATTACAAGGTTGCTGCCACTTGGCGGGACTGGCAACAGCAGGTCCAGAAGGCAGAGGAATATGATTTTGTCGTTCTGCCGGTATTTCACTCCATCAAGAATAGGCAGGGTGGGCATATCCCGGTGAAGGAGGTCATTCAATGGACTTCCGAACATTGCCGTGTGCCGGTGTTTGCCAATCAGGATTATGCTGTCGGTGACGATGGCTTGGTGGGGGCGTATGTTGTTCGGGGAGAGGGACACGGACGAGCCGCAGCCGTTCTGGCCTTGGGGATTCTCGACAACAGGACGCCCCAGATGCCGCTCATTAATATGGATCAGAAAGGCCAGTTCTTTTTCAACCGGAAACAGTTGGATCGTTTCAACCTGTCCCTGCCGGAAAAAATCGCAGCGCAGGCTATTTTTCGCTGATTTTTTCTATTCACACCCTTTTTCCCTTTTCAAAACATTTTGCCCAAGCCATATAGCGGCAAGTTGGACCAATATGACGTGGTAACAATGGCGGCAAAATTTACATCTTTTCAACCCCTCGGAGGCAGGCATCGCACTCTTAATAAAACTTAATAATTTTATCCATAGAAATTATGCTACCGGTTGTGGCGCGCGCCTGTGCGCCGTAATGGAGACCTGTGTTTGTAGTGTAATGCTGAATAAAAGATTGATATAAAAATATTATTTCACCAAGTATTGGCGCTGCTCCGTTTTCGCGATTCAGAGTTTTTTTTATTTGGATATATTTGCCGTTTACAAAGTTGTGTTTTCTTTTTGTGCGCCAAAGGAAAAGGAAATGCTTTTTTTGCAATTCCTTTTTCGTGAAGGTCCGGTCTTTGCTGACTCATAGCCATGAATTGCAACGGGCAATTCTTGCCGCCCTGTTACCTTCAACCAAAAGGAGAGCATGATGAGCATCTCAGCATTAGGCAGCTCAAACACGTCAAGCATGTTTGAACTGAATAAGTCGTATGGTGCTTCTTCGAGCAGCGGTCTGGGAACGGATGACATTGCGGCATCCATTCTCGAACAGGACGATGCGGACGGTGATGGTCTGCTGAGCCTGAGCGAAACCTCGCTCGACGAAGACCGATTTAACGAAATCGATTCAGATGGTGACGGCTACATCTCGGCAGAGGAGTTAAGTGCTGACGCGAAATCGCACATGCAGCAAAATGCAGCCATGGGGCAACTCAGCGTTTTGATGCAGAGCGGAAATTCGGATGAAATTGCCGCATCCATCCTTGAAAAGGATGATGAAGACGGCGACGGACTGTTGAGCCTTTCCGAAACGTCGCTCGATGAAGACCGATTTAACGAAATCGATTCAGATGGTGATGGCTACATTTCGGCTGAAGAATTGAGTGCCGACATGCAGGAAAACATGGCGGAAGGTTCTGCCGCTACCGCAGCAGCGGCTTCCGAAAGTGTTGCAGCCACCACGCAGACTGCAAGCACTGATGAAACCACGTCTGCTTCCAGTTCGGGGTCCAGCTCCAGTTCCAGTTCCAGCGACGATGAAGAAGATTACGATGAGTATGACCTGAACAAAGACGGCGTTGTCACCGTGGATGAATTGCTGCAAGCGTTCAATCAGGGCGACTCTGGCGCGGCTTCGAAGTTGCAGAGCATGGGTGACGGAATGCTTTCAGCAATGTCCCAGCGTTTCGCCACGGAAGCCTATCAACAGCAACAGCAATTGGTTTAGCCGGACTATTTCCGGCCAGCAGGAGTGCATGGTCGGCAATTCGGCTAGAGGTCCGGCGGCATTTCAATAGCATCTCCCTCATGGAGGAGAGAGATGCCATTCTCCCCTCTTGGGAGGTTTGACTCAAAGAAATTTTGGAGTGCGTTCTTTTCGGTTTCACCCGGAATGAACGCACTCTTTGGTATGCTTTTTTTTTGTTTTTAGATTGAGAAAAAAATCACAATAAAAGATGTCGCCTGTCCGAAAGCGTGCCTGTCCGAACGCTGTATTTGTGCGTGCTTTCACAACCGGCGACTTTCGTTGACAGGTGACAAGACCAAACCTACCGTCTCCTATTCTTAATTCTATGCTTCGCTTTCCGCCTGACGGGGAGCGCACCCGATACCGAACAATTTTTCCAGGAGATGTTTCATGTCTTACAAGGAAATGCAGGAAGTACTGATGCGGGAGCTGCGGCTTTACCATTATCCCGTGGCTGTCAAATTCTTTTATGCCCGGGACGAGCTGGACGCTTTTCTCCAGGCCGCTCCGGAAGTCCACACCCCGGTCAAGGCCATGACCTTTTGTCAATGGGAACTCGGAGCCCGGATGAAAGGGCAAATCGTTTACTCCGGGGTGGAAGGACTTGGTTGCGGCAATGCCAAGTACAGTTTCGGCTGGAAATCCTTGGACGAAGGGGAAATCAAGGCGCATGCCAAGTATACTCGCGATCTGGACCAGGCCGAACGGTTTGTTAAGTCCAAGGCGCGGTTGCCCGAAGGCTTGCTGGGAATTGCCGTTGCCCCGTTGGGTAGCGTGGACGATCTCTATGAGCCGGATACCGTGCATTTTTACTGTGACAACATGCAGGCCTATCATTTGGCTGTCGATTATATGGCCGCTACCGATACGCATCCTCTGCGCCCGACAATCACCATGAACTCTTCGGCCTGCGGCGGTAATGTGCAGACCTATGCTGCCCAGGAGTTCAATATGTTGCCTGCCTGCTCCGGCAGCTACAACGCTGGTAAGACCGAGCGTGGCGAAATCAACGTCATTATTCCTGGCAAACAATTTCCGGCTGTCTTTGAGCGACTCATGGAACGCATCAACGCGGCCAGCAGTTCCATTACCCGACCCGGCGACGGTTTCCCGGGGGCGGATATCTGTAAGAACTGTCCCCTGATTATCTTCAAAAAGGAAAAGTAAGGATTCACAACATCCTGCTTGCCCCCCTCGTTCACAATCTTTGACGATTGGGAGCGGGGGGGCTTTTTTATTGGCTATCGGACCTTCGCTTTTCTCCGTCCGGAACGGAGGATAACGTTATCTCTGACGCTTGTGCCTCTTCGTGTCCCAACGCTTCGGCCCGTTATCAAGGCGGTATTATGCTGCACATAAAAAAAGAGCAGCTACATAAAGCAGCTGCTCTGAATTCTCGATGGCGTCCCCAAGGGGATTTGAACCCCTGTTAACGGCGTGAAAGGCCGTCGTCCTGGGCCAGGCTAGACGATGGGGACGCATGATGCGGCTGGCATTTCGGCGGGTGGCCTGAACCCTTTGCGTGCCGGTTTGCCTCGTCGGGAGAAGCGTGTTTTACACATTTTTTCGTGTGTGGCAAGTGTTTTTGTTGAGCAAGGTTATTTTAAATGGAAAGCGTTCGTCCTTTCGTTCAAAAAATCGGATTTTTGTTAAGGATAATATTTTGAATGGAGCAATCGTAGTGTGCCGGAGCAGCAACTGACCTTGTCATTTTGTTTTCCTCTCTGTACCCTTGGTCAGGATAATTATTTGTAATATTCCATTATTATTAATGAGAGGATTCAGTCATGATCACGCCGGATAAATACCAGAAAAAGGCGATATTGCTTGCCGTGGCAAAGTTAATGAAAACACGGCTCAAGCAGGGCAATGCTCCCATGGATCGCAAAAAGCTGGCAGCCGTGCGAGAGAAAATCGGTGCGTTGGCGCCGGTGATTGATCCTCTGGTTTGGCTCCAGCCCGACAGGGAGCAGGACAGTTCCCACCTTAACAACGAAATCCTTCAGGAAATACTGCGCGGTGAGCAGTTGGGCGTGTGGGCCTTGTGTGCCCATTCCCTGAACCATCTGGAACGCGTTATTGCCGAAAGGCGCCCTTCCTGTATCCTTGAAATGGGCAGCGGCATCAGCACGCTGGCCCTGCAGGTGTTTTGTCGTCCCTTGCGCGAGGCCGGGCATGAAGTACACATATTCAGTGTGGAGCAGGGCGAGGATTATGCCGCACAAACACGCGAGCGGCTCGCTCTGCATGGCTTGGAAAAGGGCGCAACTGTCGTGGTTTGTCCGTTGCGAAAGGAGCAGGGACCGGACGGAAGGGAAATCCATAGCTATGACTTTTCTTCTCTGCCTTCGGTCATGAACGATGAAGCGGCCGATTTCCTGCTCATTGACGGTCCCTTTGGCCCTCCGGGAAGTCGTGTGGAGGTGCTTCCTGAACTGATTCGGCTCAAAAGTCTGGCTCCCAAGGCCCACTTTCTCATGGATGATGCTTTGCGAGATGGGGAAATGTGGATTTATGATATTTGGGCCAAGCGCAAGGACGTCAAGCTGGACGGCGTATATTGGGTTGGAAAGGGATTTCTTTCCGGCGAACTGGTTGGCTGAGGCTGTCCGGATTACTCTGAGTTTTTTTGATTTCCATGGCGTCCCCAAGGAGATTTGATTCGGGCCGTCCTGGCACTCACCCCTTCGGGGCGTTGTTGTTTCGCTCCAACGTCCAAATCCGCTGTCCTGCGGATCTGTGAACTCCTGTTAACGGCGGATTCCATTGTGCATAAAAAAAGAGCAGCTACAATGAAGCAGCTGCTCTGAATTCTCGGTGGCGTCCCCAAGGGGATTTGAACCCCTGTTAACGGCGTGAAAGGCCGTCGTCCTGGGCCAGGCTAGACGATGGGGA
>CAJXRQ010000015.1 GCA_913060505.1 uncultured Desulfovibrio sp.
ATAGGCGTCGGGGCGCTCGCGGTTGACTCTAGCCAGCATGGTGGCGGCGCCTTCCCAAACCTGCTCGGGTGTTTCCAGATCAAGCAACACCCCGCCCACGTCGAACGGCTGGTCGATCTGGGGCGAACGAACCTTGAGAGCCACAGGATAGCCCAGTTCGTCCGCGGCGATGCAGGCCTGCTTGGCGGAAACCGCCAATCGGGTTTCCACCACCGGGATGCCGTAGGCTGCGAGAACAGCCTTTGCTTCGGGTTCGGTAAGCTCCTCGCGGTCGTCGGCCAGCGCCTTTTCCACGACTGTCCGGGCTGTAGTTGTGTCCGGGAAGAAGTCCGAAGGCAGGGAATCCGGCGTTTCCATGAGCAATTCCTGATTGCGTCGGTATTCGGCCATGTACATGAAAGCGCCCACGGCCTGCGCTGGTGAGCCGTAGCTCGGAATCCCCGCTTCCGCGAATATGGTGCGGGCCTGCTCCGCGCCGCCTGAACCAAGCCATGCGGTGAGCACCATTCGTTTGACCCGTTTCAGCGTTTTGGCGACCGCCTCCGCAATTTCAACTTCCGGCTGTTGGGCCCATGGCACGTGCATGACCAGAATTCCGTCCACGCCCTTGTCGCGGATCAGCAGTTTCAGGGCCTTGGAGTACATTTCGCCGTCCGCGTTGAAAGGAATGTCCACGGGATTGTTGCCGGAAATTCTGCCGTCCGTAAGGTCGAAAAGTCCAGCCTGCGTTTCGTCGGAGAGTTCTGCGAGCCTGCCGCCTCCGGCCAGTAGCCGGTCCGCCGCCATGATGCCTGCGCTGGTGCCATTGGTGAGGATGGCCAACCGTTCCCCGCGCACGGGTTTGGGCATGGAAAGGGTTTGGGCCGCGTCGAACAGGCCGTCAATGGAGTCCACACGCAGCATGCCTGCCCGGCGGAAGGCCACGTCGTATATTTCGTCACAAAGACGTTTGCCGCCCACCTGACGGCAGCCCATGCCCGGAATGACCGTATCGAGGGCCTGCCCCGGACGAAGGACCAGCACAGGCTTGTTGCGCGAGGCAGCCCGTGCGGCGGACATGAATTCCCGCGCGTCCGAAAGTGTTTCCATGTAGATCATGATGGAACGGGTGGCCGGATCGGAACCGAGATAGTCGATGATGTCCGCAAAACTGACGTCCACACGCCTGCCCAGTGCTACCAGATGGGAAAAACCGATGCCCTTGCCTTGCGCCCAGTCCAGAACCGTGGCGAACAGGGAATCCGACTGGGAGATGAACGCCACCTTTCCGGGCCGGGCCTTGGCGTGCGCCAGTGAGGCGTTCAGGTTCAGGGCCGGGACCATGAACCCGAGGCATTTTGGTCCGAGAATCCTGAGTCCGGGTGGTTCGGCTATGGAAAGGATGGTTTCGCGTACGTCCTCGACTTCGTCCGGGTCCAGTCCGGTAAAGCCCGGCCCCACAAGCACTACGGCTCGCGTGCCTTTCTTCTTCAGACTGGCGATGGCTTCGGGAACTTCATGCAGCGGGGAAGCGACAACGGCCATGTCCGGCGACTTGGGCAGGGCCTCCACGCTGGAGAACGTCAGAACGCCTGCAATGGCCTCGGCTTCGGAGGAAACCGGCATCACCGGTCCGGCAAAGCCTCCGGCCATGATGTTTTTCATGACGATATTGCCGGGATTGGCCGGATCGTTGGTCGCGCCGATCACTGCAACGGAGCGCGGATTGAAAAGGTATTCCAGATTGACGACGCTCATGGGGGCTCCTCGCGGTTGTTCCGGGTGAATGAGCAATATGGAGAATAGCTTGTTTCATGCCTCGTGCGCAACATGTGCCGCTTTCTGTTATTTTTGAGGTTGAGAACCATTTTCTACGCTTCTAGAATAATTGACAGTTTGTAGATGTTTGGTAATTACCCAACCTAGGGTGGAAGAAATTGTTTCACATTTCTAGTGAGGGGATCATTATGAGAAATCGGTTGCAGCCGTTAGGGTTTGCTTTTGTTATAGGCATTTTGTTGCTTGCGCAGGTCTGTTTTGCCGCACCTGTGACGTCGAAACAGGCGAAGCGGGCCGTGCGGGGCTGGTTGTCGCTGGACAAGGCCCCCATGGGAGCGGAATTTGCAGCCTCGACCGCCGACACCGTGAAGGCGTATGCCGTTTCCGACGGGGATGCCGCCTATTATATCGTTTCGCTGGCCGGTGGCGGATTTGTTGCCGTTGCCGGAGATGACCTTGTGGAACCCGTCGTGGCTTTTCAGGAACACGGTTCCTTTGATGCCGATCCTGACAATCCGCTGTATGTGTTGCTGGAAAAGGACATGCGTGGCAGGAGGGCTAAAGCCCGGGCCATGACCGGCATGGACATGGCCACTTCCGCGAAGACCGGCAAAGCCAAGCGCTGGTCCAAGCTACTGAACGCCGGGGAAAAAGCGGAATCGGGCGTGGAACTGAGCACGGAGACCCAGAGCGCGTCCATATCGGATGTCCGCGTGGCGTCGCTCGTTTCCTCCCGTTGGGACCAGTCCACTGTCTCGACAAAAAATGTCTATAACTACTATACGCCCAGTAATTACGTTTGCGGCTGCGTGGCCACGGCCATGTCCCAGCTTATGCGTTACCATTCCTACCCGACCACGAGCGTGGGAACCGCCTCCTTCACAATCTCTGTGGATAGTTCAAGTACAACCCGCTCCCTGCGCGGCGGGGATGGCTCGGGCGGAGCGTATTCATGGTCGGACATGCCCTATGTGCCCACTTCGTCCATTACGACAGTCCAGCAACAAGCCATCGGCGCATTGACACACGACGCAGGCGTATCCGTGGGGATGAGTTACACCTCTTCCGGATCGGGAACGGACACGCTGGAAGCCGGTTCGGCTTTTACCAGTACCTTTCACTATGCCAATGCCCGCAAGGGTTTTAATTCCGCCAGCAATTTTGCGGGGACGGCCTTGAATAAAATGGTCAATCCGAATCTGGATGCGGGATATCCGGTGCTGTTGGGCATCACCGGATCGCCCGGAGGCCATGCCATTGTTTGTGACGGTTACGGTTATGAGAGTTCCACCATGTACCACCACCTGAATTTGGGCTGGTCCGGCAGTTATGACGCCTGGTACAACCTTCCCACCATCGACGTTACTTCGTCCTTCACTTTCACGTCCATTTACAAATGTGTGTACAATGTGTTTCCCAGCAAGAGCGGCGAGATAATCAGCGGCCGGGTGCTGGACGGTAACGGCGACCCCATTTCCGGGGTCACTGTCACGGCCACACCTTCCGGCAGCGGAACCACGGTTTCAGACACCACGGACGCCAACGGTATTTATGGCCTTGCCGGGGTTGATTCCGGCACGTCCTACGCTGTTGCAGCCAGCATCAATGGCTATACCTTCACCTCTCAAAGCGTTTCAACCGGAACAAGCTCCAATCTTACGACAACGTGCGGCAACGTATGGGGAACGGACTTTACCGGGACAGCTTCCACAGCAACAGATCCGGCAGGTCCGGCCCGGTCTTTTCTGTTGTTACAGTAGTTTTTTGGGTAAGGGGCTTTTGAAAAAGCCCCTTATCAAACCCCACGCGCAAATTTTTTGGCGAGCGTCCCGGTTTGTATTGCAAACCGGGACGCTGTCTGTTTGGGGTAAGCGTAAAGATATACTCATCCGGGACGCATCCGCTGGATGCGGGGCAGAACAGGTGCAGGGCAGCGCCCTGCTTTTGGTCTGGCTGCGTCAACCCGTAATCATTGGCAATATTTTCGATATCAGCTGCACAACGCGTTTTTCCCATCCGTTCAACCGCTCACCGGACGAAATGTGACCGTTCACCTGATAAAGAGTGCGGTTGTGTTTTTTCTTCATATAGATGTACAACACATGGTAGCCCCCGGATTTTTGGCAAGCCGGATCAAAACGGGCCGGATTGCGGCGGAACCGGGCCGCCGCGGATTTTCAGGTAGACCACATAGCAGGAGCAGCCCATGAGCAACGGAAAGAACATTGAGAGCATGATGAAGGAAGGACGCATGTTTGAACCGCCCAAGGACATGCAGACGCAGGCCCATGTGCGCAGCATGGAGGAGTTCGAGGCCGCGGCCAAACGTGCGGACGAAGATCCGGAAGGCTTCTGGGCGGAGCGCGCCACTGATCTGGTGGAATGGTTCAAGCCGTGGGACACGGTGCTGGAGTATGATTTCGACAAGCCGGAGATCAACTGGTTCAAGGGCGGCAAACTCAACGTGGCCTACAACTGCCTGGACAGGCATTTGGAAAACGGGCGGCGCAACAAGGCCGCCATCATCTGGCAGGGCGAACCGGACGAGGATGTGCGCGTCTTCACCTATCAGATGCTTTACAACGAGGTGTGCAAGTTTGCCAACGCGCTCAAGAAAATGGGCGTGAAAAAAGGCGACCGCGTGGCCCTGTATTTGCCCATGGTCCCGGAGTTGGCCGTGGCGCTGCTGGCCTGTGCCCGCATCGGGGCCATGCATTCCGTTGTTTTTGCCGGATTTTCGGCGTTGTCATTGCAATCGCGTATTCAGGATTGCGAGGCCAAGGTTCTGGTCACGGCGGACGCCGTGCTGCGCGCCGGCAAGACCATTCCCCTCAAGCCCAATGCGGACGAGGCCTTGGCCCAGTGCCCCACCGTGGAGCAGGTCGTGGTGGTCCAACGCGCCGGAAGCGAAGTCGAGATGGTCGAGGGCCGGGACAACTGGTGGCATGAGGTCATGGAGGCGGACGACATCAACGGTCCCTGTCCGCCTGAGGAAATGGACGCTGAGGACGAACTGTTCATCCTCTATACCTCCGGTTCCACAGGCAAGCCCAAAGGCATCGTGCATACCACCGGCGGCTACCTGACTTACGCTGCCCACAGCCTGCAATGGGTTTTCGACATCAAGGAAAACGACGTATACTGGTGCACGGCGGATATCGGCTGGATTACCGGACATTCCTATATCGTCTATGGCCCGCTTTGCCTCGGCGCCACGTCACTCATGTTCGAAGGCGTCCCCAGCTACCCCAAGCCGGACCGTTACTGGCAGATCGTGGAGAAGTTCGGGGTCAACATTTTCTATACCGCGCCCACGGTCATCCGCGCCCTCATGCGCGAAGGCTCGCAATGGACGAAGCAGCATGATCTTTCCTCGCTTCGGCTTTTGGGCACGGTGGGAGAACCCATCAATCCCGAGGCGTGGATGTGGTACCATGACAACATCGGGGCCGGAAAACTGCCCATTTGCGATACGTGGTGGCAGACCGAAACCGGCGGATTCATGATTTCGCCCCTGCCGTATGCCACGCCGCTCAAGCCCGGCTCGGCCACCCGCGCCCTGCCCGGTGTGGATGCGCATATCATCCGTTCGGACATGACCGAAGCCAACCCCAACGAGGGTGGGCATCTGGTGGTCAAAAAACCGTGGCCCGGCATGTTGCGCGGCGTGTACAAAGACCCGGAGCGATTCAGGAAAACCTATTTCGACCGGTTCCCGGGCATGTATGAATCGGGTGACGGTGCCCGTATGGACGAGGACGGCTATCTCTGGATCATGGGGCGGCTCGACGACGTCATCAACGTATCCGGGCACAGGCTCGGCACTGCGGAAATCGAATCCGCGCTCGTGGCGCATCCGGCCGTTGCCGAGGCCGCCGTGGTCGGCATGCCGCATCAGGTCAAGGGACAATCCATTTATGCCTATGTGACGCTCAAGGGCGACGAGGAAGAATCCGACGAGCTTCGGATCGACCTCAAAAATTGGGTCCGCGCGGAAATCGGCCCTATCGCCACGCCTGAGGTCATCCAGTTTGCAGAAGGGTTGCCCAAGACCCGTTCCGGCAAGATCATGCGCCGCGTATTGCGCAAGATCGCTGCGGATCAGGACGATTTTGGCGATACCTCGACCCTTGCCGATGCCGGTGTCATCGCCGACCTCGTGGAAGGCCGCAAGGAGCTTTTGGACTTATAGGTGGTATGGAGGGCTGGCCGATAGGCCACAGCATGCGGGACGCTCTTTGTTGCGAGAGCGTCCCGTTTTTTTGTGTAAGAAGGGGTGTTTGCTACGGAGTCGTGCTTTTGGCGCCAACAGATTGCCTTGTGGCAGAGGTTGCTCCCTGACGTGCTGCGTCCACAGCTCTTTCCGCGCCTTTGGCTGCCGCGTCGACTTCGGGTTTGACTTCTTCCGCGGCATTTGAACCCGTTGTCGTCATGGAAGATTCAGCCTTTTCCTTGGCGTCATCCATCTTTTGGCCGGAGCCGGCAAAAGCGACCATGCTCGCCAAGGACAAAACCACCACAAGAGCGATGACCTGGAATACTTTACGCATGTTTTACCTCACAGCTATATACTGTTGAATGTTATTTTCCACATAACCGATATAAATTCAGGAGGCAACGGGGAGCAACTTTTTATAATATCTTTTCAACGCGCTCGCGGCAGGTGCGTTCTGGTGCGGAACAGGGCCGCCGCAGAGAGCATGAGTGAAGTCAGCACACCCGCGAAGCTGAATATCTTCATCCCGGTCCATGCCGCGACGATGCCGAGGGTGCCGCCTGTGAGCATGGCCAGCAGTAACGTGTTCGCATTCAGGGGGCGTTTTTCCCATGCGAGGATAGCCACGAACATGGGGGCCACGACGCCGCATACGTAGATGTCGTTGGCGGCCAGCAGCAGCGAGAGGATGCTCCCGCCCGAGCGTGCGATGATCAGGGCGCCCAGTCCGAGGGCGAGCATTATCCATCGGCAGCGGGCCGTGTTGGTTCCGCCAAGGATGTCGTGTTCCAGCACGGTGGCTGCCGTGAGCAGGCAGGAGTCCGCCGAGGAAATAATGGCCGAAAACAGGGCGAAGAGCAGTACTGTTCCGGCCCAGCCCGGCATGACTGCGGGGATGACGTGGGTAAGAATGGAATCCGGGTCCGTTCCGGCCGGTGCCAGCCCTTGCGCATAGAGTCCGATGCAGACGATGCCTACTGCGGAAAGCGCGATGACGCCAGCTCCGAGCAGTGCGCCGCGTTTTGCCTGCCGCTCCCCTCGCGTGGAAAAAAGCCTGCCGAACAGCATGGGGCAGACCACGTAACTTCCGCCGACAATAAGCATGAAATAGGACCACCTGGACATGGGAAAGTGTTCGTTGACCAGTTGCAGACGGATGTCTCCGAGGGAAACGGGGGATGCCGAACCTGCGTAGACAAGAGCCAGAGCCAGGCCGGCCACGACAAAGGCGTATTGCACCACGTCGCTCTTGAGGATGGAATTCTGGCCACCCAGCATGGTGTAGGCGGTGATGGCCGCCGCGCAACAGGCCAAGGCCGTCCCTTCGCTTATGTTTGCCAACGCCATGGCTGTTTTGGCTGCGGCAAGGTATTGGGCTGCGAGAATGGAGAGCCATGCCGGAATGATGATCAGGGCCATGAGTTTGCGCGCTGCCGGGGAAACGAATTTCTGGGCCATTTCCGGCAGGGTGAAGACATTGCTTTTGCGGACTTTAACCGCGAGAAAAGAGCTGAGGACCAGCAATCCGGCCGTTCCGGATCCGAGCCACCAGAACGCGGGTGTTCCTGCGGAGAAAGCCAGCCCGGTCATGCCCACGGTCGCGGAGGCTCCCACACAGGAGGCCGCGATGGATACCCCGGCCACAGTGCTGCCGTATCGGCGGCCAGCCACAGCGAATTCTTCGAAATTCTTGCGCTTGGCGTATTCGTATACGCCCATGCCCACAAAGAGGGCAAAGTAGAGGATCAGCAGATTCATAATTATCCCTTATCGATGTTGGTTCGTTCGTATGGCTTCGTGAACGGCCCCGGCCAGTTGGAATATTTCTTCCCGGCTCATGATGTAGGGCGGCATTATATAGATGAGCTTTCCGAAGGGGCGTAGCCAGACTTCTTTTTCAACAAAAAATTCCTGCAAGTTTGCCATGTTGACTTCGTCCTTCATCTCCACCACGCCGATTGCACCCAACACGCGGACATCCGTCACGTCCGGCAGATCGCGGCAGGGAGCAAGGCTTTGGTCCAACCAGCTCTCAATGTTGTGGACATTTGTTTCCCAGTCGGTTGTGCGCAACAGGTCGAGGCTCGCATTGGCCACGGCGCAGGCCAGAGGATTGCCCATGAAGGTCGGGCCGTGCATGAACACGCCGCCGTCACGGGAGATTGTATGCGCCACGTTTTCGGAGGCGAGCGTGGCGGCCAGCGTCATGTACCCGCCGGTCAACGCCTTGCCTACGCACATGATGTCCGGGACGATGCCGCTCCATTCACAGGCGAAAAGTTTGCCGGTGCGTCCAAAGCCGGTGGCGATTTCGTCCAGAATGAGCAGGATGCCGTGTTTGTCCGCCAAGTGGCGAAGCCCTTGCAGGTATTGCGGATGATAAAACCACATGCCTCCGGCTCCCTGCACAATGGGCTCCACGATGATGGCCGCGATTTCGTGGCTGTTCGCTTCCAGAATCCGTGCGGTTTGATCCAGACTGCGCGTGTCGAACGGCTGATGGAAGGCGCATGCGGGACGCGGGGCGAAAATTTGTTTCGGCAAAAGCCCGGAAAAAAGATGGTGCATGCCGTTGGTCGGATCACACACGGACATGGCTCCACAGGTGTCGCCATGATAACCGCCTTGAACGGTAAACAGCTTGGTGCGCGCTGTTTGTCCGCTTGCCTGCATGTATTGCAATGCCATCTTTATGGCTGCTTCCACGCTCACGGAACCCGAATCTGCAAGAAAAACGTGTTCCAGTCCGTTCGGGGACATTTCGCGCAGGGTGCGGCAAAGCCTGATGGCGGGATCATGGGTCAGGCCACCGAACATGACGTGCGACATGCGTCCCAGTTGCGCGTGGGCGGCCGCATCCAGATTCGGGTGGGCATATCCGTGAATGGCGCACCACCACGAAGCCATTCCGTCAAGGAGTTCCCGCCCGTCTTCCAGCACCAGCCGCACGCCGTGGGCGCTACGAACCTTGACGGTGGGCAGGGGATTCGTGGCCGATGTGTACGGATGCCAGATGTGTTTCCTGTCAAAAAGGATGTCTTCCGGACAGTCGTCTTTCTGTTGTTGCAGCAAGGCAAGCGCTTTGTCTGCATATTGCACCAGAGACTTTCCGTAATCGGGACCGTCCAGAAACGGGATGTCTGCCAGAACCGGAACGTGGCCTTCCCGTGCAATGGTTTTGGTGTTGTCTCGGAGCAGGGGCATATCTGCCTTGGCAGGGGCGGTGGTGTGGGTCATGATCACGCCTGCCACGCGCAGGCCCCTGTTACGCACGGCTTCAATGGAGAGCAAAGCGTGGTTCACAGCTCCAAGCTTGTTGCCGACAACGATAATAACGGGAAGGTCGAGGCGTTGCATGAGGTCGAGAGTGGTGCAGCCTGCGGCCAGTGGCACGGCCACACCTCCCGCGCCTTCCACAAGAACGGTGCTTCTGCCTTGTGCCATGGCTTGAACTTCCCGGGTCAGTTGGTCCACGTCCAGCGTCTCGTCATTCCATTCCGCTGCCAGATGGGGCGAACAGGCCGGAATGAACTTACGGCAGCATACGTCCGGGTAACCGTGCGGAAAATAAGGTGCTGCAAATTCGGCGTAGACGGCTGCGTCCGGCGCTTGCAGGCCCGATTTTGTTTGGGTGCAGCCAGTCTGGACCGGCTTGATGGCCAGTGCCGATTCCCCCTTGTTGAGCAGGGCACGCAGGAGTGCCGCTGTAATGCTTGTTTTGCCGGCGTCCGTGTCGGTCCCGGTGATGAAATATCCGTTCATGAGTTTGTATGATTGGTCGGTTTTTGGTGTAGAGAACTGACCGTACGCTTGAAGGGAGGCAAGGGCAAGTAATGGACCCGATATCCCGTTTTGCGATCATGGCGTGGCCCTTTTGCGGAACATGCGGATATTGCACCATAAAAAAATGAGGTTGCGCGGGGCGCATAATCCTTTTACACATTGGGCCGGCAATTGCCCCATGTGAGCTGTCGCACTCTCATCGGACACTTTCCGTCAGAAAAAGCAGTTATAAAAAAATATAATGAAAACAGGAGAATGACTGTTCTGGCGTTTTTTTGCACGTCAATGCATTAGGAGGAATCTTGTGAAGACCTGGGTCAAAATTTTTATCGGCATGCTGGTCGGCATCGCGTTCGGAGCTCTTTTCAAAGACGCAACGCCTTATGTGGTCCCCTTGGGAGATCTGTTCATCAAAGCGATCAAACTGTTGATCGTACCACTCATATTTTCTTCGCTGGTTACCGGTATTACCAGTATGAGCGATCTCGGAACCCTCGGGCGTATCAGTCTGAAAACTTTTGTTATTTACCTGAGCACGACTGTTTGTGCCATTTCCATCGGTTTGCTGGTCGGCATTGTGCTGCATCCCGGCACCGGCATGCATCTTGTTGCTCCCGTGGTGGACAAGGCTGCAAAAGCCGCACCTTCCATCGCCGAAACGCTGCTCGGTCTCGTGCCGTCCAACCCGTTCAAGGCCATGGTCGAAGGCAACATTCTTCAGGTCATCATTTTTGCCGTGCTGATGGGAATTTCCATCAACCTGATCGGCGACAAGGCCACACCAGTGCGTAAATTCTTTGAGTCGCTGGCCGAGGTCATGTACTCCATGACCGCCATTGTCATCGCTTTTGCTCCGGTGGGCATTTTTGCCCTGATGGCCAAGGTCGTGGCCGCTTACGGCCTTCAGGCCCTGTTGCCGCTGCTTCAGGTGCTGCTCGCTGCGTTGGCCGGTAGCCTCATTCACGTGATTCTTGTGTATGGCGGTGGCGTCTCCCTGTTGGCCAAGTTCAACCCGTTCCGCTTCTTCAAGGGCATCATGGAAGCGATCATGGTGGCTTTTTCCACCACCAGCAGCTCGGGAACCTTGCCGGTGACGACTCACTGCATGGAAGAGAACCTCGGGGTTTCCAAGTCCATCACTTCGTTTGTCCTGCCTCTGGGCGCAACCATCAACATGGATGGAACCGCAATTTATCAGGGTGTTTGCGCGGTGTTTATCGCTCAGGCGTATGGCATAGACCTCACGGCCTCCAACTACCTGACGATTATCTTTACGGCGACGCTTGCTTCCATCGGTACTGCGGGTGTTCCGGGAGCCGGACTCATCATGCTGTCCATGATCATGAGCGCTATTGGGCTGCCGCTTGAGGGCATAGCCCTGATCGCCAGCATCGACAGGCTGCTGGACATGCTGCGCACGTCCGTCAACGTCTGCGGTGACGCCATGGTAACCCTGCTGGTGGCGAAAAGTGAAAACGAGTTGGAAGAAGCCTACGAAACAGCCTAAATAACCGTATTAAAGAGACAGGGCAGGGATTTTCCCCTGCCCTGTTTTATGAATATGCCCCGTACTTTTGGTGCGGGTTTTTTTGCTCCCGGATTTATTCCTGGGTTGCCTCGACGTTGGCTTGAGCAGCCCTTTTCTTGCTTTTTTGTCCCATCACAAAATAGGTGCCGAGGGCCAAAAGCGCGGCGCAGAGCATGGACAGGCTCATGGCTTCTCCCGGTGACCATATTTGCGTCAGAATCGGGGCCACAGCACTTGCGATCGCACCCATGAACATCTGGAGTGAGTTCATGGCCCCGGAAGCGGCTCCGGCCATGTGCCCCCAGGGGGCGACGGCCTCGCTCATGGCGTTTGGTTGTGCGGTCCCGAAACAGGTCATTACCAGAAACAGGAACGGCAGGAGCATGAGCAGGCTGTCGTTGTGCGTCCACGTAAGAACGAAGATTGCCATGACGGATAGTGCCATGAGGGAAAGGGACGTGGAGATGATGCGCCGTACGGAGATTTCCTTTCGTCCGAGGACGCCGCTGGTGGTGGAACCTACCATGATGCCGAATGAGGTGAAGGCGAATATCAGCGAATAGGATTGCTCGGAGAGGTGCATCTCACCGAGCATGAGCGCAGGGGAGCCTGCGATGTATGAGAAAATGCAGCCGAAGCCGAGGGCCTGTGGTAAAGCGAAACCGAGAAAATGCGGGTCCGAGAACAGCGTCCTGTATCCACGCGCGATGTTGCCCACATGGATGGAGTTTCGCCGGTCTTTGGGAAGAGTCTCACGAACACCTATCGCGATGAGGATGAACAGGATCAGGCTCAAAAGTCCCTGTAGACCGTATATGGATCGCCAACCGGCAAAGATGAGGATTCCTCCGCCGAAGATCGGGGCGATTAATGGTGCCACGCCGCCCACCAGCATAATGATGGATAATTTGGTTCTTGCCCCTGCTCCCGAATAGATGTCCCGCAGGATAGCAAGTGGTGCGAGGACGCATACGCCGGAGGCCAGTCCCTGAACCAGACGGGAAAACAGCAGGAAGTTGAACGAGAATTCCAGCGTGCAGCACATTGCCGCAATGGTGTTGAGCATGAGTGCGGTCAGCACTGTCGGACGTCTGCCGAACCTGTCCGACAATGGCCCGCCGATGATGGGGGCCACGGAAAAACCGAGCAGGAACAGGCTCAGTGTCAGTGACCCCTGTCCCTGGGCGATGCTGAAGGCGGATTCGATATCCGGAATCGCCGGGAGGTTCATGTCTATGCAGAGTGGCGGCAACATGGATATGCCGGCCAGAATGACCATATAAGTCATGCTGTTTTGTTTGAAGGTCATGATTAGCTCCGAAAAATACGGTTGTCGTGGACAGGCGTTCACTCCCGAATGTTCGGGGGAGGAAGAAGGGGAAGAACTTCTTCAAGAACGTCCTGCAGTTTTTTTGCCAGGGAACCGGGCAGGTCTTGAAACAGGTTTTTGTAGGCGGCAGCTGTGCTTTTCTGCAACTCCTTCAGGTACGCTTCTCCTACGGAAGTCAATTGCACCAGCCGTTCGCGGCGATTGGACAGGTTGGGTTGCTTACTGACCAATCCCTCCCTTTCCAACCTGCTGACAAGGCGGCTGGTCGCGCAGTGGCTCAGGTGTGCTCCTTCAGCCAGATCGGCGATGCGCTGCGCCCCATGCCGGTATATGCGGAACAGGGAATTGAGCTGGCTGAAGGACAGGTCGAGTGAATGCATCGATTGAGCCATCAACGAAAAGACCTGTGCGGCAGCAAGTCCGTGCAAATGGTCGAATGTTTCTCCTAACCTGCCGGTCTCAATTGTTTTTTTAAGTTGTCGGTTTTGAATATGTGCATCCATGCACATGTCTTTATGCCTCAGGATGAAACATGTCAAGAGCACAGCCCGGAGGCAGGTTAATCACAAGGACTTCAGGGCTATCTGTATGGAGAAACATTAATAAATAGCAAAAATACAAAGGAATGGAAAAGTGTCGAGTGTTGACACAATCTTTTGTACTACGTAGTTGTAGCACGAATATTAAATCCATAATCATTTAAACGACAAAAAAAGGATTAATGGCATGGGGAAGGTGTCTCGTTCGGTTCTTGTTGCTGCTGTCGTACTATTTGTTCTGACTTTATGTCCTTGCATCCTTCAGGCTGCGCAAAAGGATACGTTGCATTATTCATGGTCCGCAAACGTGGGGCCGCTGAATCCACATGCGTATTCGCCAAACCAGATGTTTGCGCAGGCCATGGTTTATGAGCCATTGGTTGCGTATGGCCAGGGTGGAAAGATCACACCCTGGCTGGCGGAATCATGGACGGTTTCTCCTGACGGCAAGACCTACGTCTTCAAGCTGCGCAAGGGGGTTCGCTTTTCGGACGGAACACCGTTCGATGCCAAGGCCGTGAAAATGAATTTCGACGCGGTGCTGAAAAACGCACAACGTCATAACTGGCTGGAATTCATCGCCCAGATCGATTCCACCAAGATTTTGGACAGCCATACGTTTCAGCTCAATCTCAAGCATGCGTATTACCCGACCCTGCAGGAGCTTTGCCTTATCCGGCCCATGCGTTTCCTGTCTCCTTCGGGTTTTCCAGAGAGCGGAGACACTTCCAAAACCATCAAGGCCCCCATCGGAACCGGTCCATGGAAGCTGGTGGAAAGCCGCAAAGGCGAGCACGACATATTTGAGGCCAATGAATTGTATTGGGGCACCAAACCTGGCTTCAAGCGCCTTGTGGTCAAGGTTATTCCCGATTCGGACGGCAGAGCGATCGCCTTTGATACCGGTGAAATTGATTTGATTTATGGCTCTGGCGGTCATGGCAGCGGACAGATCGGTCTGGATACCTTCACCCGTTATCAATCCATGAAGGGCGTGATGACCGGAATTTCCTCGCCGCTGGCGACCCGTGTGCTGGCCATCAACAGCAACCGTTTCCCCACCAAGGATCTGGCCGTGCGCAAAGCTATCCTGCATGGCGTGAACAAGGCTGCCATCGTCAAGCACATCTTCCTTGGCGTCGAACCGCAGGCGGATACCCTGTTTTCCCCGGAGATGCCGTATTGTGATCTCGGCCTTGCCCCGTACTCTTTTGACCCCGATCAGGCTGCTGCCTTGTTGGAATCGGCCGGATGGAAGTTTGTCGACGGCAATGAATATCGCACCAGGAACGGCAAGGAGCTGGGCCTGGACCTTTGTTTCGTGGGTAATGATTCCCTGCAGAAATCGGTGGCCGAGGTCATGCAGGGCGATCTGAAACGGCTCGGCGTCAAGGTTCGCCTTGTGGGTGAGGAAAAGGATTCATTTCTTACGCGGCAGAAAAGCGGTGAATTCGGCATGATTTTCGGCGATACGTGGGGAACTCCATACGATCCCCATTCCTTTTGCAGCTCAATGCGCAAGCCGGCCCACGCCGACTATCAGGCTCAGCTCGGCCTGCCCATGAAAAAGGACATAGACCGCAAGATCGGCGAGGTGCTCATCAGCGTGAACGAGAAGAACCGTCAGGAGCTCTATCGTGACATTCTGACCACGCTGCATGAACAGGCCGTGTATTTCCCGCTCTCTTACATGACCAACATCTTCGTATATCGTCCAGGCTTGAAGGGCGTGGGATTCGGGCATACCAAGTACGAAATCCCCTTTGAAACGATGTATCGGGATTAGGCAATGCTGCGATATATAGCGAAACGTCTGCTGATACTCGTGCCCATGCTGCTGGCCGTGTCTGTAGTGGTGTTTCTCATCCTGCGGCTCGGACAGGGCGATCCGGCCATGTCGTATTTGCGCCTTTCCAACATTCCCCCAACCGATCAGGCGTTGGCCGTGGCCCGGCAGGAACTGGGCCTCGATCTCCCTCTGGCCGTGCAATATGTACATTGGCTGGGCAAGGCACTCACGTTGGACTTCGGGCGGTCATACGTTACCGGCCTGCCTGTGCTTGAAGAAATACTCTATTACCTCCCCAACACGCTCAAGTTGGCCGGGTTTTCCCTGCTGCTGACGCTGTTGGCGAGCCTGCCCCTGGGGGTTTGGTCCGCGTTGGAGAAGGACCGCATGCCGGACCATCTCACACGGGCCGTGGCTTTTGCCGGTGTTTCCATGCCGGGATTCTGGCTGGGATTCCTGCTGGTGTGGCTCTTTTCCATCCATCTCGGCTGGCTGCCGCCGCTGGGAATTGGCGGACTGGACCATATGATAATGCCGGCCCTGTCCATGTCACTCATGTCCATGGCCATCAACACCCGGCTCATACGCGGCAACATGCTCGACAACATGCACGCCCGCCATGTGCTCTATGCGCGTGTGCGCGGGCTGCCCGAACGGGTCGTGGTGGGCAAGCACGTACTGGTCAACTCGCTCATTCCGGTGGTCACCGCCATCGGCATGCACGTGGGTGAGCTGTTCGGCGGTGCCGTCGTGGCGGAGAGCATCTTTTCCTGGCCCGGCGTGGGCCGCTATGCGGTCTCGGCCATTTACAACCGGGATTATCCGGTCATGCAGTGTTTCATCCTGATCATGACCGGTATTTTCGTGCTCATGAATCTTGGTGTGGATATCCTTTATGCCTGGCTTGATCCCCGCATACGTCTCGAAGGGGGGAGCAACCGATGAGCCTTCGCGATATGTTTCGAACCCTTGCCCGGCGGGGAGTGTTGGCGATAGCCGTTCTTATGGCCGTAGTCGTCTGCGGCACCGCGGTTTTCGCCCCGGTCATCGCGCCTCATGATCCCACTGACGTCGTGCTGGAAAACAAGTTTGCCGCACCTTCCATGGAGCATCCGTTTGGTTGTGACCATTTGGGACGGGACGTGCTTTCCCGGCTGGTGTACGGCACCCGGACTTCCATCTGTTCCGTGGCCGCCATCATGGCGATCGTGCTGCTGCTCGGTTTTACGGTGGGAACGGTGTCCGGATATGCAGGTGGTGCACTGGATGCGACGCTCATGCGCTTTTGCGATGTGTTTCTCACTTTCCCGACGTTTATTCTGGCCATGTTTCTTATCGGCGTATTGGGCACGGGGATGGTCAACGTCATCATTGCCGTGGCCCTGACCCATTGGGCGTGGTATGCGCGCATCATCCGCAGTATGGTGCTTTCCCTGAAGAACCGTGAGTATGTTCTGGCAGCAAAGGTTGCGGGAACCGGCCGGTTGCAGACCACTGTCCGCCACATTCTTCCCCCCATCGTGGCGCAGTTGGTCATTTTGTGTACGCTCGACATCGGGCACATGATGCTGCACGTTTCGGGATTGTCGTTCCTCGGTCTCGGTGTTACGCCTCCCATGCCCGAATGGGGTGTCATGATCAGTGATGCGCGGCAGTTTATCTGGAGCCATCCCATGCTCATCATGCTGCCCGGCGGCATGATTTTCGTCACGGTCATGGCCTTCAACCTGTTGGGCGACGCCCTGCGGGATTCTTTTGATCCGGCGCTGGCCGTGCAGGAGGATGTTGTACCATGAGTTCCACACCCTTTCTCGAAGTCCGCGATCTTCAGATCCATTCCGCCAGTCGGGAACTGGTTTCCGGTGTGGGCTTTCAGGCTGTTCAGGGTCGGGTTCTCGGGTTGGTGGGCGCCAGCGGAAGCGGCAAGTCCCTGACGTGCCTTTCGGTTCTGGATCTGTTGCCCAAAGGGTTGCGCATGCAGGGGCAGATTTGCGTGCAAGGCGTTGCGCTGGAGGATCAAGCCTCGCGGCGCGCCATTCGCAGCAGCAAGGTGGGGATGATCCTGCAAAATCCCATGAGCTGTTTTGACCCCGTGTTCACCATTCGAACCCATTTCAGGGAAACCCTTGCCGCCCATGGCATGTTGAGCGCCGATTTTGGCCAACGCATGCTGGATGCGTTGCGGGAGGTCGGCTTTGCCGAGCCGCAATCCGTTCCGGGGCTGTATCCGTTCCAGATGAGTGGCGGCATGTTGCAGCGGGTGATGGTGGCACTGGCCCTGATATTGGAAGCGCCGTTTCTCATTGCCGACGAACCGACAACGGATCTGGACACCGTGGCTCAGGCCCGGGTGTTGGATCTTCTGGCGGGGCTCAAGGAACGTCATGGATTGGGCATGTTGCTGGTGACGCATGATCTCGGCGTCATCGCCCGTCTTGCGGACGATGTAGCCGTCATGCACGGCGGCATGATCATAGAGCGCGGAACCGTGCACGAGATTTTCGGTAATCCGCAGCATGAATACACGCAACGGCTGATCGCCACACATCTGGAATTTTCCGGGTACAACTAAGGGAGAACGTCATGCCGATCGTTGAACTTTCCGGAATCAGGAAGACCTATGGGCGCGGTGGCTTTTTTCGCAAGCAGGAGCGCTTCACGGTGCTCAGGAATGTGGATCTTTCCCTCCGTGCCGGTGAATGTCTCGGTCTTGTGGGACGGAGCGGCAGCGGCAAGAGTACGCTCGGACGCATCATGTTGGGTCTGGAGTCCCCGGATGCGGGCAGCGTGAAGATCCTTGGGCAGGATGTGACTGGGTGTACGCGATTGCCAGAGCATATACGGCGCGCTGTACAGGTGGTTTTTCAGGATGCCATCGGGTCCACCAACCCACGCATGACAGCCGGGGAAATTATCGCGGAGCCGTTGCGTAATTTTGACAAACTGCAAGGCACTGCGCTTCGTGAGCGGGTGGCCGAGTTGTTGGAGCTGGTCGGTCTTTCCCCGGATGATGCCGGCAAGCTTCCCGGCCGTTTCAGCGGCGGCCAGTTGCAACGTATTTGCATTGCCCGGGCACTGGCTCCTTCGCCGCAGGTCATTGTTCTGGACGAGGCCGTGAGTAGTCTGGACATGTTGATTCAGGCGCATATCCTTGATTTGCTGGATTCCTTGCGGCGTCGATACGGCACGGCCTATCTTTTCGTCACGCACGACCTGCGGCTCGTGCGGCGGTTTTGCGACCGTGCGTTTTTTATGAGCGACGGCAATCTGCATGCCTTTGATCCTGCCAAGACAGTAGACATGAAAGGCTCCAAAGTGTTGGAGGAGTTGTTCAACGCCATCCTTCCCCCCATGCCGGATGCTGCCAGGCGACAAGGCAATTCAGGGGAATCGGTCGCGGTTTGATTGCGAGCATTTCATGGAAACCAAGAAGCCCCTGCCATGATTGTGGTCGGGGCTTTATTGTGAAGCCTCAGGTGGCCCAAGAGCCTTTTGTAAAAGGTTCTTGGGAATCTCCAAAACATTTTGTCGATCACGCTACGTGTGATGGAATAAAACATAACCGGCAAAGCAAAAGGCCGGAGATAACATTATCTCCGGCCTTTATTGTGTAATGATTTTTTTGTTTACACTTCGATGTCGATGTGTTCCTGCGCGCTGCCGGAAGAGTTTGATTGCGAAGTCGTCTTTTGTGTGGGGGAGTCGTTCGTAGTCGTTTGTTGTGCGCTTGTTTCCACATGGACATTGGCCGTGTTCTGCGTCGCGTTGACGGCTTGGGTATTGTCAACGGTGCTTTGTGTGTCTGTTTGCCTGCTTTGGCGTGCAGTTTCTTCCTGTACCCTGGCCTGTGCTTTTTCCTCGATCTGCTTTGCGATCTTTTCCTCAAGCTCCTTGCGTTCCTTTTTCAGGCGCGACTTTTCCTGGTCCGCAACCTTCTGGCCGCCGAGGTTGTTGACTTCGTTTTCCGCTTTCTTGCCGGCAAGAGTGCGCGCGGCATAGCCTTTCGCTGTATCGGCCTCAAGGGAATACAAATCCACTACTCCTTGCGCCTGAGAATTGCTTTGGCTTTTTGTTTGAAAACCGAAACCCGTGATCGTCGTCTTTCCTTCGCTGTTGGAAGAAACGGTCGATTCTCCGTCGGCCTGTTGATCCGTAGACTCTTTCTTCTGGAAGGAAATGTTCAGCTTGAACCCCATATCATTGGATATTTTCATGGTGCCTCCTCAAAAAGAAGTTGTAAATATCGTCTGCACAATATGGGTATCGGTATCTTTTCGTCGAATCTTTATATTATATTAATAAAAATAACAGAATAAAATGTGCTTAAATTATTAACATATGAAATTATTGGAAAAAGTATGAAAAATAATGTTAAGATTGTCAAAAGGGTAAGATATGGGGCAACTCAAGGCGTCGCCCTCTTGCTCGTTTTGGCTGATCAGTCGGCCTGAATGTCGTAGGCCTTGAGCTTGCGATACAGGCTGGAACGTTCCATGCCTACGGCCTTGGCGAGCTGGGAGACGTTGCCGTCATACTCGCGCAACTTGGCTTCCAGAAAACGGGCCTCAAACATGGCGCGTGCCAGCTTCAGGTCTTCCGGACCGGTGGCAATAAAAGAATCGATGCAAGGTTCCGGGGCTGTCTGCGGCCTTTCGGATTCAGAAGCATTCGGAGGCGTCTCCGCGTTCGGGCAGGCTGTGGGAGCTGCTGCCAGAGAAGACATCTCCGGTGGGAGCATTGCCGCACGCACGGCATCTCCGGGATGCATGATGAACATCCGTTCCACGAAGTTTTTGAGTTCACGCACGTTGCCGGGCCATGCGTAGGAGCAAAGCGCATCCAGTGCATCCTGCGCGAAAGTGAGCGGCTTGAATCCATGCGTTTTGGCCAGCGAATTCACGAAGTCCGAGATCAGCAGCGCGATGTCGTTGCCGCGGGTGCGCAGAGGCGGCACTTCAAGGGGGAAAACCTTGAGGCGATAGTAGAGATCCTCACGGAAGTTGCCGTTTTCGATTTCTTCGGGAAGGTTTTTGTTGGTGGCCGCGATCACTCGTACATCAACAGTCATTGTTTTTCGGCCGCCCACGCGCTCAAAGGACTGTTCCTGAAGAATTCGTAAAATTTTTGCCTGTGTTTTCAGGCTCATATCCCCGATCTCATCCAGAAACAGCGTGCCGCCGTCCGCCAACTCGAACTTGCCGGCCTGTGCGGTTTCCGCGCCGGTGAATGCGCCTTTTTCATGTCCGAACAGTTCGGACTCGATCAGTTCTTCTGGAATGGCAGCACAGTTTACGGCCACGAGAGGCTTGTCCGCACGTTTACTCTGGTGGTGGATGGAGCGGGCCACAATTTCCTTGCCCGTGCCATTTTCGCCAGTGATAAGTACCCATGCCTCGGTAGGAGCCACTCGGGAAATGACTTCGTTCAGCTGTTCTATGGCCGGGGATTTTCCCGTAAGTTTGACGGGATGGTCGTTGGAAAGGCTGGACTTGAGTACCTCGTTTTCACGGGTGAGCCGTGAGAATTCAAGGGCGTTGCGGGTGGAAACCACCACTTTTTCGAGCGACAGGGGCTTTTCGATGAAGTCGAAGGCGCCCTTTTTGAGAGCCTTGACCGCCGTTTCAATGGTGCCGTGGCCTGAAATCATGATCACCGGGACACCTTCGTTCAGGGTTTTGATGCGCTCCAGCACTTCCAGCCCGTCCATTCCCGGCATCCAGATGTCGAGAAAGATCATGTCCGGCCGGTCCGATTCCAAAGCTGCCAGCCCCTGCTCGCCGTTTTCTGCGCCGAGAGTGGTATGTCCTTCGTCTTCCAGAATGCCCTGAAGGGACATGCGGATGCTTTCTTCGTCGTCTATGATCAGGATTTGGCCGCTCATGTTTTCTCCCTTGTCCGTGGCACAATGTTCAGCGCTCTGCACACATCTATCGTACCAGAGCCCGGTGTTCAAGAGGGACGGCGTATTCAGGGAGCGAGAATGTCGGCAAGAGCCGGTCCAAGTTCGGGAAAGCGGAATTCGAAACCGGCTTTCAACAGGGCGTCGGGCAGGGCGAATTGCCCGGTGAGCAGCACTTCGTCCGCCATGGAGCCAAACAGGGTTCGCAGTACGAACTCGGGTGTACGCAGCCAGGAAGGCCGATGGAGCGTTTCGCCCAACGTTTTGGCGAACTTGTTGAAATCCGTCGGGGTGGGAGCCGTGAGGTTGTAGGCTCCCGTTTCGGCTTCATTTTCCGTGAGAAAACGGATGGCGCGGACCTCGTCCTTGATATGGATCCACGAAATTCCCTGATGTCCGTGCCCGATGGGACCGCCCATATACAACCGGAAGGCCGGGAGCATTTGCGCCAGCGCGCCGCCGTGCCCAAGCACGACTCCCGTGCGGATGATACATCGCCGAACCCCCTTCTTTTCGAGGCTCTTGGTCGATGCTTCCCATTGCCGGGTGACGTCTGCCAGAAATCCTGTCCCTCTGGGGTGTTCCTCGGTAAGCGGCGTGCTTTGGTGCGGACCGTAATATCCCACCGCGGAAGCCTGTATGAGTGCTGCAGGCGGCTCATCGGCCGATTCCACGGCTTGTACGATTTTTTGTCCGGCCCGGACCCTGCTCTCCAGAATTCGCTGTTTTTTGGTTCGCGTCCAACGCCCGGAGATATTTTCACCCGCAAGGTTGACGACCACGGTCTGCCGGCCCATGAGCGAACTCCAGTCTCCGCCGCCGTTCCAAACCATGCCGATGACCCCGCCGCCGAAAATGTCGACCACGCGGGAGGGGGTGCGGGAAAGAACGATGACTTCCCATTCGTGTTCCCGCAGCTCCTTGACCAGAGCTCTTCCGATAAAGCCGGTTCCGCCGGCAATGATAGCACGCATTATGGATTGCCCCTGCCTGAGTTGGCGTTTGTGTCAGCATATAGCATTAGACACAGTAGCGGCAAATGATAAAGGGCCCGCTTGCGCGAGCCCTTTTGAGTCGTTGTTCTGTTTGCCGCCTTGCGGCTATTGCGGCACTTGCTGTTCCTTGGGGCATTGCCGTGAGATGACCACCATGTTCCGGCCGTTGTTCTTGGCCTGGTACAAGGCTTCGTCGGCCTTGAGCACGAGATCCTGTTCCTTGTTCAAGCTTCCGGTTTCCACCGATGCCACACCGATGCTGGCCGTGATGGTGAACTGTTTGCCGTTGAAGGTGAAATTGGTGTCTGCCACCCGTTTGCGTATGCGTTCCGCCAGCATGTGGGCGTCCTTTTCGGTCGTGTGCGGGAGCAGTACCACGAATTCCTCGCCTCCGTATCGGGCTGCAAGGTCGGTGGAGCGGATCGCACTGTACAGGATGGCTCCGATTTCACGTAGCACCATATCTCCGGCCTGATGGCCGTAAGTATCATTCACTTCCTTGAAGTGGTCGAGGTCTACCATGAGCAGGGAAAGGTCATGGCCGTATCGCTGGCGGCGCTTGAGTTCGTGAACCAGACGTTCGTCAAAGGTGTGCCGGTTGTAAATGCGGGTCAGGGCGTCATGGTCGGCGCGAAGCTTGACCTCCTTGAACATGAGGGCATTGCGCAGAGCCAGCCCCAGATGGTTGGCCGCGGCCTTGAAGGTTTCCACTTCGTCCTTGCCCATCCGCGCCTGCTTGTCCACGGAAAGCACGAGGCTGCCGTATGTGGCGTTTGCGGCCTGCAAGGGCATGGAAACGACCCGGGCCTGATCCTGATTGGCATTGCCGGGACGGAAAACGGGGTCGATGTGCATACTCTGAAAACCGTTGATCTTTCCGCCGCCCATGCGTTCTGCGCACCCCAGCAGCATGCGGGTCCACTCGTCTTCCTTTTCTGCCGGGGCCTTGCTGTCCAGGAACAGTTCCACGTCGGTCAGCCCGTTTTCAAACTGGCGTTGCCAGAAAACCGCGTGCAGTTCAAAGACCGGAATCAGCATATTCAGGTGTTCCTTGGCATTGGCCAGAATCACCGATGCGTCGAGGCTTTCGGTACAGCCCGTCAAAATATTGTTCAGGAACAGAAGCTGGTCGGTCTTGCGGGAGAGCAGTTCACGTTCCAGCATGATTTCTTCGGTCATCCGGTAGATGTCCGAGTACATGCTGGACACTTCCTTGGCCCGGAAAACCGCATCCTGCACCTTGCTGCGGGTCAGAGGCGACGTGACTATGGTCAGGAAACCCTGTTCGAGCACATCTTCCATTTCCATGGTTTCATCCATCTCATCCTGAATCAGGATGCGTTGGGTGGATTCAATGCGCCTGTACGTTTCCTTGCGGTTGTCGGAAATATCTTTCCATACTTTCATGGGAATCCAGGTGGCGGAAGGTTTTTCCGTATGGGAGAGTTCGCGGCTCCAAGGCAATTTGCCTTCCGGGAAGTTGCGCAGGAAAAAGCCGGGCCCCACTGCCTGCTTGATCTGCGCCTGCTGGGCTTCCGAGAGTCCGAGCCCCCACATGAGCTCCGGTCGCTGACCGCGATTCATTTTCGTACCCTGTGTCATTGTTCAGCCTCCAAGCCGTCCAAAAATCGACGGTTCGTTGTATGCAGTCCAAATGTCATGCAAAATAAAGGCCATTTCAGACCAATGGCAGAGGGTAATGTTTCATGGATGGCATAACGGCATGTTTTAACAAAGCTTTCAGGAAGGGTGCGGCCAGGCCCTACTCCGGGCGGAAAAAGAAAGGGGAACAAAATTCCGACACCCGTCATGGCGGAATTTCTTTGACAAACGGTCCAAAGTCCGCTTTGACCTGAGTATGCATACGGAAAAGAAACATATCTGGGGTACGCTTGACCCGTTCTATGAATCCGGGGCCGTATTGGGTCGAAAGGTCGCCAATGCCCGATTCATGGACTTTCTGCTTCAGGCGGACCCGTTTGACGAATATCATTTCTTTTTGCAAAGCGACGTTTCGGCGCGTGCGCAGCGCGAGACCCTGGAACGTATGGCCCCGAAAATAGCGGCGCGAGGCGGATTCTCAGTCATGGACCGTCGTGAGCTTCCTTCCATGATGGCTTCGGTGGACTACCACTGCTTCCACCAATCCGACTGCATGACCCTGCAACCGCATCTGGCGAGGCTGCGCAATGCCCGAAGCAAGCGGATATTCCCTATCACCGGTGTGACACACTCCTTGAGCTATGCCGATTACGGGCGACTTTTTCTGCAACACCTCTGGCCGGGAGCCACACCCCGCGACTGCATTGTCTCCACATCCGCAGCCGGAGTTGCTGCCGTGGAAAATCACCTTGACTCCTTGCGGGACGGATACGGCCTGAGCGACATGCCCGGACCGTGTGTTCATCGCATCCCGCTGGGAATTGACCCGCAGACGTTTGAACCCGGCTCTTCGCGGAGTGACGATCCGTGTTCGATTCTGGTTTTCGGGCGTATTTCCCATTACTCCAAGATGGATCTTTTGCCCTTGATGCGGGCCATGCACCGATTGTTTTCGGACGGGCTGGACCCGGCTTCCGTACGGCTTGTCCTCGCAGGCTGGGTGGAAGACAACGATGACTACACCCCGGTTCTGAAAGAGTTGGCCGCCAACATCGGGCTGGAGTTGGTCATCCATGCCCGGCCTTCGGAAAGCGAGAAAACAGCCATTTTTCAGGAGGCGGACATTTTTGTTTCCATAGCGGACAATCCGCAGGAAACGTTCGGGATTACGGTGGTAGAGGCCGGAGCGTTCGGCCTGCCGGCCGTAGTTTCGGATTATGACGGTTACAAGGATCTGGTCGAACAGGGGCTCACGGGGTTGCGCGTTCCGGTCATCGGTCCGGCGACGACCGAAGAGGCCGACATCATGGCGCCGTTTACCTTCGACAACCACTATCATTTGCTGCTTGCGCAACAGACCGCTGTCGAGATTCCGGCCCTGGCAAAGGCTTTGGGCCGTCTTATTGCGGACCCCGATTTACGGCGATCCATGGGAAATGCTGCCCGGGAACGAGTCTGCGAGCGTTTTTCATGGCCTTTTGTTATTGAGCAATACGTGGCCTTGTGGGACGAATTGAACCGTCGGCCCGTGAATGAAGCCGCCCTGCGCCACATTCCACATCCCGGACAAGTCAGATTTGCACGGGTATTCGGCCATTATCCCACACGGCGTCTCACGCCGGACATGGTCCTTACGGCTGGCCGGACCGGGCAAGGGCTGTATCGGGGCCGTGATTTTCCTTTGCTGTATGCGGGTCTGGAGCGCGTCATTGATCCCGAAGTTCTCAAGCATATGGTCTTTCTGGCCAGAAAAAACGTGACCGTGGCCGAGATGGTGAAGCGGCTCGCCCGTCTGGACCCGCCTCTTGCCGAAGGCCGTGCAGAATATCATGTCCTGTGGGCTTTGAAGCATGACATTCTGGAATTGACGGCCTCGGATTAACCGCTGGCCGATCCTGTCCTCAGGGAGGATCGACCATGAAAAAACTTACAGCCGCACGCATGGAGCGTTGCATCGGCTGCCATTCCTGTTCGCTGGCTTGCGCCCGGTTGGTGCACAGGCAGCTCTCGTGGAACAAGGCGGGTATACGCATCCGCTCTGCCGGTGGCTTGTCCACCGGTTTCCAAGCCCGGCTTTGTCTGGCCTGCAACCCTGCGCCATGTGCCGAGGCCTGCCCTTCCGGAGCGTTGTCCCAACGCCGTGACGGCGGCGTGATTCAAAAACGCAAGTTGTGCATACGCTGCGGCAAATGCGCCGAGGCCTGCCCTGTAGACGCTGTTTTTCTGGATCACGAAGTCAATCCCTATCTGTGTATCCATTGCGGAAGATGTGTGGAGTTCTGTCCGCACGATTGCCTTGAATTGGTTGAAATCATCCCGGAAATTGTCCCTGCTTCCCAGGAGGATGCTTCATGATCCGTGATCATTTCCGAGTGTGCCTTGTGGATTTGAGCAAGGGAAGCATGCAGGTGCTGGAGCGTGGTGGCCGGGATCAGTTTTGTGGCGGCGGTGGTCTTGCGGCCATGCTTTTTCAGGAATTCGGCCATGTGGACCGGCCTTGGGACGATCCTGATCAGCCGCTCATTTTCGCCATCGGCCCGCTGACAGGCTACTTTCCGCTCATGAGCAAGACTGTCTGTGCTTTCAAGTCCCCCTATCACGATCAGTATGCAGAATCGCATGCGGGAGGAAGGTCCGCTCTGTCCATGCGTTTCGGGGATATGGATGCTCTGGTTATTCGCGGCAGGGCCAACCGTCTTTCCGCTTTGGCCGTGGGTGCGCGCACCTTTGAACTGCGGGATGTGCATTTTCTCCGTGGTCGTGACGCCCTGAGTTGCGGACGAGTCATACGCGACATGTTTCCCGGCTCCGGCCGGCGTTCCATGCTGCGTATCGGCCCGGCCGGGGAAAACCGTTGTTCCTATGCCTGCATCAATGTGGATACCTATCGGCATTTCGGACGCCTTGGAGCGGGGGCCGTCATGGGGGCCAAGAACCTCAAGGCTCTTGTCATTCTCGGTGATCGGGGCTTTGCCCTGCCCGAAGGCAAGGCATACCCGGCTCTGTTCAAAGAGGTGTACAGGCAGCTGACCACTACGGCCATCATGGACAAGTACCATGGGCTGGGCACCGCCGGGAATGTGGGCGCACTCAACGAGTTGCGCGCACTGCCATGGCGAAACCTGCAACAGACGCATGATCCGGATGCGGACGGCATCACCGGCGAACGCATGGCCGAGGACCGGCTTTTGCGTAACGCTGCCTGTGCCGGATGTCCTGTCGGGTGTATTCATATCGGCTACGTGCGTGAAAAATTTCAGGAAAATTATCAATACCTCTATCGGCAGGTTGCCTACGACTATGAACTGATTTTTGCCGTGGGTTCCATGCTCGGAGTCAAGGATTCCTTTGATGCCTTGCGGCTTATGGATACGGTGGAACTCATGGGATTGGACGTCATGAGTACTGGAGGGGCCTTGGCCTGGGCTACCGAAGCGTTGGAAAAAGGCCTTGTGACCGAGAAACAGACCCTTGTGCCGCTCGCTTTCGGGGATGCGGCCACATACATGACTGCCATTGAGCATCTGGGCCGGAACAGCAACGAATTCTATACCTTGTTGAGCAAGGGAACCCTCCGGGCTGCCGGGGTTTTCGGCGGCGGGGATTTCGCCTGCGTATTGGGACAGGAAATGGCCGGATACGCTACGGGCGAAGTATTTTTCACTGCCGAAGGATTGGGCTTTCGTCATTCCCATCTGGATTCAGGCGGGTATGCCTATGACCAGAAGCATGAAGAACAGGACGTTGAAAGTGCCGTTGATTTCCTCGTGGAAGACGAGAAATCCCGTGCGCTTTTGTGCGCCATGGTTTCCTGCCTGTTTGCCCGAGGCGTCTATTCCGAGGATCTTTTGAGCGAGGCACTGGAATCCGTGGGATATGGCAATTTGGCCGGACGCTTGGACTCCATGGCCGGGAACATTCAACGCCTTCGCTGGCGCACTCGTGTGCAGACCGGCTATGATGCCGCGGAAGTTCATATTCCCAAGCGTTTCCGTGAAGTTGTCACGTGGAAAGGGCCTGTGGACGACGCCTATATGGAGGCTTTGCGCGAGGCCTATGCCCGGCGCATTATGGCGCTTGGGGCGCCGGAGAACGCCGATTGATCAGCGCGGCACATCCTTTGTGATAACGGCGTTGACCGCGTCGGTCAGTTCATCCAGTTCCAGTGGCTTGGAAACATAGCCGTTCATTCCCGCAGCCAGAAATCTCTCCCTGTCTCCCTGCATGGCATGGGCTGTGAGTGCCACAATGGGAATGGTTTTGCCTTGGTCGGTTTCACGAATTTTTCGTGTTGCGGTCAGGCCGTCCATGGTCGGCATCTGGATGTCCATGAGAACGCAGTCGAAATGTTGGTCCGAACACAGGTGCACGGCTTCTTCCCCGGAGTTGGCTTCGATGACGGCATAACCGTTTTTTTCAAGGTATCGCCGGATGGTGAATCGGTTGACGGCGTCGTCTTCCACGATCAGCACACGCAACGACTGTTCGGAGGAATGGACTGCGGAATCCGTTTCTGATGCCATGCGTTCGGAATGGGGGAGGCCGAGTTGTACGGTGACATAGATTGTCGAGCCTTTGTCCGGTTCCGAGTCTATGCTGACTGTGCCGCCCATGCGTTCCGCCAGGGCACGCACGATGCCCAGCCCGAGGCCGGTTCCCTGATACATGCGGGAAAAGGAACTGTCTGCCTGGGTGAACGGATCGAAAACCTTGTTCAGCAACGAATCGGGAATACCGATGCCCGTGTCCGACACTTCCAACCCAAGCAGGATTTTTTCCCCTTGCTGGACGAGCCGGTCCGCCCGGACGCATACACCGCCTGAGTGGGTGAACTTGACGGCATTTCCCACCAGATTGAAAAGAATTTGCCGCAAGCGCGCATCGTCTCCGATCATGGTTTGCGGAAGGTTGGAGGCCAGCTCGTAGCTCAGGGATATTCGTTTGTCCCGCGCTTGGACGGAAAAACTGCGCAAAACCGTCCGCATGGTTTCACGCAGGGAGAATTCCTGCTCGGAAAGGGAAAATACGCTGGACTGCATTTTGGAAAAATCCAGAATGTCGTTGATGACCGACAACAAGCCGCGCCCGGATTCAAGGGCGGTCTCCACATATTCCGTCTGTTCCTGAGTGAGTGGTGTTGCGTCCAGCAATTGCAACATGCCGAGTACGCCGTTCATGGGTGTGCGTATCTCATGGCTCATGTTGGCCAAAAACTGGTCTTTGCTCCGGGCTGCGGATTCGGCGGCTTCTTTGGCTTGTATCAGGTCGTCCTGTATCCGTTTGCCTTCGGTGATGTCGCGCCCCATGCCGACCGTGCCGATAAGCTCCCCCTGCCTGTCGTAGAGCGGGGATTTGCGAATGTCGAAAATTGTAGGGATACCGTCGATTTCGTACTGTTCTTCCGAACGTCCGGGGAGCCTGGTTCTCAGGACCGTTTCGTCACTTTCGATACAACTTTGCGAGAAGGAATAATTTTTTCCCATTCGCCGCAGGCGTTCGTCAAAGAATGCATCATTGTGCCCGGCCACAAATTCATTGTTGCTGTGGAGAAGGTTGTTGCGCAGGGACTTGTTGGCGAAAAGATAGTTGCCGTCCATATCTTTGGCCCAAAGCATGTCTATGAGATTGTCGGCCATGGATTCAAACAGGTTCTTATATTCAAGCGACTGTTCCTGCACTTTTTTGAGCGCGGTGATGTCAGTGTTGCTGCCGACGGTGCGCAATGGGCGTCCCTGATCGTCTCGTTCCACCACGCGTGCCCGGCACAGGATCCAGACCCATCGTCCTGTTTTGGACTGCATGCGGAACTCCACGGACAGTTCATTGCTTTGTTCAAAGCTTTTGCGAACTTTTTCCATGGTTTTGTCCCGGTCGTCCGGGTGGAGGAGATTGCCCCAGGATTGGGCGGAAGATTCAAATTCATCGGGCCGGTATCCCAGCATGGTATAGTATGTGGGAGAGAAATAGGCTTTTCCCGTAGTGAGGTCCCAGTCCCAAACTCCGTCCTTGGTGGCGGCGAGCACAAGTCGCAGTCGTTCCTCGCTTTCGGTAACGGCTTTTTTGGTACGAAGTTGCTCTGTTTCGTCTACAGTGGTCACGAGCACCCGGCTGAGTTTTTTTTCATGCCCGGGCATTACGGATGTGTGGACCCGGAACGTGCGTTCATTGCCGAGAACCGTGCGGCCCTTGATCGTGAAGGACTCGACCGGCAGTCCTTTTTCCAGGGTCAGTAAAGGCTCAAGCGTTGCAAGTCGCTCCTTGTTGCCGAACATGTCCACAATCCCGTCCGCAACCTGTTTGGCAGATGTCGCCTCCATCATCTGTACACAGGCCGAATTCATACCCAAGACCCGGATTGAACATGCCAGGTTGTAGAGTTCGTCCTCATTGTTGCGCAAATATGGCTCAAGGGCCGCTACGCCGTTTTCCCGCAATTGGTCAAGGCGGTGTTTGATTTTTGAGTAGTCGAGTTCCCACATGGGAATTGGAGAGCTTTCAAACAGGCTACGGTATCGGTTCTCACTAATTTCGACTTGCCTGTGTGCCTCTACCGTGTTGCTCACATCTTCGAACTGTACGGCAACGTTGTTTGGAGGGATGTGGAAAGCATATATGTCGAACAACAGTTCCGGGTTGTCCGGGCAGGGAATTTCATGGCCGGTCCATGGTTTGCCGGTACGGGCGACTGAGCTGAAAGCTTCTTCAAGACCGAGAATCTGCATGGATGGAAATACTTCCAGTGCCGGTTTGCCCAGTTGGAGCGCCGAGGTCTGGCCTGTAAGGCGGTCTGCCGCAGGGTTGGCATCCGTGAATATGAGTGTTTCGTTTTCGTCCAGGCTGAACATGTGGATGCCCATGGGGGTATTGTGCATGATCTGGCTGAACCGGTCCCGGCTTTCCTGCGCCGTTTTTTCCGCCATGCGTACGGCAGTGACGTCACGAACAATGGAGAGCACGTGCGGTTCGCCGGTTCCCGGCGCATTCCAGCGAGTCTTGAGCACGGAAAGATGGTAGGTGGCGTTACCGATAGTCAGATTTTTTTCATAGCTGGCCGGTTCGCCGGAGGAGAGGACCGCACGGTCGCACCGATTGATTTCCCGGGCGTCCTTTTTTTTGTGCACGTAATCATCCGTCAATCCGCCGAGGGAATCGCGTTCAAGCCGGAGCAGGTTGCAAAGGGCATCGTTTCCCCACCTCCAGCGCAGGTTTGCGTCTTTGAGCAGCACTGGCACGGGCAGGGCGTTTATAACGCTCATTGCCATGGATTCGTTGGCGGCTTCCAGTTCGGCCACCCGTTTCCGGAGTATCGTTATTTCTTGCAAAAGATGTGTATGTTCGGACGCCATGGCCTTATCCCCTTTTTCTGAAATTCGAATGTAGCACAGGCATCGGTAAGCCAAAACAATATTATAGGGGTGAGGGGAAAACAAAGCGCCCGTCTTGAAAAAGACGGGCGCTTCTTACGAGGTGCGGGATGTTTGGACTCCCGTTAAAGCCTATGCAGATTCGGTTGCGGCCTTTTTCTTGCCGACAAAGTGAATCAGGAAAGCGGCCAGTGCGGCGACCGCTGCGATGACTCCGATGACGACCGAAGGCGTATACGCAAGATTCAGTCCGATCCCTGCATTGCAGATGAAGGTAACGCAGGCTGCGGTCATGAAGACGGCCGGGATGGTGGCGATCCAGTGCAGCTTTGCGCGCTGGGCCAGATAAACGGCCGAGGACCACAGAACCAGTGCGGCAAGGCTCTGGTTGGCGAAACCGAAGTAACGCCAGATTGTGGAGAAGTTCTGCGTGGAGATGATGTAACCGAGCACGAACAGCGGCACGGCGATCATCAGGCGCTTGGAGGTGGCGTTCTGCTTGATCTTGAAGCTCTCGGCCACGATCAGGCGAGTGGAGCGGAACGCGGTGTCGCCCGAAGTGATGGGCAGCACGATGACGGCCGCGATGGCCAGAGCCCCGCCAATGGGACCGAGCAGGGTTTTGGAAACTTCAGCAACCACGGCTGCAGGGCTACCTGCGGCGATAACGGCGTTCAGGGCTTCCGGCGAGTTGTAGAAGGAAAGGCCGAGCGTGCACCAGATCAAGCCGATGATACCTTCGATGATCATCGCACCGTAGAATACGGAACGTCCTTCCTTTTCGTTCTTCACGCAGCGCGCCATGAGCGGAGACTGTGTGGAGTGGAAGCCGGAAAGGGCCGAGCAGGAAATGGTGATGAAGAGTAACGGCCAGATGGGTTTGTCTGCCGGATGTGTGTTCGTGGAGAAATCCAGGTTCGGCAGGATGTGGTAACCTCCGGCGAACAGGGCGATGACCAGAGCCACGGTCATGACCAGCAACAGTGCGCCGAGGATCGGGTAGAAACGGCCGATCAGTTTGTCGATGGGCAGGATGGTGGCCAGGAAGTAGTAAGCGAAGATGATACCCACCAAAATGCCGGTGTTGACGCCGGTCAGTCCGTTGAGCAGCTTGGCCGGGCTGAGCACGAAGACCACGCCCACCAGCATGAGCAGCACAAAGGAGAATACGCGCATGACCTGGCGAGCAGGCATGCCGAGGTATTCACCCACGACTTCGGGGATGCTTGCACCGTTATTGCGGACGGAGAGCATGCCGCTGAAGTAGTCATGGACAGCCCCGGCGAAAATACAGCCGATGACAATCCAGAGCATGGCTACCGGGCCGTAGAGAGCACCGAGAATGGGGCCGAAAATGGGGCCGACGCCTGCAATGTCCAGAACCTGAATGAAAATGAGTTTCCATTTGGGCATGGGCATGTAGTCGATGCCGTCCTGCATGGCGTAGGCCGGAGTGGTACGGTTTTCGTCAATCACGAAAATCTTTTCGACAAACTTGCCGTACACCACGTAACCCACGATAAGCAGAATGACGCTGGCAAAGAAAAACAACATGATTAAATCCTCCCGAAAAGCATTGTTTTCCGCATGGGCGGTATAATGTGCTTACGAAAGGAGCGGGGCGTCCCTCCATTGATTTTGCCTGAAGTGACTTTTGTGCTGCCCGAAATGACCTATGGGTTGATTCAGTGTGCCGGTTGTTGATGCATGGGGATGTTGAATTTGACTGTTGTTCCCTGACTCGGGGCGCTTTGCATGTTCAGGGTGTGCTGGGCGCCGTAGATGCGTTTGAGCCGGTTCATGCAGTTGAGCAGGCCGATTCCTCTGGTGTGGGAGTCTATATTGCCCTTTTCGGAGCAGATTTCCCTCAGAGTCTGTTCATCCATGCCCGTACCGTTGTCCTTGATGCTGATGTGCAGTTCGTCATTATCGCAATGGGCGCGGATGCAGACCTCGCCGCCTTCCTCCCGCTCCAGCAGGCCATGGTGAATGGCATTTTCCACCAACGGCTGGATAATGAGCGGCGGGATGGGCCATTCTTCGCATTCGACATCTATATCCATACGTACCCGGATGCGGTCGCCGAAGCGGGCCTGTTCAATGGCAAGATACGAACGCAACTGTTCCAACTCTTCGGAAAGGGGAACAAATCCCCGGCTCAGGTCCAGATTGCGGCGCATGTACAGGGAAAGGTCCATGAGCAGTTCGCGGGCCTTTTCCGAGTTGGTGCGGCAGAACGAGGTGATGGTGTTCAGGGAGTTGAACAGGAAGTGCGGATTGATTTGGGACTGGAGCCTGCGGATTTCCGCATGGGCAAGCATTTGTTCCTTGACCTGAATGTCCTCCAGCTCCAGTTGGGTGCTGAACAGGTTGCCCAGTCCTTTTCCCAGTTCGAAAAGCGTACGGTTCAGGGGGCGGTGTTTGGTTCCGTAGAATTTGAGCGTTCCCACAATATCTTCATCCTGTCCGAGGGGTACGATGATGGCCGAATCCAACGGGCAGTTTTTGTGGTTGCATCCGATTCTGCTTGAAGAGTCCAGAAACAGAGCTTCGCCTGATGCGAGCACCTCGCGGGTGGCGTTTGTGCGGATGGGGCATTCGGGCAGGTGGTGGTCGTCGCCAGCGCCCCGGTGGGCGAGCACGTTTTGGGTGTCGGTCACGGCCACGGCGGCCACGCCCACTCTGTCGTGGATGATTTTTGCCGTAGCTTCCGCTGATTCGCGATTCAAACCGGAACGGAGATAACTGACCGTGAGGTTGGCTATGTCCAGAATCATTTGTGCATGCAGGGATTCGCGTCGTTCCCTGTCCCGGGACAGCAGGTTGATGATTTCCACGAAAAGGCTTGCGCCCATGGCATTGACCACAATCATGGGCGGTGCGATGAGCCGCACCAGTTCCACGGCCTCGGAAAACGGGCGGGAAAGAAGCAGGATCAGGCTCATGTGCACAACCTCGCCGCCAACGGCCAGACTGAAAGCTATTGGCCAGCGCATGGCCCGGTCCCGCAGCCAGTAGCTGACCATGCCCGCTGCCGCGCCTTCCAGCCCGGTGGCAAGGCCGCAGGGCCATGAACTGAATCCGTGCAGGTCCATGATGACGCGGTGCGCTCCGGCAATAAGGCCGGAGCCTATGCCCACGATGGGGCCGCCAAAGAGCCCGCCCGTGATGACCACCATGGCGCGCAGGTTGGCCACGGACTGGAACACGGAGTTACCCGTGTAGGTGCCCAGAATGGCGAAAGCCCCGAACAGAGCCAGCAGCAACAGGGTGCGGGAACGGGATTCCTCGCGTTTGAAGCTCATGCGTTGCAAGGGGGCGATGGTCATGAGCAGGAATACACCGCCCACCATCAGGCCGAACCGTTCGGCCAAAACAAGAATTATGTGTAATGGGTCCATTATGATCAGAGTTCCACTGCCGCGCGGAAGCATTTGACGCGGGCTTTGGTGACGGTCACGTCGGTTTTTTTTGTATCGTCCATGGTCAGCACGTATTTGCCGTTGAACCACGGGGCATAGGCGCGGACGTGGGAGAGGTTGACCAACTCCGAGCGGTTGGCCCGGAAAAAGGAGAGTTTGGCAAGGCGTTGTTCAAGACGGTCCAGAGCCGCATCCGAGGCGCAGGGGAAGCTGCAATCTCGAGTGTGGGCAATCACTCGTCTGTTTTCATAGCTGAAAAAGACAACTTCCCGCGGAGCGAGCAACACGATTCTGCCCTGATGCTCCACGCTGATACGGGTAATGCCCGAACCGATGCCCATATCTCTGAGGATTTTGCGCAGTGCCGCTGCGGCATCGGGATCCTGTTTGGCCGCAATGCGTGCACGGATACGGTCCAGGCTCATGCTCAGACGCTTTTCGGAAATTGGCTTGAGGATGTAATCGGCCGCGTTTTCTTCAAAGGCACGGATAGCGTGTTCGTCGAAGGCCGTGGCGAATATGACCAGAGGCGGCTTGTCCATGGAAGAGATTTCTTCCAGAACATGGAAGCCGTTCTTGCCGGGCATCTGGATGTCCAGAAACACGAGGTCCGGCGCAAGAGCATTGATTTTCTGCACGGCCCGATTGGCCGAATTGGCCGTGCCCACGATTTTCACGTCCTCATGAACCGAAAGCAGATAGCTGAGTTCGTCCAGTGCGGGAAGCTCGTCGTCCACGAGCACGGTGTGGATGATGTCGGGGTGCATGGTCAGTCCTTTGCGGCCCACGCCAAATGTGCGGCCAACGAAGTCCACCTAAGATACAAACGTCAGGTTGGCAAGGCCGCTTTTCGGGATATTCTCAGAATATCTTGTCTATGAAGCTTTGCACCCGGGGATCGTCACACTGGCGATCAAAGAAGTCCGCTGGCGTGCCTTTGGCAAGGAACGAGCCGTTTTCCATGAAGATAACCGTGTCCGCAATCTCGCGGGCAAAGCCCATGTTGTGGGTCACGATGACCATGGTCATGCCTTCCACGGCCAGTTGCTTGATGGTGTCGAATACTTCTCCCACCAGTTCCGGGTCCAAAGCGGAAGTAGGTTCGTCAAAGAGTATCATCTCCGGCTTCATGGCCAACGCACGGGCAATGGCCACGCGCTGCTTCTGCCCACCGGACAGGGAGGCGGGATACCGGTCCGCAAAGCCTTCCATGCCCACCTTGCCGAGCATGTCCATGGCGGTTTCCCGCGCCCTGGGCTTGCTTTCTCCCAGCACAGTGACCGGCCCTTCCATGACGTTCCGGGCCACGCTCATGTGCGGAAAAAGGTTGAACTGCTGGAAGACCATGCCGATGCGGGTACGCAGTGCACAGATATTTTTTGGTTTGTCCGGCACCAGCTTGCCGTCCCGTTTGACATATCCGGCGGGTTTGCCCGCAAAGCGCATGGCCCCGGAGTCCATGGGCTCAAGACAGTTGATGGTGCGCAGCAGGGTGGATTTGCCCGACCCGGACGGGCCGATGATGACGACCTTTTCTCCCTTGTTGATCGAAAGGCTGACATTGTCTACGGCGCGGTGTTCGCCAAAGGCCTTGACCACGTTTTCCAGTTCGATGAGCGGTTGCATCAGCGTTCCTCGTAGGCCCCGACCCGGCGTTCCAGTCGTTCGAAGGCAAAAGTGAATACGGTGGTGAACATCAGGTACACGCAGGCGGCCAGCGCCAGCACCGTGACATTGAAAGATGCGTTGAAAAGCTGGTCGGCCGTGCGCATGAGTTCGACCATGGCGATGGTGGAAACAAGGGCCGTGTCCTTGATCAGGGCGATGAATTCATTGGTCACGGGCGGCAGGATCACACGGTAAGTCTGAGGAATGATGACCCGGCGCATGGCTTGGCGGTAGCTCATGCCCATGGCCTGCGCGGCCTCCATCTGGCCTTTGTCGATGGACTGGATACCGCTACGGATGATTTCCGCGAGGTATGCGGAGTAGTTCAGGCCCAGCCCGATGAGCGCCGAGGGAATGGGCTTGAGGGTAATGCCTATGGCTGGCAGGCCGTAATAGATGAAAAAGAGTTGCAGCAGTAACGGGGTGCCGCGGAAAATCCAGATGATGAACCAGCACAGGCGGCTTGCCGCAGCAATGCCGCTGATGCGCCCGAGCGCGATGAGCAGGCCGCCGATGGGCGAAACCAGCATGGTGAAGAAAACCAGCAAAAGGGTCATGAGGCTGCCCTTGAGCAGGGCGGGAACAAAGTGGACGGTGTCGCGCAGCAGCTTTTTCCATTCCGGCATCATGGCGTCCACAACCGCGCCGCGATAGCTCTTGGCTTCGATGTTATCCGGGTAGACCTCAAGCAGGGAGTCCACGGCCTCGATGGCGCGTTCAAACCGTTTCAGGGCAAAGTGCAGTCGTGCAGCCTGCATGCGCGCGTTGACGAATTGCCCCTCGTCGCCGTTTTTGTCCGGCGCGGGAACCTGCATGTAGAGTTCCACGGCCGCGTCCAGATCGCCTGCGGCCATGGCGTCGCCTGCACGGCGCATGAGTTCGTCCGGACTTGCGGCCCGGGCGACGGTACATAAAAAAAGAAGCAGGAGCGCCACCAGTGTGGCGCTCCGTAACAGTGCTGATTTCTTCAAGGTAATATTACCACTTGCTGGGATCGGTCACATCTTCACCGAACCATTTGCGGGAGATCTTGCCCATGGTGCCGTCGGCGATCATTGCATCTATAGCCTTCTGGATGGCGGCGCGCAAGGCAACGTCTTCCATACGGAAGGCGATACCAAAGGCTTCCTTGGTGATGTAGCCGGACAGGGCGCGGAACTTGCCGGGACGTTTGGCCATGTAGAAGCGGCCGGTCACGTTGTCCACAACCACGGAATCAAGGCGGCCCGCTTCAAGGTCGAGAAAAGCCTTGGGGTTGGTGTCGTATTCGCGGATTTCGCCGGCTGCCTTGGGCAGGACCTTGGCAGCTTCCAGCGCCGGGGAACCCTTTTGCACGCCGACTTTCTTGCCGCCGAGCTGGTCAAAGGATTTCAGGTCGGTCTGGTCAATGCGCACGGTCGCGATCTGGCCGTCCATGATGTAGGGCTTGGAAAAAGCCACTTTCTTGGCGCGTTCTTCCGTGATGGTCATACCGTTCCAGATGCAGTCGAACTTTTTGGCGTTCAGGGAAAGGATTACGCCGTCCCAGGCTGTGGGCTGCCATTCAATGGCGATGCCGAGGCGCTTGCCGACTTCCTCGGCCGCATCAACATCGAATCCGACGATTTTGTTGTTATCGTCGCGGTAACCCATGGGCGGGAAAGCATCATCGAGGCCGATAACCAATTTGCCGGCCTTTTTCACGCGGTCAAGGGAGCCGTCCGCGGCCATGGCGGTGGCAGCGCCCAGACAGAAACACAGAACCAGCATCAGTGTGACAAAACGTTTCATGAGAACCCCTTTGTGAAAAAAATGCAAAATTGTGAAGTATCAAGACAAAGGGGAGATACGTGAAACGTTACACAAAGGCAACGGAATATTTCATCAAATAATACGAAGCGTTAAGGTGTCTATCTGTGTCGGTGAATGTATATGCATTTCGCTTGGTGCTGAATTTCAAGGAGATTTCATTTTCAGACCGCCTTTGCGTCGCAGAGGCCCCGATTGAGGGACTGTTTTTTCGTCTTCCCGGGAGGCTCTTTGGCGAGCCTTTCGAATTGTGGAATAAGTGCTACAGCCACGTCACTTGCACAGGGTTTCGCGGTGGCACAAGGCGATGTTTGTGGCGGGGCAATCCCAGCATGAGCGCGCCGCCCAGTCTGCGGCCTTCGGGAACGCCAAGTATGTGCGCAATCTCCGGGATGTCATGGGCAGCCTTGGTTACCAGCCCTCCCCAGCAGGCGCCGAGCCTCATGGAGGATGCATAGAGTTCCATATATGTAATGGCTATGGCACTGTCGATTTCCGTCCAGTAGTAGTCTTTTGGACAGTGGGCCACAGCCAGCACCGTTCCTCCCCGCAGGATCGGGTCACGCCCCTGCTTTGCTGCTTCGCGATGGTATGTCCGTGTCGGGTCGCTACAGAGCCAGTCCAGAGTCTTTTCCCGAATCTGTTCCAGAAGTTGTGGGGCCTGAATAATGTTCCAGGCAACGTTTTGCGTGTTTGAGGCCGTGGGCGCGCGTCGAACGACCTCCAGCAGTTGTTCCAATTGTTCGCGCTGTACCGGGGATTTACGGAATCCTCGGATGGAACGTCTGCCCAGCAGCAGAGCCTCGACCTGCTCCGCACCCGGCCTGTTTTCGGCAACCTGAAATTCTTCAACAGGCATAAGGCTGTTGCTTAAGGCTCCTGTCGGGCAAATGGCTACACAATGACCGCAACGGATACATTTTTTTGCCAATTCGGCGTCTTCCGTCGGGGTCTGGCCTTTCTCCGAGCGCAGGATGTTGATCGGGCAGACCTGTACGCACAGGTCGTCATGTTTGCATTTGTCCGGATCGATGGTGATCAGATTCATGATGGTACTCCTTCTGGGCGTTTCCATGTCGGCAGCCCATGCCTGACAAAATACAAGATAGCCGCTCCAAGACAAGAAGGCACGTACAGGTGCCATGGTTCCCGACAGGGAACCGAGGGAGGGTGCGGGATTTTTTGTGGGGAACAAAAAACGCCCCTCATCATACGATGAGGGGCGTTTTTTCTTTCTCTACAATAAAATTCTATTGCAAGTGATGTCGTCTTCCCAGCAGGAGATGGACGTCGATCACGTTGATCATGGCCAGGAAGCCAAGAGCAAACAGGGCGAGGCCGATGACGATGTAGAAAATCCGTGCTCCCTTGTGTCCAATAAGATTGGTCAGGCGTTGCGCTTTGCGGCTGTTGAAGAAAAAGCCCCATTCAAAAACAGCGCCGAGAACCGAGAAGGCTCCGATGGCCATAAAAAATATTTGGGTCAACAATTGTTTATCCATTATAATATCTCTCGTTTGTGGTTGGTCAATAGTGAGTTCCGGCTATAGACGAGTACAATGCACGACAATAAAAAAAAGCTTTCATCCTCGGATGAAAGCTTTTTAATTTTCAAGTGGTGCCGAGGGACAGAATTGAACTGCCGACACGCGGATTTTCAGTCCGCTGCTCTACCAACTGAGCTACCTCGGCTCCGTGTCGCGGAGAGAATGTCTACCGAATGCGGCGATACTTGGCAAGGCTTTTTTTCGACCCTGCTGCAAAAAATATTCAGTTTTTCCTGTCGGACTCATTTTGGGCCGCACGTTTGTCTTTATAGCGGATGACCCGGCCCGCAATCCATAAGACTACGGCCACTCCGGTCAGGCCCAAGGAGATCGTTCGCCAGAAGCCAGTCCCACCGGTCAGCGTTTCGATCGTCAGGATCACGAAAACAACACACAGTATCAGGATGTTGACAAGCAAAAACGGTTGCATGAGGCTTCCTTTAGTCCAGTTTGAGGTCCAGCAGTTGCAATTCGGAATAGAGCAGGTCCACGTCTTCCCGGGCTACGGTTTCCGAACGGTAAAAGCGGGGAGAGGCAATACGCTCCACAGTGGCGTCAAGCCCCGGTCCGAGCACAAAGCGTTTGTCCGCCGCCAATACGGCATCTTCGTCCGGTAACAGGGCGTTGGCGAGATCTTGCGCCGTCTCCGTGAACAGTCTCGGGTTACTGCGGTAGAGCACATCAAAGTATGTCCGGCCACCCTGTTTGACGGACTCGCGGTAGAGCACGAGACATTCCTCGCACATGATGCTGACGAGGCACGCCTTGATCCCATAGGGCAGGTTATCCAGCAAAATGCGTTGCTGTTCGGGCCAGACACGGTATTGGATGACGTCCGTATCCGTGAACAGGGTCAGGTCGTGGCCGCCGCGCTTGCGCCAGAGCAGGCGTTCCTCTTCCAGTAATTCCAGCCCGAGACCGCGGAACATGTCCACTCGTTTGGGGGACAGGGAAAAAACAGTATAGGTGGTGTTCGGCGTTTGAATGGCGGTGCGCACCATGGTGCTGCCGAGACCCTGGCCCCGGTATTCCCGGCACAGGTACCAGGAAGAAAAATTGACGAACCGTTCACGTTTGCCGCCTATCATGCGGTGCGAACAGATGTGCCCGTGAAAGCCCACGATGCGCCCTGCATCTTCCACCACAAGGCCAATCTCTTTGGGAACGGCGTTCCAGCCGGGCTTGAACATGCCGCGCCAGCGTTCCACGGAAAATTTGGCGTTCATGTGCTCGTGGAGCATGGTACAGATTGCAGGGATATCTTCAATGCAGGCCGGGCGTATGGTCACGCTCATTGTACATCCTCCGGTGTGAACACTTCCGGTGCCGGGAGCCAGCGGCTGGCCGGGTGTGTGGCTGTGACTTTCAGCAGGGCGGCCATGAAGTCCCACGCAGCCTCATCCATTTCCAGATGGTGGGTGAGCACGCCTGTGGGCGTGTTCTGTTCGGCTGTGCCTGTTCGCCGGGCACGGAGGTTGCCGACCAGTTGTCCGGCCACTTTCATGGCTCCGGCAAATCGGGCCGTCCCACCTTTCCAGCGCAGCAGGTCCGCATGGGCTGGGACAATACGAACTGCATCAGCCACCAATTGGTTGTCCTCTTCCGCAGACAGGCCGATCAGCCCAAGGTCGGGAAAATGTTTGAGCAGAGCCGGCTCAATGCGGTTCCATGGCGGCACAACCACGGGGATGAATCGCTGGCCGAAGCGCGTTTCAAGAATTTTTTTCCCGGAGGCCAGTTCCTTTAGGACTGCTTCAAGGGGACGGTGCAGGCCCAATTCCCACGCGCCAAGACCTTGGCCCTGTGACGCATGGTTCTCATGGGCAAACCCGTGTTGCAGCACCCATGCGTGTGGCGAGTTTTGCAACGCATGGACAAGCGAGTCCTCAATACGTGCCGGGATTGCCGCCAGACAGCACGGCACACTGTGGGCATCGCACAGCTTCAGAAGCCGTTTCAAAGCCGGGCTTGCGGCGTGGGCGTCGTCATCCCGCCACCAGAGCGTCGCGATGCGCCCCGCCTTGTGCCAGACGTCCAGTTCCCGACGTATGATTGCCAATGCCTCGTGGCTCATGGACTCTCCTTGAACGGTCCTGATAGCAGAACCGGAAGGTAAAGGCCATGGCTCTTCATGCCGGAAACGGCGTTCGCTAATGAAATATGTTTTTGTATAAAAAAAGAGGCATTATTGAAAAAAAAATTGAGGCTCATGGACATGAATCGCCCAAACAGCTATGTTCACCTTTCAGCTGTCGGGCTGGCACAGGACGGATGAACCGGGTATGACCAACGATACTTACAATATATTAATGTACTCCCATGACACCTATGGTCTGGGGCACATCCGCAGGACAATGGCCATTGCGCGAACATTGGTCCAGCCGGACGTGAATATTCTCATCCTTACCGGATCGCCCATTGCCGGGCGTTACAACCTGCCTCAGGGCGTGGACTTTGTGCGCGTTCCGGGCATGATCAAGCAATCCAACACCGTATACGCGCCTCATTCCATCAAGGTGGACCCGAAGCAGGCCGTGGCCATCCGGCGGAACATCATCACGGCCACCACCCGGACCTTCAAGCCGGATCTTTTCATTGTGGACAAGGTGCCCACCGGCCTCAAAGGCGAAATCAAGCCCACGTTGCAATGGATTCGCAAGCACTGTCCCCAAACCCGTGTCGTGCTTGGCCTGCGCGATATTCTGGACAATGCCCACAACACCATCAACGAATGGAAGCGCAAGCAGTTCGTCAAGGTTTTGCGGGAATTGTATACGGAAATATGGGTTTACGGAGAACAGGAACTGTATGATCCGATTTCGGAATACTCCATTCCCGAGGATATTGCCGAAAAGACGTTTTTTACCGGATATATCCCGCGCAGGAAACCGAAGACACGCCCTCCCAAAAGCAGGGAAAAGCTTGTGGTGGTCACTATCGGCGGCGGTGGTGACGGCTATCCTGTGTTGGACAACTATCTTTCCATGCTGGAACAGAACGGGTCCGTGGATTTCAAGACACTGATGGTGACCGGCCCGTTCCTGCCCGGCCATATGATAGATACTCTCGCCGACCGGGCTCGCGCGCTCGGGGTTCGGTTCACCGCCTTTGTCCGCAATCTGGAAAAGAAGATCGCCCAGGCCGATCTGGTCATCAGCATGGGCGGGTATAACACCTTGTGCGAAATTCTATCGCAGAAAAAGGTTTCTCTCATTATTCCGCGCGACAACCCTCGAGAGGAGCAGCTGATCCGCGCCCGTGTATTTGCCAGCCGGGGACTGGTGGACTACATCAAGTGGAGCGATCTTTCCCCGCAGGCGATGCGGACCAAGGTGGACGCCATGCTTGCAAATCCACGTCCTTTTGAGGAAGCCATGAGCGGTTTTACCATGACCGGGCTGGATTTCATGCGCAACCGGCTCGACGAATTCAGAAAGGAACAGGAATGAATTCCTCCGATACACAGCAGAAAACCGTTGGCATGGTGCTCAAGGGCTTTCCCCGCATTTCCGAGACATTTATTTCCAACGAGTTGCGATTGCTTGAAACCATGGGATTTCGCATCCATATTTTTTCCATGCGTTGTCCTCGCGAGAACTTCAGTCATGATTCGGTCAAGGAAATCAAGGCTGGCGTGACTTATCTGCCCGAGACCATGACCAGGGGATTTCCTGTCCTGCTTTGGCATACGTTCATGCTCATGTTGGAGCGACCAGGGCGATTTTTTTCCGGCTTGCGTATGCTCTGCAAACGGTTCGCTCTTGCCCCAAAAAAGCATACGTGGCTCAAGCATTTCATGCAGGCCGCCTTTCTTGTGCGCAAGGCCAGGGGCCTGAATCTCGGACATATTCATGCCCATTTCGCGCACACTCCCGCCACGGTGGGATTGTATGCCGCGCATTTTGCGGGAGTGCCGTTCAGTTTTACGGCTCATGCAAAGGATATTTATACGCAGGCCCCGGAGCGGATTGCGGACAAGATCGACAGGGCGGAGTTCGTGGTCACCTGCACTGAGTACAACAAGCGGCATCTGGAAGAAGTCGTTCACTCGGCCAAGCCCGTGCATTGCGTATACCACGGCATCAATCTCGATCTTTTTTCCTGCAATGGCCGTCCTGCTGCCGCCTCGGCTCCGTATTCCATCATGACCGTAGCCCGTTTCGTGCCCAAGAAAGGTTTGGATATTGTCTTGCGTGCCCTTGCCCGGCTGCGGGATAAGGGGCTGGATTTTCGGTACACTCTTTTGGGCGATGGAGCACAGCGGGAGGAAATCAAGGCTCTTGTGCGTGAATTGGGGCTGGAAGACGTTGTTGATATGCCCGGAACCGTAACGCATGAGCAGGTCATCGGACATTTCCGGACCGCGGATATCTTTGTGCTTGGCTGTCGTCAGGCTGCGGACGGCGATCGCGACGGCATTCCCAATGTTGTGGCCGAATCCATGGCCATGGGCGTGCCTGTGGCGGCAACGAGTATTTCCGGTGTCCCGGAATTGGTGGAGCATGAGCAGACCGGACTGTTGTGCGAACCCGAATCCGTGGACGGGATGGAAACCGTTATCGAGCGGTTGCTTACGGATGAGGCGTTGCGTTCCCGCGTCATTCCTGCTGCCCGTGCCAAGGTGGAAGCCGTGTTCGACAACAAGGCTCTCATCCGAGATCTTGGCGAGATATACAAGAGCCACGGCGTTCCGTGTGGTGAATAGGGACGTGGAACGGTCTTTTTTCTGTCTTTCGTACGGAATAGGTGCCCTTATTCTGCGCGGTAACAGATCTTTTTCTCATTTCATCATGTAGTTCAAAGAAGTTGTCTCGCATTCGGAGAATGCGAGACAAAATAGGGTCAAGGGACGTGTCCCTTGCGGGTGCAGGGCAGCGCCCTGCATTATCTTTATTCCTTAAAAAAGGCCGTCCCGAAATCGGAACGGCCTTGATTTTCTAGTGCCCTTCGACTTTCGGCTTTTTGCGAGCGTTGGGAATCTCGAAAACAAGCGTGGCAGTCAACTTGCTGGTCAAATATTCCTTGTGCTTGTTTTTCGGCGCTGGCGTTTTGATGAAGAATCGCACGAACCAACGGCCAGTTGTATCCAACGGCAACTTGATCAAACCATCGTCGATTTTGGCGCGTTGAAAATACATGTCCTCGGCCTGAGTGGAATAACCATTATAGGTCGCATCCCAGAAGCCTTCTCCCCTGTAGGGCTTGCCGTAACGATAGACCTTGAATTCTGCGACACCACCCTTCTTGTAAGTAGACGGATCCTTGACCGGCACCAACTCCAACGGCATGCCGATGACACCCGGAAATGGCTCGGACGGTTTGTCGCAAACAACATATGTTTTGGTCCATTGCTTGCTGAAAATACTTGTTTCCACGGAAGAAGCCTTGTCGGCAATTGCGCTGAGAGGCTTGATGGAATGACGCTTCCTCCCTTTCTTGTCTGTCCAGCGGGTGAAATAGCCGGGGGACGTTTCCGCGGTCAATACGTAGGTTCCGGGCTGCTCGTAATCCACCATGTATGAATGCAGGGATTTGCCTTCGCGAAGAGCGACCGGAACGATGGATTTGTCAGGGCGTTGAATTTGTACGTTGTGAAGTTTTTCCTTGCGCAGGGCGTCGTCCACGGGGAAATGATGCCCGTAGCAGAAAAAGAGGGGCGAAACCTTGCCCTTGGAAACATGATAGCGCGATGCCTGAATGAAAAGGGAATGGGCCTTTGCCACATGGGGCGGGAGGCAAAGAATGCAGGCAACGGCCAAGAGGGCCGCCGCCAAAAGCGGTTTGCGAATTGTCATTTGATTCTCCTGAATATTAGTGATGTCTGTTACTCTGCTTCTGGTTGGGCAGGTGTTCCTTGAGGCATTCGTGGCAGAGTCCGAAAATTGTTGTCTGGCTGCGAAACATCCGAAATCCTTCCTGCCGTGCGCTTTCCTGCTGCAAACACTCAAGATATGGATTCAGAATGGGGATTTTCCGTCCGCATTTTTCACAAATGAGATATGACGTATGGCCTTCGCTTGGTTCATACCGCGTGGTGCCGTCTCCATAGTGGACGCAACGGGCAAGGCCGGCCTGCTGCAAATGTTTGAATGTGCGGTAAACTGTGGAAAGGCTGATACCCGGATCAATTTCCGTTACCTGCCTAAAAAGTTCTTCCGCCGTAAGCAACTGGGAACCGCTCACAAAGATATCCAGAATAAGCTTGCGCTGGCTGGTCAGTTTGAGCCTGTTGGCCTTGAGATATTCCTGAAAGGTCCGTGTTGTGCCACTCATGGGTGATCCTGTGTTGTGAAATGCGTCTGTTTCTCATTTTCGCATGTGGTATTCATGACTTGTTTATGGATGCTTTTCTTGTGATTTTGAAGCTCGTTTTCAATTGTTGTTTCAATTTTATTGATGTTTTTAACCCAAGTTGCAATCTGTTCGCAATTTGCTTTTTTCTTTGACACTGTATGCCCCGCGGCCTATTTATGATGACGAAATTCATTATCAGCACAGGCCCATGATTGCAAGGGGCCAGAGTGAGGGCAGATGGAAACATCAAAAACATTGAATTCCGTTGAGGCCGGAGGCAGCGCGCTGGTGGTTGGCATCCGCGCAGGAAGCAAGGCGCAAAGTCGACTTGAGTCCCTGGGCCTGGTTCCGGGAACCATGGTGGAAGTTCTCAACAATGGTGGTGGTCCCATGCTTGTTTGCGTGGGCGAAGGGCGCGTCGTTGTTGAACGCGGCATTGCCGAAAAGGTGTTGGTGGCCTGAACGTGGCCGGCACAAAAAAGCAAGAAGACGGAGAAACGGCATGACTCTGGATGAATTGACTCCGGGAACCGGGGGAGTAATGAAAGATTTGACGGCCGAAGGGGCTTTGGGCCAACGGCTCATGGATCTCGGCTTTTATCCGGGTGCGACTATAAAAATAGTACGCAACGCACCACTGGTGGACCCGATTGAACTGGAGCTGGACGGCTATCACGTCAGTATCCGGCATGACGAAGCGCGTCATGTGGAGGTCGAGTAAATGAGTTCGCAAACCCTTCTGGTTGCCCTGGCCGGGCAGCCGAACTGCGGTAAGTCCACGGTTTTCAACATGCTTACCGGCGCGCGCCAGCATGTGGCCAACTATCCCGGCGTAACTGTGGAAAAAAAGGTTGGTCATTTTCGTACGGATTCGCGTCGAGTTGAGTTGGTGGACCTTCCGGGAACCTACAGCCTGAGTTCCTATTCGCTGGAAGAGCGTGTGGCCCGGGATTTCATTCTCCATGATCGCCCGGACGTGATCGTGGACGTGATGGACGCTTCCAACCTCAAGCGCAATTTGTATCTGGCCCTGCAACTGTTGGAAATGGAAGCCACGGTCGTTTTGGACCTGAACATGATGGACGTTGCCGAACGCCGAGGCATAAGTGTGGACCATGCCGGCCTTTCCAAACACCTTGGCGTGCCTGTGGTTCCCACGGTGGGCAAAGCTGGTGTCGGCGGCAAGGATCTCAAACGGATTTTGGACGAAGAGGCGGAAAAGCCGAACAAGGCATCGTATAAAATTGATTACGGCACCATGGAGCCGTTTATCCAGAAGATGCAGGATCAGGTCGTTTCGGCCATGCAGTTGCCCGAGACCTACCCGCACCGCTGGGTTGCATTGAAGCTGCTGGAAAATGATGCCGAAGTCCTCAGGCTGGCAACGGAAGATCCGAAGAGTTCGGAAACGTTGACGCGTGATATCGAGCAACTGCGCAAGGACTTTCAGGAAGAGACCGGAACGCCGGCAGAGCGTCACATCGCTTTTGCCCGGCACCGTTCCTGCGCGGCTATCTGCCGTGATTACATGAAGCTGCCAGAGCAGAAAAGGGCCAGTCTTTCCGACCGCGCGGATAAATTTGTATGCAACCGGTTCTTCGGGCCGTTGCTGCTGATTGCCATTTTGTTCGTGCTGTATGAGGTTTCCATCGTTTTCGGTGGATGGTTGGCCGTTAAGGTCTGGCCTGTCTGGGGAGCTGTGGAGGCTTTTGCCGCCAAGGTGTTGCCACAGGCAGGATTTCTTGAGGATCCCCTTTTGCGTGGGCTGGGTGTATGGGTTGTCAAGAGTACCACGGCAATTCTTAACTATTTGCCCATCTTTTTTCTGCTGTTCGCGCTTATCGCCATTTTGGAAGACAGCGGATACATGCCGCGTATGGCCTTCATTCTGGACCGGCTGTTCCGCCGTTTCGGTCTGCACGGCCAGTCCACGCTGCCGCTGATTTTGGGTGGTGTTTATGTGGGCGGTTGTGCCATTCCCGGCGTCATGGCTACCAAAGCCATACCCGATGAACGTGCGCGGCTGGCGACCATACTCATTGTTCCCATGATGAACTGCCTGGCCAAGGTTCCGCTTTATCTGATTCTGATCGGGGCCTATTTCCCCGAACACGGCGGGCTTGCCATGTTCTTTATCGCCACGGTGACATTGTTCATGGCTTTGCCTGTAGCCAAGACGCTTTCCCTGACAGTTTTGGGCAAGCGGGAAAGCGCTCCGTTTATCATGGAAATGCCTCCCTACCATTTGCCGACGGTTACCGGTGTATTGCGCCGCGCTTTTGAGCGTATCTGGCTTTTCCTCAAGAAGATCGTGACGGTTGTCGTGGCCGTGGCTGTGGTTATTTTTGTGCTGATTAACTTCCCCGGCCTGAGCGAGAAGCGGGAAGCCTCGTATCAGGCCCAGCAGGAAGCTGTCGTCGGCAAGTTTATGAAAGTGGTGGATAAGACTTCCTATAAGGGAGAACTTCTCCCGGCGGACGTCCCGGAAATAGTGCTTTTTGCAGACCGGCTCAAGAATGCCAAACGCGGGTTGACGGACAAGAGCGCTGCCGCTGCCGTGAACAAGTCGTTCGAGCAGGCCAACCCGATCTATTATGCCGTGGTCAAGCGCAAGGGCGCGGACGGCAAGAAGTTGAACAAGGCCTTCAAAAAAGTGGTCAAAACCCGCAAGAAGTTACGCCGCGAAATGCGTGCCGAGCGTTTTGAATCGAGCTTCCTTGGCGTGTTGGGACGTGCCCTTGAACCTGTAACCAAGTATGCCGGTTTCAACTGGCGCATCAACATCGCGCTTTTGTCCGCATTTGCGGCCAAGGAAAACAGCGCTGCGACCTTGGGCTCCATTTACGGCATAGATGGCAGCGGATCGGTGCAGGAGAGCATGAAAGCCGGTGAAACCGGATTCACAGCGCTGCACGCCTTGGCGCTGATGTTGTTCATGGCTTTGTATCCTCCGTGCGTACCAACTTCCATCATGGTGCGCATGCAATCCGGTTCCAACAAATGGATGCTGTTCTCTATTTTATATCAGACCCTGTTGGGCCTTGGCGTGGCCGTGTTGGTATTCTCCGGCGGTAAAATGCTGGGATTGTCCGGTCTCCAGGCCATGTGGGGCTTCTATGGCTTATGCGTAGCAGCCACCGTGATCATGGCTTTGATACCGGATAGGAGCGCGCAAAAGGCTGATATTGGCAAAACATGCAAACAAAATTGTTGAAGAAGGAGTTTTCAAATGAAGAAATTGATGATTCTCACATTGACTTTGGCTGCTCTGGCTTTTGCTGCAACAGCTTTTGCCCACAGCCCCCTGTGCGACTGCTTTGACAACGGTGACGGCACAGTAACCTGCGAAGGCGGTTTTTCGGACGGTTCCTCGGCTACCGGCGTTAAAATGTACGTCAAAGACGGTGCCGGTAAAGTGCTGCAGGAAGGCGCCATGAACGCGGACAGCGAATACAATTTCAAGAAACCTGAAGGCAGCTACTCTGTGTTTTTTGATGCAGGCGAAGGCCATCAGGTCACGGTGAACGGTTCGGATATCGTGGAATAATGGAACAGGCACAAACCGGAGGATCGGCACCGGGTCGATCCTCCGGATTTTTTCCCCAAAGGCTGAAAACAGGAATCAAATTCATTTCAAAACAAGGAGAGTCAGTGATGAAAAAAGGTTTGTTTGCGGCGTTTGCCCTTCTTGCCGTGGTGGCCATGGCAATTCCGGCATCGGCGCACTTCATGATGGTCTACACTCCGGAAATTGCCTTGGACAAAGGCAAGGATATGGATTTCCGCATGGTGTTCACCCACCCGGCCGAAGCCGGACACACCATGAACATGGGCGGCGTGAAGGAGTTTTACGCCATGTTCCAGCGCGGTGATTCCAAGGCCAAGAAAATTGACCTGATGCCGTACGTGAAGGAGATCAAGTGGACCAACCCTGAATCCTCCAACACCGCTTACTCTGCAATGCTGCCCAAAAAGCTTGTGCGTTCCATGGGCGACTACACGTTCGTGTTCGTGCCGGGCTACTACTATGAAGAAGAGGAAGGCCTCTACATGCAGCAGATCGCCAAGCTGATCGCCAACGTGGGCGGCATCCCGGGCAACTGGGCCGAACCTGTTGGCCTGCCCTGCGAAATCGTTCCGCTGATCAAGCCCTACGGCATGTGGACCGGCAACGTCTTCAAAGGTCAGATCCTTTCTCAGGGCAAGCCCGTTCCCGGTGCTGAGGTGGAAGTGGAATACATGAGCCACATGCCGAATCTCAGCAAGAACGGCATGCCTGCCAAGAGCTCCGTGAACTACCCGCATGATTGCATGGTCACCCAGACCATCTTCGCGGACGCCCAGGGCTACGTGACCTTCGGTATCCCCAAGGCTGGCTGGTGGGGCTTTGCCGCACTGGGTGTGGGGCCGATGACCGAATACAAAGGAAAGGAAATGTCTCAGGACGCCGTTCTTTGGGTCAAGGCCGTTGATATGAAATAGTTGCTATCCGAAAAGGTTGCGCTTTTGTGGAGGGCGGACCATCTGGTCCCCCCGAAACACAGGCAAAAGGGCTCGACACTCGGAGGGGAGCGATGATTATGGGCCGAAAGCTTGAGGACATGCATCCGGTGCGCGAAGAGTTCGTACGACCGTGCAATGGCGGATCGGAGACGTGGTGGTTGATTGGTTGTGCCCTGCTTACATTGACCATATGCTCGTTGAGCATTGGTGTTCGAAAGGCAAATGTTCAATCACAGTCTCTGCATTCCTGGCAATTGAACGCCTTCCGCGATCTTCGTGCCGAAGAGCGGGGAACCTACAGTGCCTTGTACACTGCCGCCATCGAGATAGACGATACCCATCAAAATGGCGACGGCGAATGGCTTGAAGTTTCGGACATGGAACAGGACTTTGTGCCGCCATTTGTTCACGATGCCGCCTGGAGGCGTCAGGGCAAGCTTGTCTGGCAGCGAAAACTGCTTCCTGCCGGAACATTGGACATGGCCCTGTATCTCGGCGAGCCACAGCAAAAGGAAATTTCCGGGTCGTTTCTGTTGGTCATGCAACATTCCCACGGCAATGGTTCCGGCCATGCCGCACCATCCACCCATCCTTCACACGAAATCTGGTACAGCCCCTCTCCTCATCCCAGACTTCCAGCGTCGTATACGGATCAGGCCTTGATTACATCCGGCTGGAAAGAGGTCGTTCCGTTGCGGGGCAGGGATGAAATCATGCGGACCAAGGGAGAAAACGTATCGTGATTCGAATTTATTTGTTGGCCATGGTCCTGCTCTGCATGCTGGTTTCTCCTGCTGGCGCAGACAGCGGCAAGCGGCTTCGCATTGGTATAACGCTCCATCCCTACTACAGTTTTGTGGTCAATATTGTTGGAGACAGGGCCGAGGTCGTGCCGCTCATCGGCGAGGGCTTCAACCCACATAATTATCGGCCCCAGCCTGCGGATATAAAACGGTGCATGACGCTGGACGTTTTGGTCGTCAACGGCATCGGCCATGATGAATTTGCCACGGAAATATTGAGAGCGGCAAACATGGAGGGCAGGATTCCGGTTATCCAATCCAACAAGGACGTTTCCCTGATTCCTGTCTCCGGGACACTGGATGGAAAAAAGATCGTCAATCCCCATACTTTTGTCTCCGTAACAGCCTCCATCCAGCAAATTTATACGATTTCCAAGGAATTGCAGAAGCTCGACCCTGACAATGCGCAGGAGTACAGGGAAAATACCAGAAAGTATGTTCGCAAGTTGCGGCGTATGAAAGCCGAGTACATGCAGCGTGTCGCTGATTTGCCCGGTCTGGATTTTCGTTGTGCAACCATTCATGGCGGCTACGATTATCTTTTACAGGAATTTGGGCTTCAGGTTACGGCCGTTATTGAACCGGGGCACGGTCTCAAGCCTTCCGCAAGCCAATTGGCAAAGACCATTGAGAAAATTCGTAAACTCGGCGTGGAAGTCGTTTTTACCGAGATGAATTTTCCGGATAAATATGTGGACACCATCCATGCGGAAACCGGAGTACGCATCCGTCATCTTTCACACCTGACCTCCGGCGCCTATACTGCAGACAGTTTCGAAAAGGGAATTCGTGCCAATCTGAAAGCGCTTGTGGATGCCTTGATCGAAGCCTACCAGCTGCGGCAGGGAGAGGCTTCATGACCGTACCGACCAATGCCATGGGACCGGCCATCCATTTTGAAAGAGTCGGGCTGCAACTGGGGGGCAATTGCATTCTTTCCAATGTGGATTTTTCCGTTGAACCCGGCACCATTCATTGTATTATCGGTCCCAATGGCGGAGGAAAGAGTTCACTGGTGCGCTGCCTGTTGGGGCAAATGCCGCACACCGGAACAATCCGGATCGGTTGGGGGACGGGCAATGTCATCGGCTATGTGCCGCAATCCCTCGACTTCGATCGAACCCTGCCCATGACCGTGAAAGATTTCATGGCCATGATCTGCCAGAATCGACCGGCGTTTTGCGGCCTGGGGCGCAAGTATGGTCCCATCGTGGAACATGCCTTGAAAATGGTGGGCATGGAAGGCAAACGCCAGCGTCCTTTCGGGGCTCTTTCCGGCGGAGAGCGCCAGCGGGTGCTGCTGGCACAAGGATTGATTCCCAAGCCCGACCTGCTGGTGCTGGATGAACCCGGAACGGGGTTGGACAAAGCCGGAGCCTCCATCATGCGTGACCTGCTTGCGGATCTGAAAGAGCGCGGCGTGACTATTCTGATGATTCATCACGATCTGGCCGAGGTCCGGGATATGGCGGATTCCGTGACCTGTATCAATCGGAATCTTGTTTTTTCCGGCGAGCCGGAAGTTGAATTGACCCCGGAAAAGATTTTGAATGTTTTTTCTCCGGCAGGAGGAACGTGTTGATGCATGCCTTCTATGATCTGCTTCGTATTCCGTTGATTGAGATGGGCAGAAACGGCGTTTTGCCTGAATTCTTTCAGTATGCGTTTGTGATCAATGCGCTTTTGTGCTCCCTGTTGCTTGGTCCGGTTCTGGGCGGGGTGGGCACCATGGTCGTGACCAAGCGGCTGGCCTTTTTTTCTCAGGCCGTAGGGCAGGCGGCCCTGACGGGTGTGGCGCTGGGTATTTTGCTGGGCGAGCCCATTTCCGCGCCGTATGTCTCCCTGTTCGGATTTTGCATTTTATTCGGACTGCTCATGAACTACACCCGCAACAGGACAAACATGTCCACGGATACGGTTATCGGCGTATTCCTTTCGGTCTCGTTGGCCATGGGCGCCTGCATTCTGCTTTACGTGACCGGCAAGGTGAACATGCATGTTTTGGACAATATTCTGTTCGGATCGGTTTTGACGGTGAATGATACCGACATGAATGTATTGTTGATTATCAGCGGCTTGTGCCTGCTGATTGGTATACCTCTTTACAACAGGATGCTGCTGGCCAGCTTCAATCCGAGTCTCGCCCGTGTGCGCGGAGTGAACGCAACCTTGTACGATTATATTTTCATTCTCATGATTACCGTGCTGACCGTGGCTTCACTCAAGATCGTCGGTGCCGTTCTGGTGGAAGCCCTTTTCATCATTCCGGCGGCCGCAGCCAGAAATGTGAGTCGATCCATGAAGGGTTTTTTTCTGTACAGCATGATTATCGCCACAGCCAGTTGCATACTCGGTATCATTTTGCCCATGCAGTTTGAAATTCCTGTGCCTTCGGGCGGAGCGATCATATTGGTAGCGTCATGCTTTTTTGCTCTTTCGGTTTTGATCCGGGCTTCTTCTACCGCATTCCGGGGGGCTAGCGCATGATCAAGCGAGTTGTCTTTTTTCTGACCCTGTTGCTTGTATTGCCAGCCTGCACGCCCAAGCCGGTCAATGCCGTTTCGCAGGAACGAGTTGTTTTGGCCTCGCAATCCGTGACCTTTGCGCTGGGTTCAGTTTTGGTCAAAGGAACGCCGATTGCCATGGTCCGAGCTGTTCCGGATGCCTATTCTCCCGGAGGGCACGCGGCATATTTCAAAAAACATTGGGAAGATTTTCAAAGTTTGGCGAGTAGCGCCGATGCCGTGCTGTGCACGACCGGCGTATGGCCGGATGATCCCCTGTATCCATGGGCACGGCGCGCCAATATTCATGTTGTGAACGTGGATGCCACGCACCCTCTTGATTACAGCCGTGCTGGTGTTCCTCATGGTGCGAAGGGGCATGGAGCTGTTTCACCCGTATGGGTAGCGCCCGGCAATCTTGCGCGTATGGCGGACATTGCAGGGGCGGATTTTATGCAATTGTATCCGGAACATGCAAAGCGGATTGGTGAAAATATCAGGCTGTTCAAACAGCAACTTTTCCGTTTGCGCAGTGAATTTGAAGTTTGGCTCGTAGCTGCGCCATGGTTTCGTGTCGTCGCCCTGACGCCGGATTTTGCTCCGCTGCTCGAAGAGTTCGGCGTTGAGACTGTGGAAACCTTGAGCAAGCCGGAGAATCATTGGACGGCGCAGGACGTTGAACGATTGGAAGGAGTGTTGACCGACAACCATGTACATGTGGTAGTGTGTGCATGGACACCTCGTGCGGACATAGCCGAAGCCATTGCCCGTGCCGGAGCCCAGGTGCTGGTGTTGAAGGCGTTTCCGGGTTTTGAAAGCCCGGATGCTTCAAGTGTTGTTGGGTATTATAAGAATAATTTGAAGCGTTTGCTGGACGCCATGTACGGTAACGCACATAAAAAATTATGATGGAGGTCGGTATGGATACGGCTATAGCGTTGATTATTGTTGCAGTGGCTGCGGTATATGTTTTTCGTCGCATGCGGCGCAACATGTCCGGTAAGTCCAGTTGCGGGTGCGGGAGCGATTGCGGCTCCTGCTGCGGCAACGATTCCAACGAAAGCTGCTCTTCCCAAAAGGATGCGCCTCTGAAATAGCCTTTTTCTTTTCATGTTCCGGCATTATCCGGACGGCGCCGATTGCCCCCGGTGCCCGTTGATGTTCCCGCCTGTTTCTGCCGTTGCAGCGCGGGAACATCTTTTTTTGGGGGGGGGAAAGGAGCAGGGCAGCGCCCTGCACCCGCAAGCGACACGTCCCTTGACCCTTTTCTGTCCCGTATTCTGCGAATACGGGACGGGGGTGGGAGAATAAATAGAAGAGAGAATTTTTGATAGTAGAGGGATTGACATTGAAAGGGTCTCGTTTGTCCGGCTATGTTTGAGATCTCCTGTTTTTCCCCCATAACGCATAAACAAAACTGCGCCCCGGTTAGCAGTGCTAACCGGGGCGCAGGCATAAACGGTTTGGGAGATTCCAAAGAACCTTTTTCCCAAAAGATTCTTTGGCCGCCGGAGGCTTCTTCCTAGTATTCGAGTTCAGCCTCGTCCACGGGATGGCTGAAGTGCTTGTATGCCCAGAACTGGTAAAGCAGCACGGTGGGCACGAAAACAATCGCCACACCAAGCATGATCATGAGTGTCAGCTCGCTGGATGACGAGTTCATGATGGTCAGGCTGTTGGCTGGGTTGGGATTGGACGGAATGATGGCCGGGAACAGGCCTATCACGCCGAACATGGCCGTGCCGCCGATAAAGACCGCAGACGATCCCCATGCTCCCCACCAACGGGAAGACCCCATGTATACACGCATGAGCACCAGCCCGCCCACAGGCAGGGCCAGCACCACAAACAGCAACGGTGTTTGCAGATAATTACCGAAGAGCTGCGTGCTCACGGCCGAAAAGGCCAGGAACAGTACGGTGATGACCACCAGCACCGGCCAGAGCTTGACCGCAAGGTTGATGGCCCGTTCGCGCAGATCGCCCTGTGCCCGGATGGCCAGCCAGAGCGCACCGTGCATCACGAACATGACCGTGAACAATACGCCGCCAGCCAGGCCGTATGGATTGAGCAGCTGGAAGATGTTGGCCTGATTGAGATGCGTTTCGTCCAGAGGCAGCCCCTGGAAGATGTTCGCAAAGGCGACACCCAGCAGCAGGGCAGGCAGGAAGCTGCCAAGGAACTGGCAGGTATCCCATACCTTTTTCCATGCCGCGCTTTCCACCTTGGAGCGGAATTCAAAGGATACGCCGCGCAGGATCAGTGCGAAGAGCAGCAGCATGAGCGGGGTATAGAGACCGCTGAACATCTGTGCATAGGCCAGCGGAAAAGCGGCGAAAGTCACGCCGCCTGCGGTGATGAGCCAAACTTCATTGCCGTCCCAGAACGGGCCGACGGAATTGTACATGACCCGTTTTTCGGTTTCATTTTTTGCCAGGAAGGGCATCAGTGTGCCGACACCCAGATCAAAGCCGTCGAGTACAAAGTACATCGCCCACAGCACGCCCCAGAGCAGGAACCAGACAGTGGCAAGGGTATAGTGCAGAGATTCCATGTTTTCTTCTCCTTTTTCGTCTGTTTCCTAGTGGCCTTCCACGGGGCCCTGCTTGGCAAAGCGGATCATGAGCCAGATGCCGCAGATGCCCAACAGCGTGTAGATGGCGCACATGACGATGAACGAGAAGCCCACCTGCGCCGCAGTAATATTGGATACGGCGTCCGAGGTGCGCATGACTCCATACACGATCCATGGCTGGCGGCCGACTTCGGCCACGATCCACCCGAATTCTATGGCAAGATACGGCGCAGGAATAAGGAACGGCAGCACTTTCAGGAACGTGGGATAGTTTTCGATGCTGTCACGTTTGAGCCATGCAAAGGCCGCGACCAGAATCATGAGCGTGCCGAGTCCCACCATGGCGCGAAAAGACCAGAAAGTCAGGGCCACGGGCGGACGTTCGTTTTCGGGGATGTCGTTCAGCCCCACAACTTCCGCCGAGGGATCGTTGAAGGCCAGAAAGCTGAGCAGACCCGGAATGGGCAGGGCTTCCAGAAGGTTGCCTTCCTGACCGGGGATTTGCAGCAAATACATGGGCGCGTTGGTCTGGGTGTGCCAGTGCGACTCCATGGCCGCCAGTTTGGCAGGCTGCACCTCGGCCACATGGTTGCCGTGGAAGTGCCCCTGGCTGGCAACCAGTATGGAGGCCACAAGTGCCAGTGTTGCGCCGAGGCGGAATGATTTTTTGAAAAAGTCGGTTTCGTTTTTGCGCAGCAGGTGCCATGCGGAAACACCCATCACGAAAAACGAAGCCACACAGAACGCGCCTAGGATAGTGTGCATGAATTCATGCCAGGCAAACATATTGGTGATGACGGCAACGAAATCCGCCAACTCGGCCCGACCATTGCGCATCACGTATCCTACAGGCTGCTGCATGAAACCGTTTGCAATGAGAATCCAGATGGCGGAAAGGTTGCTGGCTCCGGCCACTAGCCATGCGGTGATCATGTGCGCCTTGGGTGAAAGTTTGTTCCATCCGAAGGTCCACACGCCAACAAACGTGGATTCCAGGAAGAAGGCCGCCGTGGCCTCAATGGCCAGCAGTGAGCCGAAAATGTCGCCAACATACGCGGAGTAACCCGCCCAGTTGGTGCCGAACTGGAATTCCAGCGTAATGCCGGTCACTACGCCCAGCGCAAAGTTCACCAGAAAAATTTTGCCCCAGAACTTGGCCATTTTCCGGTACACTTCCTTTCCGGTCCTGACGAATGCGGTTTCCATGCAGGCAATGAGCACGGACATTCCCAGAGTCAGGGGCACGAAAATGAAGTGGAAAGCGGTGGCAGAAGCAAACTGCAACCGAGAAAGCATTAGAGCATCCATACAATCCCCCTCGAAAAAGATATTTTCATCTATATGCCTGAAAAAAACGATTCAATCCACATCTCGTGGATTTTTATAAGACCTACATCAGCCACGGCGAGGAATCAATAAAAATTATTATTACTACTTCACGTTAGCGTTTTACGGATGAGGGCAGCTTTCAGAGGGCGGTTTTTGAAAATAAAAAAAGCGTCCACCGTTTGAAGATGGACGCTCGTTCATTCTGTTTGCAATATTTGTTTACTCGTTTTTCATGCTGGCTGGTTGCCCGGTTGATTCCAGTACCGCGCGCCAGTAGTTGGAGCAGGTGTTGAGCTTTTTGCGCGCTTTCGTCATCAATTTCATGGGAATGTGCACATATCGCCCATTCCAGCGCGAAATAACCAGTCCGGTACGTCCGGTCATGCCGGCGTGAACGGCGTGGATGCCAAGGAACGAGCAGTATATGCGGTCGTTCGCATTGGCCGGGACCGAGCGGATGATGTAGCTGGGGTCAATATATTTGAGGGTGCATTCAATACCCTTCTGATGGAAATATTCCTTGATTTCGGTTTTGAGGGTTCCGGCGATGTCGCCAAGCACCGGGTTACCGGATTTATCCTGCTCGCGACTCTGGCCGATGATGTTTTGCCCGGCGCCTTCAGCCACCACGATAACCGCGTGGCCGTGTTCATGCACACGTTCCCCAAGGTGATGCAGAAAACCGTTATCGCCCTGCAGGTCGAATTCGTCTTCGGGCACGAGAACGAAGTCCACGTCCTGCAAGGCCATGGCACTTTGTGCGGCAATGAAGCCGGATTCCCGGCCCATGACTTTGACCAGCCCCAGTCCCCATGGTGCCCCAGTGGCTTCCACATGAGCGCAACGAATGGCCTCGGTGGCTTTTTCCACGGCCGTGTCGAACCCGAAGGACGGTGACGCGAACTGGATGTCATTGTCGATAGTCTTGGGCAATCCCACAAGAGCAATGGAAAGATTTCGTTTGGATATTTCCGCCTGTACACGTTCCGCGGCTTTCAAGGTTCCGTCGCCGCCGATCATGAACAGGATGGAAATATTCATGCGTTCCAGAGCATCCACTATTTCGGTGACTTCCTGCGGACCTCGGGAGCTGCCGAGCATGGTGCCACCGAATTCGTGGATTTGGCTCACGTTTTCCGGGGTCAGTTCCATGACGTCATACCCCTCGGCAGGAATGAATCCGGCAAGCCCATAGCGGATGCCCAGTACGCTGGGGACGTGATATTCATTGTGAGCGGTCATGACGATGGCCCGGATTACGTCGTTCAAGCCCGGGCAGAGTCCGCCACAGGTGACGACCGCGCATTTGGCCTTGCTGGGATCGAAATAGAGTTTGGTCCGGGGACCGGCCAGTTCAAAGTAGGCGGGTTCCTTTTTTTTGCGACCCCTGGTTCCCTCTATGCTTTGGCGCGAGAGGTTGACCAGAACGGCGTCGTCCTCTTCAACATAACGTCCGTGCTTGAGAGGGCTGCTGACCTTGGGGTCTCCCAGTCGTGGAATGTCCGTATCCGAGGGCTTGTAGACCTGCTCCTTGCAGATTTGCGGCATGATCCTCTCCGGTTTTTTTTCGGAATGTTGAGATTGCTTCCACAATGCTATAAGGGAATAGATACTTGGGCAAATTATATTTCCCTTACATTGAGGTGACGAGCACGAAAATGGGCAAAATGAACTGGAATCCGTGGGTGGGAATGGATATGGCCGCCGAAGAACTGGATCGGCTCATGGGCAAATCGTGTCCGGGCGCGGCTGCCGTGTGGAAACCTGTGGCTGATATGGTCGAGGATTCAAAGGGCGTGGTCATCCGGCTGGATGTCCCCGGCGTCTCTCTGGAAGATGTAACCGTGGAAATCAAGGGCAACGAGCTGTTGGTCTACGGCATACGCCGGTTCGGGCGCGATGAGCACAGCAACGCCTTTCATGTGTTGGAGCGGCCGTGCGGTCCGTTCGTGCGCCGCTTCACCCTGCCGGTTTCCGTGGATCGGGATTCGGTACGTGCCCGGCTCAAGCATGGGGAATTGACTGTCTCCGTGGCTCGCAAGAAAGTGCGCCGGAGAACCATTCCCGTGAACCAGCCCTGATATTCGTCAATATTGCAAATGGCCGTTGCGATCTTCGACGTTCTGTTTTTTTATCAGAAAAATTTAATTCTTGTGCCGAGCCGTTGTCAGCGGACATTGAGCGCCCAGAAGTAGTGTTGCTTGCCTGCCACCGGGTAGGATGTGGCTGCCGTCAGGCCCCATGATTCGGGCAAATCCGCCTCCGGCGGCGGATCGTTGGACAGGATCACCAGCATGCCGCCGGGATAGCCGTCCGCAGGTCGAAGCATGGGACGGGTGAAGTCCAACAGTTTTCTCCATGGCATGAATGCCTTGCTTACGATGAGGTCCGCCGTGCTTTCCTGCTCCGACTGTTGCAAACGATCCAGTGCTTCCTCTGCCCGGCCATGAAAGACCTCGGTATGGGGCAGTCCCAGCCGGGCGAGCGCGGAACGCATGAATCCAACCCGTTTTTGCCGTACTTCCACCAGCCAGTAGCGGCCATCCTGCCAGAACATGCGCAAGGGAATTCCGGGCAGCCCGGCCCCGGCGCCAAAATCAAGGCAAAGCGGGTTTTCCCGCAGGGATTGGTCGTTCAGGAATTCGGCCAGATACAGGCTGTCCACCACCAGTGAATTCAGCATGTCCTCCCAGTGCGATGGCCCCACAAGATTCATTTTGCGGTTCCATTGTTCGAGCATGCTCAGGTATCGGACCAACTGGTCGGCCTGTTCCTGTGTAGCGGTCCTGTCCAGTTTGCCGACTGCGCGCAAGACCTTTTGTGCGTTTATGGTTGCCATGGGCCGCGTGTATCCGGTTTGCCTTCGCCCGTCCAGCCTACCAGCCCGGATTCCAGAGGTAATAGAACCCGGCCTTGGGCGGAAGCAGGTGCCCGACATCCATGTTCAGCAGCGCGGCCCGACCCGGCTCCGCCGTGCTCATGGTATTGTATGGATTGTCGTCCGGGTATTCGTCGCGGCGGTAGGCCACCACACGGGCCTTGTCCACTCCTGCCAGCCTGCGGGCTTCGGCAAAGGCGTCGTCCATGTATCCGATCTTGTCCACCAGCCCCAATTCTTTTGCCTGCGCCGCCGTGAAAATGCGGGCCGTACGGATTTTGGCAAAGGCCTGTTCGGATGGATGGCGGCGCTCACGCACCACGGCATGGAAACGTCCGGCCATGTCGTCGATGATGTCCTGGAAAAGCCTGCGTTCCTTTTCCGTGGCCGGAGCAAAGGGCGATCCCATATCCTTGTCCGCGCCGGATTTGGACACTTCGACATCCACGCCGATTTTGTCCATGAGCCCAACCACTTTGGGGCGTACGAGAATCACACCCACGGAGCCGGTCAGGGTCGTGGGATGGGCAATGATCGTATCCGCTGCGAGCGCGGTGTAATAACCGCCGGAAGCGGCCACATCCATCATCAGGGCAACCACGGCCTGCCCGGTTTTTTCTCGGTGCTTCATCAACTCGCGGTAGAGGATGTCGCTGGCCGTTGTCGTGCCGCCCGGTGAATTGATCTTGACCACGACGGCCTTGATGTCCTTGTCCCTGGCGGCCCGCCGCAGATGGCTGACCAGCTCCTGCACCGCTCCTGGTTTGGAGCGCAACAGGCCCGAACGGGGCTGGTCCTGCAAGAAGCCGGACACGTTCACCAGAAGGATTTTGGCCTCTCCCTCGCCCTGCAGGGTGTATTCGGACAGCGGGTCTGTGGCCTGGGAAAAGAGTTTGAACTTGGGGGCGCAACCCCATGCCAGCAAAAGCATCAGCAGAACCGGAACAATGTATCGTTTGCGCATGGTCGTCTCCTTTGGATGTGTCACAGCATAGCCGTTGACAGGCGCGGGGACAAGACGGACAATGCGGCCCCATGAGTGATTCATTAAAAGAACTGACAGAAAACATACGTGTATTCGTGGATGAACGGGACTGGGCAGCGTTCCAGTCTCCAAAGAATCTGGCAATGGCCCTGTGCGGCGAAGCCGGGGAGCTGGCCGAACAGTTTCAGTGGCTGACGCAGGAACAGAGCCGCAATCCCGAGCCGGACCGCAGGCAGCGCATTGCGGACGAATGCGCGGACGTGCTTGTGTATCTGGTACGCATTGCGGACGAATTGGGTTTTGACCTCGTGGAGGCGGCCCGGTCCAAGTGCCTGAAGAACGAAAAAAAATATCCGGTGGAATTGGTGCACGGTCGCCTGAAACGCCGGGACGAATACTAGCGGTTTGGCCGCAGGGAGCAAATGCATGGCCGGTAAATGGAAACTGACCATTACTCAGGATTTTTCCTCGTCGCACCAGTTGCGCAACTACGGGGGCAAGTGTGAACACATGCATGGCCACAACTTTGGTGTTGAGGTCTGCGTGCAGGGCGAAAAGCTGGACGACAAGGTTCACTACCTTATGGATTTCAAGGAATTGAAACGGCATACAAAAGCCGTTCTGGATACGCTGGATCATAAGCATCTTAACGAGGTTCCTCCGTTTACCGAGATCAATCCCTCGTCCGAAAATCTGGCCATGCACATTTACCGGGAACTCAAGCCGACACTGCCGCAAAATGTGGAACTCGCATGGGTCAGCGTGTCGGAAAAGGAATCCTCCAAGGCGACCTATTGGGAGGAGGATTCGTGCGGCTGATCATCCAGCGCGTGACCGAAGCGCGTGTGTTGGTGGACAAGGAGATAAAGGGGGAGATCGGCACCGGTTTCCTGGTGCTGGTCGGTTTCGGGCGTGAAGACGATGCGAACCTTCCCGGTTCGGCCGCCTGGAACAAGATGCTCGACAAACTCGTGAACCTGCGGATTTTTACTGACGACGATGGCCGATTCAATCTGAGCCTCAAGGATGTGGCCGGTGATTTGCTGCTGGTTTCCCAGTTCACCCTGTATGCGGATTGCCGCAAGGGGCGTCGCCCTTCATTTACTGATGCATGCGTCCCGGAACTGGCGGATTCCCTGTTTGGCCGCTTTGTGGAGGATGCCCGCGCCAAGGCTCCAGCAACCGTGGCAACAGGCGTGTTTGGGGCCGAAATGTTTCTGGATTTCACCAATTGGGGACCAGTGACCATCACCCTCGACAGTCGGGATTTTTAGGAAGAGGAGTGTGATGTCGCCTGTGGCGGCATTGGATGACAAGACTTTGCCTCTCTGCTTTCTCCATACAAAAGAGCTTCTTTAAAGACTTTAAAGCTATAAGCAACGGCCCGCCCTGCATCGCAGGGCGGGCCGTTGCGCCAGAAAGTTTTGCAGGTGGGTTTGGGGAAGGCGCTTTTTTATAGCGCCTTCCCCAAACTGTTTTTTTTGCTCAAAAAATCATCGCCGTTTCATTGATTCCTCATAAAACGACTCAATCCACTGTGTAATCGACTCGGCGAACGCATTGGATTTTTGCAAATCATCGCTGTCCAGCGAGCGTAAGAAATCAAGAATTTTACCATTGTGCCGTGCGTGATATTCAGCATGGACCTTACATGCCTTTTTCCCCAATCGCGTCAGGGTCACTACTGCCTGAGATTTTTTCAGGGGGCTTTTATTTTTGTTCACCACGCCTTTTTTTTCCAGCTTGGTCACGTAAAGCGAGGCCCCGGCAAGAGTCATATCTGACTGCCTGGCGATATCCGTGATGCTACAGTTTTTCGTCTTGTCAACGACCGACAGGATTTCAAGTTCGGAATGCGTCATTGAAAGCTTTTCATCTATCTTCAGATTCTTTTTCGTTATCAACTTGAAGTAGATATAAAAAGCGTTTTCAAGTTCTTTCAATACGGTTTCTGGCTGCATGTTCATCGGAAAATCTTTTGTAAGAGTAAAATATAAACTTTTATGGGTTAAGTATTCAACCACTTGGACGGTATTTCGATGATAACAAATACCGGGAACTCCGTAAAATGTCTGATTCTCCCTGCTTGGGAGAGCCTTGGTCAATTCTCTCCACGTTTCGTTTTTCCTTCTCTGTAATAACCCGTTTTCAATTTTATTAAACTACTTAATTAATTTGAATTTTACTTAAATAGGTTAATAAAAATTAAATTAATTAATTCAAAGCATTGACAATATATAATCGGGTTTGTATTTCACGCAAATGAAATTGAGTTTCAGTATCGTGAAGGGCTGAAGGTGAGCAGCTGGTCCCTGTCTCATTTTCAAATCAATTTCCAAATACTTTTTTCGAAGGGGAGAGTCATGAAGAGGGTCCTGCCTTTTCTTTTTAGCGTTTTGGCGTGCTTTTTCTGGGTTGCTTCAGTCATGGCGGCAGTTGAGCCGCAAGGAGAGGATGCAGCTCAATTAAACGATGCAAACGCATCGTATCTCCTGCCAGCGGTGGTCGTTACGGCGGGCAAGATGGAAACGGACGTGCAGAAAACGCCTGCCAGCATAAGTGTATTGACTGCCGACGAGATCGAGAGTCGGCAGATAGAGAAGACGCGGGACATTTTCAACGCTGCTCCCAACATGTTTTTCATCAAGGCGGGGCCGGATGCCCATACCGGGGACTCCTTTGCCGCGGTCAGGGGAATTACCTCGTTTATGTCCGGCTCGCCGATGATCGGCTTCTATGTCGACGACATGTACATGCCCGGATATGAGATTCCGCTTTTTGACTTGGAAAAGGTTGAAGTTCTGCGTGGCCCACAGGGAACGCTCTATGGGCGCAACAGCGAAGGTGGCGTCATTAGTATTTTCACCAAGAAACCCGGCAATGAATTGAAAACCAAGGTTACGGAATCGTATGGAAGCTACAACACGTCCACTACGAATTTGACGAGTTCAGGGCCGCTCATTGAGGACAGGTTGAGCTTCAACCTCGCCGCACAATATGAAAATAGTGATGGGTATTTCAAAAATTCAACGGGTTCGGACACAGTGGACTCGTATGATTCATGGAGTGGACGCGGTTCCATCTACTTTACGCCAAATGACGAATTTAACGTGTCATTCACTTTTGATGGTCAGACCTACGACGGACATTATTCGGAATTCAACACCATTTCCAACGTTTACTCCAACCCGCATGAAGTCAGTGTGAACTGGGCGGGGAGAGCCAGCAAGGACTCCTGCGGCAATACCTTGCGTGCGGAGTGGACTCCCGGCGATATGAAACTGCTTTCCATCACGGGCTTTCGGCATACGTATTCGAATGGTGATCAGGACATGGATTTCACTACCAGTGATCTCACCCGGTACTATATTAGAACGGACAACGATTTGTTCACGCAGGAATTCCGGCTTCAATCAACGAATGAGGATGCCCGTTTCAAGTGGCTTACAGGAGTGTTCCTTTTTCACGAGTCGGAGGATCTTCGTTACAAGTATCTGATGGGACAGGATCACCCCACGCTTGCGGGGGAATATGACGTCAAGGACGGGGAAAGCAAAACTGACGGAGTGGCCGTGTTCGGACAAGGCACCTATTCCCTCGGTCCTGTAGATGTTATTCTGGGACTTCGCTACGATTATGAATCCAAAACTTTTGATTACGATCATTATGCAACAGCCGGCATGGGGGGAACTGATGAAAGCGGAGACGCGGACAATGCATATGGGGTTTGGCTACCAAAAGCAGCGGTGAATTGGCATGTTACGGATAACGTCATGCCCTATGCAAGCATTTCCCGAGGCTTCCGTAGTGGTGGGTTTAACCTCTCTTACTCCACCGGCGAATCCTATGATCCGGAATTTACCTTGAACTATGAGGCGGGTGTGAAAACTTCGTGGCTGGAAAATTCACTGACAGTCAATCTGGCTGCCTTCTATATCCAGTGGGATGATGTTCAGGTGATGCAACCGAATTATCCCGACTTCGTGATCTCAAACGCAGGTGAGGCCGTCAGCAAAGGGCTTGAACTGGAAGCCTCCTGGCGTCCTCTGGCCGGTCTGGAACTGTTTGCCAACGGCGCATATACGGATGCACGTTTTACCGATTATTCTGACGATGATGGGGACTATGAAGGAAAGCGTGTTCCCAATGTTCCCCGGTACACCTATTCCGGCGGTGCCACGTATCGTTTTTGGGACAATTTCATGATCAGTGCCGACTATACATGCATCGGCAGTATGGAATTCGATCAGAGTAATTCATATGGACAATCCCACTATAGCCTGGTGAACGCAAAGATCGGGTATGAATCAGAAGACGTTGAAGTCTACTTGTGGGCAAAGAATCTCCTTGATGAAACCTACCTTACACGCGCATTTTTGATGGATGGAGAATGGTATGGCCGTGCCGGGGATCCCCGATCCGTAGGCGTGACTGCCTCTGTCAAATTTTAGCCGGAGTGCAGGCGGATAGTTTTTCATCACCTCCACGTTATAACAACGGCCCGCCCTGCATCGCAGGGCGGGCCGTTGCGCCAGAAAGTTTTGCGGGTAGGGTTTGAGGCGCTTTTTCAAAAGTGCTCTCCCCAAAAAAATTAATGCTTCAAAGAAGTAACGATTAAAAATCCTACCATCAGGATAAGCATCACCAACAGCATGTTGGTCAGATTACGGCGTTGTTTGGCGCGTTTTTCCTTGTCACGAGTGAATTGTCCGGTGATGAAAAGGATCAACGCGAGCGCCACGATGACCTTGGTGAGAATACCCATGCCCTTCTCCTAGTTGATCCAGATGAATCCAGCCTGCCTGCCGGTGTTGCGGGAGTTGCGGTAGGAGAAAAACGTGTCGGCCATGGTCTTGGTGCACAGGTCTACCCCGGCGATGTTGTCGTTTGGAATCCCTGCCGCGAGCAATTGGGCGCGGGTCATGGTCCATAAGTCCACGGTGTTGGTCGCGGGGTCATGGAATTTTTTGTACATGGCCGGAAATTCCTGATCAAAATTGGTGAACTCCGCAGCTACGGGGCCGAGGCTTGGTCCCCGCACCGCAAAGACGTCACGGGGATTCAGCTTGTAGCGCAGGCAGAAACGTTTGACTCCGGTGATGGGGAAGTTGAGCGCGTTGCCGCGCCAGCCCACATGCATCCCGGCCACGAAGTTGCCGCTGCGGTGGGCGAGCAGTATCGGCTGGCAGTCTGCGGTTTTGACCATGAGCGCACTGCGTTTTTCCGTGGTTGCCAAACCGTCCCCGGCGCGCAGGGATTTCTGGGCCGCGCCGCTGGGAGCGCCATCAAAGATGAGGTCGTCGCCATGCACCTGCCGCAGTTCCTGCCAATGCACGAAACCGAGCTGCTTCTGCAAGGCCACCCGGTTGTGGTAGACCGCGTCCGGCTCGTCACCCACATCGTAGGACAGGTTCGCCGAGGCGAAATCTCCTTCGCTTCTGCCGCCGCACCGAGTGGTGAACACGCAGGAAACGTTGGGGATTTCTTCAAACGTATAGGGGAAAACGGCTATATTCGACATAGATTTTCTTCGGAACAGACCACGTCCACGGGCCTGTCCCACACCTCCACGGGTAATTTTTCGATTCGTTGGAATTCGTGGCAAAGCCCGATGCACAGGGTTTCCTGCATGCCGGGTTCAGCCAGCAGGCGGTCGTAATAGCCACCGCCGAAACCAAGACGGTACCCTTTGCCGTCATAGCCCACGCCGGGAATAAGGGCCAGATCCGGCTGATAATTCTCAAGGGCCGGACATCGATTCTGATGCGGTTCCATGATGGAATACATGCCGGGCTTGAGATCCTGCTCGCCACTCACGCAGGCCAGATCCATGATGCCCGGATGGTTGCGCCGGCATCGTGGCAGGAGCACCGTTGCGCCCCGTTGCCAGAGTTCCACCATGAGGGAACGGGTGTCCACTTCGTTGCGTACGGGCCAGTAGAGCAGCACTTCGCGGGCGTTCTTCCATTCCGGCAGCGAACGGATCGCATCGGCCACGACAATGCTGGCCGAGCGGACTTGTCCCGAAGTGAGTGCGGAGCGCCGGGCCAGCAGGGATGTGCGCAGAGCTTCCTTGGTTTCTTTCATTGTGGGGGTGATAGCATGAGGGCTTCCGACAATCCAGCCTGAACGCCGGTTGTCGAGCCGGTCAGTTGCGGGTCAGATCCCCGTTTTGCCATTCTTCAGCCTGTTTCCAGAAATCCCGGTTGGGCAGAACCCGCCATCCGTTGCCCAGCCGAAGCTGGATGATGGAGTCATTTGTGACCAGATGCAGTTGCACCGTGGTTTCGCCCGGAGATTGCTTGATGATGGCCTTGAGCCTGTCCAGTCGTTCATCCGTGATGTTGTCGGACTTGGCCCAGACGCAAACGGGTTGGTCCGACCCGGAAACGGCCTTGGCCAGCAACGAGACCTTGTCCGCAAGGATTTTCGCCTGCTTGGGAGCGTCCTCGGGCAGTTCCTCGCGAATGTCTATCTTGCCTTCCACCAGCAGTGGGGTGTCGTCTTCCAGAAGTTCTCCGGCCTGGGCGTATACGTTGGGCAGCATGGTCACTTCGCCGGAGCCGGTCATGTCTTCAGCGTGACAAAAGGCCATCATGTCGCCTTTTCTGGTCATGTGCGGCTTGTAGTCCGGAATGATGACGGCCACGCGGACGGGCGTTCCATTGCCCATGGACTTGCAGTCTTCAATGGTGTTGAGGCGCAATCTGCGGATTTCGTGACGGTAGGCCAGCAACGGATGCCCGGACAGGAAAAAGCCCAGAACGTCCTTTTCCTGTTGCAGCTTTTCCCGATCGTCCCACTCTTCCTTGTCCGAGGCCTGCGGACGGCAGCTCTGGGACGGGTCGTCCCCCTCGCCGTTGCCGCCGCCAAGCATATCCAGCATGTTGAGCATGCCGGATTCCTTGTCCTTGGCCTTTTTCTGGCCGAGGGCCACGGCCTTTTCAAGGTCTTCGGCCAGTGCCGCGCGGGAACAGCCAAAACAATCCATGGCTCCGGCCTTGATGAGCGATTCCAGCACACGCTTGGTAACGCGCTTCAGGTTGATGCGTTCGCAGAAATCGAACAGGTCCGCGAATTCTCCGCCCTTTTCACGTTCGGCCACGATTTCGTCAATGGCCTCCTCGCCAACATTCTTGATGGCGGCCATGGCAAAGAGAATGTCGCCGTCTTTCACCGAGAAACGGGCGATACCCGCGTTGATGTTGGGCTGCACAACCTCAATGTCCATGTCGCGGCAGGCATTGACGTACATGATGATTTTTTCGGTGTTGTTCATTTCCGTGCTCATGAGCGCGGCCATGAATTCCACCGGGAAGTGTGCCTTGAGATAGGCCGTGTAATAGGACACCAGTGCATACGCGGCCGAGTGCGACTTGTTGAAGCCGTATGCCGCGAATTTTTCCATGGTATCAAAAATTTCGTTGGCGACCTTGTCGTCGATATTGTTCTCGCGCGAGCCTTCCAGAAAACGGGAACGCTGTTTGGCCATTTCCTCGGCGATCTTTTTACCCATGGCGCGGCGCAGCAAGTCACCTTCACCCAGCGAGTAGTTGGCAATGACCATTGCCGTGGCCATGACCTGCTCCTGATAGACCATGACGCCGTAAGTTGATTTGAGGGTGTCCTCCAGCAACTGATGCGGGTAGGAGACCTCGATTTCACCGTGTTTGCGCATGATGAATTCATCAACCATGGACACGCCGTTGGAACCGATCATGCCGAGGGGGCCGGGCCGGTACAGGGCGAGCATGGCGACGATGTCTTCAAAGCAGTCGGGGCGCAACATGCGTAAATATTTACGCATGCCCGAAGATTCCACCTGAAAGACTCCGTCCGTGTCGCCGCGGGAGTAAATGTCGTAGGTCGCCGGGTCGTCCAGTGAAAGCGTGTCCAGATCGGGCGCTTCCCTGCCCTGTAAGCGAATGATGTCCAGGCAGTCCTCAATGACCGTCATGGTGCGCAGGCCCAGAAAGTCAAACTTGATCAGGCCGACTTTCTCGACCTTTTTCATGTCGTACTGGGTCACGATTTCACCCTTCTTCCCTTTGTAGAGAGGAAGGTATTCGGTCATGGGTTTTTCCGAGATGACCACGCCCGCCGCATGAGTGGAGGCATGCCGTGCAAGGCCCTCCAGCCGTGTGGAAATGTCGATGAGTTTGGCGACGGTTGGGTCCTGACGAATCATGTCCCGCAGCTCGACCACGCCCTTGGCCGCGTTGGCCACGGTGATCTTGGCCTTTTCCACGCCAAGGAGTTTGGCCATGACACCCGGATCGTCGGGAATGAGCTTTGCGATACGGTCTGTTTCGCCAAAGGTCATGCCCAACGCGCGTCCCACGTCCTTGATGGCCGCCTTGGCTTTCATGGTTCCGTGGGTGGTGATCTGTGCAACGTGGTCCTCGCCGTATTTTTGGGCGGTGTAGCGCACAACTTCCAGACGACGTCGTTCGCAGAAGTCCACGTCGATATCAGGCATGGACACGCGTTCCACGTTCAGGAAGCGTTCAAACAGCAGGTCGTACGGGATGGGGTCGAGGTTGGTAATACGCAGGGACCATGCCACGATTGATCCTGCGGCGGAACCACGTCCGGGGCCTACGGGAATACGATGGTCCTTGGCCCAGTTGATGAAGTCCTGCACAATGAGAAAGTAGGCGGGAAAGCCCATTTCGTTGATGACGCCCAATTCGTATTCAAGGCGTTCCCAATAGACTTTTTCGTCGATCTCATAGGGTGCGGCTGCAATACGTTTTTTCAGGCCTTCGCGGCACAGGCGGTCGAATTCCTGATTCAGAGATACGCCTTCCGGCAGCTCATAGGTGGGGAAGGAGTAATTGCCCAGCTCGATTTCAAGGTTGCACATCTCGGCGATGCGCTGCGTGTTTTCAATGGCTTCGGGAACATGAGCGAACGAGCGTTCCATTTCCTCGGGCGTCTTGAAATAGAGCTCCTTGGTCTCCATGCGCATGCGTTTTTCCGCATCCACCGTGGTTTGCGTCTGGATGCACAGGAGCAGGTCGTGGGCTTCGTAGTCATCTGCCGTGAGATAGTGGCAGTCGTTGGTGGCCACCAGCGGCAGATTTGTTTTTTCCGCACACTGGATGAGCAGGTCGTTGAGTCGGTTCTGGTCGTCAATGCCGTTGGATTGCAGCTCAAGATAAAAGTCGCCCGGAAAAATGTCCGCATACTGGCGGGCCATGTCGCAACCGGCTTCCAGCCCTTCGTTCATGAGGGTGCGGGGCACTTCACCGGCAAGGCAGGCCGAAAGGCAGACCAGCCCTTCGGAATACTTGTTCAACAGGTACTTGCTCACTCTCGGCTTGTAGTGGAAGCCGTTGATGTACCCCTCGGACACCAGCTTGATCAGGTTTTTGTAGCCGGTGTTGTTCTTGGCCAGCAGAACAAGGTGGAATCGGCCGGGCTTGTCCTTGCGCAAATGCGCTTCTTCGTCGTCCACATCGCCGGGAGCAACATAAACCTCGCAGCCGATAATGGGCTTGATGCCCATCTCCAGTGCCGTGACATAAAAGTTGACGGCGCCGAACATGCAGCCGTGGTCGGTGATGGCTACGGCGGGCATACCGTAGTCCTTTGCACGCTGGCAGAGGTCATTGATACGGATGGCTCCGTCGAGAAGACTGTATTCCGTGTGGACGTGAAGATGTACGAATTCGGCCATGGTTTTCCAGGTTGTGGTTGATGTTTGAAGGGTAGGTATAGCCCAAGACCTCAAGGATGAAAACAGCCTGTTGAACCTCATGAAGATTGGTGGCTGGCGCAGTCAAACTCGGGAAAAAAGGTTGTGTTCATGGTTTGTTGGATGTGATATGTTTGGGCAGCAACAGCGGTGTCGGTATTTATTTCGACCGGCACTGCCAGACGTGGGAGTGTTTTTTGTGGAAAGTGTAGTTTCGACCATTGTGGCGAGCGCGTGGCAGCGGCTGCCTCTGGTTCTGCTGTTCGGGGGCGGATATCTGGTGTACCGGCTCATGGTCGTTACACGGGCCACGGATTCTTTCGTGTTCTGGGCCCTGCGCCGCAGCCGGGGCAATCCGCGGCTTCTTATACTATATATAATCAGTGCGGCCGCTTCGCTCTCCGCATTTATCCCCAACGCCATCACCGTATTGACCATGCTGCCGATTCTCTGTTCCCTCGACAGGGATTTTCGGGATCAGGGCGTAGGGGACATGACGACCCCGCTTATGGTTGCCGCAATCTACGGGGCCGGGATTGGCGGTATGGCTACCATGATAGGGACGCCGGCCAACGCCGTACTGCTGGTTGCGCTGGATGTGCTGCAGGTGCCGGGGCGGGAATCCATCACTTTCTTCAACTGGTTGCTGTGGTCCTTGCCGTTGGTAGCCATGATGATCGGGGCCGCGTGGTTCACTGCGGGTTTCGTGGGGCTGCCGTCTTCGGCCAGGGGATTACGTTTGACCATGCGGTGTGTGCGCCATGCGTCCGGAACAGCCCAGAGCCAACGTTGCGGTGTCAGGCTGTTTTTACTCTTTATGGGCTTCTGGGTCGCAGAAGCCTTGGTGCGAGGGGTATTTCCGGGAGCGGAGCATTGGACTCCATGGATGTGTCTGCTCTTTACGCTTGCATTCATATGGCGGCTGTTTGGTAAAAAAGGGCAGGGAAAGGCCCCACTGCTCAGGGTGCAGGATGTTTTGGCAGGCATCCCCGGACGCGGGCTGCTGTTTCTCGGGCTTCTCGTGCTGGTCTTCGTCAGTGCCCGGCTACTGGGACTGGATTCTCTGGCTTCCGAATACATTCAGCGAACACTGTCCCTGCCCATGCCTGGGTGGCTGGTGCTCTTTTTTTCCGTGTTGGCTGTCATCTTTCTGACCGAAATTTTGAGCAATACTGTGGTCGTGGCCGGATTTTTCATGGTGGTGCATGTTGCTGCCGGAGCGCACGGACTCAATCCCCTGCCCCTGATGATAGCTGTTTCCGTGGCTTCGACCTGTGCGTTTATGACGCCTGTGGCAACGCCCTCCAATGCTTTGGCCTTTGGAGAAATGCCGGGCGCACGGCTGCGGGCCATGCTGCTGCTCGGGGCTCTGCTCAATGTTGCTGGTGCGGTTATCATGAGCGCCTGGTTGGGATTTATCTTACCCATAGTCTATTGATTCTTGCGGAAATGCTTTTTGCTAATGGTTTTCAAAGCGTATTTCTGCACCGGCTTGTGGGGGCAAAAGGTTTTTCTCAATATCCTTTTTTTTAAATAATGAGTAAAAACAGCATATTATGCTGGTGTACTGAAAAAGGAAGCAGTTTTTTCTAAAAAGAGCTTGACGGGTAGGGAGCGTTTCCGTAGAACTCCTCTTCGCCGCACGGGAAAACGCCACAGGGCGCGGAACGGGCGGCTTGATCTTTCATAACGAAACAGGACGTTTAGCACTGAGAGTTTTTGAAGTGGCCCTTGAGCGGGGCGCTGGAAAAAGTTTCAAAAAGGTGTTGACAGGGTGAGGCTGATTGATTAGCTTCCCTTTCCCGGCAACGAGCCGGGGGTTCTTTTCAGAAAGGACTTCGGTCTTTGACAATTAAATAGCGAGTTGAGCAAATTAAGATCGCTAGTATCACATGACCCCATCCCGGGTCAGATTTTGTGACTAAGTGATCAAACATCATCTCCAAGTTTTTAACTGGAGAGTTTGATCCTGGCTCAGATTGAACGCTGGCGGCGTGCCTAACACATGCAAGTCGAGCGAGAAAGCTTCCTTCGGGGAGTGAGTAGAGCGGCGCACGGGTGAGTAACGCGTGGGTGACCTACCCAAATGACTGGGATAACAGATGGAAACGTCTGC
>CAJXRQ010000016.1 GCA_913060505.1 uncultured Desulfovibrio sp.
TTTCCCACAACCGGTGCCGCAACTGGAAGCCCCTTTCCGTAATGACGTTTCTGCGTAACCTCACATTATGTGAGGCCTCCATGTGCCGCATGCCGGACGGCCGGATCCTGTCCATCCAAAGAGAAAACAGTTTCGTATTTGAACCTATGTACGTATGCCAAAGCGAAGATAACGGCGAGACATGGTCCGACCCCATACCGACGGGACTTATCGGCCACAGGCCCACCATGAATCTGACACCGTCAGGAAAACTTTTGATCACCTATCGAAATGTCGGCCCGGATCGGGGTACATGCGCGTGGCTTGGCAGTGAGACTGAACTTTACGGATTCCGCGTCCATGGCTACACGCCGGGCAATCCGAAAAACACGCAGCAAGGCCTGGAGGTCGACAGTGCAGAAGGCCCGGGGCAGGTTGTTCGTTACGCTCTGCGCCCCATGACCGACCCTCGTCGGACAAAGGCCGAACTGGAAGCGGATATACTGGTGGATGAGGCTGCACCGAATGGCGTCGCCATGAGGCTCGGAGTGTGGTGGCATATCCTTGAAGACCGCATCATCTTCGACCTCCCGGAAATTTCCGGGCTGACAACAAAAACATCATTTATTCCCCTGCCCAGAAAACGCACCAATACCATCCGGATCACATACGAAGAAGGCGTGTGCCGCCTATTCGTCAACGGCAAAAAGAAAGCCACGCTCCCTGTCCCCGCAGACAGCGCAGACACAAGGCCGATAATGGTGGGAGCTCCCATCCCGTTTGAAAACAACAAAGTGCACTGCACATGGAAACGTCTACGGCTGCATATTTCCGACCCCATGTGGGACGTATACAACTGGGAATGGAACGCAGGAGATGCCTTGCCAGACCATGAAGCCTCAAGCTCGATTCTCGAACTGAAAAATGACCGCAAGGCCAATCCCGGCGACTTCGGCTATTCGGGGTGGGCCACACTGCCGGACGGATCATTCTATTGTGTTTACCATCACGGAGCGGGCGACGATCCTGACTATTCGCCCGGAAGAAGTGCACACATTATCGGGACACATTTCAGTGAAAAGGATTTCGCGTGATTGAACAGACCCCGCTGGACTATCGGCACGACAATACCGACCTGCAGGGAATCATGGTTCGTGACACCGATGTTCCTGGAGACCAGCCCGGCGTATTACTCATTCATGAATTCATGGGCATCGGAGAATATCTCATGCCCCATGCAAATCGATTGGCAGAGGCCGGATACGCGGTTCTGCTCTGTGATATGTTCGGCAAAGGAGTGCGTCCTCACGATGCGTCCCACGCGAGCCAGCTCACAGCCCCATTCAAAGCGGACCGGCTGTTTATGCGATCCCGTACGCTAACGGGATTGGCCGCGCTTGCAGGGCAGGATTGCGTTGATTCCACGAGGCTCTTTGCCCTCGGACTATCCTTTGGCGGATGTTGTGCTCTGGAACTGGCCCGATCCGGGGCCCCTCTGACCGGAACCATAAGTATATACGGCTATCTGAACACACCGTTCCCGGCGCAAAAAGGATCAATCCCCGGCAGAATACTGGTGTTGCACGGCATGGGAGACAGAGTAGTGCCCATGGATGAAGCCCGTGAATTCTGTGACGAAATGCATCGAGCCGCCCTTGACTGCCGCATTACCATGTTCAGCAATGCCGGACATGGATTCTGCAACAGGACGGTGCGACCGGATGAGACAACGGGGAATGCTTACTGCGCCCAAACTGAACAAAGGGCCTGGAAAGAAATCATAAATTTTCTGGAAGAGGCTGAGACAGAAAAAAACTGCGGCATGTTGTAATGTACGCTAGAGATCAAAACGTTCGTTCGCCAGACTTTCCTTGCTTTCCTTTCCGCTGCTGTCCCCGGCTTCACGCATTTCCCGGCGCAAAGCCACAAGAAAGGCTTCAGCCTCTTTAAGGCGCGGGTTCAACCGCAACGCCCGCTTCAAATGATCATAAGCGACGTCCAAATGCCCGCGACCATGATAGGCGCGCGCGATGTTAAAATGAAGATTTTCGTCCTGCTCGTTGAGTTCCAACGCCTTGCGGTAAAAACGAACGGCGTCGTCGTATAGCTCCCGCTTGCGCAAGTCTATGCCGAATGCGTTGAACTTGTGACGTTGCTCTTCCCGAAACAGTTCGTCATTGGATAAAAGCTTATCCAACACTTCGCGAAGCTTGGAGAATTCACGTTGTTCCGCGTAGACTCCACCAAGCCCCATATTGGCTTCCACATCCTGATCATTCAAAAGAATGGCCTCGCAAAACGCACGTTCCGCGTCATCCAGACGGCCAAGATTGAAATAACGTCTGCCGAGCTTGATCTTTTTTTGCAGGCTCTCAAGGCACGGCAGGGTGTATTCCCTGTAAAAATCCAATTCCGGCGTGTAAAATTTGAGAAAGGTTTCCCTGTCCACGACCTTGCGCACACCGGATGGAATATTGTTTCCGTTCAACGGCTGCACTTCGTAGTTGCGGTCATTGAGTTTGCGCACGAGCCAATATGTCCCATGCCGATAGCGGGACGCCCGTTCTCCAAAATGATATTGGTACTTCGTGCTGTGGGAATAGACTCCGAGCACTTCAGGTTCCTTACTCTCTTCCATTACTCCCCTCACAGGCCGCATTCCTGCGGTCTCAACAAGACTTTACGCCGTCCAGATACGCGACTGCCCGGTTTAGATCAAGTTCGTTAGCCCCATGTCCGGGCAATGCCACATAAAGGTTGGACCGCACACCGCAACAAAGAGATGACAGGTCGGACTTGTGCAAGACCGCAGGTTCGTGCCATGGTTTCGGGCAAAAGGAGCAAGTACATGAATAACAAACAAATCCAGTCTATATTTGAACAATTCTTCGAAAAATACAAAAAAACGGAAGGAGACCGAAGCGCATGGTCCGCTGTTTGGGCAGAGACAGCTCCAGACGGCATCCTTGAACTAAATATGACTCAATGCCCTCGTGGCACCGTCTTTAAAATTTTTGTGGATAAACGAAAACAGGCTGAACTGATTGGTTGGGACGCTTTTTTTGAATACTTTCCGAAACTGCAGACGGAATCCCCGGAACTTTTCAATCCACAAAAAATATTTTCGGACATGCAATCCATGCTCTGAGTGCAAAAAAATCATACGCATGAACCGGACATGTCGGGAAATAATTGTCGTGAACCTATCCCAAACATATTCTGACGGGAACATCACAATTATCCGGGCAGGCAGCCATGCGACTCTCGTTGAAAAAAGCTACCTTTCTCATCATCCTCTCCGTTTTCGGCGTGCTTGCTCTCATTTTCTACTTCACGTCCGTGCAAACGCTACTCCCGCGTTTCGAATCATTGGAACGCGAGATGATCCTGGAGGATATTGCCCGAATACAACGGTTCACCATCGACAAAAGCGAAACGACAGCCATGCTTACGCGAGACTGGGCATGGTGGGATAATACATACGCTTTTGTGGAAGACCGCAATCAAGACTACATTGAAGGCAACCTCCCCGTATCCACCTTCGATTCCGCAGGACTCAATCTGGTAGCCTTCTTCAACTCTGCAGGCCAACAGGTGTGGGGAGCATACAGGCCCCCCGAAAGAGATACTTTGGTTCCCATTCCGTGGGAATTCGAAGATTTCATTTTCGCACGAATCGCCCCATGGGGAAAAGACTACACGGCAAATGGATTTAAAGGATTGGCGTCAATGGGCGACCAATTGATGATCGTGGCGTGTGAACAGATCCTGACTTCCAAACAAACGGGTCCGTCAAAAGGCTGGATGCTCATGGGCACCCTTCTCACCCCGGACATACTGGAACAGTGGGCGACAAAAAATGATTTGAAACTTACAGCCAGACGGATTGCGCCCACCGAAGGCGTCGTCGCCAGGGAATATCCACTTATAGAGACCGATCATGAATCCATTTCTGCGCAAGCCGTCATCACCGACATGAACGGTGTACCGGTCATGTTGGTCCAAACGTCCAGCCCTTCGGTAATAAGTGATATCGGTGACGATCTTGTCAGTATCAACTTCGGCGTGATGAGCATGGCATGCCTGTTCATGGCAGCAGTGGCGTTACTCCTGCTCCGCTTCCAGATCATCAGGCGAATATCCCTGCTGGCCCGACAAGTGAACTCCATAGCCCAATCTCCCGATGAAGCATACGACATAGCCATTCCCGGCTATGACGAAATCACGGAACTCGCGCAAAATGTGAATGGCATGGTGCATCAGATCAAGGAAGAAAAACGTTTCCTGGACAAAATGATGCGTTCGCTTCAAGTGGGCATATTTCTTATCTCCGTGGAGACCAGAAAAATCGTCGAGGCCAACCCGTATGCATGTATGCTCGTTGGACTGACATGTGAGGAAATTGTCGGGCAACGATGCCATGGATTCATATGCCCTAACGAAGAAAATGCGTGTCCGGTTCTGGATCTTGGTCAGCCCAATGAACTCCAGCGCCGAATTCTTCTCAGGGGCGACGGGTATGAACTTCCGGTTCTGAAATCAGTGACACCCATCACAAGAAACGGTGTTGCATTTTTGTTGGAATCGTTCGTCGACATCTCCGAACTGGAAAATACGAGATCCGCGCTGGAGGCATCGGAATCACGCTACAGAACAATATTTAACAGCACAGGCACAGCTAGCGTCATTGTCAATGAAGACACAACCTTGGCCATGGCAAACAGTGAATTTTACCGTTTTTCCGGCTACAGGCAGAAGGATATTGAACAGGGATTGAAATGGACGGAGTGCTTCCACTCGGATGATGTTAAATGGATGATAGAATACCACAAACAACGTCGGCAGGACGAGACCGGATTGCCAAGAACTTACGAAGCCCGTTTCATTGACGCTTCAGGGGAAATCCGCATTGTCGAATTGACCGTTTCCATGTTCCCGGGAACAACCATGAGCATTGCCTCGCTTCTGGATGTGACCGCCCGTAAACGGCTGGAACACAGGCTTACCCACAAGGCATTTCACGATGATCTGACAGGACTTCCAAACCGTCTGCTTTTCCGGGAACGATTAATACATGCCCTCTCCGGGGCAGACAGGCGAGGGACACTTGTAGGTGTTGTTCTCATCGCTATTCCCGAAAACAGTATAGAAAGACAAGATAAAGATCTCGAATTCATTGATGAAGCGGCAAAACAGATTACGGCCCGCCTGCAAAAAATCGTGCGCGGGCACGACACGCTTGCCCGGCTTGAAAATGACATGATTGCGGTAATCTGCGAGGACATTGAGAGCCTCGCCCATTGCCCGGCTCTGGTTATTCGCATCATGCAAGCATTCGATCAACCGTTTGACATAAACCAAGAGCCACGGTTTTTGTCCGCCCCAATAGGTATGGCTTTGTACCCGCATGATGCCGTACATCCGGACGAACTTATGCGCTGTGCAGAAACTGCACTTGAAAAAACCAGATCGGCAAAGGATACAGGCTTCGGATTATATTCGAAGGATATGACCTACAACGTGGCAAAGAGCATTCAACATGAAGCCATTCTTGAAAAGGCCCTTCGCAACAATGAATTTTCGGTATGGTTCATGCCGAGCCTGCATGTCAAAAGCGATCAACCGATAGGATTCAGTTGTGAACTCCATCTACCTGGCACAGGAGACCAGTTTTCTGCAAAAAATCGGGCGCAACCTTTTGCCAGATCCGACCTGGCCCGGTCAATGGATCTGTTGGCGATCCAAAACGCGTGCAAGGCTGCGTCAAAAATAAAAAAAGCGACGGGAAAAGCTGTAGAGATCCTATACCAGCTTTCATCTGCCAGTATACGGAATACGTCTATTATTGCCCAAATTTGCAACCTGTTGGAGAATGACAGTCTGGAACGTCAGCAGCTTCTCATCGCCCTGCCTCCACGAATTTTATCCCCGGACTTTGAAATGGGGATGCAGATTTGCGAAGGACTGAAAACAAACGGTATAAAAATAGCCCTTTCCGAATTTGGACCGGAATGTCCTCCAGTGGAACGGCTTGAGCAGGCAGCTCCCACAAGATTGATTTTGGACAATGGAATCGTATCCATGACAGACAGTTCTTCACACGCACGCCCGGAGCTGGCACAGGAAGTTATTCGAATGGGAAAGACTCTCGGTATTGGCATAATGGGCAAGGAAGTCCGCACGCAAACACAAAAGGATTTTCTGACCAGGTATGGTTGTGACTACCTGCAAGGTATTGCCGTGTCCCCTCCCCAAGACTGGAACGGACTCATGCAGCTATTTCCGGGGAACAATTCATAATAAAGCGGACAGGTCTTTCCGGCAACGGACATTCAGAGCAAAGAACAAAGATACAAGGCATAAACAATGGCAAATTCTTCGAGCACGGGACAACAGGATTCCGCACCTCGCCGCTGGTACGTGTTCGAGACAGCTTCTATCCCTGTCTACGAAACAGATATACAGGGCACAATACTACGTTGCAATCAGGCCTGCGCCGACCTTTTCGGATACTCCCCTAAGGAAATGTGTTCTCTCCCCTCTATTACAAAAGTGGTTCATGCCGACGACCGGAAGATCGTTCTGGACCATCTAAAAAAAATCGAAAACAACGCGCATGCGCCACAGACGGTTATCCGGGGTGTCCACAAGGACGGTTCCAAGATATTTTACCGCCCATTTTCCCACCATGTAGATGATGAAAATGTCTCTTCCGCGATCCGTACCATCCTCCTGGACATAACGGAAATGCGCAAAACACAGGAGGCGCTCAAACGGAGCGAGGAACGATATGCTCTTGTGGTCAAAGGAGCCAACGACGGCATATGGGATTGGGATGTCCTGACTGATACCACATACTACTCACCTCGCTACAAGGCCATGCTCGGATATGAAGAGGACGAATTCCCCAATACCGCTGAAGCATGGCTGAAAAAAATCCATCCGGACGACAAGCAAAAGGTGCTGGACAGCAACCTTCCCTGCGTGCGTGGAGAAATAGACCAATTCGAAGTGGAATACAGAATGCGCCACAAGAACGGCTCATGGCGCTGGATCCACGGACGCGGCGGCAGCCTCAAGGGAGAGGATGGCAAGCCCTACCGAATCTCTGGCACACATACGGATATTACGGAACGCAAAAATGTGGAGCAGGCCCTGCAGGCCAGTGAGGAAATGCATAGCGCCCTTTCCCGGGCCGCGTTCGAGGGAATCGTCATTTCCGAAAACGGTTATATTCTGGCGGCCAATCACGCAGCCAGCGCGCTGTTCGGCTACAAGCCCGGCGGCTTCATCGGGCTTTACACTCCGGACCTCGTTATTCCCGAACATAAGAATATTGTTCGCAACAAAATCAAAAGCGACCACGAAGAATCCTATGAAGTCATGGGAATACGCAAGGACGGAACGACCTTCAACGTACAACTGCAAGGCAAGGTTTTCTTCTTTCGCGGTAAAAAGACGAGGGTAACCGCCATGCGGGACATCTCTCGCCGCATCGAGGCTGAATCACGCTATCAGTCACTGTTTGAAAATGCCATTGAAGGTATCTACCAGTCATCTTCCAACGGAAATCTTCTGGCAGTCAACAGCTCGATGGCCACCATCCTGGGATATGAATCTCCCCGGGAACTCATGAGCACGATCCAAGACGTCAAAAAGCAAATGTATGCAGTTCCTGAAGAATATGCCCATTTGCGTAGACTTCTCCAACAAAACGGGCATGTGACGGGTCATGAGATCCAACTTATACGCAAGGACGGTTCCATCATATGGGCGTCGGAATCATCCAGAAAAATCCATGTAGACGATGAGGTCCGATACGACGGGTTCATTGAAGACATTACGGGGCGTAAAATCAACGAGAGAACGTCCCGTGTACTGTATGAAATCTCCAATGCCGTCAGTAAAACCCGAGACCTTTCCGAGCTGTATGCCACTATTCATGCAATATTGGACAGGGAAATCGATGCTACCAATTTCTACATAGCTTTGTTGGACGAAGACCAAACGCATTTGACATTCCCGTACTTCAGCGACGAGAAAGACTCCTCGTTCGAAATCGTCGAAATCAGCGAGCTCTCATCCTCCAGCCTGACTCTACAGGTGATCCGCACAGGCACACCAATGCTCATAAACCCGCTCACAACAGAACAGCGGGCAAATACGCGAGAACAAAAGAGCATCGGTTCCCCGGCTGCGGTCTGGCTCGGCGTCCCCCTATCAGTTAAAAACAAAACCATCGGTGCCATGGCCGTGCAACATTACACCAACACGGAGCGCTATACGGAGGCGGACGTCAAACTCATGACCGCCATCTCCGAACAGGTGGCCATTGCCATTGAGCGCAAGGCCACGGAGTCGGAACTCTTTGCGCTCAACGAACAACTTGAATCCATTGTCTTGAAACGCACACAACAACTCAGGGAAAAAGCCCAGGAACTAAAGGCTGCCAATAAACGGCTGCAAGAACTTGATCGGCTCAAATCTGCAGTCATCTCATCAATCTCTCACGAACTACGCACCCCGCTGACGTCCATCCGCGGGTTCGCAAAATTGACCCGCAAGGAATTCCAACGCAATTTCGGCCACCCTGAAACAACGCCGGAGTCACTCCAAAACAGTGCAAAACGAATCATCCAGAATCTGGAGATCGTGGAAAACGAAGGGAGGCGGCTGACACGTCTTATCAACGAGTCTCTGGATCTGAGCAGGATTGAATCAGGGCATATGCAATGGAACGATCAGGAAACTTTGGTAGAACATTTGATTCGGGACGCCTTTAATGCAGTCTCCGGCCAATTTGCTTTCTCTAAAGATGTCAGGCTGGAAACCAGCTTGCCGGAAGAACCGGTCACCCTCCATGTAGACTCGGACCGTATCCAACAGGTCTTAATCAACCTGCTGCACAACGCAGCCAAATTCACGAAACAGGGAAAAGTACTACTCGAAGCCGAAAAAGTGGCAGGAGCAGTCCGGTTCTCGGTTACGGATACGGGGATAGGCATACCGGAAAAGGAACGTTCCAAAATTTTCGAGCGCTTTCACAAGCGGGACCAAGGGGATACACTAGGTGACATTCGGGAAGGCGCTGGTCTTGGGCTGGCCATATGCCGCGAAATCGTCACCCACTATGAGGGAAGTATCTGGGTGGAATCCACCCCCAACCAAGGCAGCTGTTTTACATTTGACATTCCGCTGCCTCCCGATCGTGCATAAGAAAGCCCCGGCCTTGCAACCGGGGCTTGAAAAAATGGCTACCAACGACGCTGGGGTCGCGGCCGAGCCTCGTTCACCTTGAGACGCCGCCCGCCGAAATCTTCGCCGTCCAGGGCCTCGATTGCCTTAACTGCGCCTTCGTCTTCCATTTCCACAAAACCAAAGCCGCGAGGGCGTCCGGTTTCACGATCGGAAATCAACTTCACGGAAATAACCTCACCATGAATAGCGAAAGCATCCCGAACCTCATCCTCGGAAGAACTCCAAGGCAGGTTCCCCACATAAATGTTCTTAGCCACAATACAACTCCTTGAAAAACCGGCCGGGGAATCCGGATGCACTCCCGGCATCTCTTAGAGGATTCCCGAAAAGGCCCACCAAAAGCCCGCCTGCCGGGCAACGCCCGAGAAGATCACGCCTGCGAACCAAATCCCATACTTTACGACCTTCCATCTTGAGCGGTATCCTTGCAGAGCCTTTTCGGTCAAGAAAAACATAAAAAAAATGCAACATTCGCATAAAAATATTTCTTTACCTCCCTGAATGGCCGGTGTAATTTCGCTCTAAACTCACCACAAAACCATCACACAACACACTGGAATGAATACAAAAAGCACGTCATCTGGCCTTCTGGCCGCACTGGCATCGTTTATCGGGTGGGGACTCTTGCCCATCTACTGGAAGCAACTTCACTCTGTACCGGCGCTGGAGATCCTTTGCCACCGCATAATCTGGTCACTGGTTTTCGCTGCATTGCTTGTGACTTTTCAGGGCCGCTGGCGGGAAACGCTCGCTCCGTTGTCGTCACCTCGCACACTGGGCATGTTGACACTGAGCAGCCTCCTGTTGGGAAGTAACTGGCTCATGTACATCTGGTGTGTAAATCATGATCAGGTACTGGCCACCAGCCTCGGGTATTATATAAACCCACTCATGAACGCTCTTCTGGGTTTTGCCTTGTTACGCGAAAAAATGACTCGTCTTCAAATGATCGCAGTCTGTTTCGCAACCGCAGGAGTCATCAACTCCATCATATCGATCGGCCATTTTCCATGGATAGCGCTGGCATTGGCCGTCACATTTGCCCTGTACGGACTGCTCCGGAAAACAGCGCCCATGGAATCCCTTCCCGGACTGACCGTGGAAACGGCAATCATCACCCCGCTGGCGTTGGGCTATGTCCTGTATCTGGAATACATGGGCAAAGGGGGCTTCGCCCATGCAGGCATGTCCACCAGCCTGTTGCTTATGGGGGCAGGCGTCGCCACCTCAATGCCTCTGTTCGGATTTGCCTTTGGAGCACGCAGGCTGAGACTCACCACGCTGGGAATCATCCAATACATTGCCCCCAGCATAGCATTCCTGCTCGGAGTTTTCGTCTATCACGAACCGTTCGATTCGGGGAATCTGATAACTTTTGCGCTGATCTGGACAGGACTTGCCATATACTCAGGGGAAAGCATCATGCAAATCCGTCGAGAACGCCGACAGCACAAAAAACATTCATGATAAAACAAGTGCCCTGGGGTTCTCAGAGAAACCGGGGCGCTTATCAAATCAATTCCAGGTATTATCCAAGGACCGTACGCTCCACCCGATTCCGTCCAGCATCCTTGGCCTTGTAAAGCATCTCATCGGCAGATTTGACCAGCTCATCCCGTTCCAACCCCATGACGGGTATGACAGTCGCGACCCCCAAACTGATACTGACGTAATCCGCGCACTCGGAATATGCATGCGGCAACTGTTTTGCAACAATGGCCTTGCGCATGGTTTCGGCCATGATAGCGGCTCCGGCAGCCTCGGTGGCCGGCAATAGAACGATGAATTCTTCACCTCCGTAGCGAGCCACAAAATCCATACTTCGATTCAGGCATCCACGCAGGGTGTGGGCTACCGTGCGTAAACAGACATCACCTTCACCATGGCCGTAATTGTCGTTGTATTTCTTGAAATAATCGATATCTATCATGATCACGGAGACAGGTGAGCCCTCGCGCAGAGAGCGGCGCCATTCCTTTTCATAGGCTTCATCAAAACGACGGCGATTGGGAATACCGGTGAGAGCATCCATGTCGGATAGCCGTTGCAGCATGTCCGACTTCCGTTTCAGCTGCACATGCGTCCGCACACGAGCCTTGACAATGGGGGTACTGAACGGCTTGGTGATGTAATCCACAGCCCCCATGGCCAATCCTTGAGCCTCTTCTTCCTCCCCGGTCATTGCCGTGATGAAAATGACGGGAATGTCCTTGGTAGTCTCCATTTCCTTGATGTGATGCAATACGGCAAACCCATCCATGCCCGGCATGATGATATCCAAAAGGATGAGATCCGGCAGATGGTCGGACTTCAGGGCTTCCAGTGCTTCCTCCCCGCTTTTGGCAACCGTCAGGTCATAATCTCCTACCAAAGCCTCGCCGAGAATGCTGATATTGAAGGCGGAATCATCAACAATCAGCAAGTGAGGCCGTTTTTCTGCATCATACATGGGCTACTCCGGTAAGCTGATATTTCTGTCGGTCATCACGGCTTCCAGCATTGAAAGCGCACTTGCGAAATCAAAATTATTGATGGATTGCTCAAGAGTGCCAAGTTCGTGGCTCTCCAACCAGCATTCCAGCGAATTTTTCAGCGCTTCAAATGCTCGGACAGCCCTGAAATCATGGGCAAGTAAAAATGTTCTCAACTCGGCAACTTTTTCAAGATCGACACTCTGTGTGCTGACAACACAACTTTCTTCATCCGACCTTGCGGCAGCATGCCCAAAAAACGCACCAAGAGATTCCATGACCATATCCAATTGCGCCGTAAACTCAGCCATCAAGCCTTCAGATGCTGTTCCCTGCTTCAACGCCTCTTCCAGTTCGACACAAGTCTGATATAACTCGGAAGCAGCGATGTTCCCGGAAATCCCCTTGAGGGTGTGCAAAGTCGTCAAGGCATCCTTTTCATTACCCTGATCAAGACTGCGCTGAAGAGACAGCCCGACATCCGCATAATCGTTCAGGAATGCCAGCAGGAGTCGTTTATATACTTCCACCTTGCCACCCAAACGTTTCAGGCCGTCATGCACATCCAGACCGGGCACTTCCGGCATCCCCCCGGCTGCAATATTCTGTTCATCTGATTCCAGAACAGTCTGATCTTCCCAGGCATGTCCTTCCACCAGCCTGGCAAGGGTTCTGAATAAAAACGGCACGTCCAGTGGCTTGATGACATAGTCATTCATACCCGCGTCAAGGCACTTCTGACGGTCTTCTACCGTGGCATGGGCTGTAAGCGCAACGATGGGCAAACTGTCGGCAGAAAAATGCTCACGAATCAACTGCGAAGCCTCAAGCCCTCCCATAACAGGCATCTGCACATCCATCACAACGGCATCAAAGTGGTCTTTCGCTTCCATGACCATATCCACAGCCTGCCGGCCATTCTCCGCCTCGTGGACGTGTATTCCGGCCCCTTCGAGCACTTCCCGTAAAACCTGCCTGTTGATGTCGTTATCTTCCACAATGAGAATTCTTATATTTCGATTCCGAGCGAGGGCCGTCATATCCCGGTCATCGGTCTCGACTCGTTGTATATCAAATATTCGGGCAACGGTTTTGGCTACAATCGCACCACTCACAGGACGCAACAGCACAGCGTTCGTCAACTGTCTGGCAGCCTTACGCAAATCCTCGTTATAGTTGCCGGTAGCCAAAACCATGGGCACGGCAGAAAACCGTTCTTCCGATCGACGAATACGCCGGGCCAGTTCAAGGCCATTTTCGTCTGCAAGCCTCCAACCGAGCCATACAAGGTCTACCTTTTCCTGATTCTCATCCCGCAGCCGGAGCCATGCGGCACTGGCATTGCCAAAAGTCTCAACCTGAAATCCGAGTTCTTCAAGAGAACTGAAGGCTCTATCTTCCTCATGTTCCTGTTGCACCAAAATAGCTCTCTTGCCACTCAACGCCGCTTCCGGGGACAATGGATTTTCTGGTTCCGCAACGGCAAAGGCGGCCTCGAAATGGAAAATGCTTCCTTTGTGCTGCTCACTGGATACGAACAGCTCTCCTTCCATAAGCTGAACCAGCTGACGCGCGATGGTCAGTCCAAGCCCGGTTCCGCCATGGCGACGAGTGTGGGAGCCGTCCGCCTGGGTAAAGGCTTCAAACAAACGGGCCTGATCTCCGGAGCTCATGCCAATCCCAGAATCCTTAACCCATCCCTTTATCGTGATTTTACCGTCAACTTCACGCACTGTTCCCAGCCCAACTTCCACAAAGCCGGTCTCCGTAAACTTGACGGCATTGGTCACAAGGTTGGCATACACCTGTTCCAGCCTCAAGGCGTCACCAATAACCCTGGCAGGTGTTCCCGGCTCAATGAAAATATTGAAACGCAATCCCTTTGCATGGGCACGGGGGGAATAAACGTCCAATATTTTAAGCAACAGAGCGGGGAGATCAAAAGCCGCCTTTTCGAATTCAAGCTTACCGGCCTCGATCTTGGAGAAGTCCAGAATGTCGTTGACAATTCCAAGCAGGGACTGTGACGCCCCGGCAATCTTGTCGAGATAATCCATCTGCCTGGAACTCAGTCCGGTTTTTCTCACGATTTCGGTCAGTCCGATAATGGCGTTAAGAGGAGTCCTTACCTCGTGGCTCATATTGGCGAGGAACAGGCTCTTGGCCTGTGTGGCCAGTCTGGCCTGATCCCTGGCGGCAACAAGTCCTTCCTCGACCATCCGCCGTTCAATGAATTTTCCAAGCTGGGCGGCAACACTCTTCAAAAAGGCACGTTCATTTTCATACTCGGCCTTTTTTGCCTCCGGCATCCGGCAATACACATTGATATACCCCGCGCCGCCCTGATAACGAATAATTTCATCCAGGAACGGCTTCTCGCCAAGGGGAACTTTGTCGCCATACATTTTGCCAGCATGGGCAATAACCACACGCACATCCCTGCCATCGGAAAAATCCGCCACGACAATCCGGGCTGCATGCTCCAATACCGTTTCTATCCGCTCACCTGGACGTTCCACGAGGCTTGATATTTCATACAGGCAATGCAGACGCAGCACCGAGCGCTGCAACTCCCGCGTCTTTTCTTCCACTTGTGCCCGAATATTGTCACGGTGCAGGGACAACATATACAAATACCCGGACAACAACGACATGACCAAGAAAATGCCGACACCGCCACCTATCGGAACCAGCGTTTGAAAACGTTCTCCGAATTCTGGAAGGGCAACACAGGTTATGCGCCATTTGCGTTGCCCGGCCAAAATCTCAAAGGAACGATGCAAGCCAGTGACATGTTCCTTATAGTCCGCATCTTTTACCTGATATTCGTAAAGCAGCTTTCTCTCTTCCGGTGCACTCAAGTCATGAACAAAGGCTCCCATTCCCTTGATTTTTTTTTCTGGGAAAACAGGCTCAAACAAAGCATTCACATCCAGAACCAAAAGCACCGCTCCACGAAGACGTTCCAGACCGGAAGCGCCGGTCTTGCCATGCAGTCGTTCAAAAACGGGATAAAAGAAGAGAAGGCCGAACCGGTCTTCCTGTTCGTGCTCCAAACGAATACGGCCGGAGAGACTTGGCAATCCTGTTTGCCTGGATTGTTTAAGAGCTTCCCTGCGGAGTGGAAAAGTTTGCAAGTCAAGGCCACAGGCGAAAGAACTACTTTCCTTGGGATAAACGTATGTGATCGGAAACAGTACTTCCCGATTTTCAGCCCGCTTCAAAGTCCCGTCCGGTTGCAATGCACGGATCTCGAAATCCGAACGGCCTTGCTGACGGATGGATTCCACAAACTTTTCCCGCTCGGAGCCCATAACCCTTTGGACCCATTCCACAGCCTGTACGCCATTCAGAAACTTGCGCAAAGGCATGGCAAAATCCACGAAATCATGCTCGGTAATCGTATGCTCATGACTCATAAGCCCGTGCATGGCGGAACTTACGATCAGGGTATTGTGATATACCTGCATTACTTCGTGAAAGATGATTTCACATTCCGCAGCAAACTCCTGCTTCACGGCATTGTGTTCCCATCGCGAGGCCAGCACATAGAAGGACACGGCAAAGAATATTCCAAGCCCCAAAAACAAGGCGGAAGGAAAAACACTTTTCCTTAAAGTGGTGAATGATCCCGAGTCGGCGTGCATCCATTGTCTCCGTCAGCATGTTTATGGGCAAGATCACATGTATTGCTTAAATTCCGCGGCAAGGTGTTGCTATTGTAACGCACAATACGAAAACATGGCATTATTGGATAGATGATTTTATCCGGCCTTGCCTTGCCACCAATCCGCCATGAGGTTAGATTTATAATGACTGAGGCCAAACTATTTCCGGGAATATGTGAGGAAACCCATGCGCTGCAAAATTGTCATAGCCATTCTTCTTATTTTGGTTTTGTCAGCGTTGCCGGGCCAAGCGCAGCAGGTTTACCGTGTCGGCACCGAAGGCGGCTACCCTCCGTTCAATTTTGTCAAAAACGGGGAACCGTGCGGCTTTGACATAGACATTGCCAGAGCGCTGTGTGCGGCCATGGGAGCTTCCTGCACCATTGTCCTCTCGACATGGGATGAAATCATCCCGCGACTTGTCAAGGGCGAATACGATTTCGTTGTAGCCAGTATGGCGAAAACGGCGCAACGGGATATGCTTGTGGACTTCACGATCCCATATTACCGATCCCGAACCAACTTCATTGGGAATCCTCGCGAACTTTTGGCATCAACCCCAAAAAGCCTTGCAGGAAAAACCATAGCGACACAAAAGGAAACCGTGCAGGCAGAATATCTGAAAGCGAACTATGCAAAAGACAGCAAGCTGCTTTTGTTGAACACGCTCATCGAGGCCTTTCATGCCCTGGTGGAGGGACGGGCAGACGCCGTACTGACAGATAGTCTGGTCGGCTATGAATTCCTGCAGAATGAAGTAGGGCAACCTTTCGACTACATCGGCCCTCCCCTGACGACAAAGAACCCATCCAGCGAAGCATGCATCGCTGTCCGGGAAGGAGACGACGTCCTTCGAATACGGCTGGAAAAAGCCTTGCAAACGATTCGTCTCAATGGAGTGTATGAACGCATCAATCGTGAATACTTCCCATTCAGCATCTACTAATTCATTATGGCAGAAGAAAAAAACGGGCCTCAGCCTTCGACGGCAAACGACTCTTCCCAAGGGAGAAAACCTGCACTGATCCCGGTTTTCTCCATGTATGCGATAATTGCCGTCATTCTTTTGAGTGGACTGGGCGCCATTGTAGGCAGTTCCCTGACGACCATCGGCAACCTTGCCACAGACACTCGTGACAATGTTTTGCCTGCCATTTTCGACAGGCAAAGGACAGCCATCAACCTTGAACGTCTTGGACGTTTTGCCCTGATTGTCCACAAGGCCGAAGATCCAAAACAGCGAAGAACTTTCAAACTCGCTGCAAAAATTCTTTCGCAAGATACGGCATTTGCCAACAATCCGGTAATCCGAAGCAAGGTGTCCCAGTGCTATCAATCCATTGAACGTCTTGCTCTCATGCGCAACAGGCAAGACTCCTTGCAAAAAAAAATCGAAACGGTGAGAGCAAAAGCCCAAGAGCGCCTAATCAAAGGCCGTTCCGCAGCTGAGTTTGCAAAACGCAGGGAAGAACAAACGGCGCTCAATTTCATTATCCATCTTCTGGCGGCAAAGTCCCACGAGGATCTGGAGGGACTACGTCAGCAATTGGATAAATATGCCCCTTCCGGAGATCCTTCCAAGCTGGATCGAGAGATTGAGAAACTCGACAAAGGCCTCCGACTCAGAAGTATTTTCAACACAAAACACAGAGAACTGGATCTGGAAAACAATTGCGAAAAGGCATGGACCGAGGTCAACCGCGAGTTGGAAACCATGTCTGCATCACTCACGGCAAACGCCGCCATCAAGGCTTCCCGCAGCTTTACCATCATAGCTGACGAAGCGTCTGCCGGTATCAACGGAGGACTCACAGCCCTCATCATATCCATCGCCACCATGATTCTCATGCTGGTGCTGATTCGACGCGACGTATTGGCGCCGATTTCCAACATGGTGCACGCCATGGCCAGGGCCCGAAGCTCGCACACTCCTGTCATACTGCCTCCTGCACGGTTGCGCGAGCTGCATGAGATCAAAACATCCGTGGAACAATCCAGTACCCTGACGGCAGAAATAGCCAAACGAACTCAGGAATTGGAACAAACCAACGCTGTGCTGGAAAAGGAAATCCGGGAACGTTCCCGCACGGAAAAAGAATTGGCGCGGGCCAAAGAGGCAGCGGAAGCCGCGGACAATGCCAAAAGCGACTTTCTTGCCGGTATGAGCCACGAAATTCGAACTCCCATGAATACCATTCTGGGAATGGCCGAACTCATGCTTGAAACCGATCCCAATCCCGAACAACGAAAATACATCGAAATGTTCAAGACATCAGGACATCAACTGCTCGGGATCATCAACGATGTTCTGGACATCTCGAAAATCGAGGCCGGTCAGCTTTCCATTGAAAAACGGGATATTTCCCTCACCGAAATTCTGGACAAAATTTACCTGCTCTACAGCACCAAAGCCAAAGACAAAGGCCTCGGTTTTTCCATAAACATCGACAGAGACACACCGGACCGCATCATAGGAGACCCTGTCCGTATCAGTCAGATACTTACGAACCTTGTGGACAATGCCGTCAAATTCACTCATCAGGGGCTCATACGTGTGGAGGTTTACCCGGCTCCGTCAGAAATTGCCGGTGAAATAAACTTCACGGTCTCCGACACGGGAATCGGCATCCCTCCCGAATCCCAGCGCAGGGTTTTCGAACGCTTCACACAGGCTGATTCTTCCACAACGCGACAATATGGAGGAACGGGACTGGGGCTATCCATTTCCCGAAGACTGGTGGAAACCATGGGGGGTACGCTACGACTCTCCAGCAGTCCGAGCAAGGGTACCACGTTTACGTTCATGCTCCGCTTCGAACTTCCAGCCGAAGCCCCTGCGCCCGACCCTGACATTGCTCTTGAAGAAATCAAGTATCTGACTCAGATGTTACAGGAACGCCCTGCTTCCATTCTTCTTGTTGAAGATTCGGACAGCAATCGCCAGCTTTTGCAATTCTATCTCGCCAAGACAGGGTGTGAAATTGACTTTGCCGAAAACGGCGAACAGGCAGTGTTGATGTTCAAAGAAAACAGATACGACGTAGTGCTCATGGACATCCAAATGCCGGTGATGGACGGGTTCGAAGCCACCCGGCAGATTCGGGCATATGAAAAGGCAAACAGTTTGCCGCCTACCCCGGTCATTGCGGTTACGGCAAACGCCCTGAGCGAAGACAGGGGACGCTGCATTGAAGCCGGGTGCACCTTCTATCTCGCGAAACCCATATCCAAAACACTTCTGCTCAAGACTGTGGCCAGCACAGTGGGAATTGTCTGACAATATGACGGAATCATGCAGGAATCGCAGTCATCCCGACCGGGGAGAAGCCTCCATGGTATTGCCTGAGTTCGTCTCTCCACAAGACCGGTAACTCCAAGACATGCACAGGCAAGATGGTTCCGTCCAGCCCGACACGAGAACGCAAGCCAACTCGAACAAAGCCTAACGCCGAGTACAGGCGCAATCCGGCAATATTGCTGCTTGCGCAGCAAAGCCGCACACATGTTGCTCCGAACTCCCACGCGGCACGAGCCGCCATTGCGCGAAGGAGAAAGGTTCCCACTCCCTGGCGGCGCATGCATGGATTCACGATGACGTTACCAATAAGACAAAACTCACCGAGCCGGCACTCCACAAAATTCGCATATCCGGCGACCAAACCATCGCAATCCACCACGGTGGAGCCACGCCGCACGGATGCTGACCGGCTCAACTGACGAGGCGTGAGCGGCCAATGTGCCGAGGGAAACATATAAAAGAGTTCTTGCTGGTTGCGGGGAAATCCGCAAATAACGGGGATATCCGATTCCAGAAAATTTCTAGACTTCAGCATATGGGTACAACATATGGACGCCACACTCTCCGGTCAACACGGCAAAAGTTACTTTTGGGAAACGGCTAGGAAACATCCAAAGCCATGAACATGTCGCTATACGACATCGGTTCCAACTGATCGTCAGCAATTCCCATGCAATCCAGCCATTCCCGGCATTGGTTATGCAGATTTTCCAATTCGGAAGCGTGTTCACCAATGGCTTCAATCTCGACAAAGCGCCCCAATCCGCGCACTCGATCAATGTGAAATTTGACGTTATCCTTGTAATAAATCTCCCGTTCCTTTTCCACGACCACCTTGACGCCAATGGCTGCGCTCAAAAGTGAGGTCAAACCATGCCCGGGAACAAGCCGCTCCAACTCATACTCCGAAACCTTCGGCTCCGGGGTATTGGGGCGACGGTAGAATATCAAGGCGTTTTCCACGTTACCTTCACGAAGTTTGAGCCGTCCTTCCGGACAATTAAAATACGTGTCGCACTGATGATCCAGCCCACGGTATTCAGCCCCGGCAGCCATGAGGATATCTCGAATCCGTTTGGGATCCTCAACCCTCGCCTTGATTTCAACATTAACCATGCTGTTATCCTTTGCTTGCGGCAAGCCCCACGCCAAGTCCTACAAAAGAACCACCCAGCACCTTATTCACCCAACGCTGTACCCCGGTGCGGGAAAGGCATCCGGCAATACGTCGACCACACAGCGCATATATCATCCATGCGCCAAAGGCGGGCAAAGCCAACCCCGCCAGCAACAGGCAACTCTCTTGCGGTGCCACATGGTCGGAGTGGACGAACTGGGGAAAAAGTGCAGTAAAAAACACAATAGCCTTGGGATTTCCCATAGCGACCAAAAACGCGTCCAGCCAGAGTTTACGCACACTTACATGGGGTGCGTATTGCTGCTCCAAGGCATCCAGATTCGGAGCGCTGCGCCATAAGCCGATCCCTAACCAAATCAGATAGAAGGCGCCTGCCCAACGAATCACCTCAAACAGCGGACCGCATGTTGTCAGTAATATGCCGAGTCCGGCAATACTGACGCCGGCCTGAAGAAGCGAGGCAACAATGTTTCCCGTCCCGGAAATTGCGGCCCGTGCCACGCCGTGGCGCATGCCGTGGGTCAAGGCGAGCATCATGCTCGGACCGGGGATAATGGAGGCCACGAACATGGTCGCCACATAAACAAACCAGAAATGAGGAAACATGCAAACTCCTAGTGTAACACGGCAGAGATTGCATGTTTCATGACAAGAGGCAAGAAGGAAGGGGTCAGTCCAAACGACAGGCCCTGCCCGACTTGGTCAAAATTTCGGAGCCAGGAACGAATTCCATGACCACATTCCCGACTTTGGATGGATTATCATTGGAATATGTTACGCAACGTACCAACGAGCCGAGGCGATTGAGGCGCATGACCGAAGTCTCAACTACGGTCTGGCCACCAAACACTTCCCGGGAAAGTACATGCCATTCTCCGGAAAAGGCTGCCCCGGATCCGGAGGGTGTGGTGCTTTCTCCGGCTTCGCTTTCAAACGCGAAGCGCATGCCCACATCGCTCAATAAGGCGCGGATTTCATCCCGCTCCAGAATCCCCCTGCCCGAGGTTCTCATAAGTTTCGACCGCCTGCTTTGCTTGCTTTCCAGCATACTCATGGTATCATCATCCCTGCCGACTTTCGCGCTCAGCACTATGCTCTGCGTTGTTTCGGCAAAACGGTTAGTTCATTCTGTACGAACCGTCTCCCTCACTATCTAGCAATCCTTGTGCCGTAATCAATCTTGCTCTCGCTAAAGCCATAACAGATTGAAATTACAGGTTATGGGGACAAACTTGCATGCGCGGACAATTCTTGTTCTCTCCACATTTCGTGCAAAAGGTGCAAAAAGTAACCGTTCCCTTGTGCACCATGCACATAATTGCAGCGCCCCCTATTCATACTCCCAGTCGTTCCACGAGAGCTTAGCGTTACTTTTTTTATCATAATTATTTGCTCCTGGTAAATCTTTTCCGAAAAGAATACGTCTGACTTGACAGGCTGTGAATTTATTGTCCTTTTATCTTCCTCTTTTTATTTTTCCCCAAGCTCCCTGAAAATGGCATATGAAAAGAAGCCCCGGCGTATGCTTGCCGGGGCTTCTTTTCATCAACTTTCGTAAGAAGGACAGTCTATTCCTTGACCGACCCCGCCAACAAACCTCGAATAAAATATCTGCCGAGGAAAACATAGATGCATAGCACCGGAATAGCTGCCAAAATGGAACCCGCCATGGGCAAATTCCAACTCACTGCCTGCCCTCCAGCCAATTGAGCAAGCCCAACGGTTATGGGGTTCTCGGAATGTCGTGTCAGGCATATACCCCAAAGGAACTCGTTCCAAACCTGCGTGAACTGCCACAGGCTTGTAACCACAAAACCAGGAATGGAGAGCGGAAACACAATTCTTGTGTAAATGGAAAAGAAGCCAGCACCGTCCAGACGAGCGGATTCAATCAGCGCAGTAGGAATTTGCGCGTAGAAATTCCGGAAAATCAGGGAAGTGATGGGTAATCCATACACCACATGAGCCAGAATAAGGCCCGGCAACCCTCCGTAAAGATTCATGGCCCGCAAGGTCTGAAACAGAGGGATCAGGATGACCTGATAGGGAATGAACATGCCGAACAGGAACAGGGTGAAAATGACTTCACTGCCTTTGAACTTCCACTTGGAAAAGACATAACCGTTGAGCGACCCCAGTACGGTCGACAAGGCTGTTGCACAGATCGTCAGGATTACACTGTTGACCAGATTGGGTTTGAGCAGCGCCAAGGCTTCGGAAAAGCTGCTCCAGTTCAAGGTGGACGGGAATTCCCAGGCGCGAGGCAAGGTTATTTCATTGGGTAACTTCAAAGAAGTAACCACAGCCATGTACGCAGGCAGCAGGTATACAACGACCAGCACGGCCAGCACCAGATAGAGAAGAACGGTTCCAAAGGAAATCCTGCGAGTCATCGCGCGTTCCTCCTCTGCCGGTAGGATGTAACCAGATACGGAATGATGAATGTTCCGGCCACAAGGAACAGGACGATGGCTATAGCTGCCCCCTTGGCAAAATCATTGGCCCTGAACGTGGTCAGATACATATCCAACGCGGGGTGACCGGTAGCGGCATTGTCCGGCCCGGTCATGGCAAAGATCAGGTCGAACATCTTGAGAGAAATATGCGAAAGAATAATCACGGCACTGATGGTGATGGGCTTGAGCATGGGGATGGCCACATGCATGTAATAGTCGAAATCACTGGCACCATCCAGCCGTGCGGCATCCATAAGATCCTGGGAAATACCGTTGAATCCTGCAAGGTAAAGAGCCATCGTATAGCCGGAATACTGCCAGATCGTGGCAAGAATGATGCCCAGCGTGGCAAGGTTGAACCCGTGTTCCTCTTCCATGAACAAGGCTCTTGGCAACAAATCTCCGAACAGCCATACAACGGCCCCGAGTACGACTCCGGGAACAAGATAATGTTTGAAGGCCCGGGAAGGATCACGGCGCAATTTCCCCAGCCCCAAAAGAATCAGCACGAAAGCGGCAAGATACAAAAGAATGGGAAACAGGTTCTGCCAATCAAAAAGCAGCACCGTCTTCATGCTTGAAAGCCATTGAAAGTCGAGAGCCTTACCGCCCAAATACGTGGGCAAAAGGTTCACGCCTCCCTGCGGTGCGAGCAGCCAGCGCCAGATGGTTCCGGTCACGATGAATGACAGCGACATGGGGTACAAAAAGACCGTACGCAAAAAATCTTCGCCGCGCGGTTTGCGGTCCAACAAAATGGCGATGAACATGCCGATGCCCACGGCACCGACCAACAGCAAAACCGAATAATAAACGGCATTAACAAGATCCTGCCGAAAACGGCCATCCAAAAAACCGGAAAACAACTCGACATAATTCTGCATGCCGATAAAATTCTTGACCGGATTCTCGGACAGCGCGGCTCCTCCCCGCCAGTCCGTCATGGATATCCACACGGTATTACCAATGAACCCGTAAACGAATACTCCGATGAGAACGACCGAGGGCAGCAGCGTTATGAACGCCTTTATCCTGTCTCGTGAAACTTCCCGCATCACTGACTCTCTTGCACTTGCGGCCCAAAGGCCCGCCGAGAAGTACCCGGCGGGCCGGACCGTTTGGAATTGTTATTTGGCAATGCCGTTTTTAACGGCGATCTGCTGGGCAGCCTTGGCGGCAGCCTGAGCATTCTTGGACTTCAGGAACATTTCCATGACGGACGCGAAGTCGTTCATAAAACCTTCGTTGGCAGTCACGCCGTGTGCCAGAGAACCAACGATGTGATCCTTACCGAAGTCGGTGGCAGCGGATTGACCATAGGCGTTGTACTTGGACAGGTCACTGTCCAGACGTGCGGAAATGGACCCCTTGATCGGGTTGAAAGTATCAGAGCCTTCACGGGAACCAAGAACCTCGAGCCATGCCACGGCGTTGTCGCGGTGGGGAGCGCCCTTCGGCAGGCAAAAGGAATCGGCCAGGAACATGAATGCACCCGTGGTATCAGGGGAAGCACTCCAGCCAAAACCGGTGCCGGGAGCGAGCTTTTTGGTGGTATTCATGTAACCGGCGGCCCAATCACCCATGATGTTGAAGGCTGCACGGCCGTCAACAACCATGTCCGTAGCCTGCTGCCAGGACAGGGACGGTGCGTCGGTGTTGGTATATTTCAGAACCTTGCCGAAAAGTTCCCATACTTTCACGCCTTCCGGGCTGTCAAAAGCCAGGTCGCCGGCCCACAGTGCGTCCCATTTGTCCGCACCGAGAGATGCCAGCGCAACGGATTCCCACAGGTGGTTGGCAGTCCAGTTCTGCGCCAGAGCCAGAGGAACAATGCCCTTGGCTTTCAGACCATCAGCAACGGCAAAGAACTCACCCCAGGTCCTGGGAGCTTCGATCCCCCATTTTTTCAGGTTGGCCGGAATGAACCACATCACGTTGGAGCGATGGATATTCACGGGAACCGACCAGATGCCCTTGTCCGTACCGATCAGCTTGATCAATCCCTTGGGGAAAGCTTCCATCCATCCGTTTGCCTTGAAGATGGGAGTCAAATCTTCCATGCGATCAGCCTTGACCCAGGTGCCGATAAGCTCCTGACCGGCGTGAACCTGGAAGCTGTCCGGGGGATTGCCGCCCAGCATGCGGGTCTTGAGCACGGACTTGGCGTTCACTCCGGAACCGCCGGTAACCGTAGCGTTGATGACCTTCACGTTGGGGTTTTCTTTCTTGTAAATATCAATCAGTGCTTCAAGTGCCGGACCTTCGTCACCAGCCCACCAGGAAAAAATCTCCAAATCGCCGCTCAGATTGGACGCGGCCTGCACGGGGAAAGCTCCGAACACGGCAATCGCGGCCACAACAAACAACAATTTTGCCAGGGAATTTTTCATAGGAACCTCCTAGTTAACCTTTTACCCATGACAATCTCCTCACATAGAACATTCCATTTCCATGAGAACGACAACTCAGGAAATGGCTTTGGTCGTTTCGGGGTCAAACAGAACCATTCGATCGAACTCGAAACCGATAGGCACGGTTTCGCCGGGCTGGGCCTCAATACGGCCTTCCACTTCGGCAATGAGTTCGTTGTCGTCCACCACGATCTCCAGCAGGGACTGGCCGCCAAGAATTTCGGAAACCACGACCTCGCCGCGGCACCACCATTCCTTGGGCAGGCGCTCAACGTTCTCGCCCATCTTGATGGAGTCAGGACGCAGCCCAACCAGCACAGGTGCCCCACCCGCAAGATCGGGAACACGCCCTTCCGGTACAGGGAATACGGACCCGCCAGCCCGGACAACCGGCGATCCTCCCGAAGTTTCGAAAATGCCCTCAAGAATGTTCATGGGCGGATTGCCGATGAACTGGGCCACAAAAACATTGGCGGGCTTTTCAAAAACTTCTACCGGAGTACCCACCTGCTGAATCTCGCCGTCCTTGAGAATGACTATACGACTGGCCAGGGTCATGGCCTCGATTTGATCGTGAGTCACATAGATGGTCGTCGTCGCCAACTTCATATGCAATTTTTTTAGCTCACGCCGCATTTGCGTACGAAGCTGTGCATCAAGGTTGGACAACGGTTCGTCAAAAAGAAATACGTCGGGCTGGCGCACAATGGCCCGGCCCATGGCCACACGTTGCCTCTGCCCACCGGAAAGTTCCGAAGGTTTGCGATCCAGCAATTGCCCAAGTTCCAACACCTCGGCGGCGCGGTTCACGGCCTCGTCGATTTCACTTTTGGAGCGCTTGGCCATCTTCAGGCTGAAGCCCATGTTGTCCCGCACGGTCATGTGTGGATACAGCGCGTAGTTCTGGAAAACCATGGCCACGTTGCGCGACTTCGGGGAAACATTGTTGACCACGCGGTCCCCGATGTGGATTTCACCGCCGCTGATGGGTTCCAGTCCCGCAATCATGCGCAGGATGGTGGATTTACCACACCCGGACGGTCCCACAAACACGATGAATTCGTTATCCTTGATCTCAAGGTCCGCGCCGGGAACAATGATGACATCCCCGTACCGTTTGCTCACATTGACAAGTTCGACTCTGGCCATGATTTACCTGTTCTTCATGTCATCGTTTGAATCGCCACACCGGATCAGCCGGAGATGAAGCGATATTCGGTTTCCTGCGTAACACTTTCCCCCGCAGCCAGCACCACGGACGGAAATTCCGGCCGGTTCGGCGCATCGGGATACCCCTGTGCTTCCAGACAAAAGCCGTGGCGGGGACCATACACATCACGGCCCCGTCCGAAAAGCCCTTTCGGAATATGATTTCCCGAATACAGCTGAAAACCCGGATAGGTAGTCCGCATTTCCATCACTCTGCCGGATTCGCCTCCCCTTACCCGCACAGCACATCCGGGCATCCGGGCCGACTCTTCCAGCACATAAAAGTGGTCATACCCCGTTCCGATTTCCGTAAGCTCATGGGCAGCGTCAATGCGTGCTCCAAGAGCGCGCGGCTCAAAGAAATCCAAAGGGGTTCCTGCCACAGAAACCAGTTTTCCGGAGGGAATCAAATCACTGTCTACATCAAGACAGTACTTCGAGTCGATCCACAATTCATGCCCCAAGCACGATTTTCCGGGACCATCGAGGTTGAAATACGCATGGTTGGTCATGTTGACCACGGTATCGGCCTCGGCCTTGGCGGCAAACGACAACCGCACACTATTTGTCGTAAGCGTATACGTCACCTCAACATCCGTGGCTCCCGGAAATCCCTGCTCGCCATCTCCGCTGCGTCTGGAAAACACGACACGAGGCCCTTGCGAAGATGTTGATACCTGTGCCTGCCACACTCGACAGTGAAATCCACGCTTTCCACCATGCAATTGATGGACGCCGTAATTACGGTCCAGACGGTATTCCTTGCCATTCAGGACAAAACGGGCACCACTGATGCGGTTTGCCACCCGTCCTACCACCCGACCGAAATAACAAGGATCATCAAGATAGCCCTGCAACGAGTCGTAACCGAGCACAACCTCATCAGAAATGCCTTGCGCATCCGGCGCGCACAAGCTGACCATGGTAGCCCCGTAGGTACTCACGGCCAACCGCATGGGACTGCAGACGAGTTTAATCAACTCGACGTTGTCACCCTCAGGGGTCTTGCCCCATGGCATGCGTTCAAAACCGGAATCGGTCATGCGTTTATCCGTTTTAATATCATCTTCGACTTACGTGGACTCACGAACAATTAATTGCGTGCGCAGCACATGCGTCTGGGGGACAAAATTTTTCTGATCAAATTGTTGAAACAACAACCGGGCCGCGGTCTTTCCCATCTGCCACGAAGGCTGGGCGATGGTGCTCAAGGGAGGCTCGACCAAGGCGGATTCCGGGTTGTTGCAAAAGCCCAGCAACGCCATATCACGCGGGATACGCATGCCCCTTTCCCGCAAAAGGCGATAGGCTCCGATTGCAACAGGATCGTTGACCGCAAATACGGCATCGGGCAATCGTTCCAGGTTCAACAAATGCTTCATGGCTTCTTCGCCATCCTGTTCCTGAAAGCCGCCGGGAACTACAAGATTCTCATCCACCGGAAAACCATGATCCTGCAATGCCTGCCGATAGCCTTCAAGCCGATCCCGTCCAATGGTCACATGGGAACGGCCTGCAATATGAGCAATGCGGGTGTACCCCTGTTCAATAAGATGATGTACACCGGCATAGGCGCCATTAAAATCATCAACGACTACCTTGCTGGTTGCCAGCTGTTCCGCGACACGATCAAACTGCACCAGCGGTATTCCCTGTCGCATGGCGTCTTCCAGATGTGAATACTCTGTGGTGTTTCGGGAGAGGGATACCACGATTCCGGCTACGCGATGGGCTGCCAATGCCCTGATATTCATGATCTCGCGGACCATTTGTTCCTGACTCTGGCAGACCATGATGGTATACCCGGCCTTGTAGGCCACTTCCTCCACACCGCTGATGGCCGAGGAAAAAAAATGATGCTCTATTTCCGGTACGACGACACCAATGGTATTGGTACGATTGTTTTGCAGGCTTTTGGCAATCTGATTTGGCTGATAGTTTTGTTCTTTTGCAAGTTCCACCACACGACGTTTTGTCTCGTCGCTGATATCCGGATGGTCATGCAACGCCCGGGAAACCGTGGACGGTGCAATGCCCAATGTCCGGGCGATATCCTTGATGGTGAACTGAGCCATGTCGTTTCTGCCCTCTAGGCTGCAGGAAGGATCACTTCCGGTCCGGTAGCGCGAATATGCAAGGGGACAACGGAATTCGGGCCAAAAACCCGCTCCATGGCCCCGACGTAGTCTGCGAACGCATCATGAGGAACATACGCCTGAATCGTACCAGCAAAGCCCCCGCCCTGAATACGCCATGCACCTTTACCGCCGAGCAGCCGTTCAGTTAGAGCCAGCGCCAATGGGATAGGCTGCTCGGTAGGCTTGTTGGTACAAAAACAATTCTGCAAAAGGCGGCAGGAAGATTCTCCGGCATCGTTTACCAGTTTCAGGAATTGATTCATATTCCCGCTTCGCAAAGCCCGAGCCTGTCGGTCAACACGCGCATCGTCCTCAACAAAATGCAACAGGCGAAGCACAGCCCGCTCTCCGACCTTTTCCCGAAGCCAGGAAGCGGATTCCAGAATTTGTTCAACGCTGATGCCCCGCGCGTAATCCTGACCAAGCAACTTCGCGGCAGCGTGCATTTCACTGGCGATTGCCGCATATTCGGAGGTCAGGTCAGCATGGTCTCCCCCCGTATTGATTACCGCAAGCCGGTATCCGGCACTTTCCACATCGCATTCGATGGGTTCAATGACCGGGGCGTCGGGATTCCCGAAATCAATCTCGGAGACTCCCTTGAATGCACAGGCAATCTGGTCCATGAGGCCACACGGCTTTTGGAAATACACATTCTCTGCCATGCGTGCGACAGATGCTATCCTGAGCGTGGGAACCGAACCGGAATTATAAAGCTGGCTGAAAATCGCCCCCACAAGCACCTCGAACGCAGCGGATGAACTCAATCCGGCCCCCATGGGAACACTGCTGTTGATACATGCGCTGAAGCCCCCAACAGCCAACCCGGCTTCGATAAACCCGGCAGCAACTCCTCGCACCAAAGCCGCGGGTTTTCCTGCCTCGGTGCCCTCCGGCGAAAGATTGGAAAGATCCACGAAAATGGTTTCCGCAAACCCTGCGGACTTGATGCGCACCTTCATGTCATTGGAAGGCGTAACCACCGCTAGACAATCCAGATGCACGGCGGCCGCCAATACTCGTCCATGGTTATGGTCGGTGTGGTTACCGCCAAGCTCCGTTCTCCCGGGGACGCTCAGCAACATGCCCGGTCCGGGGCCGAATTCCTGCTCCGTGAGCTTCAGCAAGGCGGCGTAACGGCTCCTTTGTTCGCCAAGGCTCTCCGGCCCACCATACATGCTGGCAAGAACAGCATCGATATCACCGCCCTGAACGGCTTCACGCATGCGAGCAAAAGTATCCTGCTTCATGTCATCCTCTGCTCAGATAATGAATTTCAGACAATTCGCGCAAAGTCGCTGCACTCAACTCCGGGGTTATGTCCCTTTGCGGCATGGCCAGCATTTCGTAGCCGACCATGAATTTGCGCACGGAAGCCGAACGCAGCAGCGGGGGATAATAGTGAAAATGAAAATGCCATTCCGGGTGTTCTCCTCCGTCCGAAGGGCGTTGATGAATCCCCATGGAATACGGAAAGGAGGCCTGAAAAAGATTGTCGTAACGAACGCCCAAACGGACAAGGGCGTCCGCGAGATCATCACGGCAGGCGTCGTCCATGCCGTCAAGCCCTGTCATGTGCTGGCGCGGAAGAAGCATCACTTCATAAGGCCATACTGCCCAGAAAGGAACAAGCGCCACAAAGGAATCATTCTCAAGAACAATACGACGTCCGTCCTCAAGCTCACGCTTCACATAGCGACACAATAGACATTCGCCCTTTTCATCAAGATGCTTTTGCTGGTGCAATTGCTCTGCGGCCGGAATCGTGGGCATACCACCCGAGGCCCATATCTGACCGTGTGGGTGGGGGTTGGAACACCCCATAACCGCTCCCCTGTTTTCGAATATCTGCACGTAGCCGATCTCGTCACGCTCCCCCAGTTCCAGATACTGCTCGGTCCAAACATCCACAACCCGACGAACCTGATGACGTTCCATACGCGCCATGGAGAGGTCATGCCGTGGGGAGTAACAAATGACCCGGCATACGCCCGACTCGGGTTCCGCGCGGAACAAGTCGTCATCCGGGGCTGTGTTTCGGCCCGATTGAGGAGGCAGCAGCGCGGCAAAGTCATTATCGAAAACAAACGTGCCGTCATAGTCCGGGTTCACTTCCCCGTTGGCGCGCACATTCCCGGGACACAAATAGCAACCAGCGTCGAACTCGGGCATTTCATCCTTTGCCGGCGCATCCTGTTGCCCCTGCCACGGACGTTTCGTCCTGTGCGGGGAAACCAGAACCCACTCACCGGTAAGAGCGTTGAATCGCCGGTGCGGATGGTCGTCAAACACGCTGCAATCTCCCAAAAAAGTTCATCGTTAAGCGAAGGCTTGAAATGTTACAAAAAACTCTCAAAAAATTTACTGCAAACGTTACCGCAAACGTTTTCGACAAAGGACCATAACATGGTTGTCATGTCAAGAACTCACGAAGAAATGGCACCCTCTCCAATCGAGTTTTATCAACTTAATGCGTTATAAAACTCCGGCAAACAAAAACAGCCGTTCATATAACAAACATCCTATGCTAGAGTAATTTCCCGGGCCAACCTCAAGCAGAGGATCACTTATGAAAAAGAGGCCGCACATTCTTTTTGTCGACGACGAACCGAAAGTTATTTCCAGCATACGCCGCACACTCCGATCCCGGGAAAAGAATTGGGATGTTTCTTTTGCGGAATCGGGACAGAAAGCTCTTGAGATTATTGATACGGTGAATGTGGATGTTCTGATTTCAGACATACAAATGCCCGGCATGAGCGGACAGGAACTTTTTGACAAAGTGCATGACATTTCGCCGTCAACGGTTCGCATCGTACTTTCCGGCACCATGGAAGTTGGCAACGTGGTCGAAACCATGCACAACGCCCACCGCTATCTGACCAAACCCTGTACGGCCGAGGCGCTCATACAGGAAATCAGGGAAGCTCTTGTCGTTCATGAAGACGTTCAATCTTCAAACGTGCAGGACATAGCTGCCCACATTGACCACCTGCCGGTGCTGCCGGAAGTCTATCGCAAGATCGAAGAGGAATTGTCCGAAGAGTCTCCATCCATGCAGCGCGTGGCCGACATTATTACCGAAGACCCCAGCCTTGTAGCCTCAGTGCTCAAACTGACCAACTCTCCCTTTTTTGGTCTCAGCCACAACATCACGTCCATATTTCAAGCAATCAACCTTCTCGGCCTGCAAACGATCAAGGCCCTCATTCTTTCGCAGCACCTTTTCTGGGGGGAGAAGAATCGGAAAAATCCGCCTTTTTCCGTTCAACTGCTTTGGGAACACAGTTTCCGGGTTGGCAACATGGCTCGCCACATTGCCGCGGGAGAAACTTCGGACAGAAATCTCATAGCGCTTTGCCACATAGCCGGGATACTGCACGATATCGGCAAACTGACGTTGGCAAACGCATTCCCCAAGGAATACGAAAAAGTTTTGGAACAAGTAGATGCGGGCGTTTCGATCCACCTCGCAGAAAAGGAAGTGTTAGGCGCGGACCACGCAGAAATAGGCATGTATATTATGGACTTGTGGGGGATAGATTGTGGTATTACCATGGGAATAGGCATGCACCACGCGGTAAATTCTTCCTCCGTCACAATTCCTTTGATTCTGGCGACAGCAGACCATCTGGACCATCTGTGGATTGTTTTCAACCAACAATACACGGGTACCAAAATGCCCGAACCGCTCCTCAATGAGATACAAAATAACGGCACGCTTGAACGTTGGAAGGCATATATACTTGAAAACTGGCCGGAGATAACAGAGATCACGGGATTCAGAGAGGAGATCGAGACATGACGGAAACTCCCGACAAGCCGCGCATTCTCATTGTTGACGACGAGGAAAAGGTTCTGTCCTCGCTCAAACGCCAATTACGCAACGACTTCCAAGTGGACACCAACACTGACCCTTCCGACGCCCTGGAAAAATTCAACAAATCGACCTCGTATGCGGTTGTGCTTTCGGACTATAAAATGCCAAAAATCAACGGGGTGGATTTTCTCATTCAAGTTAAACAGCTTGCCCCGGATTCCACGCGTATGATGCTCACAGGCTTTGCAGATCTTGAAAATGCCATGCGTGCGGTCAACGAAGGACATGTTTTTCGATTCATGGCCAAACCCTGCCCACCGGAAACATTATTCGCCAATCTCATGGAGGGCACTCGCCAATATGAGCTGGTCACTTCCAAACGGGTTTTGCTTGAACAAACGCTCAAGGGAAGCATTGAGCTGATGAGTGAAATTACGTCTTTGGTTAATCCGGAAGCCGCAGCTCGTACCAACAGGGTCAAACTGATAGTACGATTCCTCTGCCAGAAAATGGGAATCAGGGACATCTGGCGCTATGAAATGGGCACAACGCTCTCGCAAATCGGCTGTGTAATCCTGCCACAGCAATTCATGGATAAGCTTGTGTGCAAAGAAGGCCTTGATGACGAAGAAAAACAGATGTTCGAGATGCACCCTTTCATTGGACAAAATCTCATCTCGAAATTGCCCAGGATGTCTGAAATTGGTCAAATGGTTGCATATCAGCTGAAAGGCTTTGATGGGAGTGGTCCTCCCAGAGACAGAGTCAGCGGGGAAGATATTCCCTTGGGCGGACGCATCCTCAAGATCGCGCTTGACTACGACACGGAACGGCAGCGGGATCCGACCCCCAGCAAGGCGTTCAAGGCATTGGAGGATAACTGCGACCAATACGACCCGCAACTACTCTATTTTCTGGAAGGAATGTTAGGCGTGGAAGCGCGTTACCAAATGCTTGAATTGTCATTATGCGAATTGGAACCGGGGATGATTCTTCATGACGACATCGTCTCGGAACAAGGGGCATTGCTGTTGCCAAAAAGTATCGAGTTGGACAAGGACAAAATCGACAGGCTTCATTTGTTTGCCGACAAAATAGGTCTCATGCAGCCCTTCCCTGTACTCAAACCAGGTTGATACGGTCCTCGCCCGGGGACGGTTCCGTGGGAACGCGCACAACAAATGTTGTTCCCTCTCCTTCCCTCGTCTTCACATCAATACTCCCACCGTGGGCAAGAACGACCACATTATGCGCTATGGCCAATCCCTGACCAGTCCCCTTGCCTACATCCTTGGTGGTGAAGAACGGATCAAATATCCGCTCCACAACGAATTCCGGCATACCTGTTCCCGAATCTTCCACTTCGATAACGACATTCCCTTCCTCAACTCGGGTCCGGATGTGAATTTGGCCTTTGATGTCTGGCGTTTGCCCGATCCGAGCCTCCACGGCATGGGCAGCATTGACGATCAAATTCAGGAGAACCTGACTCATTTCACTCTTGAGGCAGAATACATCCGGTAAATTCTCGTCAAGCTCCAACGTCATATCCGAACAATATTTCCATTCATTGGTGGATACGGTTACCGCATTACGAATAATATCGTTCATGTCGTGCTGTGCTTTGGAAACTTCCCCGGGATGTGCCAACTGTTTCACGGAACGAACGATTTCCGTTACCCGTTGCAATCCCTCCAGCGATTCATCCAATGCTCCGGGAAGATCTTCCCTGAGGAACTGCAATTCGTCCCTATCCAAAGATGCCTCGATTTTTTCGGCCAATTGGCGGTCCGTTAAAGAGCCGTCCACGGCATCCAGCACAACAAGACAGCCGGTCAACATATCCATAAGCGTACCAAATGACGTTTGAAGAAAACGCAGGTTGCTGTCCACATATTGGGTCGGCGTATTAATTTCATGCGCAATACCTGCTGCAAGTTCCCCGATGGATTCCAACTTTTGCGCCTGCCGCAATTGTGCTTCAAGCACCAATTGTTCGGTGACGTCGCGTGCAACAGCCACGATGTTGATAATTTTTCCTTCCCTGTTGCGAACCGGAGCTATCGTACTTTCCTGCTCATACGTTGTGCCGTCCTTGCGACGGTTGATGAACCGTCCACTCCACACTTCCCCGGCAAAAATCGTCGTCCACATATTTGCATAAAACTCGGGAGAATGTTCTCCGCTTGCAAGAATACCGGGAGTCTCACCCAGAAGTTCCTCGCGGGAATACCCGGTAACTTCCTGAAAAGCAGGATTCACATATTCAATAACGCCGTCCGGGTCTGTAATGACTACCATTTCCGCTGATTGTTCGATCGCAGCAGCCAACCGCAGATGCTGTGCTTCGGCTTCCTTGATGCGGGAAATATCCGTAAAGGTCAGTACATAACCGACCCGCTCTCCTTGACGATTATTAAGAGGAACACGTTGGAGCAATACCCAAAGAATCTGGTCTCTCTTGAGCATTCGAAATTCCGTTCGAGGATCGTTCACAAACCCCTTTGAGGATATCCAGAAGGCTTTCAAAAAATCCCGGTCCTCGGGATGAATGTGCTGCAACCACCCGTGCCCGGCCATTTCGGCCGCATAAGACCCTGTCATTTCATGCATCTTTTCATTGGCGTATATCAAATTACCATGTACATCCGTAATCACGATCCCAACGGGGGAGGCCTTTGCTATTCCTCGAAAACGTTCTTCGACTTCTCGGCGTGCCTGCTGCGCCAAATACTGCGGTGTAACATCCACGCCGATGCACAGCAGTTCCGAAACAGTTCCCTCATCGTCCATCATGGGCCGCACAGTCCAGGAAACGTGCGCCTCCGAACCATCCTTACGTACGGCCAAAGCCTCTATCGCTCCCTGCCGGTCTTTGTTTGAGGAAAAATCAAATATTCTCTGTCCTTCGTTTTCAGCCAGCAAAATTCCGAATGCTGGCATTCCGGCCAAACGTTCAAACCCGAAAAACTCACGGGCATACCGGTTGGCCAGACCAATAATACCGTCGCGCTGGATGCGAACGATAATGTTGTTGGCGCCTTCCACCAATTCCCGATATTGTCTTTCACTGTTCTGCAAAGCCTGCAAAACGGGATCACTCACACGATGGAACAGGTACAAACTGATAAAAACCATCCCCCCGCCAACCGCCAAGCTTAACACCATGGCCAAGGCAAAAGGACGAAGAAACGTCAGCAGATCAAAATGGGCCACAATTCCCAACAAACCGGAACGGGTAATGATTGGACCGTATGCAGCGACGATCCAACGGCCGGAAAAATCACGCTCAAGCCCTTTGCCAAAACGGGATTGAAGGGCCTTGCCCATGGGAAATCCATCATGCTGAGATAACGGAATCCAGGCAGAAGGATCATCAGATGATACTCGCTCACTGCCCCGAACCAACATGTGAATTCTGTCCCCTTCAACTTTGGCAACACAAAAGGCGGCGCGCCCACCGCCGCGCCTGTATCGGGAATGAGCTGTGGCTACAATGTCGACAGTATACGCAAGCGGAGTCCTCTCACACATGCTGGCGGGGTCTTCCATATGCGTCATGTCGAATTTTTCTATGAACGTGATGTGACTATAGACCATCTCGCTCAAAAGCATCTGCTGTTCCTTCAGGGAGGTATAGCCGAGCACTAATGTGCTGACGATAGAAATCCCTCCGACCAGCACTCCCATGATAAGGCCCAGAATCAGCAACCGCTTTTTCCGGTCGTACTTCCTGCCGAATTCTTTATTCATGGTTTCGATTGTAGCAAAAAAAAAGCAACTCTCCATGATTATTCGGCAAAAAAAGAAACATTCGGCATGCGTTTTCAATCACCGCAGGCCTGAACATTGAACAGTCTCACACACTGACGTTTTTGTAAAAAAGACCTTTTTTTTCGACATTTCTGGAAACATATTTGTAACTTAATTCGCAACTCAAAACACCTCATTTTGATCAACACACTGGAATAAATTAAAAAGTATACCATTGGCCCAGTATTTGTTAGGGAGTGCGGATTACATAAGCAACGATATTCCGGTCTCCGTGCCCGGATACTACAAATGTGTTTCAAGGAGATGCAGTAATGAGTGGATATCAGGTTCGGCGCAGTGCCATCGAGGCAATCACCAACCACACGCCCCCGAGTGACACCCTGGATTTTTCCAAGACCACACCCACCGAAATTTTCGGTTCCAATGTCTTCAGTGACAAGGTTATGAAAAACATGCTTCCCAAGGATGTGTACAAATCCTTGATGAAGACGAAAAAAGCGGGTGAAAAGCTTGATCCTGCTATCGCCGAGCCTGTGGCAACGGCCATGAAGGAATGGGCTCTTTCCAAAGGAGCCACCCACTATACGCACGTATTTTACCCCCTCACGGGATTGACCGCTGAAAAGCATGACGGCTTCCTGTCCCCGGATGGAGAGGGCGGAGCCATCGCCGAATTTGATGCAAAGCTCCTGATTCAGGGCGAACCTGACGCTTCCAGCTTCCCGTCCGGGGGGCTGCGCGCCACGTTTGAAGCCCGCGGTTATACGGCATGGGACGTGACCAACCCGGCCTACATCCTTGAAAACCCCAACGGAACCTTCCTGTGTATCCCCACCGCCTTTGTTTCCTGGAAGGGACACGCACTGGATAAAAAGACCCCGCTGCTGCGCGCCAATCAGGCCATCAACAAATCCGCACACCGGATGCTCGCCCTGTTCGGCAATTCCAATGGTGAGATGGTGGTTTCAAACGCCGGTCCCGAACAGGAATACTTCCTTGTGGACCGCAACTTCTATTTTGCCCGTCCTGACCTCATGGTTTGCGGACGCACCCTGTTCGGCGCCAAACCCGCCAAAGGACAGGAATTGGACGACCACTACTTCGGAGCCATTCCGCGTCGCGTGCTTTCCTTCATGCTGGAAGTGGAACGCGAACTTTACAAACTGGGCGTTCCCGTCAAGACCCGTCACAACGAAGTTGCTCCGGGTCAGTTTGAAATCGCTCCGGTGTACGAGCAGTCCAACCTGGCCACCGACCACAACCAGATGATCATGACCACACTGAAAGCCGTGGCCAAGCGCAACGGCATGGCCTGCCTGCTGCACGAAAAGCCCTTTGCAGGTATCAATGGTTCGGGAAAACACCTGAACTATTCCCTGTCCACGCCGTCCTTGGGTTCACTTTACAACCCCGGAGACACGCCACACAAAAACATGCAGTTCCTGGTCTTCACTGCCGCCACCATCCGTGCGGTTGAAAAATACGGCAAACTGCTGCGCGCCGTTGTCGCCTCGGCAGGCAACGACCACCGTCTGGGCGCCAACGAAGCTCCGCCGGCCATTATATCCATCTTCCTCGGTGAACAATTGGCCGACATATTTGAACAGATCAAGGAAGGCGGGATTTCCGGCTGCAAAACCAAAGACTGCCTGGAAGTGGGCGTAGATACGCTGCCCGAACTCCCCCGGGACGCCGGAGACCGCAACCGCACCAGTCCCTTCGCCTTCACTGGCAACCGTTTCGAATTCCGCGCCGTGGGTTCCGACCAGTCCATCGCCGGAGCCCAGGTAGCCCTGAATACTATCCTGGCAGAATCTCTCGACTTTATGGCCGATGAGATTGAAAAAATCACCAAGGGTGACGATTCCAAGCTGAACGAAGCTTGCCAGAAAGTCATTCAGGACATCATGAAAAAGCACGGCCACGTCATCTTCAACGGTGACGGTTACGCCGATGCATGGCAGGAAGAGGCCGCCAAACGCGGTCTGCCCAACCTGAAGACTGCTGCCGACGCACTGGCGGTCATCAACGATCCCGATGTCGTGGAACTGTTCGAAAAATATGAAGTCCTCACCAAGGACGAACTGGATTCCCGTACGGAAATCTATCACGAGCAGTACAACCAGCACATCGTCACGGAAGCGACGCAGGCTTCCAAAATGGCACGGACCATCATCCTTCCTGCAGCCATCCGCTACCAGGGCGAACTGGCCAGGGTTTGCGCAGATATGAAAACCGCCGGTCTGGAGCCCACCACGGGAATCCTGAACGACGTGACCGCCAAACTGCGCGGCTTGCAGGCTGCAACCGAAGCTCTCGAGGCTCTCATGGAGAAAGAGGACTTTGCAGACGTACAGGCCGAAACCCGCTACTGCGTGGACGAAATCCTTCCCGCAATGCTGGAAATGCGCAAATACGCTGACGAGCTGGAAATGGTCGTTGCCGACGATCTTTGGGCACTGCCCAGCTATCAGGAAATGCTGTTCATCAAGTAATTCCTGTTTCCCGAAAAAGCATAAAACAGCCCGGTTTTCTCGGAAACCGGGCTGTTTCTGTTAAGGAACCCAGAAATCAATGGCAACAATTACCCCCTGGATTCCGGAACCACATACCGGGTGGCTGGTCCCTTTCCTACCTTTTGCAGCATGTCCTTGCCCACAAACTCATTCAAATCGTAATTGGCCGTGCGTGGCGAAAGATTACCGCCAACAAGTTCCTGATACTCGCTCCGGGAAATGCCGCCACGTTTGCGAATAACTGCCCACGCCTTTTCCTGCCGGGGGTTCAATCCCAAGTTGTTCTGACGCGGAGCGGAAACCGGAATATCCTCTTTCACACCATCGTTGTCAGCTTCATTCTTCTGGAACTCTGCGCCCATGCCGGATGCCGATTCCCCTTCAAGTCGAATCTCCTCGGCCTGAATGACATCGGTTTCTGCCATGACTCCGGCACGGGTGATACTGTTCACCAGTTCCCGGATATTGCCAGGCCAAGAATACCCGGACAATTTACGTAGTGCACCTTTGCTCAGTTCCAACGAGCCTTGTCCGGTTAACTGCTCAGCTTGATGCAGATAGTGCAACGCCAGCAACGGAATGTTTTCCGGGTGTTCCCGCAATGCAGGAGTATGGATGGAAACAACCTTGAGCCGATAATAAAGATCTTCACGGAACAGACCGTCCTCAATCATTTCGGAAAGGTCAACGTTGGCCGCGGCTATGATACGCACATCCACGGGAACTTCCGTATCACTGCCCAGAGGCTTGATCTTGCGAATGGACAAAGCGCGCAACAGCGATTGCTGAACCTTGGGCGAAGCTGATTGTACTTCATCCAGGAAAAGCGTACCGGACTCCGCTTCCTGAAAAGCACCGTTACGATCATTCCGGGCTTCCGTGAATGCTCCCTTCACATGGCCGAACAAGGCATCCAACAACAAATTCTCATCCAACGCGCCGCAATTGATCGAAATGAATGGACCATCCTTGCGCGAACTTTGACTGTGGATAGCTTCCGCTACCAGCTGCTTGCCCGTCCCGGTTTCCCCGGTAACAAGTACATCCACCTCCACTTGCGCGGCCTTGAGCACGTCATTTTTTAACTCGGTCATACGCGCACCAACACCGATAATGTCCGGCAACACACTCAAACGTACTTCATCCAGAAGGGCCTGTTCCTCGCAAAGGTCGACCGGTTCCCGCAAATTGACATTCAGAATGGCTTCATCCTTTTCGTGAATCTCCACCATCTGTCGGCTGATGCGACGAACCAAAGCGTTCACGGAGTTTTTGAGTTCCTCTATGTCTCTGCCGCCATAAGGAATGGAGACTTCTTCAAGCGCTTCGACTTCATGCAGGGAATTCAGCTTCTCGGAAAGTTGCCGGATCGGGGAAGTAAGTTTTCTTCCCAACCACCAAATCAACATGGCTATAAGCGCAATGACCACCACGGTGACCACAAGCATCACATCAAGATAGCGGTAGCCGGCAACAACAGGTAAAATACTGCGGTCCACGCGAACACAAGCGCCATAAACAATGTCACCGCGGGTTCCGCCCTCGTGAAATACGATTGGGGCAAAGGCAAAAAAATAGTCGTTCACGGTTGAGGATGTTTCGGAGTCCTGAACGCGGACCAACCCGTTTTCTCCCTTTCTCACCTTATCCAGCATCACCCAGTAACGGGTATGTTTGGCGTTCGGTCTGAACGCGCAACGCAATCCCGGTCGCCCGAGTGTTCCTTGATATCCCGACCGCGCTATGGACGTTGCCAGCTCGACTTCACTCTTTTGACGATTTGAGGATTCAAACAACATCCATCCATCGGTGTCCGTCACGAAGTCAAAACGCAATTCCGCACTGCGGGGAAAGGCCTTCAGAGGAGAATCCTCCGAATTGTAGAGCGAAAGAACGTTCCGAAGATCTGCAGCACGAACCGAAATCATGAGCAACCCATCATGATCAGCATCACGCATTCTGTATGGGGTCACAAACCTGACGACCTGTTCTCTTACCATGGCATTGCCCACGCCTTGCGCAGGCATGGGGTATTCCACCTCGGCAATCTTTGAAATCCAGACCTGTCCCGGCTGCAAGTCTGCATGGTCACTTAACAGCAGCAGCGGATTCGGTTGTATGCGTGCAAACTGCCGTTCGTTCAAAACAGTTGTCTCACCATCTTTGCGAAACAACGCAATGTGATTTTGCCCACTGGGAGCAAGGTAAACAAATTCCAAATACATGTTACCGCCCGCTGCGGCCTTGTCTTCGATAAAATCACGCATAACGTCCTTGTTCAAAGATTCTTGCGCAGCAAACAACAAATCCTCTCGGACCTGATTCAAATAATGCTCCACTTCATTGGCCACAGCGACGTTCCGCAAACGAATGGACCGCTCCAGCGCAGTATGGATGTAATGGCTTGATACACTATAGTTGGCCAGCCCGGCAGCCAACAAAGTAATGATTACGGAAGGGATCAAAGCCGCCATAAGCCTTCCGCGCAGGCCAAGTCTCGACCAGAAAAATTTCCGAACCAATGGCGAACTGTTGGGGTTCTCTCCGACTTTCTCAGCTTCGTGCATTGTAAACGCCTCCGGATTATTTACTCCCACCATATCTCGCAATTATTGCGCAACAAATAAAATGTCAACGAGCACATACTTTTTCTCCGGTGCCAAAAACAAAAAAACGCGCATGGTACAAGCATTGCAAAATATCGTCCACAAACATGAACGCGCACACGCAAAATGCGACATCCAGCATTGAAACTGTACGCAAAAGCGCGGAGAGAAGCGGATGCAATCCGATATGTACACGGACGTACGCAAAAGACTTTTGACTGTAATGATTCTAGTCCCACTGATACCATTCGCCGCATCCTTGGCGATTGGATACAGCTCCTACAAATCATCCATGCGGCAGGCAGCACTGGAGCGGGCCGAACGCATTGCGGACAGTCACGCAGCTCTGATCGGCTCTTTCCTCAATGAACGAAAAACCGATCTCGACGTGATTCTCGCAACCATCGGGGAGCAGCATCTGGCCAGCCCCGGGCGGCTCGCATCCATTCTGGCATCGCTACAACGAACATCCTTGGCTTTCATAGATCTCGGACTCACTAATCAGGACGGATTGCAGGTGGCATATGCAGGGCCTTTCGATCTGACAGGAAAAAACTACAAACAATCAAAATGGTTCAAGCAGACATGCGCCCACGGCAGTTTCGTGAGCAGTGTCTACATGGGATACCGGCACCAACCCCATTTCGTCGTTGCGGTAATGGCCCGGCAAAACGGCGAGTCGTGGATTCTTCGCGCCACAGTGGATCAGGATCTTTTCGGCAATCTTGTGGAAGGAGTCAGCATCGGGGCCACAGGCGAAGCATATATCGTAAACGACCTTGGAGAATTGCAGACGGAAAAGCGTTCTGGTGGAGCATTATTGGAAAAGGAACAGGGCCTTGTACCGACAATTTCCCAGAACGCCAAAAGCAGTGGAACGTTCGGACAATTCATATATGCAACCACTCCGCTCAATAACAACATGTGGCGATTGGTGGTTCGCCAAAACACCAGTGAAGCTCTGCAAGAATTGGATTGGGCTGCCCTGTGTATCGCCGTGGTCAGTTTACTTGGCGGCGGATTCATTCTGATTCTCGCATTCACGGTCAGCAACAGACTCATTCACATGCTGCACAGCAAGGAGCACGAACGGGTTGAAATGGAAACGCACCTCATGCGCGCTGCGCGGTTGGCAGAACTCGGTGAGATGTCCGCCGGATTCGCGCATGAAATCAACAACCCCTTGCAAATCATGAAAAGTGAAATCGCGCTCATGGAAATGGTCTCGGAAGAAGCGGGGATGGATGCCCCCATTCAGGAAGAACAGAAAGCCACAATATTGGATGGATTGCATCAACTGGGAAAACAAATTGACCGTTGCGCTTCCATCACCCGTTCCATACTCAAATTCGGCCGTCATACCGGCCCCGAGATCACAGACGTCAACCTTTCCGAGTTTCTGCCAGAGCTTTGCGAAATAACCAAACGAAAGGCCGAAGTGTCGGGAATTGAATTCTCATGCTCGGTTCCTGAAGGAATCCCGACAGTTCGACTCGATGCCGGGCAACTGCAACAGGTAATGCTCAACCTGATGAATAACGCCATTCAGGCCATTGAAGAACGCCATGGCAATGAAGGCGGTCAACTCAAAGTAGCCGTAAAAAAAACGGACGAAAACCATATAAAACTACTGGTGCAGGACAACGGCAAGGGAATACGTTCTGAAAATCTGGAACGCATATTCAATCCGTTCTTCACCACGAAGCCTCCGGGAAAGGGAACAGGGCTTGGACTTTCCATTTGCCATGCCATCATTGATGCCATGGGCGGTATCATGGAAGTATCAAGCGCCAGAAACAAAGGGACATCTTTCACCATTTCACTGCCAATAAAGGCTGTCGGCTAACTTCCACGGTCGACAACTCCTCCCCTGGGCGGTGCTCTCATAGAGAGCGCCGCCTCTTTTTTGTGACACCAGGAGAGTGCGAAAAATTGCGCGACAAACCTATATCGCATTATTAAATAAGATACTAAAATAATTGTATAAAAATTATGGCACACGCATTGCTTTTAGAGAAAGAACAACACACGACCTTGCAAGAAAAAAAGGCTTTCAGACCAAACAATGAGACAAAAAAATCGAAAGCAGGTTGGAGCAACATGACAACGGAAATGATGACCATTCTTTTGGTGGACGATGAGGAACGCCTCCTCGAAACCACGAAAAAGCTGTTTGAAAAAATGAACATTCAGGTTTTCACCGCGCAAAGTGGCCAGCAGGCCCTGAACATGGTGGAGACTCATGGTGTGGACGTCATTTTCCTGGATGTAAAAATGCCGGGGTTCGACGGAATGCAGACTCTTCGGGAGATCAAGAGAATCAATCCTCTGGCGGAAGTCATCATTCTAACCGGGCATGCGACGATGGAAGATGCTGTGGAAGGACTCAAACTTGGCGCAATGGACTTTCTCATCAAGCCGCTGAGCATGAAGGAAATGCTCAAAAAGGCAGAGGAAGCGTTCGAAAAAGTCAAACGCCACAGCGTTCTGCTGCAATCGATGAAAAAGGACTGAGAATTTCTGAGGCACGGGCCTTGGGAGGCACATCAATTGAGGAGGCATCATATGTCGAAGATACGGATTCTCATGGTCGATGACGAGGAGCGCTTCCGTACCATCACGTCCAAAATACTCGAACGAAAAGGTTTCGAGACCATTGTGGCCGAAAGTGGTGAGTTAGCGCTCGAGAAATTGTCCGAATCGCCGGACGTCGTGGTTCTTGACATGAAAATGGGGGGAATGGACGGCCATGAAACCCTGCGGGAGATCAAGAAACTACATCCCAATCTTCCGGTCATCATGTTGACCGGTCACGGAGCAAAACCCAGCGCACAACAGGCGTTGGATGAAGGTGCGTTCGATTATCTGGCCAAGCCGTGCGATATAGATCTGCTCGCGGCCAAAATTCAGGATGCCCTGCTGGACAAAGGAGATACTCCCCGCAGAGAAAAACTGGTCCGGGACATCATGATTCCGGTTTCCAGTTACACGTCCATCTCGGAAGACAGCACAGTAAAGCAGGCCATCGCAGAGTTGGAAAAGATGCAACGTTCATTGCAGGCAACGAACCGCCTCATGGATACCGGACATCGCTCCCTGCTTGTTTTCGGCAAGAACGGCGAACTTGCCGGAATTCTTTCGCCTCGGGATCTCATTCGAGCAACACGCCCCGCGTACCTTTCGGCTCCAAGACCTTCCATGGCGGACACCCTGCAATATTCCACCATGTTCTGGGAGGGACTGTTTTCCAGCCGCGTTCGCGAAATCATGAACCTTGAAGTTGCCGAGGTTATGTCCGGGCGGCCGCCGCAGATCGATGCGGACACGAACCTGATGGAAGCCGCAGACGCCATGTCCAACGAACGACGCAGGCGTGTGGCGGTAATGGAAAACGGCAGAATCATCGGCGTAGTCCGGGAACAGGAACTGTTCTACGAGATTGCGTCCATCATCTCCAACAGCTGACGGCTGCCAGACTTCGAACAGGAAAAGAGGTACTCAATGTCCCAAGCAAAGAATACCAAAAAAGCTACCGGTTACGACAAATATGTCGACTGGAAGCTTTTCGCCATACCAGTCGTATTGTTTTTTGCCATCCTCGTCCTGCCGACTCCAAGCGGCATGAAGCGTGTTGGCACACAGTACCAGGTCGGTCCCAAGAAAGTTATCAGTTTTCTGTGTGAAGAACTCTTCCAGAAAAGTAGTTCCGACACCGAACAGTGGCAATTGCTCACCGCCCAGATGATGGAACGCAACATGCGCATGGGCGCGTTAACTCGGGACCGTTTCATGAAACGAAGCGCCAAGTGGTGCAAAAAGTATAAGATTTCTACCACAGATACCAACCTCAAACGGGCGAAAAATTATGTTCAGGAAAATCTCACGCCCGAAAAATTCAATCAAATCATGAAGGCCAGCTTCGATTTGCGCATGAAGAAGCTCAACTACGACTCGCTCTCGGGCAAAGACAAGACGATGGCCGACAAGGGAGCCTGGCACATCAAGGTCGCCATAGCCATGGTCGTATTTGTTGTCTTTTGCTTCATGACAGAGTGCATTCCCCTGCCGGGCGTGGCATTCTGCATCGGGCTGATTCTAGTATTCGCCGGAGTGGTTACGCGCAAGCAGGTGGCCATGTTCTACTGGTCCGATGCCGTCTGGTTCATCATGGGGTCGCTCATGTTTGCCGCAGCGTTCGTCAAGACCGGGGTGGACAAACGAATGTGCCTGCTCATGTTCAAAAAGCTGGCGGTCCCCAACGTACGATGGATCACGCTCATATTCTTCCTTGTGATCTCGCCGCTGGCTGCATTCATCTCGGACCACGCACTGGCTGCAATGTTCCTGCCCATCGGTATGCTGCTCTATCAAAACAGTCTTACCGAGGAAATTCCCGAGGACAAGGAACTGGCGAAAATGCTCATGATCGCCATTGCCATGGCCTGTAACATCGGTGGTCCTGGCGCACCTTCCGGCGGCGCACGAAACGTAATCATGATGACTTACCTCACGGATATGTTCGGCTTCGACATCGGATATTTCCAATGGGTCACCTACTGCTTTCCGTTCGTAATCGTCATGATACCGATTACATGGTTGGCAGTTAACACACTCTTTAAGCCCCGCATCAAGTCGCTTGCCCCGGCAATGCGCCACCTTGAGAATGAAATAGGCAAGATGGGCAAGTGGAACAGAAACCAGATTTGGGCCGTTATCATCTTCATAGTCATGGTTTGGGGATGGTTCACAGAAAAGATCTTCTTCAACATGGGCATCTATCCCGTGCGTCTGGGAATCGGCGTCATTGCGGTTGCCGGTGCCGTGGCATACCTGTTGGCCGGTGTTGTCAACTGGCGCGACTATCATGAAAAGGTCGACTGGGGTGTGGTCTGGCTCTATGCAGGTGCCATCATCTTCGGGCGCACTTTGGATAGCACTGGCGCTGCATACTGGCTGGCCGACTCCGTAGTCAACCTGCTGGCACCATTCGGTATGGATCAAGGTCTGCCGCTGATGCTGACTTCAAACGGATTGACGGCAGTGCTCACCAACCTCATGGCAGACGGACCAGCTGCAGCGGCTGTAGGCCCCATCACCTTGAACATGGCAGGCATCGTCCATCCGGGCACGACATTCCTGCCCTTCATGGCTATGGCCACGGCTATCGCATCGTCCTTCGCATATTGCCTTATCATAGGCACACCGCCCAACGCCATCGTCTATGCTTCCGGATATCTGGAACCCAAGGACTATCTGCGCGTGGGCATTCCCATGTGGTTTGTAGCAAACATCGTCGTGATACTGGTCACGGCCGTGTATTGGGCTTGGCGAGGATTCAGCGGATTGCCGGGATTCTGACCATAGCCGCCATGATACTGGGGCGGCGGTTCTGCCGCCGCCCAAACCACCATCAGATCGGGAGCAAAAAGATATGTTCAAACCACTGGAAGATAAAACCGCAAAGCAAATACATCATGAACATGGTGTGACCTACTTCAGCCGCAGAATGGAGCGCACCATATTTTTCATCATGACCGTCGGCATGCTTCTCTGGGGATTCTATGAAAAATTCGTAGCAACAGGGACTCTTGGAGGATAAGGCCATGACCACGGCAACGTCACAAGCAGCATCTTCGACACGGGCAATTTCAGTAAGGGAATACCTCGATACGTTAGTGGGAATCATTCGCTCGCCGTCTGCTTTCTACAAAAGCGTGCAACTGGAGCAGGAGACACGCAAGGCACTTACATTTCTCCTGATATCATCCGTATTTCATGCGACAGTCAGCATGTCCTACTTCTATGAGAATTCGCTGCTCATGGGAGGCATCTACCTGCTCAACGACATATTCATGCCCGTTCTTGCCGCGGTTTTTTCCTTTTTACTGGCTGGCATGCTGCAAAGCAGTTCAACCGCCTTTCTACGCATACTCTCCATATATGCCTATGCTTCAGGGGCTATCATGGTAATCTCCTGGATTCCTTCACTGGGAATGATTCTGGAGCCAATACGGGCAGTACTCGTAATCATAGGGCTGAAAAAAGCCTGCGATATCGGCTGGATCAAGGCCATCTTCATCGTAGCATGTTCCGGCCTGCTCTTGTTGGTCTTCTTCTGGAGCATTGCCCCGGTATTATCAACAATGAAAACAATGTTCTTTACATAACGGGCAAACAAATTTTGCACCCGGACAAGCCGCAATGCGGCACGGTACGGTCCTGCCGGGTTTCCTCTCACCCTGCAATCCCCGGCAGGACCGCCCAACAGGGGTAAAAGGAGTAAATCATGACAACTTTGCAGCTGTTGCTCGTGGACGATGAGCAGGATTTCCTGACCTATGCATCTCGTCGGTTCAAGCGCAGAAATGTGGAAACACATACAGCAATCAACGGACCGGAAGCGTTGTCCATGCTTCGGGAACAGCACTTTGATGTCATGGTTCTGGACATGAAAATGCCAGGAATGGACGGCCTTGAAGTGTTGGAACAGGCCCTGAAGGAGTCTCCCGACACAAGAGTCATTCTCCTTACCGGCCATGCCAGCACGGAAGCGGCCGTTCGCGGAATGGCGTTAGGGGCGTTCGAATATCTTCTGAAACCGCTGCAATTTGAAGAGCTCTTTTTCAAGGTAGTGGAAGCTGGCAGGAGTGCGCAGGCAGCACAATGAACTCAGGGTGAATACGATGAAAATTCTCAAGACCATCGGGGATATTGTAAACCGCAGAAACATACACCTCAAGGCGCAACAGGCGCCGAAAGTGAATGCCATGGTTCAGCGATGCGAATCCTTTCGTCAGCTACTGTCTGCAAACCATGCGGCTTTGGAGACCATGTCCGACATGGGGGATGCCCTGAGCGGATTACGTCCTCTGGACATGACCTATGTCCGATCCCGTTGCGTTAGTGCTGTAGCCTCGGTAAGCCGAATGGTCCAAGCCCTGCGTTCCATGAACCCCGGTCCATATGATGAACTTTCCCCGAGGCTGCGGGATATTGCCGAATCCATTGACAAACTGATCCATGCCACTCCTTACACGCCTACGGATGGGCCAATGATTCTTCCCCTTTCGGAAGTGGAACATCGCCCGGATCTGGCAGGCCCGAAAACAACCACTCTTGTCCGGGCAAGCAAGGAACTTGGCCTGAATGCTCCGGAAGGATTCGTATTCACGGCAGAAGCATATCGGGCCTTCATGAACCACGGCCTGCGGGAAGAAATAGAACGCCTGTGCATGGCGACGGAAGCGGATGATCTTGCAGGACTCTACACCCTTTCCGCACGCATAACCCAACATATCAACACCACTCCCCTTCCTCCGCAGCTGCACAAACAACTGCAAACCATGCTCGAAAACCGGCCACCAGCCCGCTATGCAGTCCGAAGCAGTGCTCTGAATGAAGATGCGGCCGGAACTTCCTTTGCAGGCCAGTACCGTTCCATCCTCAACATAAGTCCTGAGGGTATCGCGGACGCCTATCGAGAAGTGGTGGGAAGCGCATTTTCGGCAACGGCCATGAGTTACCGACGCAATCAGGGCCAACGTGATGATGAAACCGTCATGTGCGTGGCCTGCATGGAAATGGTGGATGCGGAGGTCGGCGGCGTCATCTATACACGAGATCCGCTCGGACAGGATCAATCCAACATGCAAATACATGCGGTCCCGGGCCTGCCCGCTTCCATTGTGGATGGGGCGTGCACGCCGGACACATGGGCTGTTGATACCCAAAAAATGACTGTCACCCATCGGCATATTGCAGATAAGCAATCCATGCGCCGCTGTCTCAAGAGTGAGGGGACGTATGTGGAACTGATTCCTCAGGGGCAGGGAAAAATTCCATGCATGAAAACAAGCAAAGTCTTGCAACTTGCGCGCATAGGGCTACGTCTGGAACATTTTTTCAAGGGGCCGCAGGATATCGAATGGGCAGCCACCCGAGATAAAATAGTCATACTGCAATGCCGTCCTCTTGAAATCAGGACACAAGGCTGTGTCGGGACATCCGAATCCGTAACTGGGGCCATTATCCAAGGCGGTATAACCGCCAGCCCCGGCACAGCCGCGGGTCCACCCCATGTCGTAAAAGGTGAAGTGAACCTGCTCGACATGCCACGTGGGGCCGTCCTGTTGACTGATCAGGCGCATCCGGCCTGGGCAGTGAGTCTGGACCGCGTCTCGGCCATTGTTGCCGAACATGGTAGCACGGCCGGACATCTGGCTAATGTTGCCCGGGAATTCAATGTACCCGCGATTTTCGGTATTCCCAACGCTGTCAGCAAGCTTTCCGGGCACAAGATGGTGACAGTGGATGCCACGCAATGCGCCGTTTTTCCGGGCTATCGAATGCAAACTCCCGAGCCGGAAAAGGGCCCCCCCCCACTCATGGCCAAAAGCCCGGTCATGCGTTGTTTGCGTGAAGCGATGGATCACATTATACCACTCAACCTGACAAATGCATCATCCCGGGGGTTTTGCCCTTCCCGATGCAAGACGCTGCACGACATCACCCGCTTCTGTCATGAAATGGGGGTCAATGAAATGGTCAAGGTTGATCAGAATCTTTCGGATAATGCGGCCCGGCGTCTGGTCACGGACATTCCCACCCGCTACTGGGTCATCGACATGGGCAACGGCATGGAAGCTACAAACCAAAAGACCGTGACCCTTGATCAAATATACTCGCTGCCTATGCTGGCCCTCTGGCACGGCATGAATGCAAAGCCATGGCAAGGCCCACCACCACCCACGCCGGGCGGTTTTCTTTCCGTAATAATGGAAGCCTCGGCAAATCCGGCTTTGGCTCCAGGGGCGTACAACGACATGGGGACGCGCAATTTCTTCATTATCGGCCCACGTTATTGCAACCTGCAATCCCGCTACGGTTTTCATTTCAGCACGGTGGAAGGACATGCAGGTCCATTCCCTGATGAAAACTATGCATATTTGCAGTTCAAGGGAGGCGGAGCATCGCCCGACAGGAGAAAAATGCGTGCGGAAATGGTGCGCGGCATACTGAACCGCAAGGGATTTCTGGCCACGGCCAAGGACGATGCGGTGTTTGCCCGCATGGAAAACGAAACCGCACAAGAGATATTGCGGGGCATGATGATCCTCGGCCACATCATCATGCATACCCGGCAGCTGGACATGGATATGAACAGCCCGGAAGACGTAAAACGGCACGAACAACGCCTGCTCGCTGAACTGCTTGAAATCCTCGCTCCCTGCAACTGTCCGGAGCCATGGCGGAAAACTCCTCCCCCCACAACCTCGCCCCAGGCTCCGGACACAGGGGGAAAGGGACAATCCTCATGACCCGGTTGAACAGAAAATACGAATCACTCCGGCTCAAGCTCATGGGAATCACATTATGCTTCGCACTGATTCCTTTTGGCGTATTGGGTCACTTCATCCATTCCCAGTTCAGCACGACACTGCAGGAAAATATATCCGGAAACCTCCGACTGGTCGTCAGCAACAAGCGTGATACCATAGACATGTTCCTTAACGAACGTATCAGCCAGCTCAAAAATCTGGCATACTCGTATGACTTCAGGACCATAACCGACACAAAACGGCTGGCACGCATTTTTGAAACCATCCAATCCAATTCAGGATCGTTCATAGACCTCGGAATCATAGACAGTATGGGCAACCACGCGGCGTATGTGGGACCGTATGCCTTGCACAAGTTCAACTACGCCCGGGAATCATGGTTCCACAAAGTCATGCTCAAAGGCGTATTCATCAGCGATGTCTTCATGGGGTTCAGAAATTTTCCGCATTTCATTATTGCGGTGCGGCGTCAGGAAGGGGAACGAAGTTGGGTGCTTCGGGCCACCATAGACTCCGATATTTTCACGACGCTGGTGCGTAGTGTGCAGATGGGACGCAAGGGGGATGCATTTCTGGTCAACACCAAAAGAATCCTTCAAACCAAGTCCAGATTTGCCGGTCCTGTTCTCTCCGAAACATTCCTGCCCGTCCCGGCAATCAATAATGATGTTGCGGTGGTGGAATGGAAGGATCGAAACGATGCCATGATCGCAGGCGTGGCAAGGCTTCGGCATACTGACTGGCGGCTTGTGGTGGCACAATCGCCGACCGAAGATATTTCTCCACTCGTCAAAACCCAGTCCATAACATTCGGCCTGATCGCGCTCGGCATGCTCATGGTCCTCGGCGCATCATACCTGACCACAGGTTCCCTGTTGAAAAAACTTATGCAGGCCGAAGAAGAAAAAGCTCGTATGGACGCTTCGGTCATGCAAGCCAACAAAATGGCGTCGCTGGGAAAACTGGCGACAGGGGTGGCCCATGAGATCAACAATCCCTTGACCATTATCCGCGAGGGGGCCGGCTGGATACGCGATATCATCACGGACGGAGAACTGGGCGATTCACCGGCGGTGGATGAACTGGTCGAAGCCGTGAACGACATTGACCGTCATGTTGAACGGGCCCGCACCGTAACCCATCGCATGCTCGGCTTTGCCCGTCGAATGGAGCCGGTTCAGGAAGATGTCGATATCAACGCACTGGTGCGGCAAACTGCCGACTTCCTGAAAAATGAAGCGCTGCACCGCAACATAGAAATCGTTTTTCATTTCGATGACGAACTGCCGGGTATCACCACGGACGCAAATCAATTACAGCAGGTCATACTCAATCTCATGGAAAATGCATTGGACGCCATCACGCGGGACGGCATTCTCACTGTTCAGACCTGCGAACACAAAGATTATGTACAACTATCCGTTACCGACTCCGGGCCGGGCATTCCAAAAGAAAACCTGGGCAAGGTTTTCGACCCTTTCTTCACTACCAAGCCGGTAGGAGAAGGCACCGGGCTCGGCCTGTCCATCATATACTCCACAATGCAACGGCTGGGGGGAAACGTCACGGTGAACAGCCCGCCCGGGCAAGGAGCCACTTTCACAATAACATTGCCGATCCTGCCGGGGAATACAGAATAACCATGTTTCCAAAAAACGGAGAACGTCATGGAGCAAAACATTCGCGTACTGGTTGTCGATGATGAAAAACGTTTTCGTGACAACATCGTAAAAATACTGAACAACAAAAGCATGGAAGCGCAGGGCGCAGAGGATGGCGAACAGGCATTGGCTATGACCGAGGCCGAAAAGTTTGACGTGATCCTTCTGGACATGAAAATGCCAGGAATATCCGGCAAGGAAACCTTGCACCACCTGCAACAAAACGGAACTGATGCCGAGGTCATCGTACTGACGGGGCATGCTTCTGTTTCCGGCGCTCTGGACATGATGGAACTCGGAGCATTCGACTATCTGCTCAAACCGGCTCCTGTTGACGACCTCTTGAAAAAAGTACGGTTGGCAGGAGAAAAAAAATTTCTTCGGGAGGGACGAATCGGGATGCAGGATATTTTGTCTGCCGGCACATGAAACAGGAGCGCAAACAACGCAAATTCAATATTTGCCTCAGGTCTTGCATTGAAGTCGGCGGTATCCTATCACATAAGGATGGGCCAATACTGAAAAAATCTCCATTCTTTTCGAGGTGAATAAACCTCAAAAGCAGTTGAGAAAACGCCTCCTGAAGACCTGATGCCAGCGACCTAATTCATATTGCGATTCATGAGGAGACAACGTGCATCTTCGACAACTGTACTTCGATAAAAATGACTACCGGTTACTGGAGATTCTCAACGATGTCATTGACCGGAAGTTCGACCATTCCCAACTCAAAATTCTGCTGACTCCGTATCTGCGTCCGCACGGCATCAAGGAACTGGCTGCATCGCAAGGCTTACGTATCGCTTATGCCATCGCCCATCTGCTCAATTCCCTGAAATCGAGCCAGGCTCCGGAACGTCTTAAAGCACTTGCCGCGCTTCGTGATGAAGCTTTTGCCAGCTCCATAGGCAACTTGCGTCTGAACAGGGCCAGAGTGCTTATCCAAATAGCCAAGGAGCTTATCCGGGCCAAGGGGCAACCGGAGGTTCAACTCAGGCTGGCTCACGACTTTCGCAAAGTTGCCTGTGGAAAGCCACACTTCCTGCGCAGCCAATTGCGCAAATACCATCTCCTTGAAATGCCGGAAGAATGGAACCAGATCACATTTGACGACCGGGTTCACGACGCCAACAGCAAAGGACGCAAATCCGCCACCCACCTGATGATGGATGCATGGGTAAAAGGTATCCGCAACCTTACGGTCATCCACTACAACCACGTGGATCAGTCCGTAGCTTCAGAATTATTCGCTGCGGCGGAAATTCTGGATATGAAAGTCAGGATCGGTATCGAGTTTCAGGCCCTGTTCCGGGGGCGTTTCGTACGCATGGCATGGAGTCCGCGCAGGTTACAGGAGGAAAACGATGTAGAGACCTTCTTCCGGCGCGAATCTGTCCAAAGCTTGATGAAGGACGGCAGGCAGGCGCAACAACGGCATACTGATTATGTTATGGCCGTTGTGGAGGCATTCAACACCACACATCGCAAATCCATCGAGCAGGAATTCGGTGTGCTCCTGCCGCCAATAGAAACTCAAGCCATGAGAAAATGGGTAGGATGCGGCCAACCTTCACTTCTCCATCTGGGCAAGTACATTCATCAATTGGCCATGCCGTTGTTCAGAAGCCGCACTGAAGAGCTCGCAAAACAATACGCCAATGCGGATTACGATGGTCAAGCCCGTATTGCCATGCAGGTCGAATCCATGAATTCGCTGGATGCGGACACGATCATTGCCCGCTACCTTGATCCTCCGGTAAACGGGGATATACCGACCCCGGATATGCCGGGAACTTTGTCGGAACTGCCGCCGTTGCTCCGTCTTTCTGCGGGAGAACTGGTCGAACGCCTGCATGAGGTTTCGGAATCTGACAGGCTTGCCCTTCTTCTGGAAGACCTGCACATGGAAGATGTGCTGGAAATTCTCTATCAGTGCAAAGGCCGCATCAACCACCTGCAAATGTTCAACATCAAGAGCATGCCCGAGGACTGGATCAAGGACAGGTTGCCATTCAACGAGTTGCAAAGAGCATTGAACCACCAAAACGCTGTTGCCCTGAAACGGATTCTTCGGGATACCCTTGTCCGGCTGCAACAATCCAAACGGCCGGATGCGGGAGAGCGCATTGCCGCCATGCGCCACATTTTGAACGACTTTGAAACGCTCCGCGCCCATTATCGCCACACCAGGCTCAAAACGTCCATAGGCACGGGGTCCACAGGGCAATCATCACGCAATATCGGCATGGGAATCGCTGTTCGGGAAACTTTGCCCGGCTCCGCTCAAAAAGAATTACACCATCGTCCCGCGCTGGAATGCCTCCCTGCGGAAATCTCAACCACCCAGATTCTGGAATTCGTGCCTCCTGCACCCGGCTCTGGATTCCTTGGCAAAGCAATCCAAAAGGCCAGCACCATCCCAATATTGCGAATGTTGTTGTGCACGGTCAAAAGCCGGTGGCGGATCACGGATATTCAAGTCACGGATAGTGCCTGCGGCAACCTCGCAACACTGGGCGGCTTTACATCCGAACCGGACAATGAGTTGCATCTGGAACATGAGAACACGCCGGAAACGGAACGTGTTCCTTTCGAATACCTCAATTCCTTTTCCATCAACCTGCTAAAGATATTGCTCGGCTTCATCCCGGCTTTTCTTACGTTCTATCTGACGCAAGACTGGTGGATTCTGACTTACCTGGGTGGGATTATCTGGTTTTCCATCACAGGAATTCGGAACATCATCCAGGCAGTACTGGGCGGCGGCGGATTCCACCGCTCCCCGTACCTTCCGTGGAACGAATACGTCAGTTGGGACAGAATCGCGGACTCGCTCCTTTACACCGGGATATCGGTCCCGCTGCTTGACTGGATGTGTAAAACCCTTCTCCTCAAGCAACAATTCGGCATAGACACTTCAACAGCCCCACTAATGCTATACACCATAATAGCACTGACAAACGGGGTATACGTCACGGGACACAACCTGTTCCGTGGTTTTCCTCGCAGCGCGGCCTTCGCCAATTTTTTCCGTAGCGTATTATCCGTGCCCATAGCTTTGGGTATGAACTTTGCTCTGGGACTTGCACTTACTCTTGCAGGACATGCCGACGTAAATGCCACCCTGCAACTTTGGGCAGCCGTAATATCAAAACTGGCCTCGGACTGCGTAGGCGCCGTTATTGAAGGCTTGGCCGACAGAGGACAAAACATCTCCACACGCCAATGGGACTACGCCAAAAAAATCGCGCAAGTGCTTGAAGTGTTTTCCCGGATGGAAGTACTCTTTCCCAATAAGAACATGCTCGAACTCATGAAAAACCCTAAAGAATTCATAGATTTCTCACGCAAGCAGGACACGGACTTCGCATCCATCGTCATTGCCAACGCCTTGGACCTCCTCTATATCCGCTACTACCAACCACGTGCGACCGAGGCCTTGAACAAGGCGCTTCAGGCCATGACAGGTGAAGAAAAAGAGATCGTTCTGGCTTCGCAGTTAATTCTCAAACAGGACAGGGAAGTTGCCCGGCTTTTTGTGGATGGACTTGTTGGGCGCGATTTTACAAAAGCCCTGTCCTTCTACCTGTTGCGCCACCGCGACTACCTCTTGGAATTGCAACGATACGGCGTGAAGAATTCCCAACAGGACGTAGGTATGCATGCAATTTAACGACGGAAAGTGGTGAGATCAAACAATACCGGCATGCCGCAACATCTGGACATGCCGGTAAATCCGGTCAATTCAGCCTGACAGGCAGGCAATATCTTACTACAGAGAGAATCGCCTCACACAGTTGCCTGCCGGACAGCCCTTAGTACGGCATCCTGCCCCAAACGCCGGAGTAATGCACTGGTCCGTTCCCGTTTCTTGCCGTTTTCCCGATAAAAGACCAAGGCCCGGCCGATGGCGGCGAGAGTCTCTTCCCGGGAGAGCTCTTGCCCCAGCAAAACACCGGGGCCAGCTTTACTTGTGGCACAACCGCCAAAATAGACATCCCAGCCTTCGGTTCTGCCCACCAAACCAATATCGCGGACAAAGCTCAGTCCACAGGCCATTCCGCAACCGGACACTCCTGTTTTGACCTTGAACGGATACGGCCCGTTTGCTTTAATCACAGACAACAATTGTTCGGACATCTCACGAGTAGCCTGCTTGCCGAATCGGCATAACTCGCCGCCGGAGCAGACGGACATACCGGGAGGACACTTGGGAATGGAGGTTCCCATCATGGCAACAATCTCGTCAAGCCGAGCCTCGGGCACGCCCTCCAAATTCATCCTTTGCCCTGTGGTGGCACGCAAACTTACTCCTGGACAAACTTCCATTATATCCAGCACTCGTCGCGTCATGGCAGGCGTCAATAGTCCCTGATCAAGGCACAATCGCAAGGCATACGTTCCGTTTTTGCGTTGAACCGGCATAACAGCCAGAGATTCCGCAACCTCTTCGCTCATTAGTGGTCTCCTGTATTCTGTTGTTTTGTGCCCAAGCAATTACAATTCAATCCGATCTGAATCAAATACAAATATGACAAAACAATGCTGATGCGCCGCAATCAATTCTCAAGGATATAAAACAAGTCACTCGATAACGATGTCCAGGTTGGCAAGCAAAGAAACAGCCTCAGGCAAGGAAAAACGTGTTTGTTTCAGAATATTGGTCTCTGCATTGACATAATAGTTACGGGAAGTCCTGAAGTCCGCGTAGCTCAAATCGGTTCTGTAAAATTGGCTTTCCGCCAAATCGCAATCGTCAAAGACGGCCCTTTGCAAATTGCAATTGTAAAAGGACGCACTACCCAACACGCAGGATGAAAAAACAAGCTTCTTCAGATTCATGTCGGTAAAGGCGTTATTGCCCATGTTGCACCCCGAGTAGGAAGCGGAAAAGAAACCACCGGGGCTGCTCCAGTCAATGCCCAACAGCTTGCAATTCGTAAACCGTACCCCTGTAAAAACTGACCCCACGATCTCCAGAAGCGACAGATTGCAGTCAACGAATTCGCACTCATCAAAAACACACTCCACCAAACGTGTTGCCTGAAACGATGAGTTCCTGAAAACACATCCGTAAAACGTACATTGCTCAAGAATTTCGGTACAATCTTTCTGATCAAAAAGCTCTCGTTCATAGCTGTGATCGTTCTGAAAAAGCATGTTCACATCACCACTTTTTAAAATTAAAAACTCCAACCCGGATTTATTACGTGCCAAGCCCAAAAAGTCCAACGCACTTTCCCTGGCTGACCACGTTTGCAAACATGAAACAGATATTCCTGCGAAGCCTTGGAATTACCTCTCAATAAGGGGATAATAATATCACCACCATTGCACGAAGTATAATGATCAACATAAGATGAACCAGTAAATACCGCACTGCGAGGCATACAATGTTTGAGTTAGAGCGCATACAAACCCAACTCAAAATTGTTGCACGGGGTATTTCCTGCGAATTGGACCGGGTGGAAGACATCCTCCATTATCTTGCCTGTCTTTCCCACACCCTTTTCCAACTCAATCCCCATGACGGAAAAGCCATAGACGCATGGCTTCAAAAGGATCAATTCGGAGTTGATGAAGACGGCTTCTACCAAAGCCTGCCACACCTTGAGGCATGCCGTAACGGCCACTTGCCGGAGGAAACGCTGAGTTTTTCATGGCCCATGGAGAAGCAACACGATGCAGACGCTCGGTATCGCCTTTTCTGTCACCGGGACATGGGACCGATTCTCATGGCATTGCACCATCGATTGCCCGGCGCGGTCTGGATATACTACCAGGACATAACCGGCACGGCACTGCAATATCCTTTTATAGATCAGATAACGGCCATCACCCCGGATTTTCAATGGTCCGAGTACCATACTTACCGTTCCGTAGCCCCGGAAGCCAACCCGGAACGCAAAGTCCGCTGGTCTCCTCCTCATATAGATTATGCAGGCCAGGGTCTCATTCTGGCAGGCTCCATCCCCATTTATGTCGATGATGAATTCGTTGGGCTTTGGAGTATCGATCTTGTTGTGGACACCCTGATTCGACCATTGGTCCTGACACCCACAAGAGAAGCCCAACTCACATGCGTGGTGCAACGGGACGGACAGGTTATCGCCAGTAGCCACGGAATCTTTGTTGAAAACATGGAAAAGGGAGAACTGTCACTTATCCCGTTCAAGGAACTCCATGAAGCCTTTGCTCAACTGGATCTTGCTGAACTGTTTGATCAGCGAACGGGGTACACAGTAATAACCAATGCAAACCAGTATTTCCTTTACTGGGTGTGCCTGAACGCAACAAACTGGATGTGCATGACGGTCCTGCCCAAGGATGCGCTTTTTGAAGCTGCCAAGGAACGCTTCCGGCAGGCATTCGACAAACTGGGGCAAGGCGAATTCAACACGGCTCTGGGTATTGAACAACTCCCCAAGGAACTACTGGACATTGGCAGAGCATACAACGAAATGGTCAGCAAACTGAACCTCACGCATGAACAGTTGCTGCAAAAGCAAACGGAACTGAAGGATCAAAAAGCCAAGGCAGAATCCGCCAACCATGCCAAAACCATTTTTCTGGCAAACATGAGCCATGAGCTGAGAACTCCATTGAATGGTATTATCGGCATGCACCACCTCCTCAACACTACCCAGCTTGATGGGGAACAAAAAGAATATGTCGAACTGGCTGAACAGTCGGCAGAACGGCTGGCGGTCCTGCTCGGCGACATTCTGGATCTGACAAAAGTAGAATCAGGCATGTTCGGTTTAACGGAAAAGCCGTTTGAACTGCAGGAATGTCTCTTCTTTGTCGAAAAACTGTTCGGTCCTGCATGCCAACAAAAAGGGTTGGCGTTTGAAATCTCCACAGATGAGATGCTGGAAAACCACCTGACAGGCGATCCGGTTCGCGTTCAGCAAATTTTGAACAATCTGGTCGGCAATGCCGTCAAATTTACAGATAAAGGACACGTGCGTCTGACAGCGTACCCTCTTTCAAGCAACACCGCTGACAGCTACAGAATCATGTTCTCCATTTCCGACACGGGCATTGGGATTCGGGAGGATGAAATCGATCCTCTTTTCGAAGCGTTCACGCAGGTGGATGAAGGCTTTGAGCGCAAATATCAAGGTGCTGGATTGGGATTATCCATCGTCAGACAACTTGTACGACTGATGGGTGGCAGTATGGTGGTTGAAAGCGATCCGGGACATGGATCCACTTTCAACGTCTGTTTACCGTTTAAAGTAGCAAAGACGACTGAACCGAAATCAGCCATGGCGGAAACCATTCTCCTCAATGATACGGCAGAACATTCAATACTGTTGGTGGAAGATGACAAGATTAATCGGCTGGCAGTCCAGTCCCTGCTGCGAAAAGCAGGCTACCGTGTTGATAGCGTTGAGAACGGAAAGGAAGCGCTCGCCCAACTTCCCGAACAACATTATTCCTTGATCCTGATGGATATCCAGATGCCGGTCATGGACGGAGTCTCGGCCATCAAGGCCATTCGGGCAGGCAAATCAGGAAATCAGCACACCGGAATTCCTATCGTAGCTCTCACGGCGTTTGCCTCTGAAGAGGACAAAAAAACCTTTATTCAGGCCGGAGCCGATGATTACCTGCCAAAGCCAATGGACATCGACAGGCTATCCTCCACAATCAACCGTTTGCTGTCCAGCAGCAGCGAACACTAATCCTTTGCCCCTCATAAAAACATTCGGCAAGGTCCATCACCCTGCGGCTTTGCTCAGAGTGAATAATTTTGTACCGCAATACGCCGCTAACCGTTATCCCGGGCGCTAACGGTTAACGGGTTTGCCTTCGCCACAAAAAAATCAACAGAACAGTAAAGAGACCTGTTCCAACATCCCGCCCCCCTCTCCATAAACAATTTACTGCCTCTTTATCCATAGCTACCCGTGCACTCATTCCCGCAGCATTTCCACAGAAGCCTCAAACAAACGTTTGCCTACGGCACTGCACCAGAAAAAAGCCTCTTCTCCATTTCACGCAACACAATCTCTCACATTATAACCTGCCTTCTCCACTTTTCCCTTGCATATATTTGCATTCTTCTATCTAAGGTTGGAGTAGAGAAGCCTCTTCTCTTGTTCATTCTCCAATCTGTGTTTTTCCTCTTGCCATGGTGGTGAATATGTTACGAATTCATAGGGTTGCGTGCGTCAACACCGAGACGGCGACACGCAAGGAATGGCTGGATACCAACGGGCTTGGCGGGTACGCATCCAGTACGATCATCAATTGCCACACGCGCAAATACCACGGACTGCTGGTTGCTGCGCTCAAAAAGCCTCGTGGCCGTTACGTACTGCTCTCAAAAGTGGAAACGTCAGTCACGGACGGGGAAAGAGAGTTCTTCCTTTCCACCAACAAATATCCCGGTGTCTACCATCCGACGGGGCACCAGTTTGTGGAAGGCTTTGAACAGGATCTCTATCCCGCGGTAACCTATCGCATCGGCGATGCCCTGATCCGGAAAACAATACTCATGGTTCATGGACGCAACACGGTACTGCTCTGCTATGAGTTGCTGGAAGGCAGGATCAAACCAACGTTACGCATTCGCCCACTGTTGGCATACCGTGACGTTCATCAGTTGACGTCCGAAAACCTTTTCCTGCGCCCAAAGACATTCCCGGAAAAAAACGGCTGCATAATCGAACCGTATGAAGGCATGCCGCCACTGCATATGGGCACCAGCCGGACTTCAACATTCTTCCCCGGCCCCAGATGGATGCGGAATGTGGAATATCTTGAAGAACGCAGACGGGGGTTCGACTATCAGGAAGACCTCTTTTGTCCGGGTATGTTTGAAATGGAACTGAATAAGGGCAAACCGGTCATATTCGCGGCATCAACGGAACGTTTGGGAGATCTCTCCAAACTCCGCAAAAAGGAAATCAAACGCCGCGAATCCCTATACGAAAATTGCCGGGACCGCAGCAAGTGCGTACGCGAAATGCAATACGCAGGAGGTCAGTTTCTGATTCGCAATGCTTCGGACTTTGCCTCTGTGGTTGCAGGATACCAATGGTTTGGAGAATGGGGACGAGACACAATGATCGCCCTGCCCGGCCTGACATTCCATAGCGGCAGGCAGGCTTTTGGCGAGGAAGTGCTCACCTCCTATGCAAAGCTGGAAAAAGGCGGACTCCTTCCCAATTATCTGGACCAGAAATCGGAGCATCTGGCATACAATTCCGTGGACGCTTCCCTGTGGTTTTTCTGGACCGTGCAGGAATACCTGAAAACGGGCGGAAACAGGGAATTTGTTCGCAAAAAAATACTGCCGGCCCTGCAACGAATCATCCAGGCGCATCTGGATAACAAGGTGCCCTTATGCGGCATTGATGCTGATGGCCTTTTGCATGCGGGCAATGAAAACACCCAGCTTACATGGATGGATGCGCAGGCCTACGGCAAACCGGTAACACCACGCCACGGGGCCGCAGTGGAAATCAATGCCCTGTGGTATAATGCATTGTGCTTCTATCTGGAACAGATGGATGGCAAAAAACATAAACTTGTCGACCGCGCCAGAGAAGCAGCAAACCGCCTGGCCGCAAACTTCACCAACAGGTTCTGGAATCCGGAAGACAATTGTCTTTGCGACGTGGTCAACCACGAAGGGCGAGACTGCTCCATCCGCCCAAATCAGATTTTCGCGGTTTCTCTGCCACATTCCATGCTGACCATGGAGGAAATGCGAACCGTCGTATCCTGCGTACAGGATCATCTGCTGACGCCTTTCGGGCTGCGCACTCTTTCCCCGCGCAATCCGGCTTACATTCCATTTTACCGTGGCAGCCCTGATGACCGCGATTCGGCTTATCACCAAGGCATTGTCTGGCCGTGGCTGGCTGGACATTTTGGTGAGGCCATGATGCGCCAGACAAAGGACAGAAAGGCTACCAAAGACTTCTTACGCAAGTTTTTCAAGCCCATCCTGCGTTCATTCCCGGAGGACTACGGAATCGCATCAATACCGGAAATCTACACGGGGAACCCGCCGCACGAACCCAACGGCTGCATGGCCCAGGCGTGGAGCGTGGCGGAATCCGTACGACTCAACAAATTGCTGGGAGGCCGATAAATGCGCGTTTTCATGTTCGGGTGGGAGTTCCCGCCCTTCATTTCCGGTGGTCTTGGCACGGCCTGCCTCGGCCTGACCAAAGGGCTGGCACAGCATAACGTGGACGTCACCTTTGTACTTCCACGCATGGAGTCGAATGAGGAAGGCAGGCATCTCACCCTGTTAGGAGCCAATCAGATCCACGCAAAGGTAGGTATCCAAGACATCCGCGAACTTCGCGAGCGGGTTAAAATGCTTGAAGTTCTTTCCCCGTTGCGCCCGTATATCACGGACACGGAGTATCAAAGCATCGTGCAAAAGGAACTGTTAAGTTCAGAGGCCGTGTTGTCCATGGACGAGCAGGATTTTTCCGGCGGCTACGGCTCAAACCTCATGGCCGAAATCGTTCGATACAGCCTGATCTGCGCGCATCTTGCGCATAAGGAAGACTTTGACGTCATTCATGCGCACGACTGGATGACGGCACCGGCCGGCATGGAAGCCAAACGGGTTTCGGGAAAACCGCTTGTCATGCACGCCCACGCGCTGGAATTCGACCGCAGCGGCGAACACGTCAACCAGCAGATATATGATATCGAACGGGCCGGTTTCGAAGCGGCGGACCGCATCATTGCGGTGAGTCACTTCACCAAGGATACCATCGTCAAACGATACGCCATTGACCCGGCCAAAATAACTGTGGTGCACAACGCCGTGTCCAAAGAACGCAGGCTGGGCCAACTACGGGTGGAAAAGCCATTCAGGGAAAAGCTGGTGCTTTTTCTTGGGCGCATAACCTTCCAGAAAGGTCCGGATTACTTTGTGGAAGCAGCAGCCAAAGTGATAAAAAAACAACCGAACGTGCGCTTTGCCATGGCCGGTTCCGGCGACATGTTCAACCGCATGGTGGAACGCATGGCGGAATTGCGCATTGCGGACAAATTCCATTTCCTGGGCTTTGTTCGAGGCACGGATGTGGAACGCATTTATGCAATGAGTGATCTCTATGTTATGCCCAGTGTATCCGAACCCTTTGGCATAACGCCACTGGAAGCTATGGTCTATAATGTCCCCGCCATCGTATCCAAACAGTCAGGTGTAGCTGAAATGCTGGATGGAGCGGTAAAAATTGACTTCTGGGATGTTGACCGTCTGGCCGACGAAATTCTTGATCTTCTTGATAACAAGGAGCGGGCTGATCAAATCGTGCAACAGGGATTGGAAACACTGAAACGCACCAAATGGGAAATCGCAGCCGAACATGTTCTTAACGTATACCGTGAACTCGCAGGAGGCTGGAGATGATATCCGTATGCTTCTACTTCCAGGTCCATCAACCCATGAGGCTGGACCAACGATACACATTCTTCGACATGGGCCGAAAACACCATTACCGTGATGATCGTGCAAATGCCGAAATTCTTCGCAAGGTCGCCCACAAATGCTACCTGCCCGCCAACAGACTCATGCTGGACCTGATTCGCGAATTTCAGGGAGACTTTCGCATCTCCTATTCCATCACGGGCGTTGCACTGGAACAATTTCAGGAATTCTGCCCCGAAGTATTGGATACTTTTCGGGCACTTGCCGATACAGGATGCGTGGAATTCATTGCGGAGACATACTACCATTCCCTGTCCTTTCTCTTTTCGCGGGAGGAATTCAAAAGGCAAGTACGCAAACATCATGACGTCATGACCGAGTTGTTTGGCCGTGCTCCCACAGCCTTTCGCAATACCGAGCTTATTTACAACAACGAGCTCGCGAAGGAAGTGGAACGCATGGGGTACAAGACCATCCTGACAGAAGGAGCGGATCAGGTATTGGGCTGGAGAACGCCAAACTTCGTATACCAGCCAGCAGGCTGCGAAAAGATCAAGGCTCTGCTCAAAAATTACCGGCTTTCGGACGACGTCGCCTTCCGGTTCTCGGACCGCAACTGGGCTGAATGGCCGCTTACCACGGAAAAGTATGCCCGTTGGGTTCATGATGTGGCTGGCAGCGGCGAGGTCATCAACCTGTTCATGGATTACGAAACTATCGGAGAGCACCAGTGGGCGGACACCGGCATTTTCGATTTTTTCCGGTCCCTGCCCCGCGCCATTCTGGCCCATCGGGATTTTCAGTTCCGCACCCCGACAGAAACAACGGCAAATCTCGACCCGGTAGCTCAACTGGACGTGCCTCACTTCACGTCCTGGGCCGACCTTGAGCGAGACGTGACGGCATGGTTGGGAAACCCCATGCAAGATCAGGCCGCCGAACTGGCATACGCCCTTGAAGATGCTGTTCAGGGCTGCGGCGACGACGAAATGGAAGCGACATGGCGCGAGATGCTCACCAGCGACCATTTCTATTACATGTGCACCAAATGGTTCTCTGACGGCGACGTTCACAAATATTTCAACCCGTATGAAACGCCCCATCAGGCATTTATTGTCTACATGAATGCGCTGAACGATTTTGCCCTCGAACTCAAGACAAAGACGCACCAGTAGGTGCTCAAGGGAGCCCCCATATGGAAACCAAATGGCTTTTCGAAGTATCATGGGAAGTATGCAACAAGGTAGGCGGTATCCACACCGTTATCAGTAGCAAGGCGGCCGAAGCCATGAAAACCTTCGGTGGCAGGTATGTGGCGATGGGGCCGCTGCTCGACCGCAATCCCGGTTTCAGCCAATGCGATCCGCCTGAGGAATTTGTTCCTACGCTTGACCGGCTTGAAGGCATGAACATTCCCACCGCTGTCGGCCGCTGGGATATCCCCGGTTCTCCATGGGTCATTCTCGTAGGCTTCCAGAACGCCATTCCCGACCACGACAAACTGCTCTTCCAACTCTGGAATGATTTCGGCGTGGATTCCATGGCCGGAGCATGGGACTACATCGAACCGGTGCTTTTCAGCACGGCTGCCGCCATGGTCATCAAGGAAATAAGCGACGATGTGGAGGCAATCGCCGACGTATTCGGTCATTTCCATGAATGGATGAGCGGAGCGGGCGTTCTCTACCTGAAAAAACATGCTCCCGGGGTCGCAACCCTTCTGACCACACACGCAACCATGTTGGGACGGGCCATGTCCGGTTCCGGTGTGGACATCTATGACCAGTTGGAGGAAATAGAACCTTCGCAGGAAGCAAAGAACTTTGGCGTTACCGCCAAACATTCCATGGAATCGGTTTCTGCACGAGAAGCGGATTGTTTTACCACGGTCTCCAACATCACCCGCAAGGAAGCAACAAACCTGCTGGGCACCAACCCGGCGGTGGTAACAGTCAACGGCTTCAACCTGGAAGGATTTGCCGAACCCGAAGAAGTGGAAAAAACACGCAAGAGGGTACGTCCCCAACTCATCAAGCTGGCCTCCCGTTTTCTGGAACGGGAACTCAAACCTTCCAAGACTCTGCTTGTTGCTACCAGTGGACGGTACGAATTCCACAACAAGGGCATTGACCTGCTTTTGGACAGCCTGTCCAACATCGACCAACAGCTGGCCGGATCCGGTGAAGACGTCACCATCGTCAACTTCCTGCTGGTCAGTTGTGGCTATGCAGGTTTCAGTGAAGAAGCGCGGCGCAGACTGAAAAGTGAACGGGCAGCCATTGAAAAATACGCGGGGATTTCCACACACCACCTTGGCGACCCGGATCATGACCCCATTGTGGCCCGTTGCCGGGAAAAGCAACTGATGAACACGCAAGGCAACAAATGCTGTGTGATCTTCATTCCGGTCTATCTGGACGGCAACGACGGTATTCTGAACCTTGAATACTATGATGCTCTCGCCGGCATGGACCTGACGGTCTTCCCTTCCTTTTACGAACCATGGGGATACACGCCCATGGAAAGCGCAGCCTTTGCCGTGCCCACAGTCACGGCGGACCGCGCAGGTTTCGGGCAATGGGTCATGGAAAAATATCCGGAAGGACATCCCGGCGTGCATGTGCTCAACCGACTGGACGACGATTATGACGCAGCCCTGATCAAGTTGACAAGATTCCTGGAAGAATTCGTTCGCTGGAGCAAGGAGGAACGTACACACAGGGCTTTCGAAGTACGAAAACTCGCCGAAGAGACAACATGGAAAAACTTCTACTTGCGTTATGTCGAAGCATACGAAATGGCCGACGCCATAAAAACGGAACGGGTCGCTGGCGTTCAACGCATGGCTGCGGCTCCCGGAGAGTTGATCAGCTTTACCGGCGTCAACACCACCCAGCCGAGACTTCGTTCCTTCTCGGTCGTCACGGAGCTGCCGGCCTCGCTCGCCCGGATATGGGAATTGGCCAATAACCTGTGGTGGGTTTGGCATCGGGACGTTCAGGAGCTGTTTGAATGGATGGATAGCACCAAGTGGCATGACTGCGGCTACAACCCGGTCAGTTTCCTGAACACCATGGAACAGGAGCGGCTTGACCAACTGGCAAACGACCATGAGTTCATGGCGCGCCTCAATAGCGTGATGGAACGTTTCGACAAATACATGGCCTTGCAGGCCGATGCTGATTGTTCGGGAATCACATGGAAAAATCCGGTCTCCTACTTTTCCATGGAATTTGGACTTCACGAATCAATCCCCATTTATTCTGGAGGATTGGGACTGCTCGCAGGCGATCACATCAAATCGGCCAGTGACCTGAACCTGCCCTTTGTCGGCATTTCGCTGTTATACAAGCAGGGATACTTCCACCAAAAAATCAACGGCAACGGCGATCAGGTGGTGGAATACTGGGACAACGACTTTGCCTCCATGCCCATCGTTCAACTGCACAACGGCGAAACCGAACGGGTGCTGGTAACAGTGGACCTGCCCGGACGAACCGTCTACGCCCAAATATGGGAAATCAGGGTAGGAAGGGCAAAGCTCTATTTGCTGGACACCGACGTGGTGGAAAACTCCCGAACGGACAGGGACATAACATCCAGATTATATGAACCGTCGTCAAAAGGACGGATCGAGCAGGAAATCGTTCTTGGTGTCGGAGGCGTAAGACTCCTCAACGCGCTGGACATTGAACCGAGCCTCTATCACCTGAACGAAGGGCACTCCGCTTTCCTGCTTTTTGAGCGCATGCGCCAACTGATGCTGGTGGGCAATGTGGATTTTGCCACGGCCAAGGAGATTGTACGCGGTTCAACCGTGTTCACCATGCACACGCCGGTTCCAGCCGGCAATGAACGTTTCGAACGTTCATTGGTGGAGAACTACTTCCGCAGTTACGCTGCGGAAATGGGCGTTCCCTGGGACGCCTTGTGGAACATGGGACATATCTATGCGGAGGAGGCCGACCATTTGAACATGACCGTGCTGGCCTTGCAGCTTTCCTGCATCCGCAACGGCGTCAGCCGATTGCACGGGGACGTATCCCGAAAAATGTGGATGGATTTATGGCGGGGATTCCTGCTCAGTGAAGTGCCGGTAGGGCACATAACCAACGGCATACACATCCCTTCATGGCTGGATGAAAGACTGCGCCATGCCATTGAGGAAACCTGCAACCTTTCCATCCACAAAACGCTCAAAGGCAAGCACGATTGGGACTGCCTCGACAGTATTGACGACCGCCGCCTCTGGGATACTCACGTAGCTCTCAAACACAAATTATATGAGGAAATTCGTCATTCCATAACCGAACAATGGACACGCGAAGGAGAAGCCCCCAACCGCTTGCGCATGTTCCTGAATGCTCTCAATCCAGACCATCTGACGCTTTGCTTTGCCCGGCGCTTCACGGCATACAAACGGCCAACCCTGCTTTTCCACAATCTGCAAAAGACAAAGGAACTGTTTTGTAATCATGGCAGGCCGGTCAATATTATTTTCGCAGGCAAGGCCCACCCTGCGGACACGATCGGAGCAAGCTTCATCAACCTCATATGCCGTCTTGCCAAGCAGGACGACTTCATGGGCCGGGTCATCTTCCTCGAAAGCTTCGACATACGGCTGGCCCGCCTGCTGGTTTCCGGTGCAGACGTATGGCTCAACAATCCAACCCGACTTATGGAAGCCAGTGGAACCAGCGGCATGAAGGCCGCGGCCAACGGAGTTCCCAATTGCAGCATTCTCGACGGTTGGTGGGACGAAGCATTTGACGGCCATAACGGATGGGCTGTGGGTGAAGGCCTTGTGTACGAAACGCAGGTAAATCAGGACATCGTGGATGCCGACAACCTGTACGAAGTTCTTGAGACCCAAGTCATCCCCGAATTCTACGGAAGAAATGAGGACGGAGTTCCGCACGCATGGATACGCCGCATGAAGGAAGCCATGAAAACCGCCTTCCGTCAGTATGGAACACACCGGATGGTGCATGACTACATAAACGACATGTATACGCCCGCTATAGATATCCTGGCCAAGCGTGCCAAAAAGGACAATGCCCTGGCGAAAGAAATAGGTGATTGGCGCAAACGTATTCCCGGCCGTTTTGCCACTGTCAATATTCGTGAGGTACGCGTAGACGGCATTCACGGCGACGTTTTCAAACTGGGGAAGACACTCAAAGTAAATGCCAAGGTGGATAGAGGCCAAATGCTGAGTGAAGAAATCCTTGCCGAACTGATCTTGGCGGACACAAACGAAAGTACAGTCCTTGATTGCGTGCCTATGAGCCTGAAGCACTCGGAGGGCAACAGCCTTGAATTCCATGCTGAATACTCGCCTTCCTTCTCTGGACCATGCCGATATGGCGTACGTATCATTCCCATACATCCGGGATTGGTCAGCAAATACGAGACACACCTCATCCGGTGGAGCTGAAAAAAACGGCCCGAACCAAAAAAGTTCGGGCCGTTTTTTTCAGGCAAGACCAGTTCCGCATGAACAGCACACCTCCCGGACCAACCGTCTCATAGAAAGCCGCGGTCACAGGACTCTCTTTGCTTGACTCGCTTGTCACCGTAACTACGTATCAATAAGCTCCTGATTGCTTTTGGGAGCGGAAAGGCAATCGAGCAACTTTGTCCAAGTTTTTCTTTCGCAGGGCTCCTATTCTGTCAAACAGAACGGAAGGAAAAGATAATGACCATGAAGCCGAACCAATTCCAATTCAAAAACGCCCGGAAAACCGACGGTATGACCGTTCTCAATGCTGTCATGTCGGATTTTTCCTACTCCCCACATGCTCACGAGGATATCGCTTTGGGCGTTACGCTGGAAGGCATTCAGGAATTCAGTTGCAACGGCAAGGGATTCAAAAGCAATCCTGGCAATATCATTCTGTTCAATGCGGAAGATGTTCACGATGGCAATCCCGGTGGGGATTCAACACTGAAGTACACGATGCTCTACATCAATCCACGAGAATTTTTGCCCCTGATGGCAAGTACCGTCCAAATATTCGACACGGATTTACGGTTCCCGGAAACGAATTTCGAAGACACAACGCTCCAACACCTGATTCTGGAAATATCCAACCTTGTTGCCGGAAATGACACCACGTCATTTCAATATGAACATTGCCTGTACAGGATAGCGAAACGGCTCACCCAACGAATGGGCAGATTTCACCCGGACGCATGGAGAAAAAATAAAGACAAACTGCTGTTGCGCGCAAGGGATTACATCCACGACAACGTGGAAAATGACATTTCAATCAATGACCTCAGCAAAGTGGCCAATATTTCAAAGTTCCACTTCATTCGCCTGTTTCGAAGCCAATTCGGATTGACGCCGCACCAATACATTCTGAACCACAAAATCAACAGGGCAAAGCTGGCACTCAAGTCAGGAAGACCACCCAGCCACGTTGCACAGGATTTCGGTTTCTTCGACGTAAGTCATCTTAATCGCCACTTCAAAAGGTCATTCGGCATCACGCCAAAACAATATCAACACCAATTGGCGACTCAAAGGTAATACCATGCTCGGCATTCTCATTTACTGCATCGGGATAATGTACACTCCAGGCCCGGTGAATATTCTCAGCCTGAACATCGGGATACAGCACCCCCCCGCCAAACACATTTCTTTCTGTCTCGGAGTGGCCTGCGCGCTCTTCTTTTGGTTTCTTCTGATAGGCTACACGGGAAGTACCGTAATCAATGGCAAGGCAATGCCGATCATTGCCGCAGCGGGTACATGCTTTATTTGCTATCTTGCTTTCAAAATTATTGCGGCAGAAGTCAAGACAACGGACGAAAACAGCTTGTCTCCTGTAGGATTCAAGGAAGGCTTCCTCATGCAACTACTGAATCCGAAATCATTTTTGGCCGTCCTGCCAGTGACAACCGTGCAATTTCCAGCGGCCGGGATAGATGGAGCAGCTATTGCGCTCTGGTCGTCCGGACTCGGCTTGCTCGGCTTCGGAGCGCCTTTTGTCTACGCCGTTTTCGGCTCCACAGTCACCCGCCACATCAGCGGCAGCAGTTATTTCAAATACTTTAATCTTGTCATGGGAGTAATGCTGCTCGCAGTGGCCGTGGATATGGCCTATGAGCACGTTTATCTCGCTCTGTAAGTAATGAAGAAATACCGCGAAGGAAGAAACGAATACTGAATCTTACAGCCGATCCCGGCAACAATACAGCAAATAACTGAACACTCCCGGATCAACGGCCTTATCCTGCCCCCCGCGAAGCTTCCGAAAGGTCTCTTCATTTTCGGCAGCATAGGAAGCGGCGAGATGTTTTATCTCTTCCTCATTCCGTGTATTCAAAGATCGCCTGATCACTTTCTTGCCCACAACTTCCTGCAAATCAGCTGGAATATCCTGCCGGAACTGAAGTTCTCCACTTTCTTCACAGCGGTGGACATATTGAATCCTCTCCATAAAAAACCCTCTCATTTTCGCAGTTCACAAACAGTTCTGCCTTCCCAACAGGAACATGACAATCGGCACGGTCAGCATAGAGTTCAGCAAACCATTTCAGGACTTAGAACGAATTACGCCCAAAAGCAAAAGGACTCCAAGCGATGCCTGGAGTCCTAGCCCATGTGGAGGAACCAAACGAGGACAGCATTCCTCCCACCGCAACCAGGAAGGAATGCTGCCAAAATATCAACGCAAAACAAGAATGGACGAAGATGCGTGATTAATCAACGAGGCAACCTTGTGGCTATTGAAAAGCCTTTGCATCGGAGACTTGTGGCGAAGCCACAGCGCCATGATATCCTCTTCCCGTCCGGATTCAATGAAGGAGTTCAAATCTTTCTCGTCCACCACCCGGACCATGGCCCTGACATTCCTGTTCAGGTAATAACTCAGAACCTCCCCCATCTTGGCCTCCACATTTTCATGCAGTTCGCCGTGGCAAAGTACCCCCACCACCTCGAGGGAGGCATCATAAAGCGTCACCCACTGGTTGATCATCTCCAATGATTCCTGCGAAATATCGGAATGGTCCAGACAACACACGATCTTGGAAGGAGCCGCATCCTCACGAATAATTAACGTGGAACAGTCGGCTGCGTCCGCAACCCGGCCCGGGACATCGGAACCTCGCCCCCAGCCGCCCTCATGATGGCCGCAACCAAGGATGACGAGGTCGCAATTCTCGGATTGCGCTTCAGAGGCAATGGCCTTGACCGGATCCCCTTTACGCAGATGCAACAACAAATGTTTGCGATCGGAAGCATCAAGCTCCAACACCTTGTCGGCCCTGTGTTTGAATGAATCTCCTTTCTTTCGGAGGTACAAATCAACGTCAGGACCAAAGCAATCCACAAAGTCGGACCAATAGCGATCCAACATCACCAACTTGGGGTGGGCAGACTTCTGCCCAAGCTCTTCTTCGGAAACGTAGGTGCAGTTTTTTTCAATAGCCAACATGGTGACATCTGCCCAGGTATTGGCAGCAAGCCTTGCTGCTTGCCGGACAGCATACCGGCTATAGGCATTTTCATCCACGGCCACGAGAATTTTCATCGGAACACCCCCTTGTTACGCTTACCAGCAGATGAGAATCGGGCTGGCCGCGAGGCCGAGAACCTCTGTCAACGGCGCCTTGCGATTGGATGTTCTATCCATGTGCACGACGAGCATGCCGTAATCGGACAACGCGTGAGCGGCCGTATCCGGGCTACCCAGTAAAGAAAAGGCTCTGTCCGGTGCATACCCGCGTTTTTCCAGCAGCTGCTTTCCTTCAGCCAGCAACTCATCAGGACGGGTCAGATTGCCCAGATCTTCCATGGCGTACGCACAAAGGTCCAACGCAACCTTGGAGCCGCCGAAAAGATGATCAAACTGTGCCACAAGAGATTCAACATCCGTTTTTTCATCCAGAACCATCGCCACCCGATGAGACTGGATCATATTGCGCACGATAAGCACCGGGCACGGCATCTGCCGATAAAGTTTGGAACGCAAACGCTTGCGAAATTCGCCGGTGTTGAAGTTGGCTACCTCGCCTTCCACAAACAAATCGTACCAGCCGAATCTCAATTCTTCCAAAAGCTTGTCTTCACGCGAGCCGATGTGAATAATCGGATTCGGCAACACCATGCAATCCAACTTCTCGCAACTCAGGATACGGCGGACCTCTTCAAGACCGGCCTGC